>NZ_JBHMEZ010000012.1:0-866975 GCF_042427615.1 Formosa undariae | reverse complement strand
TTGTATAAAAGCCCCCTCTAACTTTATAGTAATATAGGGGACATGTACTTGCAAAAGTACCGAGGGGAGCATTGTTTTTTTATTAAGTTAAAAAGAGTTATTATAGAATTATAGTATTTATGTAGAAGACCATCAGGGTCCTTTTTCAATATGTTAAGATATTTGCGCAGTTGCGCGGTTGATTAGATTGTAAATAATTACATCTAACGATCAACAATTTAAGGTGATTATTGCGATAGGGCTCACCTCTTACCATTCCGAACAGAGAAGTTAAGCCTATTAGCGCCGATGGTACTGCATTTGTGGGAGAGTAGGACGTTGCCTTTTTTAAATCTAAATCCTCAATACTTTTGTATTGAGGATTTTTTTTGTTTATAACCAAATCAAAAAAAAAAATTAGAGTACTATTATTCCATTTTAATTGCTTTCTTACTAAATAGACTATACTCTCTTTTTTACTTCTCTTTTCACTTTACTTACTGTGATTCTATAGTTCGGATTGATATGTGGTTATAGATTACTTTTGGTGAGTTGTGGTATTCAATTTAGTTGGAAATACAAGTAATGTTAATCGTGAAGTTTTCTTGCGTAAAGCTGTTTGAGTATACTTGTAATTATTCTTTGTGAATCCATACTTTCTGTAAACCTTTATCCTATAGTTTTACTGTATAATATATATCTTATTCTATTGGATATGCTTTGTCTAAATCAGGATGTTGTTCAAATAGGATTTTAGATTTTATTTGCTTCTGGTTATTAAGAGCTTTATAAAGTTGATGTCGACTTCTAGAAATAAATTGTTACTTGTAGTCGGAGTTATTAAAATTCGAAGGATTATAACTTTTTTTATATTTTACAGTGCTTAATGATCTTGTTTCCATTTATTCTGATCTTCTAACATGTCTACAATCTCATATTTTTTTCTCTACGTATACTAATATAAATGGTCTTATTTGCTATTACTGCAAATAAGACCATTTATTCATAAAACTATATCTCAACTAATTTATAATATATATCTGTTACATTGGTTTTGCTATACGTTTGGATTATAATTCATTAATAATTAGCCTACTTATAAGAACCTTCTATAGGGTTCTGATCTATTTCGTTAATGAACGGATTAGTCGTTATTTCGTCTATAGGTATCTGCTGTATCCAACTCCAGTCATGTGCTGGCATTCCTGTATAGGCTCTTTGGGGTGCTGTTCTTATTACAGGTAGGTCGTTACGAATTAGGTCAAAATAACTATAGCCTTCTCCATAAAGTTCTTTGCTTCGTTCTAAAAGAATATTCTGAAGAGTGGCTTCTGTAGGAGTAGCTTCCCGTGTTATTTGTAATTCGTTTAGTACAGTAGTAGCACCTGATGGATCTCCACTTCTAAGAAGGCCTTCTGCTTCAATTAGATACATCTCTGCTCCTCGCATCCAGGACACGTCTCCCATCATATAATCTTCCTCACGATAACTTTCCCAAAATTTGTCAGTTGCAGTAAAGAATATTGTATCTGTATCATTAATTTCAAGAATCTGCTCTTTATAATCGTAAAACTGGTGTCTTACATCGGTTGGCTCAATCTTACTAGCTAAGTTCGCCGAAATAAAGAATCTTGGAGACCAAGTTTTATAGTTATTATCAATACCACCATATGTTCCCCAAAATTTTAGAAGTGTGGACCAATTCTGTCTTTGATCTTCCTGTTGTTTAATTACCCACATCCATTCTGGAAGGTTTTCATTATTTTGTCCCGATCTGAATTCTTCTCTGTTCATTAACGGGTAATTTTGCCGTGCCTGATTTGCCATATTTGCTGCTAGTGCCCACTCTTCATGAGTAAGATATGTATAAGCTAACATACCTTGTACAACCTCCTTATTAATATAATGCTTATCTGGGCGTTCGTAGCCTTCTAGTAGTCCGATTGCTGTATTAAAATCTTCGATAACCTTTGTATATACTTCTCCAACGGTTGAACGTGGTGCTCCTGAAATATCTACTGTTTCATATAATGGTACACCTAGTTCCGTATCTATAGGAGGAGCAAACATTCTTACAAGCCAAAAGTATGAGTAAGCTCTAATTGCAAGTGCTTGACCTGATATGTGGTCTTTTGTTATTTGTTCTCCATTTGCTGCCTCAATATTTTCAAGTATGGAATTACAGTTAGCAATTAACTTATAGAAATAATTCCAATTTAATTGAGGAACACTAGAAGTTGTATTTATTAAATCATAATTATAATCGTGGTCGCACCAATAATTAAAAGAATTTCCTATTCTAACTGTAGCCATCTCATCACCATAAACTGAAGTACAATGTCTCAAGGTTGTTAAAACACCTCCTCCAGTATTTGATGTGGCGTCTCGCATATCCCTGTATATACCGCTAAGTACAAACTGGGCCCCGGACACGTCTGTATACATCAAATCTGCTGAAATTTCGTCTGAAGAACTTGTCTCCAGATAATCTTCGCACCCAGTAGTACTAACCATAAGTGCCAATGCCATAAAAATTTTGATTATATTTTTCATATTTTTCAACTTTTTAAGTTATTCGATTTTAAATTAGAAAGTTACATTTAGGCCAAAATTTATAAATTTTCGCGTAGAGAAACTTTGATTACTTTCATTTCCGTTTTGTATTCTTCCCGAAAGCCCAACACTAGGATCTGTTCCTCTATCAACAGCATCTCCCCAAGTGAATAGATTATCCCCACTAACATAGACTCTGAAGTTTTCCATTTTTATTTTCCTAGTAAGTTCTTTTGGGAATGTATAACCAATAGTTAGATTTCTAAGTCGCATATAATTATTTTTGAACAGGTATTGTGTTGAATAATTCCCTGTATTTCCGTTCAAGTAATCTTCTTCAGAAACTCTAGGCATCAAACTATTAGGGTCATTTCCGTTGTAGTCCCAGCCGTATTTATCCCAATTATCTGTTACAGCGAAAAAGGGTCTCCATCTGGTACTTTCCATAAAATCAACATCATAAACATCTTGTCCTGCACTAAAAAATAACATTGCAGAAAGATCTATTCCCTTCCATGTTATTGAGTTGGTGATACTACCATATATAGTAGGAATAGCTGAGCCTACAAGTCTGCGTTGGTCAGTATTATTTACATCGCTATACTCTGTGGTTATTGTTTTATTTAATACATTTTTTTCTCCTTTGCTATTTCTTACAAATTCTCCATTAGCATCTGTTTCAAATTCAAATACATACCAAGTATTAGCTCCTTCCTCATTCAGTCCGGCCCATTCAGGCATATACCAGTCGTATAGTGAATTTCCGACTCCTCTGTAATAATTCCCTTGTATTTCATTCCAATTCTCTGGTAATTTTGTAATCTCATTCTTAATGCTTGTTACCATACCAGATATATTCCAGCGTAGGTTTCCTTCATTAATAATTGCATAACTCAGACTAGCTTCAATACCACTATTTCGTAGATTACCAATATTTTGATTGTAACCAGTAAAACCAGATGAAGGTGATAATGGAACTTCAAAAAGCAAATCTTTAGAATCCTTAATAAAATACTCGAAAGACCCACTAAGACGTTTAAATAGACTAAAATCCAGTCCAAAGTTAGTCTGTATATTTTGCTCCCATTTAAGATCTGGAGTAGCAAGCGTACTCATTAAATATCCTGTATTTGTTAAGTCAGGCCTAGAACTAAAAAGTCCTTCGTAAGCATAAAGCCCAACCTTGTCGTTTCCAACAGACCCGATACTCGCTTTAACTTTCAATTCATCTAACCAGGTAACATCATCAATAAAGTCTTCTTTTGATATTCTCCATGACATCGATCCTGACCAGAATGTTCCCCATCTCGTATCTGGATGAAAGCGCGAAGATCCATCGGTACGAATACTTGCTCCTAAGTAATATTTGTTATCATAATTATATTCTACGTTTGCAAAATAACTTTGTAATTTATATTCATCAAGGTATGATGAGGCCGCTGTAGGTTCTGTAGCAGCATTCAATTCATAGAGTCCATCAATTGGAAATCCTTGAGCTGATGCTGAAAGATAATTCCATTGCTGAGAAAATATTTCTTGACCTAACAGTAGGCTAATGTTATTATTCCCAAATGATTTATTATATGTTAAAAGGTTGTTATAGGTAAGTGAATAATTTTTTGATTCGGCTTCAGTCGCGTTTCCTGGACCACTAGGATTATCTGTTATACTAGTAAACCAAGTTCGACTTGAAAGATTCAAATTTAAAGACACCGAGGTTTTAAATTTAAGTCCCTCTATTAAGTCTAACTCAATATAGTTTGAAGTATTGAATGAATCGTTGAAAAGACCAGTATAGCTCCACCCGTAATCATTCATATATTCACCTTGTTTTTGCTGTACCCAGTGTGACCATGCAAGTCTGGTCTGATTTTGATCAGGATCCCATGCATCGTCAGGAACCTTATTCCCATAGCTATCGTAGAAATAATCGTTATTGGCATAATCCCATTCGTTCACGGCGTAAACAGATGGCATTGTGCGGTAAAACCTTGTATATGCATTTACATCGTTTTGAAAGGAGTGTGAATAGGAAAAGTTGTTCCCTATTTTAATCCAGTCCTTAACTTGTGCTGTTAGGTTCAGACGAGCGGTTGTTCTTTCAAACTCCTGTGTAGTATAAATACCACCATCATTCAGATGATTAATGGAGAAAAAATATTGCACTTTGTCTCCTGCTCGGCCACTAAAATCAAGGCTGTATTCTTCGTTAAATCCTGTGTCGAAAAGTGAATTGTACCAGTCAAAATTTTCTTCAGGCCACAGAAAGTTTGCATCACTTTTTATTTTACCATCAGTACCTACCGGTGTGTCAGTATCATAAGCGTTGTAATAAATTCTACCTGTAGCATTTCTTAACTCTTCATTAAACTGAGGAAAAAAGTGTGCAACAACATTATTACTAGCGTATTCTCTTGCTAGTGCGTCGGTATCTCCATTTTGTAGTGCACCCTGATAATATCCTTGCCAAGTATATTCAAAGGTTGTGCCGGGATCTTTTTGTCCTGGCATATCCACAGCAAAGTCGGTAAAACCCCATTTTGCTTTAAAATTTACTCTTCCCTCTTTAGACTTACCCTGTTTTGTTGTGATAACAATAACGCCTCCAGAAGCACGTGATCCATAAAGTGCGTTTGCAGCTGCATCTTTCAATACGGTCATCGATTCGATATCTGATGTTGAAATTTGATTAAGAGCTCCTTCGAATGCAGCACCATCAACAATATACAAAGGAGTATTTGAAGCATTAAAAGAAGTAATTCCTCGTACAAGAATAGTAGCTTCAGAACCTGGCCTGCCGTCGGTGTTAAGAACTTGTACACCAGAACTTAATCCTTCAAGAGATTTGGTAATACTAGAGTTGTTGATCTTTTCGAGGTCACCAGCCTTTATAACGGATGCAGAACCCGTAAGGGCCTCTTTATTTGTTGTACCATAGGCCATAACAATAACTTCATCCAAAGCTTGATTGTCGGCTTCCATAGTAATATTAATAGTTGTCTTTAATCCTACACTTACCTCTTGTTCTTTAAACCCCATATAACTAAAAACAAGAAGAGCATCTTGCGTTACATTAATGTTGTAATTTCCATCAAAATCAGTAGTAGTCCCGGTAACGGTACCTTTAAGTACAACTGAAACACCTGGTATTGGCATGCCTGTTTCGTCGTTTACCATTCCTGTGACGGGTGTGTTTTGAGCATAGGAGATGCCTGTAAATAATAATGCCATGCCTAATAAAGGCAATAGTTTCTTTAGAAATGTTAATCTGAAATTTTTCATAAATAATTAGTAAAGTTAGATTAATAAAAAGAAGTGTTTAAGTTAAATAATTACTATAAAATCATTTAATATGTATTTATGTTATTGATTTGTGGTAAAATTAAGTTAATTTAATGTTAAATATTTGTGGTAAGTTATCCTGTGTTGATACTATTTTACCATCCTATAAAACCAAAACACTGAGATTCTGATACATGGATTAGCTTGTTATAGTACAAGAGATATCTCAAAATAATTGAGTAAAATACTATAAGTTGTAGGGGCTATACAGCGGCCGTTGGGCACTTGGATTTGGGAAATAGAAATAGATATGTTTTTCTATAGAATTATCAAAGTATCTGTGTAATTGTTCTGCATTCTTCATATATAATGCATTTGTACCTTATAAACGCTTATAAATTAGTATAATAATATATATATAGGCTAAAATGATGGATACAAATTTCCGAGTTAAACTATAAATTTCGCCTTGAATTAGTCTAGAATCCCCTTCCTGTTTATTTCTAGTAAAAATAGTTCTCTGACGTAATTAGATCCAATAAGTATAAATATTAAGAGTGTAATAATGTATTGAAGTAATGGAGGGGGTTTTCGTTATTCTATTTTCTAATTTTGAGAATTGGAATTAGATATTGTTTATTCATACCGCTAACTAACCAACTAGCTACTTTTCTTTATAATATTAAAACATTGCATAATTGATCTAACAATTTATTGACATAGGTCTAAGCTCGGTACATAGATAGAGCATGTGTATTAGAGTTTAATTTATGGATTAATTCGTCCAAATTTCTTCTTCCTTCATCCATTTTCAATCAAATAAAATTATAATACATGTCTTTTAACATCTTTTCTACATGGCGTTAATTATAAGATTTAAACTTTTTCTACACCTTATATTTACGTACGAGATGTCCTGTTGTATGTAAAATAAAATTTATGTGCCTGTATATATAACTCCAATGTGGTGTTTAAATTAAAGTTTAAGGTAAGAGGTAAACTATTGAAGGAGTCTGACACTTTTAGGTTACTAGCTTTTTAGCTACTTGTGCTTTTCGTTATAGATCGCTTATTATGTAATAAAGAACAGAAGAAATTATATAACATTCTTGATTGTTTAAATTCATGAAATACTACAGGGCATTATACTGTGTAATTTACGCTACTATTTAGCTCATTATTATATATTATGTTACATTTAGTGTTAGTAATTAACTTACTGATAGTTAATTATGTATTTTATGATTTTTTTAAGACTTTTAAAATTAACTTAACGATAGTTTTACTGTCTTAAGACAAGTACTAAACTTAACTACATGCGAAAAATTTTACTTTCTATCATTGGGATACTTTTTGTTGTTTTCTCTTTTTTCTTAGCAAAACGATTGATTGATTCTAAAACCAAACCAAAACCAGTTACTGAAAAGATCATAAAAACAGTATTTACAGATACGGTTAAAAATAAAACAATTCCTATATTAATTCCAGCACATGGAAGCTTGCTTGCTAAACGTAGATTAGAATTATACTCTGAAGTTCAAGGTATTTTTAAACCTAGAAATATTTTGTTTAAACCTGGGCAAGTATATAGTAAGGGGCAAATTTTAATTGATATTGACGCTTCCGAATATTATGCAAGTGTACAATCTGCTAAAAGTAATTTATATAACGATATAGCGGCCATAATGCCGGATTTGCGTTTCGATTATCCAAAAATATATCAAAAATGGCAAGATTATTTGGTGAATTTTGACATGGAAAAGTCGACACCTAAGTTGCCAGAAATGCCTTCAGAAAAAGAAAATTATTTTATTACCGGTCGGGGAATTATTTCTAGTTATTACAATGTAAAAAACTTAGAACAACATTTAACTAAATATAGAATTGTAGCACCATTTAGTGGGATCTTAACTGAAGCATTGGCAACGGAAGGTTCGTTAATACGTAGTGGTCAGAAATTAGGAGAATTTATAGATCCAACGAGCTATGAAATGGAAGTGGCTTTGAGTAAATCTTATGCTACCTTACTAAAGGTTGGAGAACAAGTAGCGCTTAATAATTTAGAACATACAGAAACCTATACTGGTATTGTTTCCAGAGTTAATGGTAGTGTAGATACGGCTACTCAAACGATTACTGCTTTTATTGAAGTTACAAATAAAGACTTAAAAGAAGGCATGTATTTAGAAGCTAAACTAAACGCTAAGGAAGAAGAAAATTCAATTGAAATAGATAGAAGTTTAATGCTAGATGGAGCTAAAATATTTATTTTAAAAGAAAATACACTAGACATGATAGATGTTAACCCGGTGTTTTATTCTGAAACAACTGTCGTATTAAAAAGCATTCCTAATGGCACAGTCATTTTGGCAAAGCCAGTGCCAGGAGCATATGCAGGTATGTTAGTTAAACCGTTTTCCGATGTAACTGCTAAAGAAGATAATTTGTAAGTTATGAGAAAAATTATAGCTTATTTTATTAAGTACCACATTGCTGTTAATATATTTATAATCGCATTTATTGCCTTTGGTACACTAGGTATATTATCCTTAAAATCTTCTTTTTTTCCATTAACAGATTCTAAAATAATTAATGTAAATATTACTTATCCTGGAGCTTCTCCTCAAGAAATTGAAGAAGGTATCGTGTTACAAATTGAGGATAACCTTAAAGGATTAAAAGGTATCGATCGTGTTACTTCTACGTCTCAAGAGAATAGTGGTATTATCACTGTCGAGATCGAAAAGGACGAGAATATTGACTTTATGTTATTGGAGGTGAAAAATGCGGTAGATCGTGTACCTTCTTTTCCCACAGGTATGGAACCTTTAGTAGTTTCGAAACAAGAGGCTATTCGAGAAACCATTTCTTTTGCTTTGAATGGTAAAAATGTACCATTAGTAACATTAAAACAAATTGGACGTCAGGTCGAGAATGACTTACGCGCTATCGATGGTATTTCGCAAGTTACAGTAAGTGGATATCCTGAAGAGGAAATTGAAATAGCTGTAAACGAAGTAAGTTTACAAGCCTTTAATTTAACTTTTAGTGAAGTTGCCAATGCTGTGTCGTCTTCAAATATTTTAATTACAGGAGGTAATATTAAAACCAATACGGAAGAATATTTAATTCGTGCCAATAACAGGTCGTACTATGGAGACGAACTTTCTAATGTTATTGTTAGAGCTACGCAAGATGGTAAAATAATTAGGTTGAAGGATGTAGCTATAATTAGAGATCGTTTTTCTGAAACACCAAATGCGACTTTTTTCAATCAGGAATTAGCTGTTAATATTTCGGTTACGAGTACCAATAACGAAGATCTGATGTCTTCTGCAGATAATGTAAAAGCCTATATCGAAGATTATAATCTTAAGCATGATAATGTGCAGTTAGATATTGTAAGAGATCTTTCTGTAACATTAAAGCAACGTACCCAGCTTTTAACTGAAAATGCTATTGTGGGTATGTTATTGGTCTTATTGTTTCTATCATTATTTTTGAATACGCGTTTAGCATTTTGGGTTGCTTTTGGACTTCCAATTTCGTTTTTAGGGATGTTTATTTTCGCAAGTCAGTTTGACGTCACCATAAATGTATTTTCTCTTTTTGGGATGATTATTGTTATTGGTATTTTGGTGGATGATGGAATTGTAATTGCCGAAAACATTTATCAGCATTACGAAAAAGGAAAAACACCTGTTCAAGCGGCAATCGACGGAACTATGGAAGTTATCCCTCCAGTAGTTTCAGCTATAATAACGACGCTTTTAGCATTCTCATTATTTCAATTCTTAGATAGCAGAATTGGAGAGTTTTTTAGTGAAGTATCGGTTATTGTAATCTTAACTTTGGTGGTATCACTAATCGAAGCTTTAATTATTTTACCAGCGCACTTAGCACACTCTAAAGCTCTACGTAAAGAGGTTCCGAAGGAGAATCCTAGTAAATTCAATCAGTTTTTCTCTAAAATGCGAAATATAAATGCATTAGGAGATCGCGTGATGATTTTTTTAAGAGATAGAGTATACGCACCAACATTCGACTTTATCCTTAAATTCAAAATACTGTCTCTAGGTATTTTTGTAGGACTTTTAGTCTTGACATTTGGAGCTGTAGGCGGAGGCGTTATTGGAGTTACAATTTTCCCTTCAATCGCCAGTGATCGTGTCTCAATAGAACTTGATATGCCAAATGGTACGAATGTAAGAGTTACAGATTCGATTATTTCTATGATTGAAGAAAAGGCACTTATAGTTAATCAAGAATTTACTGAAAAATATTTAAAGGATACCGATAAGGAGCTTTTCGAAAACACAATTCTGTCTTTAAAAAGTAGTTCTAGTGCAGAATTAGTGATAAATATGTTACCTGGAGAAGATCGTCCAGATGTTATAAATGCATCTTTAGTAGCAAACAGACTTCGGGAATTAGTTGGCCCAGTAATAGGGACAGAACGTTTAATATTTGGTTCAGGAGGTAATTTCGGAGGTAGTCCAGTTTCAGTTGCATTATTAGGAAATAATATAGAAGAATTAAAAGCAGCTAAATTAGAATTAAAACAGATTTTAAGCGAGAATGCACTACTTAAGGATATAGAAGATAATGATCCAGCAGGTATAAAAGAGATTCGCCTAGAATTAAAAGAGACGGCCTATTTGCTAGGTTTAGATTTGTCTTCGGTGATGAGTCAAGTACGTTCAGGTTTTTTTGGAGCGCAAGCACAACGATTTCAAAGAGGACAAGATGAAATTAAAGTTTGGGTAAGATACGATAGAGAAAATAGAGAGTCTATAAACGATTTAGAGGATATGCGTATTTTTACACCTTCAGGAAGTCGCGTGAGTTTAAAAGATATTGCAACTTATAGTATTGTTCGTGGCGATGTAGCCATTAATCACTTAGAAGGGAAACGCGAGATTAGAGTATCTGCCGATTTAAAAAATCCAAGTACAAGTGCTACAGATATTTTGGACGATATTAAAAAAACAACGATTCCAGAATTACAATCTAAATACCCTACAATTTCTGCTTCTTTTGAAGGTCAAAATCGTGAGGCTCAAAAATTAACATCATCTTTAAGTAGTGCAGGAACGGTAATTCTATTACTAATCTATATTACAATCGCTTTTACATTTAGAAGTTATAGTCAGCCTTTATTATTGCTGTTATTAGTACCATTTAGCTTAACAGCTGTCGCTTGGGGACACTGGTTATTAGGATTCCCAGTAAACGTACTATCGCTTTTAGGAATTATCGCTTTATTAGGAATTATGGTTAACGATGGGCTGGTATTAATTGGTAAATTTAATAGTAATTTGAAGGAAGGGATGTCATTCGATATGGCTTTATCCGATGCAGGAAAATCAAGATTTAGAGCTATTTTTCTAACATCATTAACTACTATTGCGGGTTTAGCACCTTTATTATTAGAAAAAAGTAGGCAAGCACAATTCTTAAAACCAATGGCTATTTCTATTTCATTCGGTATCGGGTATGCCACTATTTTAACATTACTAGTACTACCACTTTTTCTTTCGTTTAGTAATAGTATAAAGACTAATGTTAAGTGGCTATCTACAGGTAAAAAAGTTACAAAAGAAGAAGTTGAACGTGCAATTAAAGAACAAAAAGAAGAGCATGAATTTTAAAACATATATTTTACTTACTTTAATCTTAGTGTCTATAACAGCTTCTGCACAACGTATTCTGACACCCGAAGAAGCCTTTACGTTAACTCTAGAGCATAATTACGGAATAAAGATTATTAACAACGATGTAAAAGTAGCGGAAAATAATGCAGCGATCCTAAACTCAGGATACTTACCTACATTATCGGGTGCTGCTGGTGCTAACTTTAATTTAGATAATACAGAAGCTCAATTTTCTAATGGAGAAACAACGACATTAAACGGGGCTGAAAGTTCTAGATATGATGCATCTGTAACCTTAAATTATTTACTTTTTGATGGGTTAGGGCGACAGTACAATTATCAGACGCTTAAGGAAACCTATAATTTAACTCAGTTAGAAGCTCGAGAGACTATCGAAAATGTAGTCTTACAATTATTCGCAGTGTATTATAGTTTAGCTAATATTTCTGAAAACAAAGCGTCTTTGGAGCAAACCATAAATATTTCTAAAGACAGACTTTTACGATCAGAATATCAATTTGAATATGGACAAAACACAAAGTTAGATGTTCTTAATGCTGAAGTAGATATTAATAATGATAGCATTAATTTAATTAATACAAAACAGAATTTAATTAATACCAAGCGCGATTTAAACGTTATTTTAGGAAATAAAATGGAGTCAGATTTCGAGGTTAAAACAGATTTTGATTTTCTATTACAACTAAATAAAACAGATTTGTTAGAGAAAACTAAGGCGAACAATATAAGCCTGTTACAAGCAAATAAAAACATACAATTAAGTGAAATAGGTATAAAGGCTAGAAAATCTCAATATCTACCAAGCTTAGGTTTAAATGGGTCTTACGGTTGGAATAAAAACAATAATAATGCTGCATCTTTCGTTTCGGAATCTACAAATACAGGGCTTTCTGGAGGCTTAAATTTATCATGGAACTTATTCGATGGTGGCGCAACAATTACTCAAGTTAAAAATTCTAAATTAACATTAGAAAATCAGGAATTGCAAAAAGAACAATTGCTTCTTGATATTGATCGTAATTTTAATAATGCCTGGGATAATTATCAGAACAAACTATCCATTTACCATGTGCAAGAAGGTAATATTAGAACGGCTCAAAATAACTTCGAACGTACGGAAGAAAAATTTAAATTAGGACAAACTACATCTATCGAATTTAGGCAAGCACAACTCAATTTAAGAAATGCTGAATTAAGTCGAAATCAAGCCAAATTTGATGCTAAATTAGCCGAGTTAGATGTACTACAAATTAGTGGCGAATTACTTAATATTGCCTTGTAGTAGTCAATTTACTATAAATTATAGGCGCAAACGTTATAAATCATTAATTTTTAAGAGTGGTAATTGCTGTTTTTAATACAAATTGTTATGAAAATTCTAAAAACAGTTATGTTTTTAAGTCGGAAAATGCATTTTTCGTAGAAAATAAGTATTTCTTATTTGAATACAGCATAAATAAATTTTACGTTTTTTGTATCTTTGCGATTCGTAAAAATAATGCTATATTTTTCGACCATAAAAAACTACAATAAAACAATCTAAAATAATGGCAATTAGCTCAAGAATTATTTACACAAAAACCGACGAAGCTCCGGCTTTGGCAACGTATTCTTTTTTACCTATTGTTCAAGCGTTCTTAAGTCCTTCAGGGATTAATGTTGAAACTAGAGATATTTCTTTAGCAGGACGAATTATTGCAAATTTTTCAGACTTTGTAACTAAAGAGCAGCAAGTACCAGATGCTTTAACTGAACTTGGAGAATTAGCTAAGAATCCAGATGCAAATATTATAAAATTACCTAATATTAGTGCTTCTCTTCCTCAGCTTAAATCGGCTATTAAAGAATTACAAGAAGATGGTTATAAATTACCTAATTATCCGGACGAACCTAAAACAGATGCTGAAAAAGAAATCAGGTCTAGATACGACAAGATTAAAGGTAGTGCTGTAAATCCTGTTTTACGTGAAGGGAATTCTGACCGTAGAGCTCCTAAAGCTGTGAAAAATTACGCTAAAAAATATCCACATTCAATGGGTGCTTGGAGTGCAGACTCTAAAACTCATGTTTCTACAATGACTGAAGGAGATTTCGCTAATAATGAAAAGTCTGTAACTCTTGATGAAGCTACATCTGTAAGCATTCAGTTTGAAGATAAAAATGGAAATACAACAGTATTAAAAGATAAATTAGACCTTTTAAAAGGTGAAATTATTGATGGTACTGTAATGAGTAAAAAAGCATTAATTGCCTTTTTAGAGGCTCAAATTAAAGATGCAAAAGATAAAAACGTACTATTTTCACTACATATGAAGGCAACTATGATGAAGGTTTCAGACCCTATCATCTTCGGTCATGCTGTACGTGTATTCTTTAAAAATGTTTTTGCTAAACACGCAGAAACTTTAGATAGCATTGGTGTAGACGTAAATAATGGTTTTGGAAACTTATTAAGTACAATTGAAGTTTTACCAGAAGATAAGCGTAATGAAATTCTTGCAGATATAGATGAAGCGTTTAAAAACGGGCCTTCTGTTGCAATGGTAGATTCTGCTAAAGGAATTACAAATTTACATGTCCCTAGTGATGTTATTATCGATGCTTCTATGCCAGCAATGATACGTACTTCAGGACAGATGTGGAATGCAGAAGGTAAACAAGAAGATACAAAAGCTGTTATTCCAGACAGTAGTTATGCGAGTATATACGACGCAACTATTAATTTCTGTAAAGAACATGGTGCTTTCGATCCTACTACAATGGGAACTGTTCCTAATGTAGGTCTTATGGCTCAAAAAGCTGAGGAATATGGTTCTCATGATAAAACTTTTGAAATCGCTGCAGATGGTGTTGTTCGTGTATTTGATGCTGACAATAATATATTAATTGAACATGCTGTTGAAGCTGGTGATATCTGGAGAATGTGTCAAGCAAAAGATGCACCTATCCAAGATTGGATTAAATTAGCGGTAAGCAGAGCAAGAGCAACAAACATACCTACAGTATTTTGGTTAGACAAAAACAGAGCTCATGATGTTGAGTTAATTAAAAAAGTAGAAAAATATTTACCAGATCATGATACTTCTGGATTAGATATTCAAATTTTATCTCCAGAAGAAGCGACTTACTTTACATTAGCTCGTATTAAAAAAGGAGAAGATGCTATTTCTGTTACAGGAAATGTATTGCGTGATTACTTAACAGATTTATTCCCTATCCTAGAATTAGGTACAAGTGCCAAAATGTTATCTATCGTTCCTTTAATGAATGGTGGTGGATTATTTGAAACTGGTGCTGGTGGATCTGCTCCAAAACACGTACAGCAATTATTAGAAGAAAACCATTTACGTTGGGATTCTTTAGGTGAATTTTTAGCATTGGCAGTGTCTTTAGAGCATATGTCTGAAAAGACTAAAAATGATAAAGCTTTAATTTTAGCTGATGCTTTAGATGAAGCTACAGGAAAATTATTAGACAATGGAAAATCGCCTTCTCGTAAGGTTAAGGAATTAGATAACCGTGGAAGTCATTTTTACTTAGCTTTATATTGGGCAGAAGCTCTAGTTAGTCAAACTAAAGACGCAAGTTTAAAAGCTACTTTTACAGATGTAGCTAAAGCATTAGCAGAAAATGAAGCTAAGATTGTAGAAGAACTTAACGCTGTTCAAGGTAACGCAGTCGATCTTAAGGGCTATTATTTGCCAAACGTAACATTAACATCTCAAGTGATGCGTCCAAGTGCAACTTTAAATTCTATTTTAGAAACTATTTCTTAAGAAATCAAACATAATATTTAATCAAAAAGGCTCCATAATTGGAGTCTTTTTTTGTTATAAGTTATATGGTAGCTTTTACAAATTTGTATCTTTACATCATGGATTTTATCAAAACTACCGAAGCCGATTCTAAATACAATAATTTAGAAAGTATGACTGTTTCAGATTTATTAGTTAACATTAATAATGAAGATAAGACAGTACCAGTTGCTATTGAAAAAGCACTTCCTTTTATCGAAGCAGTTATAGCGCAAACCGTTTTAAAACTGAAAGATGGCGGACGTATTTTTTACATGGGAGCAGGAACTAGTGGTAGACTAGGGGTTTTAGATGCTTCAGAATGCCCTCCAACTTTTGGAGTGCCTTCAAGTCTTGTTGTAGGAATTATTGCTGGTGGGGATAAAGCCATTCGAGATGCAGTAGAATTTGCAGAAGACTCGACCACTCAAGGATGGGACGATTTATTAGCACATAATATATCTACTAAAGATGTTGTTATTGGTATTGCCGCTTCAGGAACAACACCTTATGTAATCTCTGCGTTAGAAGCGTGTAATGCCAAAGGGATTATAACAGGATGTATCACTTGTAATCACAATAGTCCATTGTCACAAACCGCTCAATTTCCTATCGAAATTATTGTAGGTTCTGAATTTATAACTGGAAGTTCTCGGATGAAAGCAGGGACAGCTCAGAAATTGGTATTGAATATGATTTCTACAGCAACGATGATTCAATTAGGAAAAATTAAAGGAAATAAAATGATCGATATGCAACTGAGTAATGATAAATTGGTTGATCGTGGCGTGAAGATGATTATGACAGAATTAAATATTTCCTACCATGATGCCGAAATACTACTTCAGGAGTTTAAAAGTGTTAGAAACGTTTTAAAGCATGCGAATAATGGAAACTAAAAGAACAAATAAGAAGATTTTAGTCGATGGAATAAAAAAAATGGCAATCTCTCTGGGGTTAATGTTTCTAGGACCATCTTTAATCCATATTGCATTTACAAATACAGAAAAGCCACTCTACATTCCTCTTTTAATTTTAGGCATTGTAGTTTGCGGACTTGCTATTTTCTTTGCTTTTAGAGGATTAAAAACCATTATGGATAGTATGTTTAATGACTAATATATGTCAGTTTTATAACTGACTTTTATTGTTTTTAGTGTAAATATTTAACAATTCGTGCTTTCATCTACTGCTCCGTTTTTTCTTTAATATTCTTGTATTTCAAACCTTATATTTTGGGGCTCTTAATTAAATCCAAAGGGGAATTGTAACTTTTTAGCAAGTGTTTTCAACTCTCAAATTTAATATTCTAAAGTGTTTTCCATTGGTTAACTTAGCATATAGAGCGTTTTAATATTTAAGTATCAAAATTAAATATTAAAGCTTGCGTGTAATCTATTTTTTTATAAATTTGCCGTCGATTTTATTTTTTGGGAATTTTGAGTATTATAAATTAATAAAAAATGACTCTTAAATTCCTGAATGTGAATTAATTAAATAGATAAATAATTATGAAGACAAGAATTACTTTAACATTAGTCGCGTTATTTGCTTTTGGATTTGCACAGGCGCAAGATCAAGAAATTACTAAAACACAAATCACTTCTGAGATGAAAACAGCTAGAGGTGTTTCTTTTGAAGAAGGAGATATGTTCGTCGAAGGTGGTATTTCAATCACTACAGATGGAGATAATACAACTTACGGAATTAACCCAAAATTTGGATATTTCATCTCTGATAAAATTGCAGTTGGAGGGGATTTAGATTTCGGAGGAAGCGACACTGATGGTGGTAATGAAACTGATTTCTTCGGAATCGGAGCTTTTGCTAGATACTACTTCTTAGAATTAGATCAAAAACGTTTCAAAGCTTATGGAGATGTAGGTTTAGGATATGGTCATTCTCGTGTACAGGCTAATGGAATTGATAACACCAATAACGATATCAAAGCAAACATAACATTAGGATTAAACTATTTCTTTACAAAAAACTTCGCTGCAACTTTCGTTTTAGCTGATATTTTAACTTACAACAATGCAAATCCAGAAGATGGAGATTCTTCTAATAGTTTTGCATTAAACATCAACTTATTCAACAACATTTTTGCACAACCTCAATTTGGTTTATTGTATAAATTTTAAATAGTTCACGCTATTATAAATTAAAAAGGCAGTCTGTATAGACTGCTTTTTTTTTGTTATTACTCTTTTGAATAAAACACGGAAAGATTGTTTGTAGATTATTATGGGGGATTCTCGACTCCGCTCGAATGCCGTTTAAGTTCTAGATGTTTAATCTTTTAATATCTTATAGATTGCATGTAAAATAGTTAAAACACCTGTTTTTCTATGGTGTTCGAGCGTAGTCGAGAACATAAAAAGGTAGCGTTTTTCTTCGTCTATTAACTACATAAGTGTAAAAACACAGCAACAAGGAATAATCATTTTAAAGCTTTTAATACAATTGCCAATACTATTTCACTTAATTATAGGTCTGTTTTGAACTATTGTAATAATAGAAACACAAATGCTTCTGAATAATCTTGTATTGCAAAAATTAGAACTTTTGGAAGTCATTTTAGAGCTGTCAAAAATATAGAATTATTTCTTTTTCGATCAATCACAATATTTGCATAATCATAACCATTAGCTATGGTCTTAAATGGACTTTATAACTAGTACTAGTGGGATCGATATTTATATAATCGAAGACCTGCTTTTAGCTAGCTAGTTTAGGTGAGTGTACTATTCTTAACTTTCTGATCTTAAAACAAACTAAAATTAAGACAAAATAAAAGCCATATCAGTATAGTTAGACTATTTTGATATGGCTTTCTCTGAAATAGCATTTTAAATTTACTAGTCTTTGGACTAATTACGTTCGGAATTAAATCTTACTTGTTTTCATTAAATTGAACTATTTCAAAAATGAAACATTCATATTGTAACGTTCAAAATGTATTTACTAGCTACGAAATGTTTCGATGTAATTGTTTTTCTTTATGCTTTTACTACCATTTATATGAATACAAATACAGTATAAACATTGTTTTCAATCCTTGATTTAACTTTCGTTATTAGGACATTTTTGAAAACTTTCAGTTTTAATAGTTAATCTTGTCTAGCAATATTACTTTTTAAAACATCATGATTTATAAAGCAATTTCATGCGTTATAAAATCTAAAAAAACAATTTTAAAAGAACGTATAATACTTTAATTAAACTAGAGTATTAATTGTTTACTAAAGATAAGAAATATTTCTAGTTTTTCAATGTATTTTAACATTTTAGATATCAACAACTTATAAACTGGACTTATTAACTTTTGTTCATAAAAAAAGTCCCAACAATAAATGTTGAGACTTTTTAGTATGATAAGCGGAAAACTATTTGTTTCTTCTTTCTTTAATTCTTGCTTTTTTACCAGTAAGACCTCTAAAGTAGAAAATACGAGCTCTACGTACTTTACCTTTTTTGTTTATTTCTACTTTTTGTAAAGCAGGCATGTTAACAGGGAAGATACGTTCTACACCTACAGTACCAGACATTTTTCTGATAGTAAATGTTTCAGAAGCACCTGAACCTCTTTTTTGAATCACTACACCTCTAAAAAACTGAGTACGTACTTTTTCACCTTCTCTAATTTCGTAGTACACAGTAATTGTGTCTCCAGCTCCGAATGCTGGGAATTCTTTTTTTGTAACAAATTCGTCTTGTACAAATTTTATTAAAGATTCCATATCTTTATTTTTTTATAATAGTTAATCCAAAGCAACATTCACGATTTTCGCCAGAGGTTGGTTCGAAATTGGGTGCAAAAGTAGTGATTTATTTGTTACTTACAACCTTAAGGGAAATAAAAATTTAATCTTTTAATAGGTCTGGTCTGCGTTTCTTGGTGTGTTCAAAGGCTTGATCTTCACGCCATTTTTCTATTTCTGGAAAATTTCCGCTAAATAGTATTTCAGGTACTTTTAATCCTTTGTATTCTCTTGGTCGTGTATAAATTGGTGGTGCCAATAAATCGTCTTGAAAAGAATCTGTAAGTGCCGAAGTTTCATTTCCCAAAACACCAGGAATTAGCCTTATAATAGAATCACATAACACGGCAGCTCCTAATTCGCCTCCAGATAATACATAATCACCTATAGAAATTTCCTTAGTGATAAATAAATCGCGTACGCGTTGGTCCACACCTTTATAATGTCCGCAAAGAATAATAATGTTTTCTTTTAAGGATAAAGTGTTAGCTATACCTTGTTTTAAGGTTTCACCATCCGGTGTCATATAGATAACCTCGTCGTAATCACGTTCAGACTTTAATTTGGTAATGCATTTATCGATAGGCTCTATTAACATCACCATACCTGCGCCTCCACCAAACTGATAGTCGTCTATCGTTTTATAATTATCCGTGGTATATGTTCTTAAATTATGAAAGTGAACTTCAACTAAATTAGCATCTATAGCACGTTTTAAAATTGAAGCTTCAAACGGGCTTTTAAGTAATTCTGGTAAAACGGTTATAATATCTATGCGCATGGCTTTGTTTTAAATAACTTTTGCAAAGATGCGAAGAATCGAATTAAAATCCGAAGTTATTTATCTAGCAAAATAAGGAATTAAAAAAGTCCATACAGATTGCATGGACTTGGTTTTATTATAGGTTTCAATTCTTATTTTTTTTAAGAATTTGATTTGTGTTTATTTAACTCGTCTTGTAATTGTCTGCGTACTTTTTGCTCACGCTCTAAAGCAGTCTTACGGTGTTCGTCGAATTCTTCTTCTATTTCAGCAAGCATACGTTTTGCTTCTTTAGTTGTAGAATTACTGTTCTTAAATTTATAGATAAAGAATAACAGAAACACTAATAATGCAGCTATTATAGACCAAATAAAAGTATTATAAGTTGTTTTACTAAGCTGCATGCCTAAAAATTGCATGCTATCCTTTTCTTTATTTGTAAGATCTAACGTATTTTGAGTTTCTCCTAGATCTGTTTTTAGAGTCCCTATTTCACTAGCTTGTGAGTCTACTTTAGTTTGGGTTTCTACCAAATCTATTCGAATCGCTTTTAATGAATCTAAGGTGTGAGATTTTAATGTTTGTAACCATTCTTTTTTTACTACTTTATAATTTTGATAGTTGTTAGATTTTTGAATAACATATTCAAATTGATTATCTAGAGTTCCTTCATTTAAAGATAATTTGTTTTCTTCTTCAGTGTCTGTATCTGGTGTTGTTTGAGCAACTAATGATACAGTAAGAAGGCAAGCAAATAGAGTGGTAGTTAACGTTTTTATTACATTCATTATGGAAATCGTATTTGAGTTTTTTAAGATTGTGGCGAAATTAAAAAATAATGTCTAAGTTAGATATTTTAATTAACAAAAAACCTCACATGAGTGAGGTTTTATATATACGTTGTAAATTGACTTTTGGATGATTATTATTGATAATAACTAAAGACTTTTAGCTTATAAATTTATTTGGTAAGTCTAACTGCTTGATGACTATATCTATACTCCTCGGCATATCGATATATAAAATCAATTTTTTTTTAAAGAACTTCTAATCGTGTCTTTACTATCGAAAATACTAGAGACGGAATACCTTATTATATAGCTAGGCATAAGTACGTAATTATAGTTATGTAAAAATAAAACCCTTCAAAAGTATTGAAGGGCTTTATTAAAACGATTTAAAGTCGTTTATATTTTATCTAAAATTGTAACGCTCTTTTTCTCCTCTAGCATTAATCATTTCGATTTGTAACGGTTCATTAGGTGATTTAGCTTTTAAGATATTCTGAACATCTTCAATAGAGTTGACTTTCTGAGCGTTTATGGCCGTAATAATAGTACCTTCCATAATACCGTTTTGTTTCCAATATTGAGCATATTCATTATTTAATCTTACAATCTTAACTCCATTATCTAAATCGAATTTTTTCAAGTCCTTTTTTTCCGTGTTTTTAATAACCCCAACTAAAGGCATGGTGAACGTTTGATTTTTAATTAACGTCACAGGGAGTGTTTTTAAATCTCCATCTCTTAATATTGTAATGTTAACCACATCGTCTGGACGTTTTGTATTTAAATGCCCTCTTAAATCTGCGAATTTTGTAATCTTAACATGGTCTATTTTCTTTATAATATCGCCTTGTTGTATACCTGCAACTTCTGCACCAGAACCGTCTTCAACGTTATCTACGTAAAACCCTTCGGTATCTGCAATATTTAATTTTTCAGCAAACGAATTATTCAAAGCACCACCGGTGACACCTAGAATACCATTTTGTACATTTCCGTACTCCATAATATCTTCAATTACTTTTCTGGCAATATTACTAGGTACAGCGAAAGAATATCCTATATAAGAACCTGTTTGGGAGGATATAGCGGTGTTAATTCCTATTAAGTCACCATTTGTGTTCACTAAAGCTCCTCCTGAATTTCCTGGATTAACAGCGGCATCGGTTTGAATAAAAGACTGATTACTCTGTCCTGTTAAATCTCTAGATTTTGCACTAATAATACCTGCAGTAACGGTAGATGTTAGGTTAAACGGATTTCCAACAGCAAGAACCCATTCACCAAGTTTTGCTTGGTCGCTATCCCCAAAGGTCGTATATGGTAAATCTTCATCGGTTTCAATTTTTAATAAAGCGATATCTGTTTTATCATCGCTACCAATAATTTTAGCATCATATTCTCTATTGTCATTTAAAGTAACTGTTAATTCTTGAGAATTATTAATAACGTGATTGTTGGTTATAATGTAACCATCGGGTGAAATAATTACCCCAGAACCCGTACCTACTTGTGGTCGAGCAGAAGATCGTCCGTAGAATAAATCTTTATACGTCATTTGCCCAGATACAATAGATGTGTTTTTTACATGCACTACACTATGCACCGTGTTTTCTGCTGCCATCGTAAAATCGGGAGCATAGTTTACAGCGTTCAGGTTAGAAATATGAGATGTAGGTATAAAATTGGTTGGAGTAGATTCTGTTTTTGTGATAACTAATGCGTCATTGTTTTCTAGAAACATTTTATATGTTCCAAGAGTTAACATACCACCTAAAGCAGAAACGAAGACTAGAGTCAATATTTTTTTCATGTGTAATGTAATTTAGGTTAATAAAAAATAATTTTTAAAATTACCTCTTTATTGCTTTGTTCAGAATAGTTTAACGCTATTTAACTTAGCATTAAAGAGATTTTAACACTCGAAAGAATTGCTAAATATTCCTATATTTGTCGATAATTATGACACATACATTTTATAAATATCAAGGAACAGGGAATGATTTTGTGATGATAGATAATCGTCAGAATACATTCGACAAAACAGATATAGCACTTATTAACCGTTTATGCGATAGACGATTTGGAATTGGTGCCGATGGTTTAATCTTATTAGAAAAGCACCCGGAGGTCGATTTCACAATGGTGTATTACAATGCCGATGGAAACGAAAGTACCATGTGCGGAAATGGCGGACGATGCTTATCTCAATTCGCGAAGGATTTAAATATAATAAATAAAAAAGGATCTTTTGAAGCTATAGATGGGATGCATCATGTGGTTTTTGAAGGGGACTTGGTGCAATTGCAAATGCAAGATGTTACCAATGTGGAAGATCATGAATCTTATGTGTTTTTAAATACGGGATCTCCGCATCATGTTCAATTTGAGGATCATATTGAAACTTTCGACATAAAATTATTAGGAAGCACAATTAGAAATGGTACGCCTTACTATAAGGAAGGAACAAATGTAAATTTTGTAAAGAAATTATCGAGCAACCAATTCGAAGTAAGAACCTACGAAAGAGGCGTGGAGGATGAGACTTTATCTTGCGGGACAGGTGTAACAGCCGTTGCGATAGCGATGAATTATTTGGGAGAAACTCCAGATAGTACAGTGCATTTAAAAGTTCAAGGCGGAGAGTTAAAAGTATCGTTTACAAAAACGGAAGACGGTTATAAAGATGTCTGGTTAATTGGTCCTGCAAAGCAAGTCTTTAAAGGAGAAATTGAATGGTAACTCTAAAAGGAGAACATATTTTTTTAAGAGCCTTAGAGCCTGAAGATTTGGATTTTATTCACGAAGTCGAGAATAATGAGTCTATTTGGGAACTTAGCAATACGCAAACACCCTATTCTAAATATTTAATAAAACAGTATTTAGACGATTCTCATTTGGATATCTATGAGGTAAAACAACTGCGATTAGTTATTTCTGATTATGAGAATAACGTGATTGGATTGATAGATGTTTTCGATTTTGATTTTAGAAATAGAAAAGCGGGCATTGGAATTCTAATTACCGACGAAGCCAAACGAGCTAAAGGTTATGGTAGCGAAGCGTTATCTCTCTTAATTAATTACTGTTTTAATCAACTTCAACTGCATCAGGTGTACTGCAATATTTCTGAAGATAATGAAGCCAGTCTAAAATTATTTAAAAATCAAGAGTTTCAAATCATCGGATTAAAAAAAGATTGGAACCTTGTCAAAGGTGTTTATAAAAACGAATTCCTATTACAATTAATAAATAGCTAATGTATATTAAAAAAATTCTTATTGCCATTGTCCTTATAGGCCTTGTAGTGTCAGCTTTTTTCGCAAACTATGTGTATTCTGCCATGTTTAAACCAAATACGGCTTTTAATAATGAAACCGCATATATTTATATTCCAACACGAGCCACGTATCAAGATGTTCGTGAACAATTAAAACCCCTTTTAAAAGATATTGAAACCTTTGATGCCTTGGCAGAACGAAAGCAATATACAACTCATATTAAAGGCGGTAAGTTTAGCATTACTAAGGGGATGACTAATAACGATATTATTAACTCTATTCGTATAAATAGTCTTCCAATTCAAGTCGCGTTTAATAATCAAGAAAGTATCGAAAAATTAGCAGGTCGTATTGCTACGCAGATTGATGCCGATAGTTTGTCTCTTGTAGTTGCCATGAAGGATACTGCATTTATAAAGGAAAACGGATTTAACAAAGCGACTATGTTGGGGATGTATTTGCCGAATAGTTATGAGTTCTTTTGGAATACTTCAGGAGTAGAATTTAGAAATCGCATGCTAACCGAATACAAAAGATTCTGGAATAGTTCAAGACTAGCTAAAGCTAAAGAAATCGGTTTGTCTCCAAGTGAAGTGATTACCTTAGCGTCTATTGTTCATGAAGAATCTAAAGCTGCAGACGAGCAACCTAGAATTGCAGGTGTGTATTTAAATCGATTAAAGGTAGGTATGCCATTACAAGCAGACCCGACCTTAAAATTTGCAGCTTATCAGTTGCCAGAATACCAAGGCACAGTTATAAAACGTGTTTTAAATAAACACAAATCTATAGTTTCTCCGTATAACACATACCTAAATGCAGGCTTGCCTCCAGGATTAATTGCTATGCCAGACCTTACAGCTGTTAATGCTGTTTTAAATGCAGAAGATCATGGGTATTACTATTTCGCTGCAGATGCCAAACGTTTAGGGTATCATAATTTTGCAAAGAATTTAAGTCAGCATAACGCTAACGCAAGAGCGTACCAAAACTACCTAAATAGTCAAGGAATCACCAAATAGGGGTAATATCTAATGTTTTTAAAAAATATTTTGTAGTATTTTTCTTTCTTGATAAGTTGAGTTTTTTGTCAGAAAACCCGGTTAATGTCTACGTTTTTAGAGTGATATAGTGGCCTAATTTTAGTTAATTGATTAATTTTCAGATTAATAAAAAAAGTTGTATATTTGCCGACTGAAATTTTCAGGTAACTAGTTTTTATCTATCTGAAGAAATTAAACGTAATATGAAAAGTATTGGAAGTTATGTTATCGTAATTCTTGCAATATGTTCTTTGGCATTTTATTCATTTTCTACTGAAAAAATCAGTGTAGCCAAGAACTATAATTTATCGGAAGGCTTAGCCTTAAATTATCACGCGGTTAATGATAGTGTTGATCGTAATCATGCGAAAGCATTAAACACAGATATTGAAAGTACATTTTCTCCTAATTTAGGGAAAACGTATGTTGGTTTTAAAGAAGCTGTAGGTTTTAAAGAATCTAGAGGAAATTATTTTACAGTGAATACACTGGGGTATTTAGGAAAATACCAATTTGGAAAAGAAACATTAAAAATTATTGGGATTTATAATCCGGTTAAGTTTCTTAAAAATCCAGAATTACAGGAAAAAGCATTCTTAGCGAATACAGAACGGAATAAATGGATTTTACGCCGTGACATTAAAAATTATGTAGGTAAAAAAATAAATGGAGTTGTGGTAACAGAATCTGGTATTCTTGCGGCGGCACATTTAGCTGGGCCAGGTAACGTTAAAAAGTATTTAAGAAGTTATGGTGCAGTTGGTTTTAATGACGCTTACGGGACATCGGTAGCGCATTACATGAAGAAGTTTTCAGGTTATGATACGTCTTTTGTAAAACCAAATCAGAAAGCTAAGGTTAAAAAAGTTTAAGTTTTAACTTTTATGAATAATAAATATTGAAGGCCTCTTATGGAGGTCTTCAGTGTTTTTAAGCCATTCTGAAGCGGGCTTCGTTTTAATAAATTCGGTTGGTAATGTAATATCGCACGCCACGCACACCATAGTATTTTTACTTAAAATACTACAAATGTCTTCAAGCATTTTGTTATTTCTATACGGTGTTTCAATAAAAATTTGTGACTGATTATAATCGAAAGACAAGCGTTCTAAACGTTTTAATTCTTGTTTACGTTCACTTTTATCTATAGGTAAATAGCCATTAAAAGAAAAGCCTTGACCATTCATTCCAGAACTCATAAGGGCGAGTAGGATGGAAGAAGGTCCAACTAAAGGCACAACTTGTATGCCTTGCTGATGGGCAATATTTACAACATCAGATCCCGGATCGGCTACACTTGGGCACCCTGCTTCAGAAAGTAAGCCAACATTCGTTCCGTTTAAACACGGTTCTAAGAAGCTAGGTAAATCACTCTCCGAAGTAAATTTATTTAAATGAAAAAACTCCAAATCAGACTGTATCGTCTCAGGACAAATGCGTTTTATAAAACGTCGTGCTGTTTTTTCATTTTCAACAATGAAGGTCTTCGTGTTTTCAATGATGGTTTTTACCGAAATGGGTAATACTTCTAAAGGTTCGTTATCGCCTAAAGTGGTTGGAATAAGATAGAGTTTTCCTAAAGAAGTTTTCATAAGTATAAAAATGTATTCAGTTTTAAAATCGGAAACTGAAAGGTGTTATTTTAGTTTTTCGACTATTACATCGCAAGCTTCATCTAGCATTTTGTAGACGTTTTCGAAACCATGAGTCCCGCCATGATATGGGTCTGGGACATCGTAATTCTGATCGGGATAGACTTCGTTTAAAATCATTTTTACTTTAGCCTTGTCTTCATCTGTACGCGCTAAATGTAAAATATCTCGATAATTCGCAGAATCCATAGCATAGATCATATCAAAATCTTCAAAATCTCTAACAGAAAACTGTCGTCCCATTAATTTTGAAATATTGATACCGTATTTATTTCCTACAGTTATAGAACGATTATCCGGATGAGATCCGATATGGTAACTCGCCGTTCCTGCAGAATCTATTACAAAATCATCGTAAGATAATTTAGAGCGTAAAATACCTTCTGCCAAAGGAGATCGACAGATGTTTCCAAGGCAAACCATGAGTATTTTAGTCATTGTAATTGTGTTTTAAACTGACAACTTTTTTGTAATATCTTCAACGTACTTCTTAAATTGCTTGTCTGTAGTCGATAAATTATCGACAGTTTTACAAGCATGAAGTACAGTAGCATGGTCACGTTTTCCAATTTGTGAGCCAATACTTGCTAAAGAGGCTTTAGTGTATTTCTTAGCAAAAAACATAGCCAATTGTCTCGCTTGCACGATATGACGTTTTCTTGTTTTAGACTGAAGAGTATCTACATTCATTTGGAAGTAATCCGACACCACTTTCTGTATGTAATCAATAGACACTTCACGTTTCGTGTGCTTTACAAATTTTTCAACAATTTGCTTAGCAAGGTCTATAGTAATTTCTTTTTTATTGAAAGACGACTGTGCAATTAATGAGATAATGGCACCTTCTAATTCTCTAACGTTTGTTTTAATATGTTTCGCTACATATTCAACAATATCCATAGGCATATCTACACCGTCACGATATAATTTGTTGTTTAATATAGAAACACGCGTTTCGAAATCTGGGCTTTGCAATTCTGCAGAAAGTCCCCATTTAAAACGTGATAGTAAACGTTGCTCAATATCCTGCATATCGACAGGCGCTTTATCACTTGTTAAAATAACTTGTTTGCCATTTTGGTGTAAGTGATTAAAAATGTGGAAAAACACATCTTGCGTTCCTGTTTTACCAGATAAGAATTGAACGTCGTCAATAATTAAAACATCTATAATTTGATAGAAATGAATAAAGTCGTTTCTGTTGTTCTTCTTAACAGAGTCTATATATTGTTGCGTGAATTTTTCAGCAGAAATATATAAAACTGTTTTTTCAGGATACTTATCTTTAATTTCGACACCAATAGCGTGAGCTAAGTGTGTTTTACCTAGACCAACACCTCCAAAAATTAATAACGGATTAAAAGATGTTCCTCCGGGTTTCGCCGCTACAGCTAATCCTGCACTTCTTGCTAATCGGTTAGAATCTCCTTCTAAAAAGTTTTCGAAACTATAATTTGGATTTAATTGTGATTCGATCTTAACATTTCTAATTCCAGGAATAATAAACGGGTTACGTAATTCTGGGTTTTTATTGTTAAGCGGAATATCTACATCTTGAGCTTTAACAGCAGATCGGCTAGAACTAGGAATACGTTCTGTAAAAGGTTGTTTATTACCATACGTGTTTTCCATTTTAATAATGTAAACCAATTTGGCTTTTTCACCTAATTCTTTAGTCAAGGCTACTTTTAAAATTTTAACATAGTGCTCTTCTAGCCACTCGTAGAAAAATTTACTAGGTACTTGTATGCTTAGAGCATTGTCCGTTAATTTAACTGCGGCGATTGGCTCAAACCATGTTTTATAAGCTTGCGGTTGGATATTATCTTTTATAAATTCAAGACAGTTATTCCATACCGATTGCGCAGTTACACTCATTATAATTTAAAAGATTTCTTTGTTAATGTTAAAAGGATAATTGAAAATATCCCTCGTTTTTTGGTTTGACAAATATGTGAACAAATATCTTAAAAAAAAAATGCTCAGCTATTGAATTTTAAGATTTTTTTCCTCATGTTTAACCTGCTTTATAATGTACGAAAAAATAATCAAATTTTATTATGATAATTGACGAAATAGAAATAAGAGTGCGATATGGTGAAACGGATCAGATGGGAGTTGTACATCATGGTAATTATGCGTTATATCTAGAAATGGCGCGGACTGAGTGGTTACGCTCGTTAGGAGTGTCTTATAAAGAAATGGAGGACCAAGGTGTTATGTTACCTGTGATTTCAATGTCTTTAAACTACAAAAAATCAGCTTTTTATGATGAGGTAATTAAAGTAAAAACCATACTAAAAAAGAACCCTACTGTAAAGATCGATTTTGACTTCGAAATTACAAATCAAAAAGGCGAAATATTAGTTTTAGCGAACACTGTTTTGGCTTTTATTAATATGGAGACAAAGCGACCAATGAAATGTCCGAAATATATATTAGATCTTATACCTGAATAACCTTACAGTTCTTTAATTTCAACTTCATAAAGAATGCTGAAACTATTAAAAACAGTTTCAGCATCTTTTTTTCTAACAGAAATTGTAAGCTCACAATGGAGTTCTAATTTCTGATCTATAACATTTAAATTTTTCTCTTTAATCGTTCGCATTACCTTATTCATGTTTTTATAATCGAAAACAATAAGGTATTCTATATTAATGGTGCGTTCTACAATTTTTGAAGCCTCCAAACTTAATTGGGCAGAAGTTCTGTAAGCGCCAATCAATCCGCCAACGCCTAATTTAACGCCTCCGAAATAACGGACAACAATTATTAAAACGTTGGTGACATCGAAAGATTGAATTTGTCCATAAATAGGCATTCCCGCAGAATTGTTAGGTTCGCCATCGTCGTTTGCCCGATAAGCAATGGTTTCTGTTCCTATTTGATATGCATAACACCAATGCCTTGCAGAATGATGTTGCTTTTTTATGGTTTCCAGGTGCCCTTTTACGTCATCTTCTGTTTTAACAGGAAACGCATATCCAAAAAACTTACTGTTCTTTTCTTTGAACAGTGTTTCTTCAGATGGTTTTAAAATGGTTTTGTATGTGTCTAGTACTTCCAAATATTAGCTAAATAGTTCTTTCTTAGTTTCAAATAACGTAGTAACATCTTCTGTTTCTGGATCGATATTCCAAGTGTGGATGCCTAGTTTCTCTGCAGCAGAAGTGTTTTCGGTTAAGTCGTCCACAAATAACGTTTCAGAAGCTACTAGGTTGTTTTGCTTTAAAACAAATTCGTAGATATCAGCATTTGGTTTTCTTAGATTGATTTCGTGTGATAAGTAGAACACATCGAAGTAACTTTCAAATTCATTGAAAAACGGAACATAACTTTTTACAAACTCGATATGTAAATCGTTGGTGTTGCTTAATAGTATCAATTTGTATTTCTTGCTTTCAGAAAGTGATTTTAAAAATTCTAATCGATGATGTGGGAAATCTTTTAAGATAGAGTTCCATATTTCTAGAATTTTATCAGACTTTACATCTGGAAAAGACGATTCGTAAAACTCTACAAACTCAGAGGTATCCATCAGGCCCATTTCATATAGACTATTAATATGGGTTAAGTCTTCTGGAATGCTGTCTAGTTTAAAATTAAGTAAAGCATTTTCAAGAGCACCGACTTTATCTAAGTTGATAAATACATCGCCAAAATCGAATATTATTGTTTTAATCATTGGTGTAATATTTTAAAGTATCGTTTAATATTTTTGTTTCAGACAGTAAGCTTCCATTTATATAAGGTGCTTTTGTGCCTTCTAAAAACTGATTTGTGCCGTAAAAGACGCGAGCTTCATCCCAGAGATTTTCATCTATAAAAGTTTGAAGTGTTTTGCTTCCGCCTTCAATTATTACAGACGTTATATTGTATTCATGTAAACGTTCGCAAATTTGAGATGCTAGAGGTTGTGAGGTGTCTAGTTCTGCATCTGTCAACCGTATGGTTTTAGCCGTTGTGTTAAAAACGGCCAAATTATCAGGTAAATTATTATGTGTATCGATTACAATTCGTGTGGGGTGTAAACCGGTCCAGTCTCGAATGGTTAGACTTGGGTTGTCTTGTAAAACGGTATTGCCTCCAACTAAAATGGCTTGCTCTTCGGCGCGCCATTTATGTACCAATTGCCTAGAATACATATTTGTAATCCATACCGGTTTTTGCTCGTCTTTAGTTTTTGGAGATAGGAAGCCATCGGCAGATTCTGCCCATTTTAAAATAATATATGGCCTTTTTTTATTGTGAAACGTAAAGAAACGTTTGTGATGTGCTTTGCATTCAGCTTCCAAAATACCAACAGTAACGTCGCATCCCGAGTTTTTTAATTTTTTTATCCCTTGTCCAGCAACTAACGAATTATCGTCTATAGTACCAATTACCACTTTTGGAATATTATGTTTTATAATGAGGTCGCTACAAGGTGGCGTTTTTCCAAAATGAGAACACGGTTCTAAAGTAACATATAAAGTAGCTTGTTTTAAAAGCGATGTATCTGTAACCGATTGAATCGCATTTACTTCGGCATGAGGTCCGCCGTAAGGGCTTGTAAATCCTTCGCCAATAATGGTGTTGTTAACTACAATTACACAGCCTACCATTGGGTTTGGTCGTGTAGTTCCAAGTCCGTTTTTGGCAATTTCTATACAGCGATTTATGTATTTTTCATGTATCTTCACGGCACAAAAATAAGATTAAAAACGAGGATGACCCATTTCGTGATAAGAGAAATTCAAACAAAAGATAATCAGCAAGTCGCAGCGCTAATTCGTACCGTATTGATTGAGTTTGGTGTGCCTAAAGTTGGAACGGCCTACGAAGACAAGGCTTTAGATGATATGTCTGAAACCTACAATACTGAAAATTCTGAGTATTTTGTGGTCGATACTGATGAAAAAATTATTGGTGGAGCTGGAATTGGGCCTCTAAAAGGAGAAGATGATATTTGCGAATTGCAAAAAATGTACTTTTTAGAGGAAGCTAGAGGTCAAGGAGCAGGAAAAGCTATGATGGATACCTGTTTGCAAAAAGCTAGAGATTTAGGATTTAAACGGTGCTATATCGAAACACTACCTTATATGAAATCGGCGATGCGCTTATACGAGAAATCGGGATTTGAATATATCGACGGACCAATGGGCGATACAGGACATTATTCGTGTACGATTTGGATGATAAAAGATTTATGAGACTAAAAGATATTCAAAATACATTTCACGAGGCATTAGATGCTGACTATGAAAAACCAGAAGTAGACCATTTCTTTTTTATGATTTGCGATTATTATTTCAACTTCAAACGCATTACGCTTGCTTTGGAACCTGAATATCGTATTTCGGAAGCAGATGCGATTCCTGTTTTAGAGGCTTTAGAATCCTTAAAGAAACATGAACCTATTCAGTATGTATTAAAATCGACTGAGTTTTTTGGTTTGGAATTTCAGGTGAATAATGCAGTGTTAATTCCTAGACCAGAAACCGAAGAATTAGTGGCGTGGATTATAGAATCGGGATTAGATAAAATTAAAGAACCGTTACGTATTTTAGATATCGGGACGGGGAGTGGTTGCATTGCTATTGCGGTAGCAAAACACTTTGAAAACGCTAATGTTTTTGGAGTCGATATTTCTGAAGATGCCATAGGTGTTGCAAAACACAATGCGGAATTAAATAACGTAACAGTTAATTTTATTCAGGCCGACATTTTGAATGTCGATCCAACTTTAGTTTCAGATTTCTCGTTACCATTTGATATTATTATCTCTAATCCGCCGTATGTGCGTGAACAAGAAAAACTTCAAATGAAAGCGAATGTGCTAAATCATGAACCACATCAGGCTTTATTTGTAGAAGATCACGATCCGCTAAAATTCTATAAAGTAATTTCAGAATTTGCAAAAATTAATTTGGTAGAAGGCGGTCTGTTATTCTTCGAAATCAATGAGTTTTTAGGAGAAGAAATGGTGGCCTTATTAATAGAACATCATTTTAAGGCAGTGGAACTGAGAAAAGATATGTTTAAAAGAAATAGAATGATTAAAGGCATAAAAAAGATATGAAATCTATAGCTGTTTTTTGTGGTTCGAGCGAAGGAACCGATTCGAAAATTAAATCTGAAGCCTATCACTTAGGTAAAGGCTTGGCCGAGCGCGAAATTACTTTAGTTTATGGTGCCGCTAAAATCGGAATTATGGGCGAGGTAGCTCGTGGTGTTTTAGATTATGAAGGTGATGTGTTAGGGATTATTCCAGGGTTTTTAGAAACTAAGGAAATTGTACATCCTGAGCTATCGGAATTAATAGTAACCGATAATATGCACTCGCGAAAGGTAATCATGTATGAAAAATCTGATGGGTTTATGGTCCTTCCTGGAGGCTTTGGTACAATGGATGAGTTTTTTGAAATTGCGACTTGGGGACAATTAGGACTTCATATAAAACCTATAGGTATTTTAAATATTAATGGTTTTTTCGATCATTTAATAGCGTATTTTAAAACCATGGTGGAACGTGGGTTTTTGAAACAAGAGATTTTAGATGCCGTTGTAGTTGATGATACTGTAGTCGGATTGTTAGAAAAAATGAATAATTATAAGCCTTTACCAGCTCCTAAATGGTTAAATAAAGACAGATTGTAAGTATGACGATTGAAACACAGATTCAGCAATTAAGAGACCAATTAAACGATTATAATTATAAATATTACGTTTTAGACGAAAGTGATATTAGTGATTTTGAGTTCGATATGAAACTTAAAACACTTCAAGACCTAGAAGCTAAACACCCTGAGTTTTTTGATGTTAATTCGCCTACCCATCGAGTGGGAGGTACAATAACCAAAAACTTTAATACCGTAGTTCATGATTATCGTATGTATTCTTTAGATAATTCGTATTCCAAAGACGATTTATTGGCTTGGGAACAACGCGTTAAAAAAATGGTCGATGGCGATGTGTTTTATACTTGTGAATTAAAATACGATGGGGCTTCCATAAGTTTAACTTATGAAAATGGAAAACTGACTAAAGCAGTAACGCGTGGCGATGGTGTACAAGGGGATGAGGTGACAGCAAATATCAAGACTATAAAATCGGTACCATTACAATTAAAAGGTGATTTTCCTGAGAAATTCGATATTCGTGGAGAAATCGTGTTGCCTTTTGACGGTTTCAATAAAATGAACGAAGATCGGATTGAAATTGGCGAGGAGCCTTATCGAAATCCGAGAAATACAGCTTCAGGAAGTTTAAAATTACAAGACAGTAGTGAAGTTGCTAAGCGTCCGTTAGAATGTTTACTTTATAATATAATTGGCCGAAATTTAAATATTCAGTCACAAAAAGAAAGTTTAGATCAAGCGAGAAGCTGGGGGTTTAAAGTGCCAAATGTAGCTAAGCTAGTAGATTCTATAGATGGTGTTTTCGAATTTATAGAATATTGGGATGTACATAGACACGATTTACCTTACGAAACGGATGGTGTTGTAATAAAAGTGAACAGTTTTCAGCATCAAGACGAGCTGGGATATACCGCGAAAGCACCACGTTGGGCAATTGCTTATAAGTTTAAAGCCGAGCAAGTATCTACACGATTAAACGAAATTACATATCAAGTAGGGCGTACAGGAGCGATAACACCTGTAGCCAATTTAGAGCCTGTAGAATTAGCAGGAACCACGGTTAAACGTGCGTCTTTGCATAACGCCGATCAGATAGCGAAATTAGATATACGTGAAGGTGATGAGGTGTTTGTAGAAAAAGGAGGGGAAATTATCCCTAAAATTATTGCAGTCGATCTAACACAACGTCCAGCAGATTCTAAACCTACAGCCTATATTACGCATTGTCCAGAATGTCAAACAGAATTGGTGAGACAAGAAGGAGAAGCACAGCATTATTGTCCGAATTATAACGGATGTAAACCACAAATTATTGGTAGAATTCAGCACTTTATTTCAAGAAAAGCAATGGATATTGATGGTTTGGGAGGAGAAACGGTAGCATTATTGGTACATGCAGGATTAATTCATAATTATTCAGATTTATTCGAATTAAAAAAAGAAGATGTTTTGCCATTAGAACGTATGGCAGAGAAAAGTGCAGATAATTTAATTAAGGGTATTGAGCAGTCTAAACAAGTCCCTTTTGAGCGTGTCTTGTATGCATTGGGAATTCGATATGTTGGAGAAACGGTTGCTAAAAAACTTGTAAAGCATTTTAAATTCATCGATAAGATTGCAGAAGCTACAGAAGAAGTTTTAGTAAATGTTGATGAAATTGGAATAAAGATAGCAAAGAGTGTTGTGGAGTTTTTTCAATCAGAACAAAATCAAAATATTATTGATAGGTTAAAAGGTTTCGGTGTTACTTTAGAAATTTCGGAAGAAGCATTAGCTAATCAGTCTGACTCGTTAGCTGGAAAGATATTTGTGGTTTCGGGAGTCTTTACAACCGTGTCTCGTAATGATCTTAAAAAAATGATTGAAGACAATGGCGGAAAAGTAGGAAGTTCAATTTCTTCTAAAACAACTTTTGTTATTGCTGGAGACAAAATGGGACCAAGCAAACGTACGAAAGCAGAGGAGCTTGGTATTGAAATTTTATCGGAGAATGATTTTCTTTCACTATTAAAAGTTGTATAATTTACTAATAATTAGTTGAGTATTAGCTATACTTGCAAACAAAGAGACATGATGCTTATATTTGTAAAGTTGAAGTTAATGGATTTATGAGAAAAATACATTTTTTATTATTACTATTATTGTTATTAAGTGTGTTATATGTGGTTACGGAATATGCTTCTCTTTTTGCTTATTCTGAAGCGGTAGCGGCACTAACTATACCCGTTATTTCTGTCTTTTACCTGATTACTGGCGAAAATAAAATGCCTTATTTTACTAGCTTTTTAGTTTTGTATTCTCTGGCTCATCTTTTAATTTTTGTAGATATTAGTAGTGTGTATGAACATTTTCATTACTATTTGGGTAATATCCTGTATATATCAGCCTATATGTTTTTAATTTTTGAAGTATTAAAAGATATTCCTTTTAAAGGTGTTGTACCTCGCTTTAATCTTACAATTATTATACTATTGCTATTAAATTCTTATGTGCTATTTACATTATTAAATTGGGAAACTTCTAGAGATTATTTCTTTAGAGTAACCTCTGATACATTGGTCACTGTTAAAGAGGAAGCTAGTGTTCCTTTGGAAGAAAGTATAGTATCTATTATTTTAGAGTTTTCTTACAATTTGGTTATTTTAGTTCTATTAAATGTCTCTTTTATAAATTATTTATATAGAGAAAATAAGAAAGCTTCTCTTTTATTTATCGGCACACTATGTGTCGTGTTTTCAGAACTAATTCAATATGCTATCTATTATCCTTCAGATGTGGTTATATTAAATATCGTGTGCTATTTATTGATGCTTGTCGGATTTCTGTGCTTTTATCTTTTTGCAATTCAAAGCATCAAAATGGAAGATCAAACTTTTAAGGAGGTATAATATCTTTTTTTGGTTTAGGACTTATTGTTAATATCCAAGTCTGCGTTTTGTCTTCAGTATAAAATAATTTACGCTTCCTTTTATTATAATCAGAACATTTTATTTTAAGAAACCAATATGGACTTTAAGATTCTAAATAATTGAGATTCGCTATCTATACCCATAAATTCAAAGGTTAGGTTTTTATAAATCAATGCTTTGTCTGATAATTTAGGTTTGCGTATGTAAACTAAAAAGGAATTTATTGGTTCAATGCTATTTAATACTTGAAGAATTTTGGTGAAAATTGTTTGAGCGTTATGTGTTCTAAAATCATTGTGTCCTGAATAAAATGTATTCTTATTTAACAGGTTGCACTACATTTGTACATTATCACTATATATGTACAACGGCTGTTGTTTGTATTTGTGAGATAGAAGCTAGTAAATTTATGAGAAAAATACATTATTTATTAATACTATTATTTTTGTTAAGTGTATTATATGTGGTTGCAGAGTATGCGTCACTTTTTGAATATTCAGAAGCAGCAACAGCCCTAGTTGTACCTGTTATTTCTGTTTTTTACCTGATTACCTGTGAGCATAAAAGGCTCTATTTTACGAGCTTTTTAGTCCTGTACTCTCTTGCTTATCTTTTAGTCTTTGTAGATACTAAGGATATACATCAAGACCTAAATTATTATTTAAGTAACGTCTTCTATATAATAGCGTATGTGTTTTTGATTTTTGGAGTTTTAAAAGGCATTCCTTATAGAGGCGTTGTGCCTAGATTTAGTTTTACAATTATTATACTATTGCTATTAAATTCTTATGTGTTATATGCTTTATTTAGCGATGATTTTTCTAGAGATTATTTTTTTAGGGTAACATCTGATGCTTTAGAAACTGTTAAAGAGCAAGATGTTGCTCCTTCTCAACAAAGTATAATATCTCTTATTTTAGAGTTCTCATACAATTTGGTTATTTTAATTCTATTGAATGTATCTTTTATAAATTATTTATATAGAGAAAATAAGAGGGCTTCCCTTTTATTTATCGGTACATTATGCGTCGTGTTTTCAGAGGTCATTCAATATGCTATCTATTATCCTTCAGAAGTGGTTGAATTAAATATTATCTGTTATCTCTTAATTCTTGCAGGATTTCTTTGCTTTTATCTTTTTGCAATTAATAGGAGCACAGTAGAAAAGCAAACTTTTAAAGGCGTATAACATCTTTTTTGGTTTAGGATTTATAGGTGAAATCCAAGCCTGCGTTTGGTCTTTAGTCTTTTTAGAGTGGTCATTATCCGTTGTAGATTTAGGTCATATTATATTTCTATTAAAGTGAAATTTATTGCTGAATTGAATTATAGTTATTGCTGTTATTTTGTATAGTATTCTGGTTTTAAAACCCTCAAAAGGTTTGGTGTAATTCCTAAGAATCGTGAACTGATCACAAAGTTGTGAGAATAATGTTTTAATTCTTTTTCTAGACTTTCTTAAATCACACGGTTGCTTATTATCATTTTGTTGATTTTCTCATTGGAATATCCATTTTAATAGTGCTATGCGTGAATAAATCAAGTTGATATTTAAAAGATAAATATTCTTTAAATTATGAGTGTCCTTAACGAAAGTTTTATGAAAATCAAAGTGTTTTAGGACTCTATTTACCAACCAAACAACATACCCTTTATAACTAAAATATAGCATAGACTGGCTAGCAAAATAGTCTATTAGGACTGTCTTTAGCTGATTCTCTGCAGATCTACTTCGAGAAGACCTTGATGACTTACAGCCATCCCAAGGCATACGATTTCTAGTAAAATAGTCTTCAAATTCATAAAAATGAGCGACATCTTTTTACAAATTGAGTCTGGAGTATAAAATAATTTACGCTTTCTTTTATTACAAACAGAACATTTTATTTTAAGAAACCAATAAGGACTTTAAGATTCTAAATAATTGAGGGTCACTATCTGGATTTGTATATTTAGAGGTTATGTATTTGTAAATCAGTTTTTTGATTGATGGTTTAAGTTTGCGTATTTGAACTAAAAAGGAATTTATTGGTTCAGTGTTATTTGAAACTTGAAGAATTTTGGTGAAAATTCTTTGAAGGTTGTGTGTTTTAAAATTCTTGTGTCAAGAATATAATTTATTCTTATTTAACAAGTTATACTACATTTGTACATTATTATTCTAAATGTAAAACGGATGTTGTTTATAATTGTGAGATAGAAGCTAGTGAATTTATGAGAAAAACACATTATTTATTAATCTTATTATTTTTGTTAAGTGTGCTATATGTGGTTGCAGAATATGCATCACTTTTTGAATATTCAGAAGCAGCAATGGCTCTAGTTGTACCTGTTATTTCTGTTTTTTATCTGATAACTTGCAAGCGAAAAACACCTTATTTTACAACTTTTTTAGTTTTGTATTCCCTTGCTTATCTTTTTGTTTTAGGAGGTGTTAGTGGTATACATAAATATTTAAATTACTATGTCTCGAATCTTCTATTTATAACCGCGTATGTTTTTTTAATTTATGGGGTTTCAAAAAAAATCCCTTTTAAGGGGGTTGTGCCTAGATTTAATCTTACCATTATAATTTTAGTTCTATTAAATTCTTATGTGTTGTATAACTTGTGGAGTAATGATTTTTCTAGCGAATATTTTTTTAGAGAGACTTCTAATATTATAGAAAAATTTCCTACCGAGGATGATCCGCTTTTAAGAGAAACAATGATGTCAATGTTACTTGAGTTTGTATACAATTTGGTTGTTTTAATTCTATTAAATGTGTCTTTTATAAATTACCTATATAGAGAAAACAAGAGGGCAATGCTTTTATTTGTAGGGAGTTTATGTGTAGTGTTTTCAGAGGTTATTCAATATGCTATCTTTTACCCTTCAGATGTTGTTATTTTAAACGTTATATGTTTTCTACTTATTCTTGTAGGTTTCTTGTGTTTTTATCTTTTTGCAATTTACCCTGTTAAAAAGGAAGCCCTCACATTTAAAGCCATTCAATAGGGGGATTAAAGTGCGATTAAATTGAATAGCGTAAAAAAAAGAGCGCTATAAATGCGCTCTTATAATTTTAATATTGAAAAGGTCTTGTTAAACCACAATAGACACGCCTTCTGCGGCTTTGTTTTTGTTGCTGTCAAAGTAGAAATCTATTTTCCCTAGATTAATTCCGTAACAACCTACCTGATTTACAAGAGTCGTTTTATCTTCAAGATTCTTTACCAATGTTGGCTTTGCTAAAAAGGTATGTGTATGTCCGCCAATAATTAAATCGATATCTTTTGTAATAGCAGCAAGTTTTAGATCACTAATTTTCCCTTCAATATTATATTGATATCCCATATGGGATAAACAAATAATTAAATCACAGTGTTCTTGCTCTTTTAGAATACGTGTCATTTCCTGTGCGCTTTCTACAGGATCTAAATACTTTGTTTCTTTGTACATAGCAGGATCTACAAGTCCGTCTAATTCTATACCTAAACCAAACACACCTATTTTAATTCCGTCTTTTATAAAGACCTTGTAGGGCTTGGTATGCGTATCCATTACGGTGTTCGAGAAGTCGTAGTTAGAAATTAAAAACGGAAACTCTGCATGTGGTAATTGTGCATATAACCCAGCGACACCATTGTCGAAATCGTGATTTCCAATAGTAGCAGCATCGTATTTTAGTTTACTCATTAATTTAAATTCCAATTCACCGCCATAAAAATTAAAATAAGGTGTGCCTTGAAAAATATCTCCAGCATCTAAAAGTAATGTGTTTGGGTTTTCTATACGAAATTTATCTATTAAACTTGCGCGTCTTGCAACACCACCTTTATTTGCTCTATCTCCTTCGTTAGGACCGAATGGATCTATGTGGCTGTGGACATCGTTAGTGTGTAAAATGGTGATTTTTTTAGTTGTAGGTGCTGTTGTAAAAGAGGATAAGCTTAATCCTCCTAAGGCAACTAAAGAGGTTGCAACTGTAGATTGTTGTATAAAATCTCTACGTTTCATATCACTTTATTTATTTTAATTGGATAAATCTATCGTCTATCACCGGTTTAATCGTGTCTACTTTTGTAAAATAATCGATAAGCGCATTTCTCCATTTATAATTCAAAACGTAAAGACTGTCATTGGGTTGAAAAAATGTCATATGGTCGCCTCCATTATATAAATAATCATTGGTCGCCACGTAATAGGTTTTGTTTTCGTCTATAGTTTCACCTTTTACTTTAGCTTCAGTAATATCGAAATCGGAATTTATAACCAATTTTAATTGAGAAACAGGATGAGGTCGCTTAGCTTGACTTAAATACTGCATCGCTTCATTTACATTTTTTCCTTTTATACTGGCTACAACAATGCTGTTTTCAAAGGGCATGACTTCATAAGCGGTTTTAAGTGTAATATCACCTTTAGATATTGGGGCGCGAATACCACCGTGATTAAGAATTACAAAATCTATATCGTAACCAGAACGGGATTTAAAAATGGGATTGCATTGCTCGTAAACAATATCGGCCATTAAGTTTCCAATTGCAGTATTGTACGTTCCATTTGTTTTTAAGTAAGACTCTGGAGCGTAGGCCAACACACTATCTAATGTTTTAACCACGTGATCATGGTACGGTTTAATAAAGTCAGTTATTGTGGGATCTGGAATTATTTCTTCGGAAACAGGAATTTGTTTGCCTTCAATTTTTGCCAAGTTTAAAGTGTTTGTTTTGCAACTTGCCAAAAACATGAGAGATAAGGCAATAATTAATTGTTTAAAAATCATAATTAAACTTATAAATTTTACTAAGTATGGGTATAGTTTTTCTACATTTGCACGAAAGTTTAAATATAAATGATTTTAAAAGGTTTTAAGGAAAAATCTAATAAAAAGTATTTTAATAAATTGTTAGTAAATCGTACGGTTTCCAACGTTTCAAAACCTATTGAAAGTTTGGGAGTTATCGTAAATATTGATGAATTTACTAACCTCGAAGCCTTAAAGTCTATATCTAAACTTTTAAATATTAACCCTAGTAAATTTCAATTAATCACCTTTACAACGGCGAATCTTATTAAAGAACGTGAAGATTATTCTTGTTTTTCTGCAATGGATATCGGTTGGAGAGGGAAGATTAAGAATAGCGAATTAGAAGCGTTCTTAAATACGAGTTTTGATGCTTTGATTAGTTATTATTTTACAGATAATTTAGATCTTAAAATGCTTACAGCAGTATCGAAAGCCGATTTTAAGATAGGGGTTTTACAAGAAGAACAACGGTTGAACGATTTAATTATTAATGTAAATCTGGATGCGATAGAGGTATTTAAAGCAGAGCTTTTAAAGTACTTAAGTTTATTAAAAAGAATTTAAAAAGATGAATAGTAAATTAATGGGTACTGGAGTTGCTCTAGTTACACCTTTTAAGGCAGATCTTAGTATAGATCACGAAGCACTAACAAATATTGTTAATTTTAATATTGAAAACGGTACCGATTATTTGGTTATAATGGGAACTACCGGAGAAAGTGTAACAGTTACTAAAGAAGAAAAACAAGCTGTAATTAAAACCATTTCTAAAGCAAACAACGGACGATTACCATTAGTTTTAGGAATTGGAGGAAATAATACTGCTGCTGTTATAGAAGAAATTAAGTCTACAGATTTAAGTGGGATTGAAGCGATTTTATCGGTATCACCTTATTATAGTAAGCCAACGCAAGAAGGCGTTTATCAGCATTTTAAAGCAATTTCAGAAGCTTGTCCTGTTTCTGTCATTTTATATAATGTACCAGGAAGGACAGCGTCTAATATGTTGCCGGAAACAACCATTAGATTAGCTAACGATTTTAAAAATATAGTTGCAGTTAAAGAAGCTGGTAATAATATTGGTCAATATTTAAAGCTTTTAAAAGATAAACCCGAAGATTTTTTAATCATTTCTGGAGACGACGATTTAGTTTTAGGAGTGCTTTTAGCTGGAGGTTCTGGTGTCATTTCTGTAATTGGTCAAGCATTCCCTGCTCAGTTTTCTAAAATGATTAAGTTAGGATTAGAAGGTAAAGCCAAGGAAGCTTATGCGATTCATTTTAAATTAATGGATGTGATTGGTTATATCTTTGAAGAAAATAATCCATCAGGAATAAAAGCGGTTTACGAAGCTTTAGGCTTATGTCGTGCAGACGTGAGATTGCCTTTGGTAGAAGCAACTCCAGCGTTAAAAGATAAAATTAAAGCGTTTGTAGAAACACTTTAATACGATATTACTTTGCGTGTGTTTACTTAGTGAGCGCACGCTTGTTTTTTAAGGTAGCGTCTAAAAGTTAAAATATACTTAAAGCTAATTGTAACCTAATTACAACCTTTATTTTAGCTAAAAAATAATATTTTTAAAATCAATTAGAATAGCTTAATTTTGCATTCTGTTTAAAAACTATGAAGAAATATTTATACATTTTATTCGCGTTTATTGTTTTAAGCTCATGTAGTGAATATCAACAAACACTAAAAGCAACAGACATTGGACCAAAATTTAAATTAGGGGAACAACTTTATAACGAAGGTGAGTTCTCTAAAGCAAATAGATTGTTTTCTCAAATTGTACCAAGTTACCGCGGTAAGCCTCAGGCAGAGAAATTAATGTTTATGTATGCACAAACACAATACGGTATGAGAGACTATTTTGCGTCTTCTTATCAGTTTGAGCGTTTTGCAGATTCGTATCCTAAAAGTGAGAAGCTAGAAGAAGCTTCATTTTTAAGTGCAAAGAGTTATTATATGAGATCTCCTGTTTTTAGTAAAGACCAGACGGAGACAAAAGTAGCTATAGAAAAATTACAGTTATTTATAAACTTATTTCCAAAGTCTGAATACTTAGCTGAAGCGAGCAGTTTCATTCAAGAATTAGACGGGAAATTAGAACGCAAAGCATTCGAAATAGCAAAACAATACAATACGATATCAGATTATAAAGCATCAATCAAATCGTTTGATAATTTTTTGTTTCAATTCCCAGGGTCTTCTTTAAGAGAAGATGCTATGTATTATAGATTCGATTCATCTTTTAATTTAGCAATTAGAAGTATCGAACGTAAAAAAGAAGAACGTTTGGAATCTGCAGACAGATATTATAAAGATTTAATGACTGGGTTTTCAGAAACCCAATATTTAGATCGCGCAGGTAAAATGCACGAAGAGATAGTAGAAGAATTAAAAAATTACAGCACTAAAAGTTAATATAATGGATTTAAAAAAAATCAATGCTCCTGTTAATACAATAACGTATAACAGAAACAAAGTTGACGAACCGACAGGGAATATATATGAAGCAATTTCTATTATTTCTAGACGTGCAGATCAGATTAACACTGAGATTAAAAAAGAACTAATTGAAAAATTAGAGGAGTTTGCAACGTATAACGATAGTTTAGAAGAGATTTTTGAAAATAAAGAACAAATTGAAGTTTCAAAATTCTACGAAAAATTACCTAAGCCACACGCTTTAGCAGTTCAAGAGTGGTTAGACAACAAAGTATATTACAGAAACACTGACGAAGACGTTCAGTAAATCATAAGCTATGTCAATATTAAGCGGCAAAAACATACTGTTAGGCATTAGTGCAGGTATAGCTGCTTACAAGACAGCTTCATTAGTAAGGTTGTTTATAAAAGCAGGTGCTAACGTTAAAGTCGTTATGACACCTGCTTCTATTGATTTTGTAACTCCCTTAACCTTATCTACCTTATCTAAACATCCTGTGGTGTCTTCGTTTTATAATGAAGACGATGAGAATGCGGTATGGAATAGTCATGTCGATTTAGGCCTATGGGCAGATATCTTCGTTATTGCTCCTGCTACTGCAAATACCATGTCTAAAATGGCCAATGGCACTAGCGATAATTTATTGTTAGCAACTTATTTGTCGGCTAAATGTCCTGTGTATTTTGCTCCCGCGATGGATTTAGATATGTTTAAACATCCCTCTACAACACAGTCTTTCGAAACACTACAAGGTTTTGGAAACATTATGATACCTGCAACTTCTGGTGAATTAGCTAGTGGTTTAGTCGGGGAAGGTCGTATGGCCGAACCTGAAGATATCGTATCGTTTATCGAGAATCATATTCTTGGAAATTTACCCTTATATGGTAAAAAAGTAATGATTACTGCTGGGCCAACTTACGAAGCTATAGATCCTGTTCGATTTATTGGAAATCATTCTAGTGGTAAAATGGGGTTTGAGTTAGCAAAAACAGCCGCTAATCTTGGTGCTGAGGTTATTTTAATTTCAGGTCCTACCAATCAATTACTTCAACACAGTGCAGTTAATATTAATCATGTAATTAGTGCACAGGACATGTACGAGCAAGCGCATACACATTTTAAAGATGTCAATATTGCTATTTGTGCGGCAGCTGTAGCAGATTATAGACCAAAAGAAGTTGCACTTCAGAAAATAAAAAAGGACGATAATACGTTAAACATAGAACTAGAGAAAACTAAAGATATTTTGGCTTCCTTGGGAGCTATAAAAACGGATCAGTTTTTAGTTGGTTTTGCTTTAGAAACGAATAATGAACTTGAGCATGCTAAAGGGAAATTAAAGCGTAAAAATTTAAACCTAATTGTTCTGAATTCATTAAATGATAAAGGCGCAGGTTTTAAATCGGATACCAATAAAGTAACGCTTATTAATGCTGATGAAAACATTACTGAATTTGTTTTAAAATCGAAGGCAGACGTTGCTCAAGATATATTTAACGAAATATTAAATCGACTACATGCGTAATATATTATTTGTATTGTTTTTATGTATTTCTCTTAGCTTAACCGCTCAGGAGTTAAACTGTAAGGTTGTGGTTAATGCACAGCAAACAGGAAATGAAAATGTTCAAGTATTTCAAACATTAGAGAAGCAACTTAACGAATTTGTTAATAATACACAGTGGACCACAAGAGGTTTTAAAGTGACCGAACGTATTAACTGTAGTATGGTTATTATTATAAATGAATATGCTAGCGATGTCTTTAAAGCCAGCATACAAGTACAATCTTCTAGACCGGTTTATGGCTCTTCGTATAGCTCTCCTGTCTATAATTTTAACGATCAGAATTTTACATTTAATTATGTCGAATTTCAGAATCTTAATTTTAGTCCAACACAATACGAGTCTAATTTAGTATCTGTTTTAGCTTATCATGTGTATATGATTCTTGGTCAAGATGCAGACAGCTTTAAATTAAAAGGTGGCGATGAATATTTAAACCAAGCACAAACTATTGTAAATTATTCGCAGCAAGAAGGATATAAAGGCTGGAAGTTAGCAGACGGTTTACAAACGAGATATAATTTAATCGATAATATGTTATCGCCAACGTATAAGGAATATCGCGAGGTTATGTATACGTATCATAGAGATGGTTTAGATGCTATGAGTACCGATGTGAAGTCGGGAAAACAAAATATAGCATCTGCTGTAGAACTATTTCAGACCATGAATAATCGCAGGCCAAACTCGTTTTTGTTACGTGTGTTTTTCGATGCAAAAAGCGATGAAATAGCAGAGATCTATTCCGACGGACCTAGTGTAAATGTTTCCGATATGGTTAGCGTATTAAATAATGTAGCTCCTACATATTCTAGTAAATGGAGAAATATTAAGTTTTAATTTGATTACGACTTAAATCTAAATTACCTTTGATTTACAAATCTAAAGCACCTCAATCACATTGCTTACATCCCTATCTATAAAAAACTATGCCTTAATCGACGATTTACAGGCAGATTTTAATTCTGGTTTTACCATTATCACTGGAGAAACCGGTGCAGGTAAATCTATTTTACTTGGTGCATTATCGTTAATTCTAGGTAAACGCGCAGATTTATCGTCTTTAAAAGACGATACTCAGAAGTGTATTATTGAAGCTGTTTTCGATGTTTCAAACTACAATTTAGAGGCTGTTTACGAACAGGAAGATTTAGATTTTGAACCACAAACTATCATTCGTCGCGAAATTTTACCTTCGGGTAAATCTCGTGCATTTGTAAACGATTCTCCAGTTACTGTGAGTAGTTTACAAGCATTAGGCGAGCGTTTAATCGATATTCATTCGCAACATCAAACCATGCAGCTTACAGACGATGCATTTCAATTTCAGGTTATTGATGCTTTAGCAAAGGTTGAAGAACCTTTAGTTGATTATAAAAGTCAGTTAAAAAGCTATAAATCTCTTCAGAAAGAATTAAAAAAACTGTTAGATTTTCAAACAGAAGCGAATAAGGAACATGAATACAATTCGTTTTTATTACAGGAATTGATTGATGCTAAATTGGTTGTTGGCGAGTTTGAATCTTTAGAAGAAGAATACGAAACGCTTGATAATATTGAAGCGATTAAAGAAAAGATTGGCGCTTCTCATCAGTTATTAAGTGACGAGCAAATAGGAGGGTTAGCCATTCTTACCGAAATAAAAACAAACTTTAGTAAGATTGCATCATTCTCTCAGAAGTATAAAGATTTATACGATAGAATAGATAGTAATTTTATCGAATTATACGATATTTTTACAGAAATAGAAGCTTCGGAAGATGCTCTAGAAGCAGATCCGAGTCGTTTAGAAGTTGTGAATTCAAGATTACAACTGCTTCATAATTTGAAGAAAAAACACTTGGTTTCAGAAATTTCAGAATTACTAGAGATTCAGAACGCTTTAGATGAAAAAGTAGGCGTGACTGAAAATCTAGATAAAAACATTCAGAAATTAAAAACTGAAATTGCTAAGATTGAAAAGGCTTTAAATGCATTAGCGAAAACAATTCATACCAAACGTAATGGAGTTATTCCAACTTTAAAATCGCAATTAGAAACATTATTAGCCGATTTAGGAATGCCAAATGCCCAGTTTGAAATCACTTTAAAAGAGGCTTCAGAGTTTCATTCCAATGGGAAAGACGATTTACAGTTTCTGTTTTCAGCTAATAAAGGTGGGGCTTTTAAAGCATTAAATAAAGCCGCGTCGGGTGGAGAATTGTCCCGAATTATGTTGGCTATAAAATCGGTGTTATCCAAATATATGCAATTACCAACTATAATGTTCGACGAGATTGATACTGGAGTTTCTGGTGAAATATCGAATAAAATGGGAGTAATTATGAAGCAAATGAGTAACAGTATGCAGGTGTTTGCAATTACACATTTACCTCAAGTAGCAGCAAAAGGAGATACACATTTAAAAGTCTATAAAGAAGATGTAAACCAGATTACGACTACAAATCTAATCGTAATAAAAGGTGAAGATCGTATTGTAGAAATAGCACAAATGTTAGGCGGATTAGAATTGTCAAGTTCTGCTATAGCACATGCCAAGCAATTATTAAACTAACACGATTTAAGATGAAAGAGTCCTTCATGCTACTGTTTGTTTTTGGGTTATTTTTAACCTTTAGTAGTTGTGATGGCGATGATGAAGGCACTTGTAGTGGTATTTATTCTGAGGGAGAATGTATTCCTGATTTTGTATTCCCTCCGATAGATAGCGCCATAGAAGGGCAGAAGCTTTATCATAATACATATGGTATACTTGTTTATAGCAATGGGAATTGGGTTAGAGAAGACGCTACAATTATTACTAAAAATGAATTATTAATAGAATAAAAAGTTTTATTAACTTTGTTGATTCTAGGATTTAGTCCTAGGCAAAGTTAAATTTAGAATAAAAAAAATATGTCATACAATTTATTAAAGGGAAAAAGAGGAATCATTTTTGGAGCATTAGATGCAAATTCAATCGCTTGGAAAACTGCAGAACGTGTTCATGAAGAAGGAGGAACATTTGTTTTAACCAATGCACCTGTAGCAATGCGAATGGGGCAAATAAATGAATTGGCTGAAAAAACAGGATCTCAAATTATTCCTGCAGACGCGACTTCTGTAGAAGATTTACAAAATTTAGTTGAAAAATCTATGGAGATTTTAGGCGGAAAAATTGATTTCGTTTTACATTCAATCGGAATGTCAATTAACGTAAGAAAAGGAAACCACTATACAGATCAAAATTACGAATTCACAAAAAAAGGAACAGATGTTTCTGCAATGTCTTTTCATAAAGTAATGCAAACGCTTTACAAGGCAGATGCTATGAACGAATGGGGAAGTATTGTTGGTTTAACTTATATGGCAGCACAACGTGTGTTTCCAGATTATAACGACATGGCCGATAATAAAGCATATTTAGAAAGTGTTGCTCGTAGTTTTGGATATTTCTTCGGAAAAGATAAAAAAGTTAGAGTAAATACAATTTCTCAATCTCCAACGCCTACAACTGCAGGTAGTGGTGTTAAAGGGTTTGATGGTTTTATTGCTTATGCAGATAAAATGTCGCCACTTGGTAATGCTACAGCTTTAGATTGTGCTAATTACACGGTTACATTATTTAGTGATTTAACTAAACGTGTTACGTTGCAAAACTTGTATAATGATGGTGGATTTAGTAATATGGGAGTAAGTAACGAAGTTATGGAAGCCTTTGTAGAATCTGAAACTAAAGAATAACAGACTTCATAAAGTCTTTTAAAAGCCGCCTAAAAAGGTGGCTTTTTTTATGCATTTAATTACATTTGTGTATGCCATTACAGTATTCCTTTATTATTCCTGTATATAATCGTCCTGAGGAAACTGAGGAACTATTGCTGAGTTTTGTTAATCTAAAAACCACCTTAGATTTCGAAATTGTAATCATCGAAGATGGCTCCACCGAGACTTCAGAAATGGTTGTCGATGCCTTTAAAGACAGGTTAAATATTGCTTATTTTTTTAAAGAAAATTCAGGCCCTGGAGATTCTCGAAACTTCGGAATGACGCATGCTAAAGGTAATTATTTTATTATTTTAGATTCCGATTGTGTATTACCTTCAAATTATTTAAGTGAAGTAGATTTAAGTTTAAATGCAGTATACGTAGATTGTTTTGGTGGTCCAGATGCTGCAGATGCCTCATTTACTAAGTTACAGAAAGCAATCAATTTTTCGATGACGTCTTTTATTACTACCGGTGGTATTCGTGGAAGTAAAAATCAGATTGGAAAATTTCAGCCCAGAAGTTTTAATATGGGATTGTCTAAAGTTGCTTTCGAAGCGTCTCAAGGGTTTGGAACGATTCATCCTGGAGAAGATCCCGACTTATCGATAAGACTTTGGGCTTTAGGATTTAAAACCAAATTAATTGCAGATGCTTTTGTGTATCATAAGCGTCGTATTTCATGGTCTAAATTTTATAAACAGGTTTATAAATTTGGAATGGTTCGTCCTATTTTAAATTCATGGCATCCACACACAGCTAAAATTACATATTGGTTTCCAACACTATTTACTCTAGGCTTGGTAGTTTCCATTGTCGCTTATATATTTCAGTTTAAATGGTTTTTATTATGCTATCTTATGTATTTTATTTTGGCATTCTTTTTTGCATTAATACAATCTAAAAGTTTAGTAGTGGCTGTACTCGCGATACCAGCAATATTAATTCAGTTTGAAGGTTATGGTTATGGCTTCTTAAAATCGTTTGTCACTATTCAACTATTAAAAAAAGATGCAAAACTTGTGTTTCCAGAATTATTCTTTAAATTATAGAAATGAAAGATATTAAATCAAGGTTTTTAAGATTTGTTAGTAGTAAGAAAATAAATGTTTTTGCTCTATTTCTTGCATTGTCGTTTACTATTTTAATCCTAAATAAACTGTCTAGAACATTTACAAATACCATTACATTTTCTGTAACTATAGTAAATATTCCAGAAACGTTTGTGGTTTTAAATGATAGTAGTCAACAATTAAACGTGACTCTAAAGACATATGGTTTTAAGTTTTTAAGATACTATTTATCTAATCCTAGGTTAACTGTAGATTATGAGGATAAATTAAATCTAACCGATTCTACATTTTCATGGAATCAACAGCGATCGTATTCTAAAATTAACGATCAATTCGATAAAGATGTTGAGCTTATTAGTATTTCTCCGGATGTTTTGGAGTTTAAATACGATGAGAATGCAACGAAGGATATTCCTGTAGTTTTGAATAAAAGGATTCAATTTAGTCCAGGATACGATGTCTTAGACGGATTCACTATAACACCAGATACGATTCATGTTGTTGGCCCCGAAAAAATACTAAATGCATTAACCCAAATCGAAACGGTCCCTCTGGAGTTAACAGATGTGCATTTAAATATAAATCAATTTCTTAAATTAGAATTGCCTAAAAATAAGGATCATATTCAGTTTTCTCATAAAAGTGTGCGTTTAACGGCCAAAGTAGAAACGTTTACCGAAGGCGTATTTAATATTCCGGTGACTATAAAAAATGTCCCAAAAAACCTATCTTTAAAATATTATCCAAAATCAGTCTCTGTTTCTTATTATACAAATTTAAGTGGATTTAAAGACGTTCTGGAAAAGGACTTTAAAGTCGAATGCGATTACGAAAAGCATTTAGACAATCAGTCGTATTTAGTACCGGAACTTGTTGCAAAACCAGGGACAGTTAAAAGTGCGAAAATTATTCAGCAAAAAATAGAATTTATAATTACAGAATGATAGTTGTTGGTATCACTGGGGGTATTGGTAGCGGTAAATCTACCGTAGCAAGAGCGTTTCATAAAACGTACGGGATTCCCATGTACATTTCGGATGACGAAGCCAAATTACTTATGGTGCAATCTCCAGAGATAAAATCGGAATTAATTTCATTGTTTGGAGAAGACACGTATAAAGAGGGTGTTTTAAATAAACCGTTTATTTCGGATGCTATTTTTAACGATAAAGAACTGTTGGAAAAGATGAATGCGATAGTACACCCCAGAGTAGCTTCACATTTTAAAACTTGGGTTAGCCAACAGAATTCTGCGTATATTTTAAAAGAATCTGCGATTTTGTTTGAAAGCCGTGCCGATACGTCTTGCGATTTTATTATTACGGTGACTTTAGATAAAGCGACTAAGATCGAGCGTATCTTAAAACGCGATAATACCACTGTCGAAAAGATAGAATCTATAATGAATAAGCAGTGGGACGATGCTAAAAGAATATCAAAATCTGACTTCGTTATTGTGAATGATACGATGTCCCATATGCAAGACCAAGTAGATGAAATTCACAACACAATACTTAATAAAATTAAATAAAAGAGCAATTTTAACAAATTTGTTAATGTAAGGTTAAATGTTAAAAAAGCTAAATGTTAAAATGTTAATTTTGAACGATGAGTAAAAAATTGTTTATATTGTTAGTGATACTAATGAGCCTATCGCTAATAGGTATCATCTTTGTACAAGCACGATATATTAAAAATGCGGTTGAGAACGAAGAGAAACAATTTACGTTTAATGTAAAGAAGGCATTAAGCTATGTGTCTGAAGATATTGAACAACGCGAATTAAATACATATTATAAAAAGTATCAACGATATATAAATCAAAAAAAAGAACCAGATAGTGTCTCAATTACGGAACTTTTATTTAGTATACAAAACGAAAGTACAGATGAAACTTTAATTTACAGAAGTGGAATTTTAGAAGAGAACTATAAGTTGTCGTCTTCGATCTTTGACATAGGTTTAGATAGCATTAATATTACTCGGTTAATAGGTAAGGCTGAAACTAAAATTTATAGTAATAAAAGTATTATAGAAAACAATGTTAATGTAACCCCGGTTTTAAGTATTTCTAAAATGGGACGATTTAATGAAGCTGAAAAGCAAATTTTTGAAGAAACATTTAAAGTTTCAAGTAGTAGAACACCAATTTATAAGCGTGTTAAAAAGGAAGAAATAAAAAGGTTGTTAACCAAGAAACTTCATGAAGATAATATAGATATCGATTATGAATTTGCTATATATAGTAACGATTTAGCGACTAAAGTGCAAAGTGATGCCTTTGAATTGAAAGATGATAAAACTTTTAGTGTTCCTATTTTTCCAAATGAAAATAGCCAGAACAACTTTAGATTATTGGTCAATTTCCCAGAAGGAAAGAAGTTTATCATGTCGTCTATAGTGGTTATGACATTGTTATCTTTCTTATTTACTTCTATTATAATTATTGCATATACGAGTGCTTTATATCAATTGGTAAAACAACGTAAGATTTCAGAAATTAAGAATGATTTCATTAATAATATGACGCATGAGTTTAAAACACCTATTGCAACTATTAATTTGGCATTGGATGCGATAAAGAATCCGAAGATAATAGATGATAAGGAAAAGGTGATGCGTTATCTTAAGATGATAAAAGAGGAGAATAAACGTATGCATGCACACGTTGAAAATGTATTAAGAATATCTAAGCTAGAAAAAAATGAGCTAAATATTAGTAAGGATAGTGCAGATTTACACGACTTAGTACATGATGCAATTACGCACATCGAATTAATAGTAGAAGATAGACAAGGCTTTATACATTTACATTTAGATGCCGAAAAATCTTCAGTATTAGCGAGTGAGACTCACTTTACAAATGTTATAGTTAATATGTTAGATAATGCTATAAAATACTCTCCAGAGGCACCAAAAATAGATGTGTACACAGAGACGGTAGGAAATAGTATATTATTAAAAATAAAAGACCAAGGTAGCGGAATGAGCAAAGCCGCACAAAAACGAGTTTTTGAAAAGTTTTATAGAGAACACACAGGAAACATACATAATGTGAAAGGTCATGGTCTAGGCCTTGCATATGTAAAACGAATAGTAGATGATCATCAAGGTCATATTTCGGTGGAAAGTGAAAAAGGAAAAGGAAGTACATTTATTGTTAAACTTCCATTAATATCTTAAAAGTTATGAGCGAGCAACATAAGAAAATATTATTAGTAGAGGATGATCCAAATTTTGGAACCGTACTTAAAGATTATTTAATGATGAACGATTACGAGGTAACCCATGCTAAAAATGGTATGGAAGGTTTCGAAAAGTTTAAAAAGGACGATTTCGATTTATGTATCCTAGATGTAATGATGCCTTATAAGGATGGGTTTACTCTAGCTAAAGAAATCAGAGAAAAAAACACAGAAGTGCCTATTATTTTTTTAACAGCGAAAGCGATGAAAGAAGATGTATTAAGAGGTTATAAAGTTGGTGCAGACGACTATTTAAACAAGCCTTTTGATAGTGAAGTACTATTAATGAAGATTCATGCTATTATACAGCGTAAAGCTTCGGAAACAGTTACGGATAGTAAGCAATTCGAATTTAAGATTGGTAATTTCGATTTAAATTCGAAACTAAGATTCTTAAAATTAAATGGTGAGGATCCTATAAAATTATCTCCTAAAGAAAACGAATTATTACGTTTGTTAGCTTTACATGAGAATGATTTAATGCCTAGAGAATTGGCGTTGACTAAGATTTGGAGAGATGATAACTATTTTACATCTAGAAGTATGGATGTGTACATTGCCAAATTAAGAAAGTATTTAAAAGGTGATGAAAATGTAGAAATATTAAACATTCACGGTGAAGGTTTCCGTTTGGTAGTAAACAGTCAAAATGGATAATCTGTATTAAATATAACAAAAAAATCCAGCTATTAGCTGGATTTTTTTATGCGTAAAAGTTATGTGTTTTACATTTTTGAAACTATAATGCTATTGCTCTTTTTAAGACGTTAATAGGACATTCTAAAAGTTCGATTTAACCTATAATAACAATCCTAAGATTTGTGCACAGATAATTAAAAGGACCATGGCAATAGGATACACTGTGGCGTAAGCAACCGAAGGTGCATCTGTTTTAGTCATAGTGTCTACTGCTGCTAATCCAGGCGTACTAGTCATTGAGCCTGTTAAGGTTCCTAATAATGTTAATGTATTTATTTTAAAGAATATGCGTGCTATTATTGTGGCGACAAGCATCGGAACAAATGTAATAAGCCCCCCAATTAAGAATAATTTAATACCATACAGCATATACGTTTCTACAAGCGTTGCTCCAGCTTTAGTACCTACAACAGCTAAGAATAACATTAAACCAAATTGTCGTAATAACTGGTTTGAATTTCCACTCATTACCCAAAGAATATTTCCTGTTTTCCCTATTCTACCTAAAACCATCGCTACAATTAGAATACCTCCAGTTAATCCTAAATTAAAGGTAAAAGCATCCCCAAAAGAAATCGATACGCCTCCCACAAGAATACCTATAACAATACCTAAAGCAAGTGGGAAAAAGTCTGTGTCTGAAAGTTTACTTTTATTATCGCCAATAAGATTGGATATTTGCGACACACCGCTCTTCTGACTAGAAATCATTAGTTTATCACCAATTTGAAGTCTTAAAGTGCTGTTTGGAGATAAATCTATACCACTTCTTCTAATTCTAGTAATCGTGGCATTAAAATTATCTTTTAGATTTAATTCTCCTAAGGTTTTATTAACTAAAGACGTTTTAGTCATTAAATACGATTGTACAACAAAATCTTCTCCTAAAGATATTTCTACATCAGCTCTAGGGCCAATAAGTAACTCTACGCGTTTTAAAGCTTCTTCTGTACCAACTACGCGTATATAATCACCTTTATGTAATATAGAATCTTTTCGAGGAACAAAAGCCTTGTTGTTGTGTTTTATTCTAGAAACAACACCTTTGGTCATAGATCTAATTTGAAGCTCTTCTATCGTTTTACCAATAGCACCTATATTATCTACTTTAAATGTACTTCTAACAATTGTATCGAAGTGACCATGTGCCTTTGCTTCGTAACTATCTTCTTCTTTTGTTAAATTAATTCTGAATATTTTTGGGTATAATTTTACAAATAAAATAACGCCAATAACTCCAAACGGATAAGCGATACCGTAACCAATAGATGCTAAAGGCGATTGTGTAACATCAATAGCTGTAGCTAAACCAGGTGTACTTGTTAAAGCGCCTGCCATTAAACCAATAGCAATAGACTTATCGATACCCATAAATTGAATAGATAAGAAAGTAATAAATGCTGCAGTAAATACAACTAAAGCCGATATAATAACAAGATTCTTACCGTTCTCTCTAAACGATTCGAAGAAACCAGGACCTGCCTGCAGACCAATGGTGTAAATAAATAAAATTAATCCGATTTTTTGTAAAATATCCGGTAGCTCAACTCCTAAATGTCCAAAAAGTAAGGCGACAAAAATAATAGCAGAGACGTCTAACGAAATCCCTTTTATTTTTATATTACCGATTATAAAACCGATACAAATAATTAAAAAAAGAGCTAAATAGGTGGCGTTTAAAAATTCCATTGGTTTAATTTAAATAAGGTGCAAAATTAGTTATTATAAAAAATATAGTACATGACTTTTATCATTATCTATTAGATAAAACAGGCAATATAAAATTTAAGGATTGAGATTTATAAAAGCGTATATTTTTATATGAATCGAAAATATAATGTGATATATATCTAAATCAGTGCTAATTTAAGTCTTTTTATCCGTCCTTTAAATTAATGAAAGCGTATATCTTTATAATTGGTGAATGTTTAGTAAACGTCGGTTATTTAAGAGAAAACACATTATTTTGAAGCTCGAAGTACACTAATTTTAAATTTATAGGTTTAAAACTTTTTTTCTAGATCTTGAATTATGGTTTCGATTGATGTTTCGTAATCAAACCATAACGTCTCTTCATTCCTTTTAAACCAAGTGAGTTGGCGCTTTGCAAAACGTCTTGAGTTTTTCTTAATTTCTGAAATTGCAAAATCTAGTGTATATTCTCCGTTTAAGTAATTGAAAAGCTCCTTATAGCCAACGGTATTTAAAGCGTTTAAATGCTGCTTGTTTTCAAGTTGTTTTACCTCTTCTAGAAGACCTTGTGCCATCATGATATCGACACGTCTATTTATACGGTCGTAAATAATCTCACGATCTGCTTTTAGTCCAATAGTAATGGTCTTAAACGGACGGTTGTCTTTGTTTTTATTTAAAAAAGAAGAATAGGGTTGCCCTGTACCGATACATATTTCTAAGGCTCTAATTACACGATGTGGATTATCTATAGCAATAGTCTCAAAAGACTTTGGGTCCAGTTGCTTTAATTGATCTTGCAAGGCTTGTAAACCATCTGCATCTAATTGCGCATTTAAAGCTGTTCTTATATTATAATCAACTTTTGGGAAATCGTCTAAACCGCGAGTTACTGCATCTACATATAATCCAGAACCACCTACCATGATTGCTGTATTGTGTGATTCAAATAAACGATCTAAAGATTGAATGGCCTCTTTTTCGAAAGTCCCAACATTATAAACGTCTTCAATAGATTTGTTGTGAATAAAATGATGAGGAGCTTGGGCTAATTCATCAGTTGTTGGAGCCGCGGTACCAATTTGCATTTCTTTGAAAAACTGCCTTGAATCTGCAGAAATTATTTCGGTATTAAAATGCTTTGCAAGTTTAATACTTAGTGCTGTTTTACCAATTGCTGTTGGTCCAACTATAGATATAAGGTAGTGATTTTTATCCAAAATTTTAATTATTATGAAGTGGTTCGCCGCAATTATAACAATTTTGTGCGCCATCTCTATGATCGCTTTTTAGGCAATTAGAACACGATTGAGAATTTAAACGTACTTTTTTTGTTTCAGGTTGTTCCGATGTCGAATTTTTGTTGCTATTTCCCTGACTAGAATATTCGGCAGAAACAATTCCTGTAGGTACTGCAATAATGCCATAACCTAAAATCATTATTATCGATGCGATAAATTGTCCAAAAGGTGTTTGTGGTGCAATATCTCCAAAACCAACAGTGGTAAGGGTTACGATACACCAATATACACTTTTAGGAATGTTGGCAAATCCTTCATTTTTATCCCCTTCAATTAAATACATAATGGTTCCTAAAATGACAGCTAAAATGACAACAGCAAACAGAAAAACCGAAATTTTTGCACGGCTAGCTTTTAGTGCAGTCGTTAAATTGTTAGAAGCTCCTAAAAATCGAGCTAATTTTAAAATTCTAAAAACACGCAGTAATCGCAATGCTCTTAAGGCTACTAAAGCGTGTGTTCCAACAAAAATTATAGACAGATACTTTGGAGCTGTAGATAGTAAATCGATAACCCCATAAAAGCTAAATATATATTTAAACGGTTTTTTTACAGTAATAATTCGGGCAATATATTCTAGGGTAAAAAGCACCGTTATAGTCCATTCTGAAATATTTAAAAAACTATGATATTTTACATCTATGGATTCGACACTTTCTAGCATAACCAAAAGTATACTGGCAATAATAGCTATAAGTAATATGATATCGAATAACTTTCCTGCCGGCGTATCCGCTTCATAAATAATTTCATGCAACTGCGTTTTCCAGTTTTTATCTCGTTTTGGTTCAATCATAAGATCAAAAGTAAGAAAAGTAAGTTTGTTTTTCTTAAATAAATGGAGTTAGCCTAAAATATAGATTTTAAGCAGGAAGCTGAATAATTTTGAGTTTTTTATGACTCCGTAAATAACTCTGAATAATATGTTGGGAATCTCTATTGTTTTCCATCTTGGTAATAATAGATTCTAACACTTTAATATTATTAATTTGATAGTTAAGATTGAAGAATCCTAAACCTTCAAATTGTCCATCTTTAATGTAAATCGCACTGCGCTCTTCAATTTCTCGACCACGATCTACAATAATCATATTTTTATGAGCATAACTGTTTTTCTCTATAAGTTCTTGAACACGCAAGTTGTATTCTTCTGGAGATTCTTCAGTTATACATGCACCATGACATGTTCTTAAGCCGTAATTAAAACAAGGCTTCTCTGCATTTACAGTAGATAATCCTGTTAATTGTAAGCATAGATTATAAGCTTCAACATTATGCTCTATAAAATGATGTGCACTTTGTTTATTGCTAAATGTTGTAATGGATTTCTTGCGTCCATCGGCAACATCAATCTTTAAATTTATATAACCATTTTTATCCTTAAAAGCATAAAGCGCATGGGTGTAATGTGTGCGTTTTCTGGCTCTATTATAAATTGGTTTTAGACGCTTTATTTCTTCATTTTCTTTAAGCAGGGCCACCAATTCACTTCCAGTTTCTTCGTAAGTCACTGCGGTAACATGAAGTTGTATTTTCTTAGATTTAGAATTTGGAGCTGTGAAATGCTGATTAACGCGACGTTTTATATTTCTGCTTTTTCCAATATAAATAATGTCTCCACCTTCTTTATGCATATAATACACACCTGTAATAGCAGGAAGTTCTTCGACAATATCTATTAGCTTTCTATCTAATTTTTTTGGATTATGACCTTCCTTTATAGAGGATTGAATGATTTGTTTGGTCGTATCTTTTGTTTGCAGTAATTTGAATAATTTCACCGTTGCCAAAGCATCTCCGTTTGCACGATGTCTATCGGTTACAGGAATACCAAGGGATCTGACTAATTTTCCTAGGCTGTATGATGGCTGATCAGGAATTAAATCTTTTGATAATTCTACAGTACAAAGTGTATTGCGTTTATAATCGTAACCTAAACGGTTAAATTCTGTACGCAGAATACGGTAATCAAATTCCGAGTTGTGTGCAACAATTATACAGTCTTTGGTAATTTCAATAATGCGTTTTGCAACCTCGTAAAACTTCGGTGCATTTTTTAGCATATTGTTATTGATTCCTGTAAGTTTAACTACAAACGGTTGAATATTTCGTTCTGGGTTTACTAAAGTAATAAATTGATCTACAACGGTGTGACCGTCGTATTTATGAATAGCAATTTCGGTAATGCCTTCTTCATTAAATTTACCACCTGTGGTCTCTATGTCTAAAATTGCGTAAATAATATACTCTTAAAAAATTAATAATTACGTACTCCAAAAATACTACTTCCAATACGCACCATCGTGCTTCCGCAACCTATGGCTAATTGATAATCACCACTCATACCCATCGAAATGGTTTTAAATTGAGCAGGATTAGTATGCAGTACTTTTAAGGTATTAAAGGTAGTTTTTAATTGGGTAAATTCAGATTTTATTTGTGATTCATTCTCGGTGAATGTTGCCATGCCCATAATACCCACTATATTAACATGTGCTAATTCTGAAAACGCGTCAGATTTTAGGATTTCAATCGCTTCAGCTTCATGCATTCCAAATTTGGATTCTTCATCTGCAATTTTAATCTGAAGCAAACAATCTATAATGCGATCGTGTTTCTTGGCTTGCTTGTTTATTTCATTCAATAATTTTTCATTTTCAACACCATGAATCAAGTTTACAAACGATGCCATGTATTTGACTTTATTTCGCTGTACATGACCAATCATGTGCCACTCAATATCTTTTGGTAATAGCTCATGTTTTTCGGCCATTTCCTGAATTTTGTTTTCACCAAAAATACGTTGACCAGCATCGTAAGCCTCTTGCAAATCGCTAACAGGTTTAGTTTTAGAAACAGCTACAAGAGTTACATTTTCAGGTAGTGTTTCTTTAATATGTTTTAAATTTTGTTGAATTGACATAGTGAGTAATTATGCGTTTAAAATGTGTAAATGAATGGCTTCTTGATCTCGTATTTAATTGACGTTTCTTAAAACAGAAATAATTTCTATTTTAAAAATTGACTGGAGATAACGTCTGCTTTTCTACTCGTTGCATAGTTGTAAAAACCTTCACCAGATTTTAGACCCAGTTTTCCGGCTCTCACCATATTTACAAGTAGAGGAGAAGGTGCGTATTTCGGATTTTTAAATCCGTCGTACATCACATTTAAAATAGATAAGCAAACATCTAAACCTATAAAATCTGCTAATTGTAATGGTCCCATCGGGTGTGCCATTCCTAATTTCATAACCGTGTCTATTTCTTTTACACCGGCCACTCCATTGTACAAGGTCTCAATCGATTCGTTAAGCATGGGCATTAAAATGCGATTAGCAACAAAGCCAGGATAATCGTTAACTTCTACAGGATTTTTGCCTAATGTTTTTGAGACGTCCATTATTATTTTGGTAACTGCATCACTCGTATTATAGCCACGAATAATTTCTACCAATTTCATAATCGGAACAGGATTCATAAAATGCATGCCGATAACCATTTCCGGGCGATTTGTAACCGCCGCAATTTGTGTAATAGAAATGGAAGATGTATTTGTTGCTAGTATCGTTTTAGCGTTGCATATATCGCTTAACTGTTTGAATATGCTAAGTTTTAAATCTAAATTTTCTGAAGCAGCTTCAATAACCAGATCAGCCTCTTTAATACCTAATTTAATATCTGTATAGATCGAAATCCGACTTAGAGTATCGCTCTTTTGAGTTTCAGAAATAACAGCTTTAGAAACTAATCGATCTAAATTTTTAGAAATTGTAGCTAAACTTTTGTTTAAAGACGCATCATTAATGTCTATTAAGGAAACATAAAATCCACTCTGAGCAAAGGTGTGTGCTATGCCATTTCCCATGGTTCCTGCTCCTATAACTGCAATGTTTTTCATGATTGTAAACTATTAATAGACGTTATTAAAAGGGTTTAAAATGAATTCGAACTGTTCTTAAAACTGATCTATAATCATATTAGCGACACGTAAAGCTTCGGTCCCGTCGTGTAGGGTTACAACAGGTTTTGTGTCATTATTTATAGCATCTGCAAACGTCTCTAATTCGTCTAAAATGGCATTGTTATTCGCCACATCAGGATTTGCAAAATAGATTTGTTTCTTGATTCCTTCAGCATTTTGAAGGATCATATCAAAATCTCCAGGCTCCTTAGGCGCATCTTTCATCTTAACTACTTCACATTTCTTTTCAAGAAAATCGACAGAAATATAAGCATCACGCTGAAAAAAACGTGTTTTACGCATGCTTTTTAATGAAATTCTACTGGCCGTAAGGTTCGCAACACAACCATTTACAAATTCAATTCTGGCGTTTGCAATATCTGGAGTCTCACTAATTACCGAAACACCACTGGCGCTTATATGTTTTACTTTAGATTGAACAACACTTAAAATAATGTCGATATCATGAATCATTAAATCTAAAACAACAGGAACATCAGTTCCTCTAGGATTAAATTCTGCTAAGCGATGTGCTTCGATAAACATAGGTTTATCTAGTAAATCTTTTATTGCAGTAAAAGCGGGATTAAAACGCTCTACATGTCCAACTTGTCCTTTAACTTTATATTCGGCAACTAAAGTTCTTAAGGCTTCAGCTTCTTCAACAGTATTGGTTATTGGTTTTTCAACAAATATATTTTTGCCTTTAGATATTGCTAATTTTGCACAATCGTAGTGAGAAAGAGTAGGAGTTACAATGTCTACAACAGCCACAGCATCTATTAAATCTTCTACAGTTTCAAAAAATTTATAACCAAATTCGGCTTCAACTTTCTTAGCGTTTTCTTTATCTGCATCATGAAAACCGACTAGGTCGTATTTATCTGATTGATTTAGAAGTCTTAAATGAATTTTTCCGAGGTGACCAGCACCAAGAACTCCAACTTTTAGCATGTTAATAGGGTTTTAAACAAAAATAAGATTTTTTATGAGTTTTAAATGCTAATAAAATTTTAAAAAAAGATTTACTTTTGCAAAACTTAAAATTCTTCAAAACTCATAATAAAACAGACCCTCTTGAAAGATACTTTTAAACATCAAGGATTACGACAACAATTGGTAAATACACTAAAAAACAAAGGCATTACAGATGTAAATGTGCTTAAAACTATTGGGAATATACCAAGGCATTTGTTTATGGATTCTAGCTTTTTAGATCATGCGTATCAAGACAAAGCATTTCCTATTGCGGCAGATCAGACAATATCTCAGCCATATACAGTGGCCTTTCAAACCGAGTTATTAAAGATTAAACGCGAAGCTAAAATTTTAGAAATTGGAACTGGAAGTGGTTATCAAACAGCTGTTTTATGCGAATTAGGAGTTAAGGTATATAGCATTGAACGCCAATTAGAGTTGTTTAAAAAAACCAGTAAGTTTTTGCCTAAATTGGGATATCGTCCTAAACAATTAATTTTTGGTGATGGCTATAAAGGAATGCCTGAAGAAGCTCCTTTCGATGGGATTATCGTAACAGCGGGTGCACCATTTGTGCCGACTCCTTTATTAAGTCAGTTAAAAATAGGTGGTCGTTTAGTAATTCCTGTAGGGGATAATGTACAAACTATGACCCTTTTTGTAAGAAAGGGCCCTAAAGAATTTGAAAAACACGAGTTTGGTGAGTTTCGTTTTGTACCGCTATTGGAGGATAAAAATTAATATTCGTCCTTTTGTAAGAATTCGGCAGGAATTGGTTTGGTTTCCGTTTCGTTTGTCCATAACAGATTGATAATCCACCAACGATTCCCGTCGAACATTAATTGGATACTATTAATTCCTTTTGCAAAAGGTTCTTTGTCGTTTTCTGAATGATAGGCTTCAAAAGTGCTAAAAACTTGTGTGATATCTCCAAAGGTATGCACGATTCTGTGAATCTCTTTTTCATGAAACCCGTTTTTTAACATCCAAGATTTAGATGCTTTAACGTAATCGGCAGGCGCCATGTATTTAGCTTGTAGCTTGCCTTCGTAATCGACTCCCGTGGTAATTAATTTGGCATCTTCTTTAAATAAAAATTTAAATAAATCCCAATCGCGTTTTTCTTTTTTATCTCCGGAAAGAGAAAGATATAACGTTCCTAAAGTAGTCTCTAAAGATTTTACTAGAGGCATATAGTCGGTTTTTTGTATTACTACTTCTTTCTTTTTTTGTGCAATTGCAGGAGAAATTAGAAAAATACTTAACCCAAATATGAATAATAATTTTTTCATTTTAACGAATTTTTACAAACGAATTGGAGTCATCCATTTTGTTCTTAATTTTAGTTGTTCCGCTGTAGGCGTTGTGTTTATAGAGAATGCATTTTCTGTCTCGTTATAATCTACACCTATTTTATTGTAAAAAGCCTTAATCGGTAATGGCTTTGTGTTAATAATAAAATCGTCTATAAAGTACTGAATTTCAGGATATGTTTCTGTTACAAAAGTGGAGAAAAAAGTGGCATCGTCGAAGGGTGTATTCGGACCATATTTTTTAGCTAAATCATTAATAACATCTATGTAACCTCGCTTTCCGTTCGATAATTTTAATAGTTTTATATCTAAGAGTCCAGCAACTATCGCACCTCTCATATAAATATTTCCATATTGTTTTTGACCTGCCGGTGTGTAAGAGGTAAGCGATAATTGTTCCAAGCTTAATTCGGGATCGAAATATTTCGAAGCGATCATTATTTTTTTAGAAAGGGTATTAAAATAATCATCGGTCGATTTTAAGTTCGAACGAAATAACATCATATGTGCAGCCCATTCTGTAGTGCCTTCGTACAACCACAGGTGTCTAGAAGCTACAGGTGTAATAAAGTTAAACTGATCTACAATTTCACTGTGAATATTTAAAGGCGTAACGACATGGAAGAATTCGTGTGCAGCTATTTCAACGACTTGCGCCTCTAAATTTTCCCATTTATCCTCTTTATAAATATATTCTGAACTGTAGGAATGTTCCCAAGCACCATTGGTAATGTCTTCAAAATGGAATAAAAAGGTGTAGTTTTTTACAGGTAATCCTTTAAGAAATCCGCTAGCAGAGACTAACATGTTTTTCATAGATTCTAAAATCTGATTAGAGGTTACCAAGCCCGTTTTAGAATAGGTGTAAATGTCTACATTTGTACCTTCAACATTCATGTTTGCTTTAGTTAGGTTACCTAAAAGAATAGGAGAATCTACAACTTTATCATAATCTTCTGCAATGTATAGACCGTCACTGTTTTTACTTAAGGCAGTACCAACAGTCCATGTTTTAGGGTAGTCTAATTTAATGGTAATCGGACTATCTTGTTTGTCTTTGAAATAACCAAAAACGGCTTGCCCATTTATTAATGTATGATCGTTTTCAATCGAGGTTCCGCACATTAAATAGATATTATTCTCGGAAACGGGAGTGTCCCAAGTTTCTGAAATTTCATATTCTATTTTTGATATTTTTTCTGGTGAAGTTAACTGAAATTGATTTGTTGAAATTTGATTCGTGGTTAACTCCTTTCCGTTAGCATCTAAAGCTTTAAAATGTTTTACATAGCGTCCAATATCCATAATTTGATAAGTCCCTGGTGCAGTAGAAGCAAACTGATAAATAGAATTTTCTGCTGTAAGCGTTGGAGGGGTTACGGTAACTTTATACGTGTCGTCTGACCGGTCTAAAAGGTTGACTTCAAACTTTACATTGTCTACAGTTTTTGTAGCCGTATTTTTAGATCCTCCGCAGGAGTATAGAGCGAACGTAAACGCGAATAGAGTAATTCGAAAACTTAATTTCATAGAATCTTAGAAGTGTATATATAGAGGTGTGTTATTTGTAAATTTTCTTTACACGATCTAAATTACGTTTGTTATCACGATCTTTAATAGACTCACGTTTATCGAACAATTTTTTACCTTTAGCTAAAGCAATATCTAATTTCGCGAAACCTTTATCGTTAATAAAAAGTTTTAAAGGGATTATAGTTAATCCGCTATTTTTAACTTCTTTTTCAAGTTTTTTAAGTTCGCGTTTATTTAATAGTAATTTACGTTCTGCTTTTGGACGGTGATTATAATAATTACCAAAAGCATATTCTTCAACGTTCATGTTTATTACAAATAATTCACCTTTTTCGTTGAATTCGCAAAAGCTTTCGGCAATAGACGCTTTACTACTTCTAATGGATTTAATTTCTGTACCGGAAAGCACTATCCCAGCAGTATATTTATCTAAGATCTCGTATAAAAAGCGAGCCTTCTTATTTTGGATGTTTATCTTTTTTTGCATAGTTGTCAAAGATAAATAATTAAATATAACTTTTAATGCCCTTAAGCTTCAATAACTTCAATTGTAAAATGAAAATTATCGTTTTAGAGACTTAGAGATTGCTTTAATACATTATTGGATAGGTGAGTTAGTAATTTGTTTTTGTGATGATTATGTGCCTATGGATTTATAATATGTAATCAATTCATTTTTAAGATATAGGTGATTATTGGACTAAATGAGGTATTATTATTGCGAATACAGTTAATCATTGGGTGGAAATGTTTTAAATTTGTATTTTTAAGAGTCAAACTATTTAAACAAACATTATGAAAAAAACGACATTATTATTTGCTTTTGCGTTAATGCTAAGTGCTGCAAGCGTATTTGGACAGGCTAGAAAAGAATTAAACTTCGGGTTGATAGGTGTTAACTACGAAATTCCTGTACATGAAAACATTACTATTGCTCCAGGAATTGGGACTGATTTCAATTTGGATTGGGTTAATATAGGTGTTAAAGGAAATTACTATTTCGATGAGCTTTTTGGAATTACAGATGATGCTTGGGATGTTTATGGAGGAGCAAATTTAGGTTACGCTATTTACTCTGGAGATAATGATTATGACGCTGATGAATTAAGTGTAGGTTTGCAAGTTGGTGGACGTTGGTTCTGGAATGATAAATGGGGTATTTATGCTGAACTATCGGGAGGAACAATTTTTGTACCTGCAATAGGTGTTACAATGAAATTATAATAACGATTTTATTATATTTAAAAAGCCTTAAGAATTTATTCTTAAGGCTTTTTTTTATGCTTTAATTTTAGGTAAAGGGAGATGTGAAAAGCATAAAAGCAATGTTATCTGTAAACAGACTCACATTGCTTTTATTTATCAACCAACCTATACCTTTTAACGGAGGTTATAGTGTTATATTATCTCGTATTTTCGCTTTAACAAAACTTTATTATTCTTCGTGTACTAAAGCTGTTTCTTGGTTTCTAAAAACCAATTCATTATCGAAATTGTCAAGTAAAATAATACTGTCTGTAGTCACTTTTCCAGAAAGGATGTCTTTACTTAAGGCATTTAATACTTCTTTCTGAATGACACGTTTTACCGGTCTTGCTCCGTATTCAGGATTATATCCTTTTTCTGCTAAATAATTTACAGCTTCAGGAGTAGCGTCGAAAGTGATTCCTTGTTGCGCAATCATTTTTGAAATCCCTTTTAATTGTAATCCTACAATTTCTTTAATATTGTCCTTGTTTAGAGGCGTGAACATAATAGTGTCGTCGATCCGGTTTAAAAATTCAGGTCTAACCGTTTGTTTTAATAAAGCCAAGACTTCTATTCGTGCTAATTCAATCGCGCTGTCAATATCTTTTGTAGCTTCAAAACGATCTTGAATAATCTGACTTCCCATATTGGACGTCATGATAATTATAGTATTCTTGAAATCAGCTACACGACCCTTGTTATCTGTTAAACGTCCTTCATCTAAAACTTGTAAAAGAATGTTGAAAGTGTCTGGATGTGCTTTTTCAATTTCATCTAACAAGACTACAGAATAAGGTTTACGTCTTACAGCCTCTGTTAATTGTCCACCTTCATCGTATCCTACGTATCCCGGAGGCGCTCCAACCAATCTACTTACCGAATGACGTTCTTGATATTCACTCATATCAATACGTGTCATGGCATTTTCATCGTCGAATAAATATTCGGCTAATGCTTTTGCAAGCTCTGTTTTACCAACTCCTGTGGTTCCAAGGAATAAAAAGGTTCCTATAGGTTTTTTTGGATTTTGTAAACCTGCACGGCTACGTCTAACAGCATCACTTACAGCTTCTATGGCTTCTTCTTGTCCAACAACACGTTTATGTAATTCGTCTTCTAAGTGTAATAATTTTTCACGTTCGCTTTGTATCATTTTAGTGACAGGAATTCCTGTCCATTTTGCTACAACTTCGGCAATATCGTCGTAAGTCACTTCTTCTTTAATTAAAGAGTTTTCAGATTTATTTTCATTTAAATCTTTTTGAAGTTGATCTAAATGTTCTTGAGCATCTTTAATTTTTCCGTAACGGATTTCTGCAACTTTACCATAATCACCTTCGCGTTCTGCGCGTTCGGCTTCAAGCTTATAGTTTTCTATATCTAACTTTGCAGTCTGTATATTATCGACAACTTCTTTTTCGCTTTTCCACTTCGCATTTATTTCATTACGATCTTCTTTTAAATTGGCTAAATCAGCTTTAAGACTTTTTAGTTTTACTTCGTCTTTTTCACGTTTTATAGCTTCGATTTCAATTTCTAACTGCATGATCTTTCTGTCTAAAACATCAAGTTCTTCTGGTTTAGAATTAATTTCCATACGCAGTTTTGAAGCTGCTTCGTCCATTAAGTCAATCGCTTTATCTGGTAAAAAACGGTTTGTAATATAACGTTCAGATAATTCTACAGCACCAATAATAGCTTCGTCTTTGATTCGTACTTTATGGTGTGTTTCGTACTTCTCTTTAATACCACGTAAAATAGAAATGGCACTCTCTGTATCTGGTTCGTTAACCATTACTTTTTGGAAACGACGTTCTAGTGCTTTATCTTTTTCAAAGTATTTTTGATACTCGTCTAAAGTGGTTGCTCCAATCGAGCGTAGTTCTCCACGAGCTAAAGCGGGTTTTAAAATGTTCGCAGCATCCATAGCGCCTTGTCCACCACCTGCACCAACAAGCGTATGAATTTCATCTATAAATAATACGATATCACCTTCGCTATCAGTTACTTCTTTAATAACAGCTTTTAAACGTTCTTCAAATTCACCTTTGTATTTTGCACCTGCAATAAGTGCTCCCATATCTAAGGCGAAAATTTGCTTGTCTTTTAAGTTGTCAGGAACATCTCCGTCTACTATTCTGTGCGCTAAACCTTCGGCAATAGCGGTTTTACCAGTTCCAGGTTCTCCTACTAAAATAGGATTGTTTTTTGTACGTCTTGTTAAAATTTGAAGAATTCGTCTGATCTCTTCATCACGCCCAATAACAGGATCTAATTTTCCGTTTTTTGCTAATTCATTTAAGTTTTTAGCATATTTATTTAACGAATTGTATGTTTCCTCTTGGTTTTGAGAGGTTACTCGGTCTCCTTTTCGTAATTCCTCGATAGCGGCTGTAAGTGCTTTTTCTGTGACACCTTGATCTTTCAGCATTTGAGCAATTTTACTCTTTGATTTAAAAATAGCAATGATTAAATGTTCGATAGAGACATATTCATCATTCATTTTTTTAGCAATAATAGAGGCCTCATTTAATGCGGTACCTAAGTCACGAGACACCATGATTTCTCCACCAGAAACTTTAGGGAAATTTTCAATTTGTTTGCCTAGAGCTTGCTCTAATATATTGATATTAACATTCAGTTTTTTTAGAATAAACGGTAACACATTTTCATCTACTTCCGAAATTGCTTTAAAGACGTGTTCGTTTTCTAAACTTTGCTGGCCATTTTCTTGCGCAATTTGTTGTGCTCGTTGTAAGGCTTCTTGAGATTTTATTGTATAATTGTTAAAGTTCATTGTAATGTGTTTTTCAATGTATAGTCAATTTTCTTACCAAGTTTAAAACTGAGACAAAATGTCTGTTTGATGTGTTTTTAATCTGACGAATTGTCTCTTGGTTAAAATGAAGTGAGATATAAATTTAATGAAATTATGGGATTTTTTGATAAAATATTTAGTGGTAATTCTTCTGAAGAAAAAGAAGAAAGTGCAATCGTTTGGCAGGCTTTAGTGAATGAGGATCAGTTAAATACTATTGTAGATGCGTCTAATGAAAAAGCGCAAGCGATTTTTAAACATTCTACACGCTGTGGAATTAGTAGAATGGTGTTAAGTCAGTTTGAAAAATCTTTTAAAGCAGAAACTGAAATTGATATGTATATGTTAGACTTATTGCAGCATCGTGATATTTCGAGTGCGATTGCAAGTAAGTTTGGTGTACATCATGAGTCGCCACAACTTTTAATTATTAAAGATGGAGAAGTTGTGAGAACGGCGTCTCATGGAGATATTAATTCGGTAGATCTTTTAGCTTTTTAAATGAGGATAATGGCATAGATTCAAACATAAAAAATCCGCTTAAATCATCTGTTTAAGCGGATTTTTTAAAATTATCATTAAGCTATTAGATGCTTAATGATGTAAATAATTCTTTTAATTTCTCGTCTGAAGGTCTAGGAGCAGAAGGGTCTACAATTATTCCGGTAGGATCGATTAAGATAAATCTAGGAATACCATTAATTTTGTAATCTCTTACAAATTGCGATTTCCAACCTTCTGGAGCCATAACCTGAACACCGCTTAATTCTTTGTCTGCAACCATTGCTAACCAGTCTTCTTTAGCTTTGTCCCAAGAACCACCGTGCGTTCTATCGTCGTCTACAGAAAGACTTACAAATGTTATGTTTTTATCGTGATATTCTTTTTCTAATGCCTTTAATGCAGGGATTTCAGCTTTACAAGGTGCGCACCAAGTTGCCCAAACATCAATATACACGTATTTTCCTCTTAAGCTTTCTAGAGATGTTTTAGAGCCGTCAACATTTACATAGTCAACAAAAAGTGGAGATGGTTTTCCAGTCATGTCTTGTTTAAGCATAATGTTTCCAGCGTAGTAGTTTTTAGTACCTTCTAACATTGGTTTTAAATTTTTCGATGCCATATTTGTAACCATGGTATCAAGACCTTGTTTCGAGTTATAAAATGTCGTTAACTCGGCCTCTATTTCTACAAATTTAGCATCTAATGTTTCTAAGTCCATCGATGAAAAATCCTTATCCATTAAGGCTTCTTCTTTTAATGATTTTTCTGCTAAGAAATTACTGTTTTCAGAACCTTCACCAGTATATTTAATCGTTTCATCAAATGCTTTAGTGTCTAAAGCGATGTCTAAATCGTAACCGTTTTTTAAGAATATAGTTGAAGATTCTCCGCCATCATAAAAATTATAAAGTCCAGATTCAACTTTTAAAGTATCACTAAATGTACCGTCAGCATTTACTTTAATAGTTTTTGTGTAGCTGCGGCTTCTAATTAAAAGCGAATCGCTATTCTGATCAATTATTTTCCCTGAAAGTGTTACGTAGTCCTTTTTTGGAGCGTCTTGACATGCAAATATAGTTAGGGCACTCATTGCAATAAATATTTTTTTCATAAGATATTTTTAGTATCCCAAAAATAAGTGAATAGTATGATATATCATTAATTTATTCTATTTGTTTCTTTCTTTTGGGGAGTATGATGCGCTTTTAAATGAATTTAATTGCTAGTTATGGGAAGTTTTTAATTTGTGCTTTTAAAAATGTCAATTGACATTGCTCAGATTAAAATTATTTTAAATGATTTGAAAATGCGATTTAGTACATTGTTGAATGTACTGCTGTGTTTCGGTGAAAATATAAAAACAAAAAGCCCTGATATTTTAAATATCAGGGCTTTTTTATAAAGTATTGTAATCTTAAGATTCGGTAGGGTTTTCTTGTTTTTCGATAGTGATAACAAGTTCCTGATTCGTTTCGTCTAAATCCATAAGAATAACATCGCCTTCGTGAATTTTAGATGTTATAATCTTTTCAGCTAGAGCGTCTTCAACATATTTCTGAATTGCTCTTTTTAAAGGACGTGCTCCGTATTGTTTATCAAAACCTTTTTCTGCAATAAAGCTTGTTGCTTTTTCTGTAAGTTTTAATTCGTAACCTAAATCTTTAATTCGTAATAATAATTTATCAAGTTCGATTTTAATAATACTATTTAAATCTTCTTTTTCTAAAGTATTAAATACGATAACATCGTCGATTCTGTTTAAGAATTCAGGTGCAAAAGCTTTCTTTAAAGCACTTTCTATAACACCTTTGGTGTTTGAAGCTTCTTGTGCTTTTTGAGATGCCGTTCCAAATCCAACTCCCGTTCCGAAATCTTTCAATTTACGAGCACCAATGTTAGATGTCATAATAATGATTGTATTTCTAAAATCGATTTTACGACCTAAACTATCTGTTAAATACCCATCATCTAGAACCTGAAGCATCATGTTAAAAACGTCTGGATGCGCTTTTTCAATTTCATCTAAAAGGACAACAGCATAAGGTTTGCGACGAATTTTTTCGGTTAATTGTCCACCTTCTTCGTATCCTACGTATCCCGGAGGTGCTCCAACTAATCTAGAGATTGCGAATTTTTCCATGTATTCGCTCATGTCAATTCTAACAAGGGCATCTTCACTATCGAATAGTTGCTTTGCAAGTACTTTTGCTAATTGTGTTTTTCCAACTCCTGTTTGACCTAAAAAGATAAATGAACCAATTGGTTTGTTAGGGTCTTTAAGTCCTGCACGATTACGTTGAATTGCTTTTACAACTTTAGAAACAGCTTCATCCTGACCAATAACCTTACCTTTAATAAGTTCTGGTAAAAGGAATAATTTGTTGCTTTCGGTTTGTGCGATTCTGTTAACAGGAATTCCTGTCATCATAGAAACTACATCTGCAACGTTGTCTTCTGTTACAACTTCACGATGTTGTTTGGTTTCTTCTTCCCATTTTTCTTGAGCAATTTCCAATTCCTTTTCAAGACGTTTTTCGTCGTCTCTCAATTTGGCAGCCTCTTCGTATTTTTGTTTTTTAACAACAGATGTTTTAGATTCTCTAACGATTTCTAATTCATTCTCTAGTTGTAATATTTGTTTCGGTACATTAATATTTATAATATGTACCCGAGATCCTGCTTCGTCCAAAGCGTCAATTGCTTTATCTGGTAAAAAACGGTCTGTCATGTAACGATTCGTTAATTTTACACAAGCTTCAATAGCTTCTGGTGTGTAATTTACGTTGTGATGACTCTCATATTTATCTTTAATATTGTTTAAGATTTCTATGGTTTCTTCAACCGTAGTTGGCTCTACAATAACCTTTTGGAAACGACGTTCTAAGGCGCCATCTTTTTCAATATACTGTCTATATTCGTCTAAAGTTGTTGCACCAACACATTGGATTTCTCCACGTGCTAAAGCGGGTTTAAACATGTTAGAAGCGTCTAAACTTCCAGTAGCTCCACCAGCACCAACTATGGTGTGAATTTCATCAATAAAAAGAATAATATCGTCATTCTTTTCAAGTTCATTCATTACGGCTTTCATGCGCTCTTCAAACTGTCCGCGGTATTTTGTTCCAGCAACTAAACTTGCTAAATCTAAAGTGACAACACGTTTATTAAAAAGTATTCTAGACACTTTACGTTTTGTAATACGAATGGCTAAACCTTCGGCAATGGCAGATTTACCAACACCAGGCTCACCAATTAAAAGTGGGTTATTTTTCTTACGTCGACTTAAAATTTGAGAGACACGTTCGATTTCTTTATCACGCCCTACAACAGGATCTAGTTTTCCTTCTTCTGCCATCGCTGTTAAGTCACGCCCAAAATTATCTAGAACAGGAGTTTTAGATTTTTTGTTGGTCTTACCCGTTGGAGAATTGAACAAGTTATCTTTTGTAGTGTCGTCATCACTAGGACTGTCGTCTTGGAACGATTCAGCTTTTGGTTCTATATAATTATCATTGTTTGTAATCATAAATTTAAATTGTTCTTTAACGTTATCATAATCTACCTTCAGCTTATTTAAAAGCTTTGTGGTAGGATCGTTTTCGTTCCTTAGAATACATAACAATAAATGTGCTGTATTAATGGAATTACTCTGAAATAATTTGGCTTCTAAAAACGTGGTTTTTAAAGCGCGTTCTGCTTGCCTAGTGAGATGCAAATTCTTCTTCTCGTTCGAAACTGCTGTTAACGTCGGATTGGCAGGGCTTAAAATTTCAACTTTTCTCCTTAAATGATTTAAATCTATATCTAGGGCGTTTAAAATATTAATTGCTTTTCCGTTTCCATCTCTTAAAAGTCCAAGCATAAGATGTTCTGTACCTATAAAATCGTGCCCTAAACGAAGCGCCTCTTCCTTACTATAGGCAATTACATCCTTTACTCTTGGTGAAAAATTGTCATCCATATATAAAATCCTTTCTGCATTAAAATTACTAAAACATATTGCCATAGACAAAAAGTATACCTAAATAATATGATTCATGCTAATAGAAAAAAAAACTTTATTAAATCAAAATATTTGGGGGCTTACTTATTAACTAATCATTAAGTCTTAATTGTTAATAAAAACTGTTAAAAACCGCTTTAAAACGCCTGTAATGACCAGCGAAATGGTTATCTTAGCGCGATTTGAAACACACAAGATAACTAAATTATTTTTATAGATGGCAGAAGGAGAAAAGCTTATTCCAATTAATATAGAAGACGAAATGAAAACGGCTTACATTGATTACTCAATGTCAGTGATCGTGTCACGTGCTTTACCAGATGTTAGAGATGGTTTAAAGCCAGTACACAGACGTGTTTTGTTCGGTATGCACGAATTGGGAATTAGAGCAACTGGAGCGCATAAAAAATCAGCAAGAATTGTTGGTGAAGTTTTAGGAAAGTATCACCCACACGGAGATACTTCGGTTTACGATGCAATGGTTCGTATGGCTCAGGAATGGAGTTTACGTTATATGCTAGTAGACGGACAAGGTAACTTTGGTTCTGTCGATGGTGATAGCCCTGCAGCAATGCGTTATACAGAAGCGCGTATGCGTAAGATTTCTGAAGACATGTTGGCAGATATTGACAAAGAAACTGTCGACCATAAATTAAACTTCGATGATACCTTAAAAGAACCAACGGTTTTACCAACGCGTATTCCTGGTTTGTTAATTAACGGTGCATCTGGAATTGCGGTAGGTATGGCTACGAATATGCCTCCTCACAATTTAAGTGAAGTTGTAGATGGTATTGTCGCATTTATTGATAATAAAGATATTACAATAGACGAACTTATTCAGCATGTAAAAGCTCCTGATTTTCCTACCGGAGGAACTATTTTTGGTTACGACGGTGTTAAAGAAGCTTTTCATACAGGTCGTGGACGTATTATAATGCGTGCTAAGGCGAATATAGAAGAGGTTCAAGGTCGTGAATGTGTTATTGTAACAGAAATTCCGTACCAAGTGAACAAGGCTGAAATGATTAAGAAAACAGCCGATTTAGTTAACGATAAGAAATTAGATGGTATTTCTACAATAAGAGATGAGTCTGATAGAAATGGTATGCGTATCGTTTACGTGTTAAAACGTGATGCGATTCCTAATATCGTTTTAAATAAATTATATAAGTATACGCAATTACAAACGTCTTTTAGTGTAAACAATATCGCACTAGTAAACGGACGTCCGGAAATGCTAAACTTAAAGGATTTAATTTATCATTTTGTTGAGCACAGACATGAGGTTGTTGTAAGACGTACGACTTACGAATTACGTAAAGCAGAAGAGCGCGCTCACATTTTAGAGGGATTAATTATTGCTTCAGATAATATAGATGAAGTAATTGCAATTATTAAAGGATCTAATAATGCAGATGAAGCACGTGCAAATTTAGTAGAACGTTTTCAACTTTCAGAAATTCAGGCTAAGGCAATTGTAGAAATGCGATTACGTCAGTTAACAGGTCTGGAACAAGATAAATTACGTTCTGAATACGATGAAATCAAAATTACTATAGACGATTTAAAAGATATTTTAGCGAGTAAAGAACGTCGTATGAATATTATTAAGGACGAACTTCAAGTCGTAAAAGACAAATACGGAGATGAGCGTCGTTCTGTAATCGAATATGCTGGAGGAGACTTAAGTATTGAAGATATGATTCCGGATGAGCAAGTGGTGATTACTATTTCTCATGCAGGTTATATTAAACGTACTTCACTTAACGAATATAAAACTCAGCATAGAGGAGGTGTTGGGCAAAAAGCGACAACTACGCGTAACGAAGATTTCTTAGAACATTTATTTGTGGGAACCAACCACCAATATATGTTATTCTTTACTCAAAAAGGAAAATGTTTCTGGATGCGTGTGTACGAAATTCCTGAAGGAAGTAAAACGTCTAAAGGTAGAGCGATACAAAATTTAATAAATATAGAGCAAGACGACAAAGTAATGGCGTTTATATGTACTCAAGATCTTAAGGATGAAGAATACATTAATAGTCATTACGTAATTATGGCTACCAAAAATGGTCAAGTTAAGAAAACGTCGTTAGAGCAATATTCTCGTCCGAGAACAAATGGGATTAATGCCATTACAATTAAGGAAGACGATGTGCTTATGGAAGCTAAATTAACTACAGGTACAAGCCAAGTGATGTTAGCCTTGAAATCTGGTAAAGCGATTCGTTTCGAAGAAGCGAAAACGAGACCAATGGGTAGGGGAGCATCTGGAGTTCGTGGAATTACATTATCGGATAAAGACGATGAGGTCATTGGAATGATTACTGTTGAAAATCCACAAGAAGAATCTGTATTAGTAGTTTCTGAGAATGGATATGGTAAACGTACTTACATTGACGATCCAGAAGATGGAGAACCCGTTTACAGAATTACAAACCGTGGTGGAAAAGGGGTGAAAACCATTTCTATTACTGAAAAGACGGGTAAATTGGTGTCTATTAAAACCGTATCAGATTCAGACGATCTTATGATTATCAATAAATCTGGTATTGCTATTAGAATAGCAGTTAAAGATTTAAGAGTTATGGGCCGTGCTACGCAAGGTGTTAAACTTATTAATTTAAAAGGAAATGATTCTATTGCGGCAGTAGCGAAAGTGATGCACGAGGAAGAAGTTATCGAAGAAATAGAGGGCGTTGAAGTCGTTGAAGGTGTTGAGAGTATTGAAGAAGAAGAAACTTCAAACGATGCAACGGACGATTCTACAACAGAAGAATAACAATTTAGAAAACAATTAATAAATATTTTAACTTAATTTGATTACAATGAAAAAACAGGTTATAGTTGCTTTAGCTTTATCGGTTAGTGCATTTTCTTTTGCACAAAAAAAAGAATTAAAGACTGCAGAGAAAGCTATTAAGAGTAACAATTACGCAGAAGCGAAAGCTGCTTTAAATCAGGTAACACCTATGTTATCTACTATAGATGACAAGTATAAATCAAAGTATTATTTCTTACAGGCAGAAGCATTATATGCTAATGGTGCGGGATCTACTGAAGATGTAAATAAAGCAATCGAAAGTTTAGGTATGGTTGATGATTCTTCTTTAAAAGGAGATGTTGATGCATTTACTACTAATATGCAAAACTCATATCTAACAAAAGCGAATGACAACTTTACAGGTCAGAATTATACCGCTGCTAGTGTAGAATTTGAGCAACTGTATAATATGGTACCTAGAGATACTACGTATTTGTATTATGCTGCTGTGAGTGCAGTACAAGATAAAGATTACGAAACTGCTTTAAAACATTATGAAAAATTAGATGGTTTAGGGTATACAGGTATTACAACTGAATATTTTGCTACAGAGATCGCTACAAGTGAAGAACAAGTAATGACTAAGGCAAATAGAGATTTATATGTGAAAGCAAAAAGTCATATCAAGCCAGGAGAACGTAAATCAGAATCTAAACGTGCTGAAATCACTAAAAACATAGCGTTAATTTATGTGTCTTTAGGTAAAAATGATGAAGCCTTAGCTGCTGTTAAAAAAGCAAGATTACAAGATCCTGAAAATTTAGATTTAATTTTATCTGAAGCTAACCTTTATTTACAGTTAGACGATTCTGATAAGTTTAGTGAGTTGATGGAAGAAGCTATTAAAAAGCAACCGGACAATCCAGATTTACATTATAATATTGGTGTTATTGCTTTAAAAAATAAAGAATATGAGAAAGCTAGAACAGCGTTTGAAAAGACTTTACAATTAAAACCAGATTACGCTACAGCAGCTTTAAATGAGTCTACAACTTATATCGAAGAAGGGAATTCTTTTATTGAAGAAATGAATAGTCTAGGTACAAGTAAAGCAGATAATGCAAGGTACGATGAATTACAAGCTATGAAATCAGAATTTTTCAATAAGGGAGCTACTGTTTTAGAGAATTTCATTAAAAATAATCCTAATCCAGAGCCAAATATCTACCAACAATTAATTAGTATTTATAATGCTATTGGAGCAAGTGATAAAGCTAAAGCTGTACAAGTAAAATTAGATGCAGCTCAATAAATAGCATCGTATTTTATATTATTTAAAAACCTGTGAAGTTTATACTTCACAGGTTTTTTTATGCCTTTAAATTAAGTCCATAGATAGAGTAGGAGGTTAATTAGTAACATTATAATTAATGTGTTGGTGTGGTTTAGCATAGAGGCCTAAGAGAGACCTTAAGTTGCTTTATGATTAATACCAATGGTTTATGAATAACCACATTCTGCTTTAACCAAAGTATCTTGAGAAGGTGAATTTAAACCTAATGAGTTGTTAGACATCTGGAGTTAATATACAACCTGTGGTAATCGGTTTGTACTTGCACGAATTAAACAATTATAAAATTTAGAATAGGGAATAGATAGCATAGCTGTGGTTAATTACAAAACTGAAATACGTTCAATTTAAGCCCAAAATAGATCGAATTAGCTTGTTTATCTTTAGGAAGTATATATGCGTGTCAGATTCAGTTTTAGATAGCTATACAAGTTGAATTTATAAGGTTAAGTTGGCTTTTTAATCTAATCTCCCAATTGTAGATATCACCTTTTAACCGTACTTATACATATATTATTTACGTATATCCAGCTTCCATATAATTGATTAAGCATAAAAACAAGTAATAAAAAAAGCCGCTGAATAGCGGCTTTTTAGTTTATAAAGTAATAATATGAAGATTATTATTTTAAATCATGTTTAAATACAGAACGTCTGTTGGCTTGATGCTGTTCTTTAGTACATTTAACACCATTAGAACACTTGTTAATTAACTGCGTTTCTCCGTAACCTATAGCGCTTTTAATTCTTGAAGCATCTATACCTCTAGAGATAATATAGTCTCTTGTAGATTTAGCACGTTTGTCAGATAAGGTTAAGTTGTAGTTATCAGGACCTCTACTATCTGTATGAGATTCAATATCAATATTCATCTCAGGATGTTTTCTCATTACACCTACAATGTTTTCTAACTCGTAAGCGGCTTCTGTTCTAATATCCCATTTGTCAAAATCAAAGAAAATTGGGTCTAATTTAATTAGACTTCCGTCGAAAAGAGGAGTTAAATTAAGATCTACCATTAACTCAGAACCATTAGCTAAAGTTGTATTAACTACTTGTAAATCGTCTTTGTAATCGTCTTTACTTCCTAATACATTAACAGTGGCATTACATCTAACACGGAACGCGTACATACCGTCTTCACCCACCATAGTTTCTTCTATAACTTTACCTGTTTCATCTATTAACTGAACAGTAGATAAAGCTAAAGGTAAAGCTGTTTTGCTGTCTCTAACTGTCCCTTTAATAAGTTGGTAACAGATTTCGAAAGAATAAATATCGTCGCTTCCCATACCGCCTTCACGATTAGAAGATAAATATCCTCTTCCTTTTTCTGCATTTATATTAAAAGCAAAATCGTCGTAACCACTATTAAATGGTGCACCTAAGTTTTCTACAGTTGTACCTCCTTTTAAGATATTAGATTTAAAAATGTCTAAAAACCCTAAGTTAATATAGCTGTCTGAAGAGAAATATAATGTTTCCTCTTCATCTACAAATGGAAACATTTCCTTCCCAGAAGTATTTACAGCAGCACCTAAATTAACAGGAAATCCGTAATTGTCGTCTCCTAAAATAGCAACTTTCCAAATATCTGTTTGTCCAAAACCACCTTCTCTATCCGAAGCAAAGTATAGTGTTTTGTTATCTGGACTTAATGCAGGATGACCTGTAGAAAATACACGATCGTTAATAGATAATTCTTTAACATCTTGCCAAGTACTATCGACTAAAGTCGCTTTGTATATTTTTAAGTGTGCAGTCCCTTTTTTATCAGCTTTTAATTTTTTGTTGTTACTTACGTTGTCTCTAGTGAAATACATCGTTTTCCCATCTTTAGTAATAGCTACGCTAGCTTCATGATATTTTGTATTTATATCTTCTGCTTTAATATAATTTGGGTAACTATAATCTGTCACACCTTCATTATCTGAAGATTCAGATATTTGAGATTGATAGATGTCTAAGTAAGGTTCGTTGTTCCATGCATATAAATCCTCTCTGTTCTTTTTAGACGTCGATGCGAAATAGAATGTCCCTTCATTTTCGAAACCTCCAAAGTCTGAGTTTTTAGTGTTAATAGGTAGGTTTAATAAATCTACATAAACACCCTCGGTACTTTTTAATTTTTCGTATAATGCAACATTTGTAAAATCTGTTCCATCGATACGATCTTCGTTAGATTGAACGGCATTAAATTTCTCTAAATAGACAACAGCATCTTCATACTGACCTAAACTACGCAATGATTGTGCATATTTATAAAAGTAAATAGGATCTACATCGTCATATTTTTTAATAGCTTCTCCATACCAAATTGAAGCTTTTTCTGAATTGGAGTTGTTATAATAACAATCTCCAAGCCTTGTTAATACATGAGCACTACTGTCTCCTTTTTTAACAGCTTCTTCGTATAAATCACTTGCTTTAACATAAGCGTAATTTTTAAAGAATTTGTCGGCTACCTTTTTTTGTGCAAAGATAAAAGTACTTGAAAGTGCTAGTATAGCGAATATAATATTTTTCTTCATAGTGGTAGTCTTTAGAAATATCTAGGGGATTTAATACGTCTTTCTTTAAATAATTCGAACATTAACATGATCTCGTGTGTTCCGCTTTGATAGTGTTTGATTTCAGAGTTAATTGGAGATTCATAAGTATAACCAATTCTAATTTGTTTAGATACTTGAAAATCGATCATCCCACCAATGGCGTTAGTCCCTTTAAACTGATAATCTGCAACACCATTAGTTTGGTTTCCATTAACACCAGAATTGTGTCTAAAACCAGCACCAATCCAGAACTTATCGTAAAACAAGAAATTTGCACTTAAATCGTAAGAAAGCGGTGCACCGTTAGTACCTTTTACTAAGAATGAAGGTTTTAATTTTGTATAGCTTCCAAGGTTGAAAACATATCCTCCAGTTAAGTAATAACTAACACGTTCTAATGCTTCGTATTCGTTTGTTGCATGATCATTATTCAAGATTCTAGGTGTCGATAGACCTAAGTACCATCTTGTAGAGTGCCAGTATAAACCAGCACCTATGTTAGGATCCCAACGGTCTTCGATACCATAAATAATGGGATCGTTAGGGTTTTGTAATCTAAAGTCTTGGTCTAAGCTGTACTGAGTAAATCCAGCATTAATACCAAAAGCTAATTTAGAATTTTCACCTGTTTTAATGGTATAAGAAAAACTTCCATACAAATAATTGAAGTTTTCTGCTCCAAGTTCATCATGGATAAATGAACCTCCAATTGCCATTTTCTCGTTGCTAAGCGGAGAATGTACAGACAATGTTTGTGTGGTAGGCGCTCCATCTATTCCAACCCATTGGCTTCTATGAAGACCAACTACGCTTAATGTTTCTCTACTCCCTGTATATGCAGGGTTAATAGAAATAGTGTTATACATGTATTGCGTAAACTGTGGCAACTGTTGTGCCATCCCGACCGTGCAACTCAATAATGCAATAGCTACTATGTGATACTTTAAAATTTTCATAGGTTATTTTTTATTTGGTTCCTAAGTAAATTGGACCAGTAAGTGGTTTCAATCCGCTATTTTTTAATGTTACAATGTAATAGTATGTTCCAGTTGGTAAAATATCTGAACTTCCAAATCCACCTTTACCATTACGACCATTCCAGTTATTTTGGTAATCTTGTGCTTTGAATACTAATGATCCCCAACGGTTGTAGATTTCGACATCTATAACAAATCCACATCTGTCTAATCCTGTTACCGTAAAGTACTCGTTCCACTGGTCACCGTTTGGTGTTACCGATGAAGATATAATAGGTTCACAAGTTGGAGCCACACAATCTTCGTTAACATCAATAGTAACTGTTGTTTGATTTTGACAAGTATCTGCTTCCGTAAAAGTGAATACGTAAGCGCCAACTGCCGCATCGATAGGATTGAAAATACTACCATTTACAGTCGCATTTCCAGAATCAACAGTCCAAGTACCATCCGTATCAGGATCTACTAAGTAGCTATCTAAATCTACAGAACCACCTTCAGTACATCTTGTGTCTGCTTCTATAATTGTTTCTTGTTGCACATTAACATTGATTGTTTGCGTGAACATAGCAGTATTACCACATGAATCTGAAACCGTCCAATCTCTTATTACTTGGTAGTTCTCGTAAGCCGCACCAGTAGATGTATTTTCTTCTGTGTATACCACGTCTACAGTTGCCGAACAATTGTCTGTAAAATCTAATTCAGGTTTCTCTGGAATAGCTATACAATTCACAGTAATATCTGTTTCTAAATTGCTTACTAGAATAGGAGCAGTAACATCTGCAACAGTAATAATTTGAGAAACGTTAGCTGTGTTTCCACATGCATCTGTGAAAGACCATGTTCTTGTAATTATACTACTACAAGAGTCAATGTCGTTAACAGTATCAACTCCAGTAGAAGTGATTGTATCTCCACAATTGTCTGTTGCTATTAAATCAATCATAGCAGGGATATCGTCTGTACATTCTACAGTAACATCTGCAGGAGCTGTCGCTGTTGGAGCAACATCATCAATAACAGTTATAACCTGAGTTACTGTAGTTGAATTGTTACTAGCATCTGTAAACATCCATGTACGTGTAATAATTACATTACAAGCATCTGCATCGTTAATAGTTTCAGTTCCGTTATCTGTAATCTCACCGACACAATTATCTGTTGCTGTTAATGGTGCTAATTCAGGCACATCATCAATACAAGCATATGTTGCATCGCTTGGAGCGTTGTCTACTACTGGTGCAGTAGAATCTCCTACTGTAATGGTTTGAGACACTTCAGTTGTGTTTCCACAAGCATCAGCGAATGACCATGTACGTGTAATTACAGTTTGTAAAGGATTAGAATCATCTATAACTTCTGTACCCTCTGCAGTAATCTCTCCAGCACAATTATCTGTTGCTGTTAATGGACCCATAGGAGGAACATCGGTACCATCTGTACACTCAACAACAAGGTCTTGTGGTGCGTTATTTACAACTGGGGCATTAGTATCGTTTACAGTTATAATCTGTGATACGTCTGTCGTGTTACCACTAGCATCAGCGAATGACCATGTACGTGTAATAATTACATTACAAGCATCTGTATCGTTAATAGTTTCTGTACCATTAGATGTAATTACACCAGCACAATTGTCTGTTGCAGTTAAAGGCTCCATTGCAGGAACATCAGCAATACATTCTAAAGTCACATCGGCAGGAACAGTCCCATCTAAAACAGGTGCAGATAGATCTTGAACTGTAATTATTTGACTTACATCTGAAGTGTTTCCACAAGCATCTGTAAATGTCCAAGTTCTTGTAATAATAATGTTATTTGGATCTGTATTGTCTTCAGTATCTATACCAGTAACAGTTATATCACTAGAGCAGTTATCTGTAGCAGTTAGATTAACCGTTGCAGGAACATCATCGTAACATTTTACAGCAACATCTGCAGGTACATTGGTTGGAACTATCGGAGCAGTTTCATCCATTACCGTTATTGTAGATGTTGTAGTTGTTACGTTTCCACAGAAATCTGTAGCACTAAATGTAACTGTAGTTGAATTATCTGGACCACAAGCTACTAATAAGTCTATTGTTGATGCATCGAAATCGTTAGACCATGTTACATCAGAACAGAAGTCTGTCGCAACAGCACCTCCATTAGAATTTAACCAATCACTTATTGCAGAGTCTGAATCTTCACTACATTCAAAAACTAAATCTTGAGGAGCTGTTTGGATAAATGGTCCAGTCTCATCTTTTATTGTATATGTTGCAGATGTTGAAACCGAGTTTCCACAATCATCTGTAGCAGTAAAAATAACTTCTACGTCTTCATTACAACTTTCGTAGTCAGGATCGTAATTACTAGTCCATGTTACATTCGATATAGCATCTTCAGCTAAAGCAAAACCATGTAACTCAACCCAAGCATCGATGGTTACATTTCTTTGCTCACCATCACATTCGTAAACGATGTCTTGCGCTTCAGAAATTAATTCTGGAGGAGTCATATCTGAAATTGTTATTATTTGACTTCCTGTACTTAAGTTTCCACAAGCATCTTCGAAAGACCAAGTACGTGTAATTACAGTAGTACAAGCATCTATTACTTCTGTAGCATCTACTGGTGTAGCAATTACATCTGCACCACAATTATCTGTTGCAGTTAAGTCTACCATAGGAGGTAAGTCTGCTGGAGAATCTACAGTAACATCAGCTGGAAGTGTTGGTACAACTGGTGCTATAGTATCAATAACCGTTATAATTTGTGTTGCTTCACTTGTGTTTCCACTAGCATCTGTAAATGTCCAAATACGAGTAATAATTACATTACAAGTATCTGTATCATCTATAGATTCAACACCATTCGAAGTAATAGTTCCGCTACAATTATCAGTAGCTGTTAAAGCTTCCATTGCAGGGACATCGTCAATACATTCTACAGTAATATCTGCAGGTGCATTATCTACTACAGGAGCAGTTTCATCTAAATTGAATGATATGATTTGTGACACTTCACTAGTATTACCACAAGTATCGGTGAAAGACCACGTACGTGTTATAATAGTTTGTAAAGGATTTGTAGTGTCAATTACTTCTGTACCCGCTGAAGTAATAGTTCCAGCACAATTGTCGGTAGCAGTTAAAGCTTCCATTGTAGGCACATTAGCGTTACAATCTAAAGTCATATCTGCAGGAACATTATCTGCTACAGGAGCAGTTTCATCTCTTACAGTTATAATTTGAGATACTTCTGAAGTATTACCACTATTATCAGAGAATGACCAAGTGCGAGTAATAATCACATTACAGTCGTCTGTATCATTTATAGATTCTGTACCAGTTGAAGTAATCGTTCCAACACAATCATCGATAGCTGTTAAAGCTTCCATTGCAGGAACATCATCAATACACTCATAAGTAATATCTGCAGGTGCATTATCTACTACTGGAGCAGTATTGTCTATAATGAATGTTATAATTTGTGACGCTTCACTCGTATTACCACAAGTATCGGTGAAAGACCACGTACGTGTTATAATAGTTTGCGAAGGATCTGTATTGTCAACTACTTCTGTACCTGCCGAAGTAATAGTTCCGGCACAATTATCGGTAGCAGTTAAAGCTTCCATTGCAGGAATAATAGCGTTACAATCTAAAGTTACATCTGCAGGAACGTTATTTGCTACAGGAGCAGTTTCATCTTTTACAGTTATAATTTGAGATACTTCTGAAGTATTACCACTATTATCAGAGAACGACCAAGTACGTGTAATAATTACATTACACTCATCTGTATCGTTTATAGTTTCTGCACCAAGAGAAGTAATTGGTCCAGCACAATTATCAATAGCAGTTAATGCTTCCATTGTAGGTACATCGTCAATACACTGTACAGTTTCATTTGCAGGTGCTGCAGGGGCAACAGGGGCAACAGAATCTGTTATTATAATAGAAGAAGTCGTTGTACTTGCATTTCCACATTCGTCTGTAGCTGTAAATGTTACAGTAACATCAGATCCACCATCTAATAAAGTAGAATCGTAATCGTTAGTCCATGTTGTTTCAGAACAAATATCCTGAGCAATTGCACCACCATTAGTCGCTAACCAATTTATAAGATCAGGGTCGTTAGCATCTCCACAAACAATAGAGATATCTTGAGAATTATTTACAATGTCCGGTCCAGTAGTATCTAGAACAGTATACGTTGCAGATCTAGTTGTAGCATTTCCACAAGCATCTGTTGCGGTGAACGCTACAGTAACAGCACCGTTACAACCTAATGTTGTTGCATCGTAATCACTAGTCCAAGTTACATCAGAACAATTATCATTTGCTAAACCAAATCCATTTAATTCAACCCAAGCATCAATTTGCGGAATTTTTTGTTCTCCGTCACATTGATAAACAATGTCTTGTGGTTCGTTTGTAATTATAGGAGCAATATCGTCTACAATATTAACTGTTTGAGTGGTTACACTTGTGTTTCCACAATCATCAGTAAATGACCAAGTTCTTAAAATTGAAGCATTACAACTTTCTGTAGGCAATGCACTATCTGTTACTATTCCTGATATAATACCACTACAATTATCTATTGCAGTTAATACTGCAGGTGCTGGAATATCGTCTATACAAGATACAGTGATGTCCGCTAAGTTAGCTGGAGCAATTGGAGCAGTTTCATCTACAATCGTTATGATTTGAGATGTTGAAGATGTGTTTCCACAAGCATCAGTAAATGTCCAAGTACGCGTAGTAATAACTCTACATGCATCAGTACTATCTGTAGTATCAATACCTGTAACTGTTATTGCTGGATTAGAGCCACAATTATCTATTGCTGTTAAATCTACCATAGGAGGTAAAGCATCTGAACATTCTAACGTGATATCTACAGGAGCTGTAGGTACTGTAGGAGCTACTGTATCTTCTATTGTAATTGTTTGTGTTGCAGATACAGAATTATTACAGTTGTTAGTTGCTGTAAATGTTCTTGTAACGACAGTAGGACATGTTCCTAAAACAACATCCGTATACGTTAGAGTCAAGAATTCATCAGCTGTACCACCAGCAGTTTGTAATTGATCTATCGTTAAAGTTAGAGGCGTAGTGCTTACTGGTAAATCTGTAATAGCACTTACATCACAACCTTCTAAAGTATATGCAGGAGGGGCAGTTAATGTAGGAGTAGAAACATCTTCAAGAACAGTTATATTATCCAAGATTGTTTCACATCCAAAATCTGCATCTGTTACTGTAACACTATATACACCAGGAACTAATCCTGTGATATCTTCTGTTGTAGCAGTAGTACTCCATAAGTATGTGTAGTTTCCAGAACCACCAGTTACCGTAATATCTATAGAACCATCACTTCCTACCGCACAAGATGCGTTAGTAATATCTGTTTGAATATCTAAAAGTGCATTTACAGTTACAGTTATTGCAGCTTTATCTCCAATACATTCAGGACTACTAGTAGGACCTTCAGCAACATAATATGTTGTTGTGCCAGCTACATCCGTATTTGGTGTAATTGAAGTAAAGGCTTGAGCAGACTCTGTGTTATCATTATAGTAATAAAGCGTGTATGACGGGTTACTAGCAGTAGCTGTTAAAGGCACTGCAGTTTCATCTAAGCAATATACTATAGGATCTGTAGGTATAACAGGTAAAGTCGATATTGGACTTATATCAATAATAAATTCGAAAGAACAATCTTCTGAATTCGCAGGAACAGCGTAATAAGAAATAGCGCCATTTGTTGTAGGGAATGCATTAGAACTTGTATACTCTGTACTATTTGATGTCACTGGATATTCGTTATAAAATCGAGTACCTTGAGGGTAAGTCGAACTAATATCTGTAAATGGTACTGGAGGCGCACAATATTCGAAAGTTTGTACTAACGGTGTGTTTGCGCAATTTGCATTTACAATAGAGGTATAAATAGGAGCAGGAATAGGTGTTCCTAAACAACCTGCAGCTGTTTCGTAACCTGTAATTAACGATTTGTCAAAACTAGTTCCTGACACACTTCCTGTTCCAGAAATAGCTCCGTTTAAAGAAATTGAATTCGCACAGTCTACAACCAATAACGTACAATCTGTAGTTGTTGTCACTGTAAAAGTAACCGTTGCAACAATATTATCTGTATTTGTTTGTTGCGGTATGTTCCCCAATGACCAATCAATGGTATTCGTTGAACTATTATAAGTTGGTGTTCCGTTTCCGTTTGATGATACAATGTTACTAAACGTTGTATTAAAAGGAACTGGAATAGATAACATGTTATTTGTAGTACCTTCTGTTCCGAAGTTTTTAATATCTACAGTATAAGTTATGTCTTGTCCTGGTTCTACAGTAGTCGTTTCAGAATTATTAGGTGTACCATTAATATTAGTAATGGCTACTTCAGCTTCTATTCCTGGATCAGGTGCTTCAAAAGATAACGTTAAGTTATAAATAACAAATTTATCTAGAACTGAAATGTATTCAAAAGATAAATCATTTTGATTAGGAACAACACTCGCTGTAGGAAGGTCGAATTTACTTAGGTCTAACCCATAAGTAGCTCCACTAGGGTTACGTGGCGAACCTCCAACTTCTATAGTTGAATTAAAAAAGTTAAATTCAGAGTTTCCTGGATGCGTTAAACGTTCTCTGTAAGTTCCTGTTCCTCCCCATTGTGTACTTAAAAGATCACCTGATAAATCATCATCACCTTCTCCTGCCATTACACCTAATTGGGCATTTACATAATCACCTACGTTTAAATTACTAATGTCAAGGTCTATATGACTACGTGTTTCGTAACCTATGTCTCCAGGAACACCTTTAAATGAATACCCATCGAATACACCAATGTTACGCATTTTCATAGTAGAGTTCTCGTAAACAATAACCATACTCCAACCACCGTAATAGCCAACACCTATATTTGTTACTGTAGGATTTTCTTGGCCTTCAACTAAAGCGATATCGGCAACAGAATAATCCCCTGCACCGTTTTGTTGAACGTAACTAGTTACATCGGCATAAGCGATATACATATTTGCATATTCACTTTCAGGATAGTAAATGTCACTAGCATTTGCAGTTATATTAGTATACCCACTAGAAGCAGGACCACTAATAGAAACCACAGATTTATTTAATGTTTTAGGAATTCCGTTGTTACCAGGGACAGTAAAGCTCTGGTCGGGACCTGGACGACCTGTCCAATATAATCCTGCATAAACAATGTTAGCACAGTCATCTGCGACTATTCCATTGTCATCTTTAAGTTGCATGGTTGCAATAGATGAGTTAACTGTGTTAACATCATTATCTACATCCACAAAAAACATGTCACCTGTATCATTGCCAATATTATTTGCTGGCGCAAGGTTTGTGTTTCCAATAATAGTAAAATCTCCTTTAACAGAATAATTAGCTCGGGAGCTAAAAGGCACTTCTGACTGGCCATAGCTATAAAAACCGAAAGCCATTAGCACTACTGCTAACAGCGAATACTGTTTAATGTTTTTATAAGCTTTAAATTTCTTAGCGTAATTTTTTTTCATTTCATGATTCGATTAAGTTATCCTAATACTGCTGATGATGCATTAATAACTTTATAATAATTTAGTTATTTTTGGGTCTATAATAAAATTTAGCCACTCAGTTTGGTATTGACTAGCTAAAGATGATTTTTATTTGTTTCTTACAAAAGAAAAGTTTTCTAAGTTTTATATTGTTTCCTTAAGGTTAAATTCTTTAATAGTAGAAACATTACTTAGGTTCATATCCAAACATGTATTTTTTTCAAAAGCCTCAAACAGGTTTGACCTGTTATTGGTTTCAAAGTAAATACCATTTAAATTCCTAATAAGTGTTGGTGGTGATGAAGTGTAGTTTGATATCATAAGCAATTTATTGATTTTCGTGATTTTCTAAAAAGTGAAAAAATGATCTCGTAAATTTCAAATGCAATTACTTTGGGAGGAAAGCAATATTACTTGGTCGCAATAAAGTTTTCTATATTGTGCTCTTAAATGCCGAGCAATAGACTTTAGATTTTAATGTTAGATTTGGGATCATAGCTTTTAATGGTTAATTATATACAAAAAACGGTACTATCACGCAGAAAAACAAAAATTAATGTTAAAATCGTTCAGAAATTAGACAAAATAATAAAAATGTGTTTTTAATCGTTTAATTTTGCTTTTAATCGGTAAACTGATTTAGTTTTAGGTTTGTTAATTGTAATTGTGTAAGTGAAAGATTGTTAAATAGTGTTAATGTGTTAAAATTTAATTAATTAGTTATAAAAAAAAGATTTCTTTTTATATGAAAACAGTCGTGCTCATAAGACATGGTAAATCGTCTTGGAAATACAACGTTAACGATCGTGAGAGACCTCTTAAAAAAGTGGGTATACAAAACACTATAAAAGTGTGTAATCAGTTTAAAATCAATTCGGAAATACAATTACAAAATGTGTTTTCTAGTCCGGCAAAACGAGCTCGAGATACGTGTGATCTATTCATTCAAACTTACAACGCGACACAAGAATTTAATGTTGAAATTAATGAAGATTTATACGATTTTGACGGTGCAAGTTTAAAGCATTTTATTAAATCTTTGGATAATGATTTAGATACTGTTTTTATTTTTGGACATAATAATGCATTCAATAATTTTGTAAATACTTTTGGCGATGTTTATATTGAAAATGTGCCTACAAGCGGATTGGTAAATTTAGAATTCGATATTAACAATTGGTCGGATTTAAAACCTGGTGTTTTAAAATTAAAATTGTTTCCAAAAGCACTGTATTAAGCGTATTTTTTTTAATTTTAGTACCTACAATATAACATTTAAGAAACAGAATTAATTTTTAAATGCAATAAATTTGTAGAAGGTTAAAAAAAAATGCTAAATGATAAAAACTGAAAAAACTAATAACACTTATATTAATAGAGAAATTAGTTGGCTTCAATTTAATGCGCGAGTATTACAGGAAGCAGAAGATAAAAATGTACCATTAATTGAACGTTTACGTTTTTTAGGTATATTTTCTAATAATTTAGACGAATTTTTTAAAGTGCGTTATGCTACAGTTAAGCGTATCGCCATGGCAGGTAAAGCTGGTAAAAGTGAACTTGGCGGAATTAAATCGAGTCAGCTTTTAGAAATTATTACCCAAATTGTAATCGAACAGCAGGCCGAAAGTTTAAAAATTTTAAGTGATATTCAGAATAAATTAAAAAAGGAGAATATTTTTATTATTAATGAAACGCAAATATCTCCTTCCCAACATATCTTTATTAAGCAGTATTTTCTTCAGAAAATAAGCCCGGCATTGGTAACTATCGTTTTGAACGATTTAGTAAAATTACCGCTTCTAAAAGATAGCGCCGCGTATTTAGCTGTTAGAATGGTGCTCACTTCTGGAGATAATCAATATGCATTAATAGAAATCTCTAAAAATATGGATCGTTTTGTTGTGCTTCCGATGGAAGGCAATAAAGATTATATTATTATGCTAGACGATTTGTTGCGCTACTGCTTAAAAGATATTTTCAATATATTCGATTTTCAATCTATTTCCGCTCATATGATTAAAATCACCAGAGATGGTGAATTAGATTTTGAAAGTGATTTAAGTAAAAGTTTTATCGATAAATTATCCGACAGTGTAAAGCATCGGCAAATTGGTGAACCTGTAAGATTTGTTTACGATCAAGAAATTGAAGAAGAAACCCTTCAGTATTTATTGAAAAAGATGAATATTGAAGAATCCGATAGTATTATACCTGGAGGACGTTACCATAATAGAAGAGATTATATGGGGTTTCCTAGCTTGGGGAGAACCGATTTATTATACGATAAGATTGAACCATTACCTGTAAAAGGGTTGACTCTAGAACAAAGTATATTTACTGTTATAGCCGAAAAAGATTATTTGTTGTATGCCCCTTATCATACGTTTTCTTACGTTGTTAAGTTTTTAAGGGAAGCAGCATTAGATCCGAAAGTAAAAACCATAAAAATTACGATTTATAGGTTAGCACAAATCTCGCATATTGCAAGTTCATTAATTAACGCTGCTAAAAACGGAAAAGGCGTAACGGTTTCAATAGAATTGCAAGCGCGTTTCGACGAGCAGGCAAATATTGCTTATGCCGAGCAAATGGAATTGGAAGGCATCAATTTAATCTTTGGAGTTCAAGGGCTTAAAGTGCACAGTAAAATGTGTGTCATTGAAAGAGAAGAAGGTAAAAAAATAAAAAGATATGGTTTTGTAAGTACTGGAAATTTCAACGAATCTACAGCAAAGATTTATACCGATTACACGCTGTTTACTGCCAACCAAAAGATTTTAAAGGATATAAATAAAGTGTTTAGTTTCTTCGAGACTAATTATTTAATTTATACTTATAAGCATATTATTACTTCGCCGCATTATACACAAAAAGCGTTCTTTAAATTAATAGATACTGAAATTATTAATGTTAAATTAGGGAAGCCTGCCGGAATTAGGCTAAAAATGAATAGTATTTCTAGCTATAAAATGGTAGATAAGCTTTACGAAGCAAGTAGAGCTGGGGTTAAAATTCAGATGGTGGTTCGTGGCCTTTGTTGTTTGGTGCCAGGCATTAAGGGGATGAGCGAAAATATTGAAGTGATAAGTATTGTCGATAAGTTTTTGGAGCATACTAGACTATATATGTTCGAAAACGGAGGGAATCCAAAAGTGTTTATTTCTTCTGCAGATTGGATGACAAGGAATATTGAAAACAGAGTAGAAGTAACGTGTCCAATTTACGATGAAGAGATTAAGAAAGAACTTACAGATACTTTCGATATTTGTTGGAGTGATAATGTGAAAGCAAGAGTTATAAATTTAAATCAGACAAACGAGTATAAAAAAGATAACAAACCTAAAGTAAGATCGCAGTTTGCTACCTACGAATATTACTATAATAAGTTAAAAGAGTAATATGCTTACAATAAAGAAATATGCAGCAATAGATATCGGTTCCAATGCCGTAAGATTATTAATTGCAAATATTATAGAGGAAAAAGGAAAGCCTACAAAGTTTAAAAAAAGTTCCTTGGTTCGTGTGCCTATTCGTTTAGGGGCAGATGTGTTTTTAGAAGGTAGAATATCTAAAAAAAACACCGAGCGCATGGTAGATACGATGCTTGCTTTTAAATTACTTATGAAATCTCATAATGTAGACAAATATAAAGCATGTGCAACATCGGCGATGCGTGAGGCTAAAAACGGACCCGCGGTAGTGCAGCAAATATTAAAACAATCTGATATAAATATTGATATTATCGAAGGCGATGAAGAAGCAGCAATTATCGCGGCGACCGATTTAAATGCCTACATTAATCCTGATAAAACGTATTTATATGTAGATGTTGGGGGAGGAAGTACCGAGTTTACGGTTATAGATCATGGCAAAACAGTAATTTCAAGATCTTTTAAAATAGGAACGGTTCGATTGCTAAACGATATGGTTAAACGTGAAACGTGGACCGAACTGGAAAATTGGATTAAACAACATACCATAGAATACGATAAAATCGATTTAATTGGGTCAGGAGGGAATATTAATAAAATATTTAAGGTGTCTGGAAAAGCCATTGGAAAGCCTTTAACATTCTTTTACCTAACCTCGTATTATCATATGCTTCAATCGTATTCTTACGACGAACGTATAACGGAATTAGACTTAAATCAAGATCGTGCCGATGTAATTATACCTGCATCTAGAATTTATTTATCGGCTATGAAATGGAGTGGAGCAAAAGATATTTATGTGCCTAAAATAGGTTTAAGTGACGGTATTATTAAGAGCTTGTATTATGAAACAGTATCTAGTAAGCGTTTAGCCTAAAGATAAAATAGACCGAAGTCTTTTTTTTTCTGACAATTGTCTAATATTGTATTAAAATAATTTTAATAATTTTTAACTTAGCACCAAAATCTATCAATATGAAAAAAATTACCTTTCTTATTTTAACTATTCTTGCGACAACAACGAGTTTTGCTCAATTCGATTTGTTTGGAGTTCGATCTGGAGTTAATATCTCTAATTTAGATTATGAAGATAATGTGCCTTCTGGTAACACGCACAGAAACGGATTTGTAGTTGGGTTTACGGCTCAATATGGTATTACTGAAAAATTTTCTATAGCACCAGAAATTCAGTTTTCTGCCGAGGGCGCTAAAGATGAGTCTTTAAGATTAGATTATCTTAATCTTCCTATTTTTGCAAAATATACAATGTGGGAACGTGTTTCTATTGGAGTTGGACCACAAATGGGACTTAAAATTCATGAATTCGAAGATGGTTATAGAGATCTAGTATTTTCAGGAGTAGTTGGTGCAGAATATGTGTTCTGTGAAGACTTTTATGTAGATGTAAGATATGCTTATGGTTTTACAAATGTATATGACAGCGATCAACCTTTAGAGGCTACAAATCACAACATACAAATAGGTGTTGGAATAAAAATATTCTAATACACTACATAACTTTTTCTAAAAAGGTTCATATCTCAATCATTGAGTTATGAACCTTTTTTTGTTTTTGATTTTTTTGTACTGACTTTTAGCGATTTTAGGATTGAGATACGAGAACAAAGAATTAATAGCCAAGATCATACTCCTTCTTAGTCGGAATGCTAGTACAATGTAGCCTTTTTTAATGTCATAATGTTACCATGGTTCACTTAAAAGAGGGGGTGAGACGCTATAATAACATACACATTACGTTTTAATGAGCTGTTAAGCTGCTCTTGTTGGTGCCTCTATTTGCCTCCAAAACAACAAAGGCTACCAAACGGCAGCCTTTATTTTATATAGAAAATATTCTACTTCAGATTATTCACGGATATGTCCGTCTCCAAAAATATAATATTTATTGGTAACCAATTCTTTAAGTCCTAATGGACCTCTGTGGTGTAATTTATCGGTACTAATGGCAAGTTCTGCACCAACTCCCATAGATCCTCCATCGGTGAATCGGGTAGATGCATTCTGATACACAGCGGCACAATCTACATTTTCCATAAATTGAATGGCTTTATCCTTGCTATTCGTCATAATTGTTGCCGAGTGTCCTCCAGAATAGGTGTTAATTTTTTCGATGGCTTCATCTAAATTATCAACAGTTCCTATGCAACATTTTAAAGCGAGAAACTCTTCGTGCCAAACGTCGTCATTCGGAATTAAAGGCTCGTCTTTAAGAATTTTTTGAGTTTCAGAATCAACTAAAATCGAAACATTTTTCTCTTTTAAAATGGCTTCTAAATCTTTTAATTTGGCTTCGTAGTCTGGGACATCTTTCTGAATTAGAATTTTATCCAAGGCATTGCAGGCCGAAATTTTTGCAGTTTTAGCGTTTAAAATTACGGTTTTGGTTTTCTCCCAATCCGCAGTTTTATCTACAAAAAGAAAGTTGTTCCCACGTCCGCTTACCAAAACAGCACAACGTGCATGTTCTTTTACAAACTGAATTAAACGCTCGCCACCACGTGGTACGATTAAGTCTAATTTCTCTGATGGGTTTTTAAGGAAATCTTGAGTTTCCTGTCGGTTTAAAGTTAATAACTGAATATAGCTATTGTCTAAACCGTTTTCATTTAAGGCTCTATGCCAAAAATCGACTAATATTTTATTACTGTGAATCGCTTCTTTTCCACCTTTTAAGAATATCTTATTGTTGGCTTTAAAAGCTAGTACAGCCGCTTCTATAGTAACATCTGGACGCGATTCGTAAATAATCATAATCGTTCCAAAGGGTGCTGTTTTATTGGTTATCTCTAATCCGTCGTCTATTACACGATGCGAAATAGTTTGGCCAATAGGATCTTCTTGTTGCATAACTTCTCTAACAGAGGTAATCATGCTATCTATCTTTTTGTCATCTACGATTAATCGATCGTACATGGCTTGGTCGTCTTTACTAAATGCTTCTAAATCTTTCTTGTTCGCGCTTAAAAGTTCTGCTCTATTTGTGTCCATTAAATTAATCATGGATTGTAAAACATTATTTTTTAAGTCGGTCTTTAATAATTTCATCTGTGTTTTTTAAATTTCTACTTTTGTTCCTACAGCTTTACCGTCAATAATATCGATGATGGTATTTTCGCTTTTTCCGTTGGCAATAATCGTAGGAATATTTTTTCTAGCGGATTGTTTGGCATAGTTTAATTTTGATAACATCCCACCTCGTCCTTGAGCTTCACCTTTTTTCGTGTCGCTTATAAAATGATTTATATTCTCGTTAATACCTACTTCTTCAACTAGAGAAGAATCGTCTGCATCCGGATGTCCATCATATAATCCATCAATATCTGTTAAGATGATTAATTTATCTGCATCAATCATTTCAGCAATTAAACAAGCTAACTCGTCGTTGTCCGAAAACATAGCATGTGATAAGGATACGGTATCATCTTCATTCGCAATTGGAATAACACCTTCAGATAAAAGATTTTCGTAACAGTTTTTCATATTACGACGGTGTTCTCCAGGATCGAAATCATTTTTAGTTGGTAAAACCTGAGCACATTTCATACCATAATCATGAAAAATATTATAGTATAAACGCATCATTCTTGGTTGTCCAATAGCAGAATAGACTTGTCTTCTAGAGGCCTTATCCTTAATGTCTGTATGTCCTAAAACTTCCATTCCTGCAATTACAGAACCGGAAGATACAAGTACAGTGATAATATCACGTTCATAAAGTTCTGCGATTTGCTTCACTAAACGATCTAGTACAGGTCTTACAATTCTGTTATCTCTATTTGTCATTACGTTGGTTCCAACCTTAATGACAATACGCTGTTTGTATTTCTTATTTGTCTTTTCCAAGTTCTATAGCTCTATTAAAGGCGGCAAATGCAGCCTCTTTTATTAATTCACTTACATTATTGTCGTCCATGCTATCTAAGGCGGCACGTGTTGTTCCTCCTTTAGATGCTACAAGTTCCATCCATTTGTTTGGAGAGATGTCGTCTTGATTAAACAAGTCTACTGCACCAGTAAAAGTCTGACTTACTAATACTTTAGATACGTTTTCTGAGAAGCCCATTTGTAAGGCTGCCTCCATCATACTTTGCATAAAGTAGAAAACGTAAGCTGGTCCACTTCCAGAAATTCCTGTAGAGGCATCGATAAAGTTTTCATTTTTTACTTGAATCGATTTCCCTGTTGTGTTTAATAAGTTTTCAATTGTTAAAAGCTCAATTCTTGACACTTCCTCAGAGGCTGTGTAAGATGTTAATCCTTTACCTACTTTAGCAGGTAAATTTGGCATTGTACGCACAACTTTAGCTAAATTTAAAGCATCTTGAATGTGCTTTATAGTAACTCCTGCCATTAAAGAGATTACAATCTGACCTTTAGTGACAATAGGTGCCATTTTGCTGAATAAATCATCAGCGTGATACGGTTTTACTGCTAAAAAAATTAAGTCTGCTTGAGGGACGCAGTCTTTTGGGTCTTTGAAGACGTCGAAATGTGAGATTTTATTTAAACTCTCGATTTTCTCGTCGGAGCTGTCTAAAATCATAATATTTCTTTTCTTAAGAAGTTTCGATTTAGACATCGCTTCGGCATAGGTTAACCCCATATTTCCCGCTCCAATTACTAATAGTTTCATTACGTTATTTTTATTATTAAATTAATGATAGGTACAAACTAATAAATTATATGGAATAGCAAAATCTGACCAGTTTAAAGCCTTTTTTAGGGCGTTTTTTATGTTATTTATGGTGTTTTGGTGGTTTTGTTGTGAATTTTGTAATAGCCTATGGTTATAGTAGATATAGGTAAACTCTATTTTGGAAGTTGAAAATTGAGTTAAAATTGAGTCACTTTTTACTCTAAAAAAAGAGCAATAAATGCCAAGTTTAGGTATGAAATTTATGAATTTACAATTCGAATTGTAGAAGTTTTATATGGCGATAATCTAAGTGAGAATTAGATACAATGTATTTAAGGGTATATATTAACTTCAATATTGAGATACTTTAACGACCATATCATTTTCAAAATAGATATCTAGCACATTAGGATCGATATTTAAAAGTTTAGGAGGATAACCGAGATAATAAGAGATATGATTATCGTTATACGTGTTAAAATCGTCGCCGAGCAACACCGTGATTTCTGCCTTGGTTTTTCCGATTAGCATATGGCTTGTAATTATATCTGAAGACATGGTGTACCGTTCTTCAATATTAGTTTTCCAATGATATGTGCTGAAGTCATGTTTGGGATAATACATCGATGAAGCCACCCATATATAGGCAATTGCTATAAATAAAAACGGAGCTGCAATTAAAGTGGGGAACATAGCCACATATTTCCTGTTTTCAATCGTGCCGATATCTAACTTTATCAGTAACCATCGGAAGAAAAAATATGTAGGAATGGACAGAAGGATAATAAATATAAAAGTCATGTATTTATAAGTGTATTTTACAGATTGCCTATTTTATTTCTGTCATTTAAAAATAGGTATAATTTTTAATGTGATTCTAATCATGCACCAGAAAACTCTAATTAATACTAAGTAAACGGTTTGTAAAGCCATTTATTTCTGGCGTGTATAAATAGTGCTTTATCGGTGTTTGAAATTTATAAATTCTTGTTAATTAAATGTATTGTAATTATAAATGAGTAGTTTTGCTTTCGATGAAAAACGTTTTCCGCAGCATATTATCCGTTTCTATGGCCATTGTAGTCCTTTTGTCTACAGTGTCTTTTAGCGTAGATATGCACTATTGTGGAGATACTTTGGTAGATGTGGCTTTAAATACCAAAGCTACAACTTGTGGTATGGAAAGTATGCAAAACTTGTCTTCGGAATCATCGATTACAAAAAACGGATGTTGTACGGACCATAAAGTGGTGGTAGACGGGCAAGACGAATTAAATTCCTCTCCGAGTCAACTAACTTTAGATAATCAATTATTCTTATCATCATTTGTTTACGTTTACAATTCTTTATTCGAAACGTTACCAAAACAAGTCACTCCGTTTCAGGATTATCATCCACCTACACTCGTTTCCGATATTCAAGTGGATTACGAGACTTTCTTAATCTGATTTTTTAAAATATAAACAGCAACGTCCTTTGGTTACTCTTAACCATCAAGGGCTTTTATGCGTTTTAGTGTTTTTACACTTTTGTTTCATTATTTTAAAAATCAACTTCATGCTAAATAAAAGCATAAAATTTTTAATTGAAAATAAGCTAGTAGCAGTATTAATGCTCGCCTTATTTATAGGTTGGGGAATCGTAAACTCCCCTTTTGGTTGGGATACTGGTTTCTTGCCTAGTGATCCTGTGTCGGTCGATGCCATTCCCGATATTGGAGAAAATCAGCAAATTGTATATACCAAATGGGATGGGCGTTCACCTCAAGATATTGAAGACCAAATTACGTATCCGCTTACCACAACCTTATTGGGGATTCCTGGTGTTAAAACCATCAGAAGTTCGTCTATGTTTGGTGTGTCTAGTATTTATATCATTTTTGAAGAAGACATCGAATTTTATTGGAGTCGAAGTCGTATTCTTGAAAAACTGAATGCCTTACCAAGCAACTTATTACCCGCAGAAGTTAAACCAGCTTTGGGTCCAGATGCAACAGGTTTAGGGCAGATATTTTGGTATACTTTAGAAGGTCGCGACTCTAACGGAAACGTCACTGGTGGTTGGGATTTACATGAATTACGAAGCATTCAAGACTATTTTGTAAAGTATGGATTGTCTTCAGCAGGTGGTGTGTCTGAAGTGGCATCTATTGGTGGTTATGTTCAGGAATATCAAATTGATGTGAATCCTGAACTGATGAAGCAATACAATATTTCACTTCAAAATGTGGTGAAAGCTGTAAAAAGCACCAATCAGGATATTGGAGCACAAACCTTAGAAATTAATCAAGCCGAGTATTTAGTGCGTGGCTTGGGATATGTAAAATCGATTTCAGATATTGAAAATGCAGTAGTGTCGTCTACAGATTTTAAATCCATTCGCATAAAAGATATCGCGCATGTTGGTTTAGGTCCAGAAGCGAGACGTGGCATACTCGATAAAGAAGGTGCCGAAGTTGTTGGAGGTGTGGTGGTCGCTAGATATGGCGCTAATCCGATGGAAGTGATTACTAATGTGAAGCAGAAAATGGCTGATATGCGTAATGGTTTGCCTTCAAAAGTATTGGCAGATGGAACCGTTTCACAACTTACAATTGTACCGTTTTACGACAGAACAGTTCTTATTAAAGAAACATTAAATACCCTTGACGAAGCCTTAACTCTAGAGGTCCTAATCACCATTTTAGTGATTGTGGTAATGGTTTTCAATTTAAGAGCTTCTATCTTAATTTCAGGATTATTACCAGTTGCTGTTTTAATGGTGTTTATCGCTATGAAATTCTTTGATGTTAGTGCGAATATTGTGGCGCTATCTGGTATTGCGATAGCAATTGGTACCATGGTAGATGTCGGTGTTATTCTAGCAGAAAATATTATTCGGCACCTCGATGAAAGTGAAGACGATGCACCTATAAACGAAGTCGTTTATAATGCTACTGCCGAAGTTTCGGGAGCGATACTTACAGCTGTTACAACCACGATTATTAGCTTTATTCCTGTGTTTACCATGGTGGGTGCCGAAGGAAAACTATTCACACCTTTAGCCTTTACAAAAACAATAGCTTTAGTGGCGTCTGTTATTGTCGCTTTATTTTTAATTCCTCCATTTGCGTCGTTTTTATTCCGAAAAAGAAGCGTTAAAACACCATTCTTAATGGCTATAAATAGCATTCTAATTGGACTCGGTTTATGGACTGTTTTTAGTGGCTATTTTGTAGGGCTGTTACTTGTCGCTTTTGGAATTGTTGGGTTTTTAAAACAGAAATATAGCTGGTCGGAAACACGAATAAATCTTATTAATAGTAGTGTTGTTGCCGTTGCTATTGTCTTTTTATTAGCCGAATATTGGAGGCCTTTGGGTGTTTCGAAGAATATCGGTGTCAACTTAATTTTTGTGGCTGTAATTTGCTTTGGATTACTCGGTTTTTTCTCTGTTTTTAAGCGCTATTACACGCAAATATTACGCTGGGCTTTAGCTCATAAAATATTGTTTTTAACGATTCCAACTACAATTATGATACTTGGATTTTTAATCATGAAGCAAACGAGTAAAGAGTTTATGCCGTCTTTAAATGAAGGTTCTTTTTTACTTATGCCAACCTCTATGCCACATGCTGGCGTGTCCGAAAATAAACGTGTGCTTCAGCAATTAGATATGGCCGTGGCGAGTATTCCAGAAATAGAAACGGTGGTTGGAAAGGCTGGTCGTACAGAATCTGCTTTAGATCCCGCGCCTTTATCTATGTATGAAAACATCATTCAGTATAAGTCTGAATATATGCTGAATACCGACGGAAAACGACAACGTTATAAAGTTAATGACGATGGGTTTTTTGTAATGAAAGATGGCCGTTTGGTTTTTAATGTAAACGATTCAGAAAAAAGTAATAGCGCTTCAAAAGGAATTTTGTCGATAGACATTAAAATGAATTCAGATGATTTAACAGCGGATGATGATGGAGAATTCTATAGAAACTGGCGACCAGAAATTAAATCGGCAGACGATATATGGAATAAGATTATTGCAAAAACCAATTTGCCTGGGGTGACTTCTGCGCCGAAATTACAACCTATAGAAACGCGTCTAATCATGTTGCAAACAGGAATGCGTGCACCTATGGGCATCAAGATAAAAGGTCAAGATTTAAATCAGATTGAAGCCTTTGGTAAAAAATTAGAACCTATTCTTAAACGTGCTGAAGGGGTGAAACAGGAAGCTGTGTTTGCCGATAGGATTGTTGGGAAACCGTATTTGCTTATCGATATAGATAGAGAAAAATTAGCCCGTTATGGCGTATCTATAGAAACGGTTCAAGACGAGTTAAAAGTTGCTGTTGGAGGTATGGTTTTAACGCAAACTATTGAAGGGCGAGAACGGTATGGTGTGCGAGTGCGTTATCCAAGAGAACTGCGTTCTAGTCCAGACGATTTAAATGATATTTATATTCCTGTTGCCCAAGGAAGCCCAGTGCCTTTAAGTGAGTTGGCAACGATTCGTTACGAGCAAGGTCCGCAAGTTATTAAAAGTGAAGATACGTTTTTGGTGGGGTATGTTTTGTTCGATAAACTAGATGGTTTTGCAGAAGTTAATGTCGTTGAAACAGCTCAACAATTAATTAAAGATGAAATTGATAATGGCGAATTGGTGGTTCCAAAAGGAATTACGTATCAGTTCACAGGGACTTACGAAAATCAGTTGCGGGCAGAAAAAACACTGAGTGTTGTAGTGCCTTTGGCCTTGGTTATAATATTTCTAATTTTATATTTTCAGTTTAAATCGGTGTCCACATCTTTAATGGTGTTTACAGGGATTTCGGTGGCATTCGCCGGTGGATTTATCATGATGTGGTTATACGGACAAGATTGGTTCTTAAACTTTAATGTGTTTGGTGAGAATTTGCGGGACCTATTTCAAATGCATCCTATTCATTTAAGCGTGGCCGTTTGGGTTGGTTTTATTGCGCTGTTTGGTATTGCGACCGACGACGGCGTGGTCATGGCAACTTATTTAACCCAAACCTTCGAAAAACGTAAGCCACAAGGTATTAAGCGTATTCGAGAGGCTGTAGTATTTAGTGCTGAGAAACGTATTCGTCCGTGTTTAATGACAACAGCGACGACTATTTTAGCGCTTTTACCCGTGTTAACATCTACGGGGCGAGGGAGTGATATTATGATTCCGATGTCTATTCCTGTCTTTGGAGGGATGATTATTGATATCACTTCATATTTTATCGTACCTGTACTGTATAGTTGGAAACAAGAGTTTATGTTGAAGAGAAATCAAACTAAATTAACTAAAAACGTATGAGTAAGTATTTAACACAAACCAGGAGATTTAGTATGCTTTGTCTATGCTTTTTAGGTGTGATTTTTAGACTGCAGGCTCAGGATTTACAGGGCTTAATTCAGTTGGGATTAGCGCAAAATACAAGTGTGGAACAAGCCGATTTACAATATAAATTAGCTGTCGAAAAGGTGAATGAAGCTCAAGATATTCCCAATACTGAATTTGGCTTGGGATATTTTGTAATTGAGCCAGAAACTAGAACTGGCCCCCAAGTTTTTAAAGCGTCTATAAGTCAGATGCTACCATGGTTTGGATCTATTACAGCTCGCGAAAATTATGCGAGTTCACTTGCCGATGCTCAGTATGAAAGTATAGCGATTGCACACCGAAAATTGGTGATGTCAATATCTCAGAATTATTACGAACTTTGGAGTAATGCATCCGAACAACGAGTATTACAAGAACAATTAGGGATTTTGGAGAGGTATCAAACTTTGGCGTTAACGAGTATTGAGGTCGGTCAGGCATCGGCAGTAGATGTTTTGAAGTTACAAATGCGCGAAAACGAAATTTTAGAAAAAATTGAAATTTTAAAACAAGATTATCTGGCAGTGCAAACGCTAATTAATATGGATTTAAATCGTGAGAAGTTAATTGCCATAACCGTCACTTCAGATTTAGAAATGCCAGCAGAAACAAGTTTAGAATTAGATGAAATTACTAATTTGCATCCAGAACTTTTACAATACGACAAATTGTATGAATCTGTAGAACAATCCGACCAATTATTAGCTAAAGAGCGTGCGCCAATGATAGGTTTTGGTTTAGATTATATTGCTATAGAAAAACGCCAGGAATATGTCCCTGATAACGGAAAAGATATTTTAATGCCTATGGTTACTGTTTCTATTCCCATTTTTAATTCGAAATATAAATCTAAAAGTGTTCAAAATCGAATTCAAAAAGAAACCTATAAAATTCAGAAAGCGGATAAGAAGAACAACTTGATTTCAATTCTAGATGCGGCTGAGAAAAGTAGAGCATCTGCTAGAATTAGTTACAAAACACAAACCGATAATTTAGAACAAGCAAAATACGCTCAGGATATTTTATTAAAGAGTTACGAAACGGGATTAATCGATTTTAATGATGTTTTAGATATTCAAGAGCTTCAATTAAAATATGAGATTTCGCGTATAGAAGCGATACGATCCTATTATAAGCAACAAACAATAATTAATTATTTAACAAATTAACACTGTAAATTATGAAACATTTTATAACTGTTTTAGTTTTTGCACTTAGTTTGCAAACAGCTTTTTCGCAATCTCTGGAGGGTAATATTGATAATCTTCCCGTGAAGGAATATACTATTAATGTAAAAGAAATTACGGTAAATAAAGTAGGGAAATCTGTGAAGGCGATGTCCATTGATGGCACCATTCCTGGGACAACCTTAGAATTTAATGAAGGTGAATATGCCGTTATTTATGTAAAGAATGAGATGGAAGTAGAAACATCTATGCATTGGCACGGTCTTCTATTGCCTAATTTTTATGATGGTGTTCCGTACTTAACAACACCACCAATTCGTCCAGGAGAAACACTTAAATACGAATTTCCTATAAAACAAGCGGGAACATATTGGTATCATTCACACACGATGTTGCAAGAGCAACGTGGTGTTTTTGGAGCATTTATTATTCATCCTAAAAAGAAAGAATCTTTTGAATATGACAAGGAATTGGTGCTAATGCTTTCCGATTGGACCAACGAAAACCCTATGAATGTTTTACGAAATTTAAAACGTGGCAACGAATGGTATGGTATTAAAAAAGGAACATCTACACCTTTAAATCGTGTAATCGCTCAAGGAGGTTTTGGCGCTCAGTTAAACTTCTGGAAGCAGCGTATGGAAGGTGCGGATATAGCCGATATTTATTATCCGACTTTTCTTATTAACGGCGAAAACAATGTAGAATATCCAGAATTTAAGCCAGGAGAAAAGGTAAGAATACGGATTGTAAACGGATCGGCATCTACTTCTTTTTGGATGACTTTTGGTGGTGAAATGCCTACTTTAGTTTCAGCCGACGGACTTAATGTTGTGCCTATAAAGAAGAATAAAACATTTATAGCCATTGCAGAAGCTTACGATTATATTGTAACGATTCCTGAAGAAGGCAAGGTGGAATTTAAAATTGTAGCCCAAGATGGTTCCGGAGGAACTTCCGCGTATTTAGGAACAGGGAATGTTCTGCACGCCGAAGAAATAACTAGACCAGACAAAATTGCTATGATGAAATCGATGGCAAAAATGGATATGAAAATGGGAGCTCCAGCCCTGAAATATCGACCAAATAAGGATGAGCGTTTTGAAATGAGGGCAAAATACGGAATGAAAATGAATGCGGATATGGATCATTCGGATATGAAAATGGAGGATCAAAATATGAGCCATTCAGAGATGGATCATTCTACAATGAATGCTTCAGAAATGTCAGCTATGGATAGCGAACCAAAAGATGAGATGTCTAATACAAAAGGGATGTCATCGAATGCCGATTACAATTATGATTATTTAAAATCTAAGGAGAAAACAGCTTTTTCAAAAGACATTCCAGTGACTGAAATATTACTAAATCTTACAGGAAATATGCAGCGTTACATTTGGAGTATGAATGGCGTTCCACTTTCAGAGTCAGATAATATTAATATTAAAGGAGATCAGGTTACAAGAATCACTTTAAATAATTTAACAATGATGCATCATCCTATGCATTTACACGGTCATTTTTTTAGAGTTCTTAATAAAAACGGAGCGTATTCACCTTTAAAGCATACCGTAAATGTGCCGCCTATGGAATCTGTGACTTTAGAGTTTTATGGTGATGAATATGGAGATTGGATTTTTCATTGTCACGTGTTGTATCATATGATGGGGGGAATGGCAAGCGTTTTAAGTTATGGAACGCCAAGGGATCCTAGAATGAAGGATTTTCCGGTTTCTAATATTATAGAAGAAACTAATAAATTTTACACTTGGGGGACTTTGGATGTAGCTTCTCATAAGTCTGAATTGAATCTTGTAGCATCAGATTTTAGAAATCAGTTTAATGTGTCTGCAGAATATGGATGGAATAAAAACCTAGAAGCAGAATTTACTTATGAGCGCTATTTATTCGATTTTCTTCGTGTTTTTGGAGGTGTAAATGTTGAAAATGAAATAGATGAAAGTTTAGATGAGATAGAAACTACAGCGGTTTTAGGAGTCCGGTATCTAACGCCTTTTCTTTTTAATTTAGATGTACGTATGGATAGTAATTTACGTCCGCAAATAGGAATTAGTCGAGAAATCATGATTTTTCCGAGAACAGTTTTGTTTGGAGAATATGAATATCAAGCCGATTTTGGATGGGTTACAGATTTTAGTGCAGACGAAAACTATAGATCAGAAACCGTTTGGAATGTAGGTTTAGAATATTTTTTATCAAGAGATTTTTCGCTTACGGCGAGTTACGATAACCGATTTGGAACTGGTGGTGGTGTCTCATTTCGATTTTAAATAGAACCAAATAATTAAATAGAAAACAGAATTATAATCAACAATAAAAATTTTATATTATGAAAAACGCAAAACAAATTTTAGGAATAGCAGTGTTAGGATTAGCACTTTCAGGATTTACATCTTGTAAAAATGACAAGGGAACAACCGAAAATACTGCACCGACAGTAGCTCCAACTGTGGAACATAAAGAAATGGCAATGGAGCAGTCTCAGCCTAAATTTAAAGATGAATTGGTAGGGGCTACGTTTCAACACTATATTCATTTAAAATCGGCTTTGGTGAAATCTGATAATGCAGAAGCGAAAAGCGGCGCAAAAATGATGGCAGAAACAACGACCGATGAGTCTTTAAAAGTTTTGGCTGTGAAAATTTCAGAAGAAAATGAGATTAAAATTCAACGTGAATTGTTTTCAGATTTAACAACAGCTTTAAAACCTATTATAGCAGGAAATATTATTTCGGGTGAGATTTACGAGCAAAATTGTCCGATGGCATTAAAAGGTGGGGCGAATTGGTTTGCTGTAGAAAAGCAGATTAATAATCCGTATTATGGAGATAAAATGTTGCATTGCGGACTAGTTCAAGAGACATTAAAATAATATATAATTTAAGACATGTCTACACAGGATAAACAGATAAAACAGCATCTCTATATAAAAAATATGGTTTGCGATCGTTGTAAAGCATCGGTTAAACAATTGCTAGATGCGTTGCAAATACCTGTTTATGCATTGCATTTAGGCGATGTGGTTGTGGGGCCTATAGCGACAGAAACGTATACGGTTTTAAAAGAAAAATTGCAGGATTATGGTTTTGAATTAATAACCAGTGAGGACGATGTGCTTATAGAACAAATTAAAACAGTACTTATTGAAACCTTAGACGTTTCTGAAAATCAAAATATGAAAATTTCAGAATTATTAACTCAAAAAATCCCAAAAGATTATTCTGTGTTAAGTAAATTCTTTAGTAAACGAATGGGGATTACCATTGAGAAATATGTCATTCAATTAAAAATTGAAAAGGTGAAAGAGTTGCTTCAATTGGGGCAATTGCAATTCGCAGAAATCGCTGATAGTTTGGGCTATACCAGTAGTAGTCATTTAGCCAATCAGTTTAAAACGATTACAGGAATGTCTATGAGCGATTATAAATCATCGCAGCAATGGGATCGAAAAACTATAGACAAAATTATATAAGTATAGTCCATAATAATACAATTGAAGTTAGTGGTTAAGTGGTAATTTTATACTCTAGATTATACACAAATGAAACATACATATAAAATATCAGGAATGACGTGTAACGGTTGTCGTGGTCACGTTGAAAGCACACTTTCTAAAGTTGAGGGTGTAATTCATGCCACTGTAGATCTGGCTAAAGCTGAAGCGACTATCGAAATGGAGAAACACATTCCTTTAGAAGTATTTCAGAAGGCTTTGCAAGATGATGGTGGACGCTATGAAATAATGGCGCACTCAGCCGCACCGAAGGAGAGTAGCCAAACTCTGGAGAATAATTTTGAACATTCAGAAGTTAAAACCGAAACAGAGCCACCAAAACTTATGACGCATACGTATCATATTCACGGGATGACGTGTAATGGTTGCCGTGGCCATGTTGAAACTATTTTAAATACAGTAGAAGGTGTTAGTAAAGCGACAGTAGATTTAGAACAGGCTGAAGCGAAAATAGAAATGGAACATCATATTCCAATTGAAACATTTCAAGAGGCGTTGAAAGCTGATGGAGATACGTATACAATTCATCCAGAAGGCACACATAAACATGAAATGCCTGCTAAAAAATCGAAACCCAAAGACACTGGTGAAGGTACATATTATTGTCCGATGCATTGTGAAGGCGAAAAAACTTACGATGCGCCTGGCGATTGCCCGGTTTGTGGTATGGATTTAGTAAAAGAGCAAAGTTTAAAAGCGTCAAAAACACAATATACTTGTCCGATGCACCCTGAAGTCATCTCAGATAAACCTGGAGATTGTCCTACTTGTGGTATGGATTTGGTTCCTGTGAAAGCAGATGTTTCAGCAGAAGATAAGACGTATAAAAAGCTACTTAATAAGCTTAAGATTGCTACGGTATTTACACTTCCGATTTTTATTATCGCCATGTCAGAGATGATTCCTAACAATCCATTATACGATATCATGTCGTTAAAATCATGGAATTGGGTACAGTTTGCTTTATCTATTCCTGTGGTGTTTTATGCCACTTGGATGTTCTTTGAACGTGCTTATAAAAGCATAAAAACATGGAATTTAAACATGTTTACGTTAATCGGAATTGGCGCAAGTGTCGCGTGGTTATTTAGTGTGTTTGGTTTGTTGTTTCCTAGTGTTATTCCAGATCAATTTAAAACCGGTTCGGGAACAGTACATGTGTATTTCGAAGCCGCTAGTGTTATATTAACTTTGGTATTAATGGGGCAGGTTTTAGAAGCTAGAGCACATAGTAAAACAAACAATGCGATAAAAGAATTATTAAAATTTGCGCCTAATGAAGCGATTCGTGTAACAGACGGGAAAGAGGAAACTATAGCTATAGACGATATTAATTTAGGGGATTTTTTACGAGTAAAACCAGGTGGTAAAATTCCTGTAGACGGTTCGGTTCATGAAGGTGAAAGCAGTGTAGATGAATCTATGATTACTGGAGAACCTATTCCTGTAAGTAAATCTGAAGGCGATAAAGTGAGTTCCGGAACCATTAATGGGAAACAGTCTTTTGTTATGACTGCCGAAAAAGTTGGAGGAGATACGTTACTTTCTCAAATTATCGAGATGGTAAATACCGCAAGCCGAAGTCAGGCGCCGATTCAAAAACTAGCAGATAAAATTTCAGGATATTTTGTACCTGTTGTTGTGGGGATTTCAATTTTGACGTTTATCCTTTGGGTTATATTCGGTCCGGAGCCTAAATACGCATTCGCTTTTGTAAATGCCATTGCCGTGTTAATAATTGCGTGTCCGTGTGCTTTGGGGTTAGCGACTCCGATGTCTGTTATGGTTGGTGTGGGTAAAGGTGCTCAAAATGGAGTACTGATTAAAAATGCTGAAGCCTTGGAGAAAATGGATAAGATAGATGTGCTAATTATTGATAAAACAGGAACCATTACAGAGGGAAAACCGTCAGTAGAAAAAGTTGTTTCAGTATCGGATAGTATCGACCAAAATACGGTGATTCAATATATCGCTTCAATAAACACGATGAGTGAGCATCCGTTAGCTGAAGCCACTGTAAAATATGCAAAAGAACAAAAGCTAAGTTTCTTAAAAGCAACGGACTTTAATTCGGTGTCAGGAAAAGGGGTTACAGCTGTTATAGATGGAAAACAAATAGCTGTTGGGAATGCTAAGATGATGGAAGAAGCTAAGATATCTGTGTCTTCCGATTTAGAAAAAGCCGTCTCTAGTGAGCAAAAGAAAGGGAAAACAGTGTCATTTTTATCTGTTAATAAAGAAGCAGTTGGCTTTATCGTTATTTCAGATAAAATAAAACCGACCAGTAAAGCGGCTATAAAAGAATTGCAAGACTCAGGTGTAGATGTGGTGATGCTTTCTGGTGATAATCATGAAACGGCTACAGCGGTTGCAGAAGAGTTAGGTCTGAAACACTTTAAAGGAGGAATGTTACCTCAAGATAAATTAAGTGAAGTAGAACGCTACCAAAATGAAGGTAAAAAAGTAGCCATGGCTGGAGATGGTGTAAATGATGCGCCAGCCTTAGCAAAAAGTGATGTTGGTATTGCCATGGGAACAGGAACCGATGTGGCGATAGAAAGTGCTGCAATTACTTTGGTAAAAGGTGATTTGCACGGCATTGTAAAAGCACGAAAATTAAGCGAAAATGTGATGAAAAATATTAAGCAGAATTTGTTTTTCGCTTTGATATATAATTCTGTTGGTGTACCGATTGCGGCAGGTGTGTTATATCCGTTTTTCGGAATATTACTATCGCCTATGATTGCGGCTTTGGCAATGAGTTTTAGCTCGGTTTCGGTAATAGCAAATGCATTACGATTGAAATCTGCGAAGATAGATTAATCAAAAAAACAACGATTATGGAACATTCAAAAGACCATTCAAAAAAGAATAATTACACACGATTTGTTATAATGCTTGGCGCTTCATTTTTAGCGATGTATGTCACCATGTATTTAAACACCTACGCCATCGATCATGTGTATTTTAGTTTAACACGGTTTTACATGACGTGTTTAGGAATTTCAACCATGGCTATTATCATGTTTGTGGCGATGCGAAACATGTATAGGAACAAAAAGAAGAATATGGCCATAATCGTTGGAAGTATTGTTCTGTTTTTTGGAGCACTCGGGTTAGTGCGTACTCAAGCTCCAATTGTGGGAGATGTGTTATGGTTGAAAGCGATGATTCCGCATCATTCTATTGCCATTTTGACTAGTGAACGTGCAGATATAAAAGACCCAGAGGTTAAGCAATTAGCAGAAGATATTATAGAAGCACAAAGGAAAGAAATTGAAGAGATGAAAGCCATGATTAAACGCTTAGAAGAAAACAAATAAGTCATGAAACGTAATTATATATATGTCGCATTAGCTCTAGTTTTAGGAGTAATGCTTGGGTTTTTTATGTTTGGAAAAACAGAATCCGTAACCTTGGAAAAACACGATCATGACCATGAAGTTGGACTGAAATCTAATGAAATGTGGACCTGCTCTATGCATCCACAAATCATGAAAACAGAGGCAGGGGATTGTCCGATTTGTGGTATGGATTTAATTCCTGTAACCACAGATGATAGCGGATTGACTGCTCAGCAATTCAAATTAAGCAAAAATGCGACGGCTTTGGCAAATATAGAAACCACTGTTATCGGCGAAAGTGCTCACGGTGATAAAGGTTTAAATTTATCTGGGACGATTACAGTTAACGATGATAAAGTGTTCGTACAGCCAGCACATTTTAATGGAAGAATAGATAAGCTATATGTTACGTCGGTAGGGCAGAAGGTGATTAAAGGACAGCTTGTTGCGACCGTATATTCTCCGGATTTAATCCGTGCTCAACAAGAATTAATTACCGCTTATAAAATGAAAGAATCGCAACCAGAATTGTATAGTGCTGTGCGTACTAAGTTTAAAAACTGGATGATTCATGACGGACAATTAAATGAAATTGAGAAGTCTGGAAATGTTGTAAATCAATTTCGAATATATGCACATGTTTCAGGAACAGTTTCTGAAATTTCCGCAAAGGAAGGAGATCATGTTATGGATGGTAAGGCTATCTTTAAAGTGTCTAATTTAAGTACGGTTTGGGCAGAATTTGATGCTTATGAAAATCAGATTCGTACATTAAAGGTTGGGCAGTCTATTGAAATTGTCGCAAAGGCATATCCGAACAAAAAGATAGCCTCTAAAATTACATTTATAGATCCGATTTTAAAGGCGTCGACGCGAACAGTAACGGTGCGAGCTGTTTTAGATAATAAAGACGGATTGTTTAAGCCGGGCATGTTTGTAGAAGGTGTTTTTTCAAATATAAAAGATAGTAAAGCTGAGGTGTTAACGATACCTGTTACATCTGTAATGTGGACTGGAAAGCGTTCTGTAGTTTATCTGAAGGTGAGTTTAAACGAACCTGTTTTCGAGATGCGAGAAATTACGTTAGGTTCGAAATTAGGAGATACGTATGAGGTGATAGATGGTATTACTCAGGGAGATATTATTGTTACAAACGGTACCTTTACTGTAGACGCTGCGGCTCAATTAAAAGGAAAATCCTCTATGATGAATCAAAATAATATATCAAATGAAGATGCTAATATTTTAGAAAGTCACTTAATTTCAGAAGAAGAAGTTAAAGATGCTCCTGAAATTTTCCAAAAACAGTTAGAAACAGTGTTACTTGCTTATGTTAAATTAAAAGATGAGTTGGTGGCTAGTGATTTTGAATCTGCAAAAGTACAAGCAAGACAGCTCCTGAAAATTGTAAATGAAGTCGATACAAAATCTATTTCGGAAGATGCTAAAATGATGTCGCTATGGGGTACCCAATCAACTAAAATAAAAAATAATCTAACTGAAATTCAAACTGTTAATGATATTTTGTCCTTTAGAAATACGTTCTCAAAAGTGTCTTTAGATGTGAAACATATGATTGAATTATACGGTGTTTCTGTTAAAGTTTATGTGCAATTTTGTCCGATGTCCAATCAGAATAAAGGTGGTTATTGGTTAAGTTTAGAAGAAAAAATTAAGAATCCGTATTATGGGGAAGTGATGCTAGAGTGTGGAGAAAATGACAAAATCTTAGAGTAAAACTAGGCGTGTATTTGTCTTCTGTTAATGAAATCACTCTTTTAGTAGGAATACTATAATGTTTTAACACAAAAAATTTCAGTCTATTTGGGAGTATTTCATAATTAAATGTTAATTTGCAAGTGCATTAATAATTTAATTAATCAAAAATCAATACATGGAAATCTTATTAGATAATGTAATCCCCGAGGAACACCCTAGAACCTTTACAACGAATGCTTGTGAGCATAAAGATGTCATTAAGGTTAAACAGGCTGTACTGGCTATTGATGGTGTAGAATCTATAGAGTTTTTGGATGTCATTTTTCCTAAACAATTTAAAGTTAAGGTTTCAAAAATGATTGAAGTGCGCTTTGTAGAAGAAGCTGTTAACGATGTTGGATTTAACGCTCTACCAAGAGAGTATTTATCCTTTTAAATATAAAAAAAGCTAGTAATTAAATTACTAGCTTTTTTTATTTAGAGTTATTAACCGATGCTATTTCATACCGTAAACGGTAACATCTGCTTTACCATTTAAGATCCCTTTAGTATCGTACCAAAATTCTATACTCCTTAATTTGCGTTTTCCTCCTCTTAAATCAATCACGCGGCTTTCCCCATTTTTTGGAATATCAAATCGAGTATTAATCTTTTCTGGAGCTCCTCCGTCATAAGTTACAATCATACGTTGGATATTAACAGGAGCATCTCTTACTTTAAATTTAATTTTTCTATAATAATCGAAAGGTCCAGGTATATTTATTTTATCGTGATCTGCAGTATGGTTAGCGTGCGTTGTTCCTAAATTTACCCAGTGTCCCATTCTACTGTTATTATTATGAGCTACAGGTGCTCTTATAATTCGTTGTGCAGAGACAAATTGAATGCTAAATACACATACAACAAATGCTGTAAGGATTGTTTTAGTGTAAGTTTTCATGAATTGATACGTATTTATTTTGCTAATTTAAATATACATAAAAATCGTAAGAATCATTTTAGAGTAATAAAATGCAACAGCTTTTTATATGATTTTTTTTATGACACGAAGTTTATGTGTGTGCATATTTTTATCGACATTATAAATTCCAGAATGATCTAAACGGTCGATTCTTATTTTACCATGAGCATGGATAATATAGTTATCATTCATAATAATTCCCACATGCGTAATTTGACCCTCATTATTGTCGAAAAAAGCCAAATCTCCGGCCTCACTTTCTTCAATAAAACTTAACGGTTCGCCTTGAGTGGCTTGTTGAGAAGCATCTCTTAAAATTTTATAACCATTTAATTTGTAAACCATTTGTGTAAACCCAGAACAATCAATCCCAAAAGGTGTTTTTCCTCCCCATAAATACGGTGCATTTAAATACATAAATGCGGTTTGTATTAGGTTGCTTTTAGGCGAAATTTCACTTGTGAGATCTCCATCGTGAGTGTGATTTAAAATAGATAAACTATTTAAGGTCGAACCTAATGGAATGGGGTAGAGTTGCTCGTTTATATCCGTGACAAATTCAACTAAATTTGTTGATAATTTAGGAGCTTCAGCATCCAAATTCATATAAATAGCTTCCGAAATTTCAACATATTGCTTGTTGTCTATCCAACCTTCATATGTATCGAAAGCCAAACGGATTTTACTCCACTTTTTTCGTTGTTCTAAAACTTTAAAATGTTCCCCATAGAGTACCTGAGATATAAGTTCCGAAGCATCAGAGGGTTCAATTCTTAAAGGGACAATGCTTAAATTACAAACGCCGTATTGCATTAATTAACTGTTGAATTTTGGTCTAAATATAGAATTTAATGAGTTTTTAAAAAAGATATTTCCAATTAAAGACGTTCTAGCACCATTGCCGAAGCACCACCACCTCCATTACAAATTGCTGCAGCACCTAGTTTAGCATTATTTTGTTCAAGTACGTTTAATAACGTAATAACAATTCTAACCCCAGAACACCCCAATGGGTGACCTAAAGAAACCGCACCACCATTAACATTAACGTTTGAATCTGTCAATCCTAACAATTTCATATTGGCCAATCCAACAACAGAAAAAGCTTCATTCAATTCAAAGAAATCTATATCTTCAAGTTTTATGCCTGCTTTGTCTAATGCTTTTGGTAAGGCTTTCGCTGGACTTGTTGTAAACCATTCAGAAGCCTGAGAGGCGTCGGCATAACTTTTTATAACAGCGAGAGGTTTTAGACCTAGTGATATCGCTTTGTCTTTACTCATTAAAATGACTGCACCAGCCCCATCGTTAATGGTAGATGAATTGGCGGCTGTAACTGTGCCGTCCTTTGTAAATGCAGGACGAAGGATGGAGATTTTATCTATTTTTACATTTGTGAATTCTTCATCTCTGCTAAAAATTAAGGCTTCGCCACGTCGCTGAGGTATTTCAACAGAAACAATTTCATTGTCAAATTTTCCGGTTTCCCAAGCTTTAGCAGATCGTGAATACGATTGTATGGAGTAAGCGTCCTGTTCTTCGCGGGAAAATTTATGTTCTACAGCACAAGCATCTGCACAAACTCCCATTGCATTCTGGTTATAAGCATCGAGTAATCCATCTTGTTGAAGTCCGTCGGTTACTGTCGCTGGTCCAAATTTAGTACCGGTTCTGGCATGCATATAATGCGGAACCATACTCATGTTTTCCATTCCTCCTGCAACAACAATTTCGGCATCGCCTAAAGCAATGGTTTGTGCAGCTAGCATAATGGCTTTCATTCCAGATGCACAAACTTTGTTTACTGTTGTGCAAGGCACGGTATCGGGTATGCCTGCATAAATTGCGGCTTGCTTGGCAGGCGCTTGACCGGCACCAGCTTGTAGTACTTGTCCCATAAAAACTTCTTCTACTAAATGTGCGTCTAAACTAATCTTATCTAGTGCACCTTTAATCGCAATAGCACCTAATTTTGGAGCAGGAATAGTAGATAGAGACCCTAGAAAACTTCCGATAGGAGTACGGATGGCTGATACAATAACGACTTCTTTGCTCATATTTATGTATTTGTGAATGTTTGTTACGAATTTAATAAAATAAATATGATTTATAAAGGATTCCTTATTTATAAACGGGTCGAAACGCCTTAATTTTTATTACATTTGATGTACTTAACTCTATTCATGAAAGACTTTGTAAATACCTTATACAGGAACCATACTTTGTTATATAAAATACTACTTTTTATATGTACTACGTTTCTAATTGTATACTTGTTTCCTAAAAGTGGCCGGTTTAAATATGATTTTGAAAAAGGTAAACCTTGGCAGTCCGAAAATTTATATGCACCATTTAATTTTGCGATTAAAAAAAGCAATGAAGAAATCTCGACTGAGCAGCAGGCTGTAAAAGCAAGTGCTATTCGTTATTTCGATATTGATAGCGGTATTAAAGAACAGGTGTTTAAAGATTATAAAATCACCTTTAATGAGAGTATTTCAGATTCAATCCCACGATCGGATTATAGAGCGCTTTTTAATGAAGGAACAAAAATCCTGAATGATTTCTATAATTATGGTGTGCTACATGAAGAGAATGGTTTCAATGCAAAAAGTACAGTTGTTTTATTAGAAAATCGAGTTGAAAAGGTCAGTGCAGAATATTCAAATTTGGTCAAGCAAGAGAATATTAAACCTTTAATTATTAAGACCCTTTCTGATCATAATTTGAGTGCTTATGAAAAGCAATTTCTTTCTGTATATTACGATGTTATTCAGCCAAATTTAACTTATAATAAGGAATTTACAGAGCGTGCTTTAGACGAAGAACTTAATAAAATATCCTATACACGCGGAAGTATAGAAAAAGAAACGCTTCTAATTTCGAAGGGTGAAGTCGTAGAAGGTGATAAGTTTCAAGTTCTAAAATCTTTGGAATCAGAATACGAATCTCAGGTTTGGAATGCCTCTAACTATAACTGGATTGTCTTTGCTTATACGGTTTTAGTATCTCTAGCCTTATTAATGTTACTGTTGTTTTTAAGAAAATACAGACGGGATGTTTTCGAGAATAATAATAAAGTCACCTTTATTTTCTTTAACGTCTTATTTATGGTGTTTATAACCTCGTTGGTTGTTAATTATAATGCGCATTACATTTATGTGGTGCCTATTTGTATTCTTCCTTTGGTTTTAAAGGCCTTTTTCGATGCCCGATTAGGACTTTTTACGCATGTGGTTACAATGTTGTTATTAGGATCTATTGTTCCGAATAGTTACGAGTATATGTTCCTTCAAATTATTGCGGGGATTGTAACGATTTTAACAGTTTCAGAATTATATAAACGTGCGAATTTATTTATTTCGGTAGGGCAAATTACAATTGTATATATCATCGCTTATTTTGCGTTTTTCGTGATTCACGAAGGAAGTATCGATAATTTAAAATGGGAAACATTTTTAATGTTTATTCTATGTGGTTTGGCAACCTTATTTGTGCAGCCTTTAATTTATGCCTACGAGAAAATGTTCGGATTAGTATCAGACGTCTCCTTGTTAGAGCTTACAGATACCAACACCAAGTTATTAAAAGAATTAGCTGAAAAGGCACCCGGAACATTTCATCATTCCTTAAACGTAGCCAATTTAGCTGAAGCTTGTGCGAATGAAATTGGAGCGAATAGTATGTTGATGCGTGTTGGTGCTTTGTACCATGATATTGGTAAAATGAAGAACCCTACGTATTTCACAGAAAATCAATCGACCGGAATAAATGCACACGACGAATTAGCGCCTAAGGAAAGTGCTAAAATTATCGTAGACCATGTTTTAAATGGTATTGAAATTGGAAAGAAAAATAACTTGCCAGATCGTGTTATCGATTTTATAAGAACGCATCATGGGACGAGTGTCGTTTACTATTTTTATATGATGGAGAAAAAATCGAATCCAGATGAGGTTAATATGGACGATTTTAGATATTTAGGTCCGAAGCCATTTAGTAAAGAAACTGCGATTTTAATGATGTGTGATAGTGTAGAAGCGGCTTCTAAAAGTCTAAAAGAGCCAACATCAACAAAAATTGATGCTTTTGTAGAGAATATTATCGATAAGCAGATGGACGAGGGGCAATTTCTAAATTCTAATATCACATTTAAAGAAATTCAATCCATTAAAAAAGTGCTAAAACTCAAGCTAGCAAACATTTACCATTTAAGAATAGAATACCCTGAATAATTTTTATAAAAAAAGTTCAAAAAAGGTTGTAATATTTAATAACAAGTCCTATTTTTGCACTCGCAAAATTATTGCAACGTTCATAAGTTTAGGAGAGGTGCCAGAGTGGTAATGGAGCAGATTGCTAATCTGTCGACGCGTAAGTGTCGCCAGGGTTCGAGTCCCTGTCTCTCCGCGAATTAAAGTCTTTAAATATTAATATCGGGAATTTAAAGATAACATACACCTCGGGGTGTAGCGTAGCCCGGTTATCGCGCCACGTTTGGGACGTGGAGGCCGCAGGTTCGAATCCTGCCACCCCGACGAAAAAAAAGCTTTACAGTTACTGTAAGGCTTTTTTTAGTTTTAGGCTATTTATTTAAATTGATTTCCTATCAATCTAATCGGTCAACAGTATATTTTAATCCTATAACTATAAAATAGTGTGTAGAAATAGTTGATTTGACTTTCGTTTTAAAGACGATACAATCATTACACATCTTCAGGGCCTTGTTCTAGATAATTGTCTTTCGGGTAAAATAATCTAGCAACTATTTATTCAACAATAACCTTAATTGGAAAAGAGCTAGTATTAGTTTAAGGCCAAAGCTTCTATAGGCTAATTGGGACTTAAAAACTGAGGTTTCTGTAAGCAATTACGAATGATTACATTTTACTTTCATGAATAGAGTTTCGTAATACAGGGATCACCTTTTCTTTGTCTCTTTTCGTATTTAAAAATTATTATAGCAAACAAAAATAAATTAAGTTTCTCCGTCAAAAATGAATGCATGATTTTCATATCTTGACTTAATTGAATATATTTAAAGTATATGATATTAGAGACTTAATTTAATATGCACCTGTGTGTAACAGTGCTAAATAAGTTCTGATATATTAAAACTAACAATTGAATTATGAAAAAAGCCTACACTTTACTATTTACCGTGTTGATTATGTTTTCTTGTAATCAAAGCAAAGACAAAAAAGAAACTGTGGAATCTTCTGAGTTGCCATTAGATTCAATAACAGCAATAACCAAAGAAGCATACATTTACGGTTTCCCTATGGTGGATAATTATCGTATTCAATACGATTATTATGAAGATAGCACTAGTTCAGAATTTAAAGCATCATGGAATCATTTGGGGAATATAGCCCGTGTATTTACACCTAAAGATATTGCGGTACAGACACCAAATTCCGATACACCCTATTCGTGGTCTGGTTTAGATCTGCGAGCAGAACCTATTGTACTCACATTTCCTGAGATTGAATCAAATCGCTACTATAGCGTGCAGTTTATTGATGCTTATACTTTTAATTTCGATTATTTAGGTACGCGTACTTCTGGAAACAAAGCAGGTAGTTATCTTATTACTGGTCCCGACTGGAACGGAGAAATTCCCGAAGGTATAGATAGAGTTGTTAAATCTGAAACCAATTTGATTTCTGCCGTTTATCGCACGCAACTTTTTGATCCTGAAGATATCGAAAAGGTCAAAGAAATTCAGGCAACCTACAAAATGGAACCTTTATCGTCTTTTATAAATTCGCAATCTCCAACAGACATTTCGAAGATAGATTTTATAAATCCGCTATCTCCCGAAGAACAAAAAACGTCATTAGACTTCTTTCGTATTATGAATTTTGCTTTGCAGTATTGTCCCGTAAACCCAACAGAAAAAGCTTTAATGGAGCGTTTTGCAAAAATTGGAATTGGTACAGGCTTGGAATTTGATGTTCAAAAACTAAGTCCGGAAGTGCAGAAAGCTATGCAAAAAGGAATGCACGACGCTTGGGCGGTGGATTTTGCAGAAATAAAAAAGAAAATAGACGGTGGAGAAATTACATCAGGTGATTTATTTGGAACTAGAGCATATTTAAAAAACGACTATTTAAAACGAATGGCAGCCGCTGTTTTAGGTATTTATGGTAATTCCAAGGAAGAAGCAATGTATCCTTTTTATGCTGTAGATTCTGATGGAAATAAACTAGATGCGACTACAAATAAGTATACTTTGCATTTTGCAGAAGGTGAATTACCTCCTGTAAATGCATTTTGGTCTTTAACCATGTATAAATTGCCAGAGAGTTTATTAGTAGAAAATCCTATTAATCGGTATTTATTGAATTCTCCTATGTTACCTAGTTTCGTAAAAGATAAGGATGGAGGGATAACGCTATATATCCAGAATGAATCTCCTGGCAAAGCAAAAGAATCTAATTGGCTACCAGCTCCAAAAGGGCCATTTGTAACAATTATGAGACTGTACTGGGCAAAAGAGGCTGCATTAGATGGTAGTTGGAAACGACCAGCATTAAATCTTCTTAAAAATTAACTAACTCTTTTTTATTTAAATTAATAGATATAAAATATCAAGCTTACAAAATCAAGGAATTGAGGCTGTAAGCTTTTTTTTATATTAACATCTTTGGGGAGTAGAAAGTAGTATAATATTATATGGTCTAGTTTCCTCCTTTAATCTGTACGATAGTGTTTTTAATGGCATTGCAACATTACACTTCCCATTAAAAAAATAAAGTGGTAGCTGAAATCTATACTTTAAGAGTGAACAGTATTTCGAATTAAGATAAGATTATTGTTAATGGTGAAATAGGTAAATGATGTCTATTTAGTCGTATAAAAGGCTTGTGTTTTTAAATAAATTAGAGATATAATTCTCCCGTTTTTTCTTATGCCGAACCTAAGACTAATTTTTAATTAGCACATATGTTGTTTTATGATACATATGTTCCTCTATAAATTACAATTGCTAATGATGTGGAACAGTTGTGCTAGATGTTTTTAAATCAACGTAATAACTTTGGTTTATTACTTGTTTAAAATAATTAATCTTAAAATTTATTTATTATGAAAAAAAATTACTTTAAAAAAATTCAATTACTTTCTTTGTTATTAATTACCTGTGTAGGGTATTCTCAAACAGATATTACCGTGTCAGAAGATAGTTATGTGAGAGGAGGCGGTAATGGAGATATCAATTATAATGGTAAAATTATAGAAGTAAAAGAGAGCTCAAGCGGAAATCTAGACTTTTCTAGACATGCCTTTTTAAAGTTCGACCTTAGTACTTTTAACGCTATAACTTCAGCTGTATTACATGTGCATGGGAATCAGTCCTTCGGAGGATCGTTTGATGTGTCTGTATTTGAAGTTGCCGACGATGCATGGACGGAGTCTACTTTAACATGGAATAATGCTCCTGCAATATCTACAGTTATTGGAACTTTTGCAACACCTGGTGATGTTGATGATTTATATCAAGATTTTGAAATAGATATTACTAGTTATATTAAAGCACAACTAGCAGGAGACAAAATAGTTTCCTTAGTGTTAACCGATGCCTCTGCAACGAATGACACTTTTAGATTTTTGGATAAAGAAAATACCGAAAATGGTCCTGCGGCATATATAACTATAGTAGGAACTACTTTAGGTGTTGAAGATGAAATTAAATCAAGGTTTACAATGTTTCCTAATCCAACTCAAGATTCTTTTGTTATCCATAGTCCTAACGCTAGTATAAGTAATGTGGAAATATTTTCTATTAGTGGGAGTATGATTTTTAATAATAACAACGTTAGTTCCAATAAATTGAGAATTGATACGTCTTCGTTTCAATCAGGTATATATATTGTAAATGTTGAAAATGAACAAGGAAAATTAAGTGTTAAGAAATTGATTAAACTATAATTTTATAGCATATAATATCACTTTATAATTGATTTTAGATCGTGTCTTTACCTATGCAATTAATTAATGGGTATAGGTTCTTGTTGGATTGAAGTTATTTAAAAAGGCTTGGGATTAATTATATCCTAAGCCTTTTTTAGTCGTCATTACTCAAATAATAAAGTATTGTTTTATAGCTTAATTTAACCAGATGATTTCTTTACTATGATATTAACGCTATTATATCTTTATTATCTTTTCAAGGTATTATAGTCGATTTAAAGAGGCCAATAGTCATGTTCAATTTAACTATTTTGTTTTGGACATGCGTCATCAAAATTTTCCTTAATAAACTCAGATGGTGTTTTTCCATATTGCTTTTTAAAGGATTTTGAAAAGTAATTATGTGAGTTAAAGCCAACAGCATAACCAATTTCATTCACTAAGTATTTTCCTTGTTTCATAAGTTCAACAGCATGTTTTAAGCGAATACTTCTAATAAATTCGGTAGCCGATTGATCTGTTAACGAAGTCAGTTTTCTGTGTAAATGTGTCCTGCTTAAATGTAGTTTTTCAGCTAAATCTTCTACTGTAAAATCAGGATTGCTCATGTTTTTTTCCACAGCACTGATTGCACTTATTAGTAATTTTTTATCTAAATCTAAAACCTCAATATTATTTTCCCAAACATCTTGTTGCGACGTGAACAGTGATCTAAGTGCTTTTCTTGAATTTAATAAATTATGAATTTGAGCGACCAAAACATCTTCGTTAAAAGGTTTAGAAATGTAAATGTCTGCTCCAGAATTAATACCCGTAATTCTGTCTTTAATGGTATCTAAAGCCGTTAATAAAATAACAGGTGTATGACTGATTCTAATATCGTTTTTAATTTTGGCACATAATTCTACACCATCCATTTCTGGCATCATAATATCGGATATAACTAAATCAGGGAATAAGGAATGGGTTTGTTGGTAAGCTTCTTTTCCGTTTTTAGCGGTTGCAATTCTAAAATGATTTTGTAAACTACTGGATAAAAAGTCCAGTAATTCTGGGTTGTCCTCGGTAATGAGTATTAAAGCATCCTGATTGTTAGAAGGCTCTTCGGTATTAACATCTGTTTTAATACTGTGAGATGCTTCAAACGTAAAACTGCTGTTTTCATCATTTTTTAAACTATAAGCGCTGTTTTTTATAGTGTTTTCTTGATGTTTAGGGATACAAATGCAAAACACAGAACCTTTGCCTTCTAAGGTGCTTACAATTAATTGGCCATTATGCATATCAATATAATTGGTCGATAAGGAAAGACCAATACCTGTGCCTTTGTTATAATTATTTTCAGTCTGAAAAAAGCGTTCAAATATTTGAGGGAGTATTTTTTCTGGAATTCCATAGCCAGAATCCGAAATACTTATAGAAACAAAGTCGTCATTAATGGCTTCTCCTACAGTGTAGATATTCCAATCTGGGTTAAAAATAGGCTTGTCGTTATTTTTGATAGATACTGTAATAGTACCATTATTTGGAGCGTATTTAAAAGCATTAGAGAGCAGGTTTACCAAAACTTTATCTAATTTATCGGTGTCAAAATCTATTTCTAAATTTGGATTATCCGATATAAATTGAAAGTGGAACCCATTTTGGATGGCATATTCTTCAAAGCAATAGTATACATTTTTACAGAAAGAGACAACATCTGCATTCACTGGAAGAAGTTTTAATTTTCCAGAATCCGCTCTCCTAAAATCTAGAAATTGATTAATTAAGCGTAATAATCTATCTGTGTTGTTTTTAATTAGCAGTAGTTGCTTGTTAGCCGGCTCATTGTCTAATGGTGTTTTTAATAATCTATTTACAGGACCTTGTATTAACGTTAATGGGGTTCTAAATTCATGAGAAATATTTGTGAAAAACTGAAGCTTCATTTGGTGTAATTGCTCCTCATTCTCACGATGTATTTTTTCCATTTTAATTTCAGACCTCAGCTTTTGTCTATTTATAATTTGTTTTCTAAAAAAATAGACAGACGAAAGAATTACTATGCCATATGCTAAATAAGCATACCACCGTTGCCAAATTGGAGGGGTTATGTTTATGGCTATTTTTGTGGGGATTTCATTCCAAACACCATCGTTGTTAGCTGTTTTAACTTCTAGTATATAGTTGTTAGGAGGTATGTTTGTAAAATTGGCTTTTCCATTATAATCAGTTTCTATCCATTGGTCATTAAAGCCTAAAAGTCTGTATTTAAATACGTTTTTTTCAGGATTTATATAGTTGTTTGAAGTAAACTGAAAACCAATAAAATTTTGAGTATGATGAAGTTTTAAAGGTTCATTTTTATGTGAACTAAGCTCTGTGTTATTGACATGAATTTTAGTGATTGTCGCTTTTGGTAGCTTAGGGTTTTTTTTAATTCTTGATGGAGAAAAACGGATCATTCCATTTGAGCCACCAAAAAACAGATCATCATTTTGAGATTTTAATGCCGAAATTGGATAAAATAAGTCATTTTCTAGGCTATTGTTTGTGAGGTAAGATTGGGCAATATTAGTTTGCTTATCAAACTGACACAAGCCATTCTCGGTGGTTAACCATAGGTTTTTATTACTGTCTTCTAATATTGAAAAAACTTCGTTTCCAGATAACCCATTTTTGGTAGTATAGTTTTCAAAATCACCAGTTGTAGGGTCAAATTTATATAGACCGGTACCATTTGTTCCTAGCCATAAAAATCCATCACTATCTTCATGAATACAATACACACTATTGTTGGAATTGCCTTTTGAGTTGTTTTTGTTATGAAAGTAATGGATAAACTCCGAAGTGCCTTTTTTTAATAGATTGAGACCGTTTTCTGTGGCAAACCAAATATCTTCATTTTTATCCTCGATAATATGATGTACATTATTATTAGATATAGAATTTATATCTAGCGGTGTGTGCTGAAAAGGAGTAATTTCTTTCGATTTAAAATCATAAAAAAATACACCTAACGGGTAATTACTTACCCAAATCCCATCATGAGTGGTTAATATATCCAAAAATTGAAATCCTGTAGCGAAAGGGGTATTTAGGCGTTCAAAATTAGTCTTATTCTTTTTTTTATATAAAAGCCCTTCTCCATATGTCCCAACCCATAACGTTTCATCTTTATCGTATGCGAGAGATTTCATGTTTTCCATGACTTTACCATTAAAACTAACAGGTACTGTACGAAATGTATTGGTTAGAGAATTGAAGCTACTCAAACCACCATCGTCAAGGCTTAATAGAATTTCATTTTTATTTGGGGTTTCTGTGAAGCAACTAATAATGTTCCCTTTTAAATCTCCTTTGGTAGTCGATTGGTTATAGCGAATAAATGAGTTGTTATAGTCACTGTGAAAAGCCAAACCACCCATCCAGGAACCAATCCAGATGTTTTTTTGAGAATCCTTATATAAAGACCAAATAGAATGGTTGGGTAAATCTGCATATTCTTGTTGATTAATAAGGTCTGTAACTTTAAAATCATTTATTAAAGCAATACCGTGGTATGTGGCTACCCATATTCTGTTTTTTTCATCTTTTAAAAGACTTCTAACCTGATTACTTGGTAATTTTAAATCTTTAGCTTGATTATCTGAGTTAAAATGGTGTAATATTTCACCATTTAGCATGTTAATACAAAGTAATCCTTTTTCTACATAACCAATCCAGATATGATTATCATCAATTAAAACGGATCTCACCAGATTTTTCATTCCAATCGTTAAAAACTGAAAGCTATTAGATCCCTTTGCTAAATAATAAATATCACCATTATTATAAAAGACCCAAATGGTACCATTATCATCAATGCTAAGACAGCTAACACGATCTGTTTTAGCATCAATAGTTTTATAAAATGCACGATTTTTATCTGGATTTATAGTACCGAAACCATTCTCGTCTGAAAACCAAAAGGTATTATCTTGATCTTGTAGTAGTGAAGAGATATCTTTACCAATACTGTTTTCGTATTGATCTTTAATAGTATGTCTATTAAAATTATCCAACTCTTCATTGTAGCTGCAAAGGCCGTTTTCTGTAGCTACCCAAAGATGGCCTGCATTATCTTTGTAAAGTTTATTTATCCTATTTGTAGATAATGTAGATTCATTATTTTGTGAATGACTATACCTTTTTATTCCTATAGAATTATACGAAAACACACCGTTATTTGTGCTAAACCAAATTAGACCTTTATCGTCTTCGACTATAGATGTGACCTGAGAATATGCCACACCACCATCAGGGGTTACCTTTGAAATGGAAATATATGGATCGTTATTACCAGATAGTAATATCGTAGATAAACTAAATAATATGATGTAAAAATTACATGCTCTCATGAGGTCGTTTTAAAAAACCAAAATACAAATAATATATACAAAGACCTTGTGCACATTTAGTAATAGATAGTACATATGTTGTAATCTGGTACATATGTTAGCATATGAGTCATAATTAATAGTAATAAGGAACAATAGTCTTAATAATAGCAAAAACCATTTATTAGTTTTGATCATCTAAAATTCTAATTTATGAAACAAATTGCTATTCTACTTTTAAGTGTTGTTTTGCTCACAGGTTGCGACTCAAAACAAAAAAAGAGTAATGACTCAGATCAACTGATTGAAAAGATATCTCAGCAATTAGAATATTTTCCAACCTTAGAGGATACTATCGATTTAGGTCCTCGTAAATTATTTTTTCCAAGAACTTTAACAAAATCAGGAAATCTTAAATTAGTGAGTAAACGCGATTGGACAAGCGGTTTTTATCCAGGTGTATTATGGTATATGTACCGCTTAACAGAAAAGGACCAATGGAAGGAAAAAGCAGAACTTTATACCAGTTTATTAGAAAGTGAAAAATTCAATGATTCAAATCATGATCTAGGTTTTAAAATGATGCCGAGTTTTGGTCTAGGGTATGAGATGACTAAAAATGAATCTTACAAAAAGGTGCTAGTTCAATCGGCAAGAACGCTAATTACAAGATTCAATGCAAAAGTAGGTAGCATACGTTCTTGGGACCACAATACAGATAAATGGGAATTCCCTGTAATTATTGATAATTTAATGAATCTCGAATTGTTGTTTTGGGCATCTAAAGAAACAGGAGATCCGGTGTTTTATAATATAGCTGTTACACATGCTAAAACCACCATGAAAAATCATTTTAGAAATGATTATAGTTCCTACCATGTTGTTGGTTACAATCCAGAAACAGGCGAAGTTATTTCCAAAAATACGCATCAAGGTTATGCAGATGAATCGTCATGGGCACGCGGGCAGGCATGGGCACTTTATGGATATACAATGATTTATAGAGAAACTAAAGATCCTGTATTTTTAAAGCAAGCAGAGCATGTTGCTAATTATATTTTAAACATTGAAAAATTACCAGAAGATTTTGTGCCTCTGTGGGATTTCGATTTAAAAGATTTTAATTCAGAACCACGAGATGCTTCGGCCTCGGCTGTTATTGCTTCAGCTTTACTTGAGTTAAGCACTTTTACAGAAACCGAAGAAGAAGTATATATAGATGTTGCTAATAAAATAATTACTTCATTGTCTTCAAAAAAATATTTTAGTGAAATAGGCACTAATAAAGGGTTTTTATTAAAGCATTCAACGGGATCGAAACCTAAGGATTCCGAGATAGATGTACCATTGATATATGCAGATTATTATTACCTAGAAGCATTGTCAAGAAAAAAGGAGATTAACAATTAACTAAAACTTAGAATTTATGAAGAAAAAACTATTATTATTTAAACTAACATGTCTGTTTTTTGTTCTGTTTAGCGCTATTAGCTTTGCTCAAAACAAAAAAATAAATGGAATAGTTACCGATGACGCCAATATACCTTTACCGGGAGTAAATGTTGTCATTGAAGGTACTCAGAAAGGTACCGTAACCGATTTTGATGGTAATTATACGATATCTGCAGATATAGGACAAACTTTAATTTTTACTTATATAGGTTTTAAACCTAAACATATAGTTGTAGGAAATTCGAATAATTATGCAGTGAACATGCAAAGCGATAATGCAGAACTAGATGAGGTTGTCATTGTTGGATATGGTACACAAAAGAAAAGTGATATAACAGGATCAGTTGCTTCGCTTGCAGAAGAAAGACTAGAAATAGTTCCAAATACTAACGTAGCACAAGCTTTACAAGGAGGGATTCCCGGGGTAGTCGTTACTAACCAAGGAAGTAGTGCGTCTGGAAGTGATGTCTCAATAGTTATTAGAGGAAGAAACTCATTAAAGGCAAGTACAACTCCATTAATAGTTTTAGATGGTATTCCATATAGTGGAAGTTTATCAGACATCACTCCTACAGATATTTTATCTATGGAGGTTTTAAAAGATGTTTCTGCAACCGCTATTTACGGATCTAGAGGATCTAATGGGGTTATTTTAATAACATCTAAAAAAGGTAAACAGGGAAAAGTAAAACTAACATACGATGGATATTACGGTGTTTTAAGACCAACAAATTTACCAAATGTCTTATCTGCATCAGAGTTTTACGACTTTAAATTAACTAGAGATCCGTCTTCGATTACAGATTCTGAACAAAGTATATATGATAGTGGTGAAGGTGTAGATTGGCTCGATTTGTCTTTAAGACAGGGACAAACAATACAGCATAACTTATCCGCTTCAGGAGGTTCAGACGATTTTAAATACTATATTTCTGGTAGTTATTTGGATGTTGAAGGGATACGCGTAAATGATAATTATGAACGTTCAACACTTAGATTTAATTTAGATGCTAACGTTACTAAATGGCTTAAAGTAGGAACAAATACACAGTTGAGTTTCACAGATCAGAGCGGATTAGGACCTTCTTTTAGTGAATCCTATTATATGAATCCTTTAACAAAAAGTCATGACGAAAATGGAGATCTTACCCTTTATCCTTGGACAGAAGATGTGTCATTTACTAATCCACTAGAAAACACCTTAGCTCAAAACGAGGATAAAAGATACAAGGTAATTTCTAACCTTTATCTCGATTTTGATTTGGGCTTTATCCCAGGATTATCTTATAGATTAAATACGGGAGTTGAGGTCACAAATACGAGACAAGAAAGTTTTTGGGGATTAAATACGGTTAGAGGAATTACTAGACAAGGTGATGCTAGTGTTATTAACGATTTTAGATCTAATGTTCTTATCGAGAATATTCTTAATTATAAAAAAGAATTTGGAAAGAGTAATCTTTTCGTAACAGGGTTATATAGTTACCAAAATGATGTTACAGATAATCAAGACTTAGACTCTAGTGGTTTCCCAACAGAAGCCCTTACATGGAGACAAGCCAATGTCGCTAGACTTATAGAGCCAGGATATCAATACGATAAAAGAACTACGCTTTCTTCAATGTTGCGTATTAACTATGGTTATGACGATAGGTATATGCTAACATTAACAGGAAGAAGAGATGGTTATTCTGCATTTGGAGATAATAATAAGTATGTAAGTTTCTTTTCTGTAGGTTCGGCTTGGAACATCCATAATGAAAAATTCATGGAAGAATCTATATTAAGTACGTTAAAATTAAGAGCATCTTATGGTGAAAATGGAAACCAAGCGATAGACCCATATGAATCTTTAACATTCTTAAATGAACGTTCTTATGTCACTAGCGATGGTGTGCAGTTGCCAGGTTATATTCCTGAAAATGAATTGGGTAATTCTTCTTTGACTTGGGAAACTTCAGTTGCTGTAAATTTTGGATTAGACTATGCTTTACTTAATAATAGAATTAGAGGTAGTGTAGACCTGTATAGAGCAACAACTAATGATTTGTTAGCAGATCAATTAATCTCTCCTTTTCATGGTGCCACAGAGATTAGCACAAATATTGGTAGCGTTCGAAATGAAGGATTAGAATTTGCTTTAGGAGGTCAAGCTATAGGGACAAAAGATTTTAGTCTGAATTTAGATGGAAATATTGCATTTAACAGAAATGAAATATTAAACATTAATGGCTCTGAAACATTAGACGATGTTGGTAATGGATGGTTTATTGGGCAACCAATTAGCGTATACTATGCTCTTGAATACGATGGTGTATGGCAAGAAAGTGATGATATCGCTAATTCTCATCAGCCAAATGCAGAGCCAGGTTATGCTAAAATTAAAGACCAATTAACAGTAGACACTAATGGAGACGGAGTTCCAGATGAAGCGGATGGTGTTTTAAACACGGATTCTGATAGAGTTATTATTGGGCAAAGAGATCCTAAAACGGTAGCTTCTTTTAGTATAGATATGAAATATAAAGGATTCGGATTATATGTTATGTCTCAAGGTGCATTTGGACACGTTAAACAAAATGGTTTAAAGAGTGATGATGTATGGACTGAAGTAAGAAGAAATACAACTTTAAAAGATTGGTGGACACCAGAAAACCCAACAAATAACTACTACGCAAATGATGAAAATGCGAATACATATGGCGTTAATTTTTATGAAAGTGGCGATTACTGGAGAATTAAAGATATTACTGTCTCTTACGATTTAGACCAAGATGTACTTGATAAAATTGGTATAGATAAATTTAAAATATATCTAGCTGGGCGTAACTTATTCACATTCACAAATTATGGTGGATTAGATCCTGAGTTATCAGGAACACGCGATGTGCCGTTACAAAAAACATATACGCTAGGTTTTACAGTTAACTTTTAGATCTAACCAGAAAAAAATAAATTTAAAAATATGAAAGCACAAAAATATAGTTTACTACTGCTAATCTTTGTTACGGCATTTATAAGCTGTTCGGATGATTACTTAGTAGAAGATCCTCGTACCGATATAACAGCGAATAATTTATTCGAATCTAAGTCTGGTTTCGAAGTTGGGTTAAATGGTTTATATACTCATTTTAGAAGAGAAAGAGGAGGAGATAATTATAACAGTACAAACGATTTATTGATAGATCCTGCTGTAACAGGGACAGATAATATGTTTGGTAACGAACGCTCTGGCTGGGCTAGAGGAGGTAACGAACTTAACGATAGGAATACACCTATATCTAATGAGCCTCGTCGCCTTATGCAATGGTTGTATGAATTAAACAATGCAACGAATACAATAATAGATAGAGCCGAAAACCCTAGTATTGATTGGACCGAAGCTGAAAAGAATGCCATAGTAGCAGAAGCGCGATTATTTAGAGCTTGGGGTTATAGACACCTTACTTATCTGTTCGGAGATGTACCATTACACCTTGAAGAATCAAGTGGAGCTAATATTATTACAGGTTGGGAAAGAACTCCTGTAGCAGAAATTAGAGAAGTTATGGAAGCAGATTTATTATTTGCAGAAGCATATTTACCAGAAACACAAAACGATGGAGGTAAAGTTGTAAAAGGTGTTGCGACTCATTATTTAGCAGAATTGTATTTAGCAATGGGGAGAGACGAAGATGCTTTGGCTAAGGCAAAAGACTTGATAGATAATGGTCCATTTAGCTTAATAACTTCTAGATACGGAGTTAAAGCAGGTGAGCCAGGTACACCCTTTACAGACATGTTTATCGATGGAAACTCAAATAAATCCGAAGGTAATACAGAAGCACTTTGGGTAATGCAACACGAATTAGAAGTTATTGGTGGTGGTAGAAATATTATGAGACGTTGGCACAGAGGAAGATCTCAAGATATTGTAGTCGACGGAGTTTCGGGTACTATTATTTTGGATGCAGAAAATGGAGGAAGAGGCTTAGAACGTGTTAGTCCAACGAGATATGCCTTAGAATTATATGAGTCTTCAGATGATAGAGGTGGACGTTTCGCATGGAGAGATTATGAAGTTTTAAATAATCCAAAGAAAATACCATCTGGACGCGCTATTGGAGATACTATATTTTTCGATTGGAGAGGTAAAGATGAAGTTGAACAAAATAACTATTGGCCGAGTACGAGAAAATGGGATTATTTTAACCCATTAGACGAAGCTGGTTCTGAAAGCAATAATGATCAAGTTTATCTTCGATTAGGAGAAACGTATTTAATTTTAGCAGAAGCGCAAATGAAAACAGGGGATTTAGCTGGCGCAGCAGCATCTATTAATGCATTAAGATCTAGAGCAAATGCTAGTTTAATAACAGGAGCAGATGTAGATATTGATTTTATTCTAGATGAGCGTTCTAGAGAATTGTATTCTGAAGAGCATAGAAAATATACGTTAGTGAGATTAGGAAAATGGTATGAGAGATTCCAACTATATAATAAAGTTGGAGCACCAAATGGAGACGAGAGACATACTTTATTACCGATCCCTCAAGAAGCAATCGATGCAAATTCAATACCGATGGAACAAAATCCTGGATATAATTAATATGTAATTAGTGTTTAACCAAACTGCCCGTAAAACAGGTGGTTTGGTTTTTTAACAAATCATGAATAGGAAAATCTCAGGTTATAATATGGAATTTAGATGTTTTAAAAAGAGAGCTGCTTTACTGGTTTTTATTTTCTCTTTTCTTGGATCTTATGCGCAAAACGTAAATGGTAAGCCTAATGTAATTCTCATTATGGCTGACGATTTAGGTTATGGAGATGTAGGTTTTAATGGAAATGAAAAAATAATAACGCCTTATTTAGATGCAATGGCTAAAGAAGGCGTGAAGTTTACAAATTTCTATGCCGCTGCGCCACTATGTTCACCAACACGTGCCAGTGTGCTAACAGGTAGAAGTCCGTATAGACAAGGCATTTTTGCTGCACATACAGGAGGAATGAGACCCGCAGAAAAAACAATTCCAGAACTATTAAAAAACAAAGGATATAAAACTGGATTTTTTGGAAAATGGCATTTAGGCTGGATAGAGCCAAATAAAGTAGAGTCGAGAGGAGTGTATTCTCCGCCGTGGTTTCATGGATACGAGGAAACATTTGCTACAAAAAGTGCGGTTCCAACATGGGACCCTACTAAAACTCCATCATTTTGGAATGGATTTGGATCTGAAGACGATGGGTCTTGGGGCGGATCAATTTATTTAGAAAATGGTGTGCCTGTAACAGATAATCTAGAAGGAGACGATAGTAGAATTATAATGGATAGAGCTATTCCTTTTATGGAAAAGGCTATAGCTGGAAATGAACCTTTTTTTACAACCATTTGGTTTCATACACCTCACGAACCTGTTGTTGCTGGTCCAGAATATTTAGCTAAATATCCCGATTTACCAATAGAACAAAGGCATTTATATGGTGCTATAACAGCTATGGACGACCAAATAGGACGTTTAAGAGCCTTCTTAAAAGTAAATAATATTGAAGACAATACCATTATATTTTTCTGTAGTGACAATGGGCCTTCAGGCGGATTAGTTAAAAAAGGAATTGCTTCGGCGGGACCATTTAGAGGGCATAAACACGACATGTGGGAAGGTGGGTTACGTGTGCCTTCATTAGCGTTATGGCCAAATCATTTTAAGTCCGGATTAGTGACCGATTATCAATCTTCAACAGTAGATTATTTACCTACTATTTTAGATATTTTAAATATGTCGCCTAGTAAAAAGATTCCATTAGATGGGGTGAGTTTAAAATCAGTAGTTATGGGAGAGAGTACAAGTCAACGTACTGTACCTATTGCTTCCGGTTTTCAACGTCTATATAAAGATATCGATCTATATGCTTTTATAGATGGACAATACAAAATATGTATTCCAAATCCAGGCGACGAAATGATGCTTTTCGATATTAAAAATGATCCAGGAGAAACAAAAAATTTAGCTTCAGAACAACCAGAATTATTAAAAAAGATGGAAGCTGGGCTGGAAAAAGTTAAAGAATCCTGGAGGTTAAGCAGAGAAGGAAAAGATTACCAATGGTAAAAAAAAATAAAAAGAGAAATAACATATTATATATGAAAAACGTCTTATTTATACTATTAATATTTATTGCTACCGGATGTAAAAAAGCTGAAAAAAGCGAAGAAAATCCTGTGGCAAAAAATTATGTTATGGTAGATGCTAAGGTAAAAATCTATCATAAAGATGGTAGTCGTAGTTATAAAGATTACCAACCTTTTAAAACACGTACTTTAGATTTACTTCCCGGGTTTGAGCCACTTAAAACATCTCCTGAATTAAGTGAATATGGAGGAGATTTAAGTCAGAAGACTGAGTATGAAACAGGCTTTTTTCATGTTAAAAAAATCGGCGATCGTTGGTGGGGTATTGATCCGTTAGGCTATAAATACTTCAATATTGCTTTAAATAGTATTAACCTAGGGAAGTCTAAAACAAATAAGGAAGCGTTAGTAGCTAAATTTGGTTCTAAATCTAATTGGATTAGTGAAACCGTAACCATGTTAGAAGACAACGGTTTTAACTGTGCTGGCTCTTGGTCCGATGCAGAAGCTATTGTCGCGCTAAATAAAACAATTGATAAGCCATTTGCTTACACTATCAATTGGAATTTTATGAGCGCTTACGGTCGTAAACGTGGTGGTACCTTTCAACAACCCGGGCACACTGGATATCCTAACGATGCCATTTTTGTGTTCGATCCAGATTTTGAGACCTTCTGCGATGAACATGCTAAACAACTCGTAGCTTATAAGGACGATCCGAATTTATTTGGATATTTCTCTGATAATGAGATGCCATTTAAATTTAATGCTTTAGATAATTATTTAGGATTACCCGAAAATGATTATGGCTATATAGCAGCTAAAGCTTGGATGGACGAGCGTGGCGTTACCAAAGAAAATATTACAGATGAACATCGTGAATTATTCATGGCTTTTGTAGGCGATAAGTACTTTTCTATAGTGTCTAAAGCCATTAAAAAGTACGATCCAAACCATATGTATATTGGTGCCCGTTTTTATAGCGATGAAAAAAATCATGCCGAATTTATGAAAACGGCAGGGAAGTATTTAGATGTTATTTCTAATAATTATTATAACCATTGGACTCCCAATCAAGAAGATGTAGTGAATTGGGAAGCGTGGACAGGCAAACCTTTTATCGTTACAGAATATTATACTAAGGGAGAAGATTCTGGAATGGGTAATACAAGTGGGGCAGGTTGGATTGTTCGTACTCAAGAAGACCGAGGTTTGTTTTACCAGAATTACAATTTAGCCTTATTAGAATCTAAAAACTGTGTGGGTTGGCATTATTTTAAATATCAAGATAACGATCCTACGGCTAAAGGTGTAGATCCTTCAAATATAGATGCCAATAAAGGCATTGTAAATGCTACATATGATGTTTGGAATCCTATGATGGATAAAATGAAGGCGCTTAATAAAAATGTATATAACGTAATTGATTACTTCGATAATAATGAAAAGTAAATCTGTTTTTCTTCTAAATTTATCTGTAATCGGGAGTTTTTTTTTGCTCCTCTTTGCAACAGGATGTGCATCTACTTCTAACATAAATACATGGAATGAAGGTGAGTTTGTACGTCTAAACGATGGTCCGGTAATTTATCCGGAAATGTTAGGTCTTGAAGGCAAATTAGGAGAAAATATAAATGGCCCCTCTGTTATAAAAGTCCCTAATTGGGTTGAAAATCCGTTGGGGAAATACTATATGTATTTTGCGCATCATCATGGCAAGTTTATTCGTTTGGCTTATGCCAACTCACCAATTGGGCCGTGGACTATCTACAAACCGGGTGTGTTAGATTTGGAAAATACTGCAGCAGTCGGACACATAGCTTCGCCAGATGTTATAATCGATGAAAAAACAAAAAGCATTAAAATGTATTTTCATGGAAAATTGCCTAACAGTAAATTGCAAAAATCCTTTGTAAGTACATCTAAAAACGGATTGGAATTTTTGGCATCCGATACCATTTTAGGTCCGTCGTATTTCCGTGTATTCGACTATAAAAATGCTGCTTATGCGTTATCATTTGGCACCTTCTTTAAACAAGAACATGCAGATAAAATTTATAAACAAGGCAGTACTATTTTACCTAATGCCAGACATACTGCAGTAGCCTTGGTCGGAGATCAGTTAGTGGTTTATTATTCTCAAAAAGGTGATGCTCCAGAACGTATATTAAAAACAGTTGTAAAGCTTTCCGATGGTGATTATACAAGTTGGAAAGTTGGTCCTGTAACCGAAGTTTTAAAGCCAGAAACAAATTATGAGGGTGTAGAACTGCCAATACAAAAATCGGTTAATGGTTTTGCCAGAAATCGTGTGCATGAGTTAAGAGATCCAGCGCTTTTAATTGATGGCAAGGATATCTATTTATATTATTCTGTAGCTGGCGAAGCTGGTATTGCAGTCGCTAAACTGAAAAACACCAAGAGCTCGAATTAATAAAAACAATTATTCTAAAACAAGATATTCAATATGAAATATATATTCACACTTCTTAGCTTATTCTTGGTAACAGGATACGCTTCGGCTCAAGCAAAAGAACAACCTAATGTACTTTTTATTTCGGTAGATGATTTAAACGATTGGGAAGGTGCATTACTTGGTCATCCACAGGCTATAACGCCTAACATGGATAAGCTTTTTGCAGAGGGTGTTTTATTTACTAATGCACATGCGTCTCAGCCTGTTTGTACAGCATCTAGAAATTCTTTGCTAAGTGGTATTCATCCAACAACATCAGGTTGGTATAGTTCGACAGCCAACATGAAAAAAAATTACGACACCGTAATGGCAAATCATAAAATGCTTCCAGAACATTTTAAAAACAATGGGTATAATACCTATGCCGCGGGAAAAGTATTTCACAGTGGCGAGTCTGATTATAAAGATAAAACAGATGATTTCTGGACCGCATATTCTCCTCATTTTTGGAATAATATGGAACCCCACATAAAGGAAAATGGTTTTGGATATAGAGGAACCATGTTTTATCCGTTTCCAAAAGGTGGCGGACAATTTGTCCAATTATATGGAGAAGATAATATAAATGAAAATTACAGAGAGACCAACAGGTTTTATTCGTTGTGTGGTGGTCCTTTAGAAGACGAAGATATACCAGAAGATGGGATGTATGATGAACAAATAGCAAATTGGGCTATTGACAAACTTAATAAAAAACAAGACAAACCATTCTTTATGGCCGTTGGTTTTATTAGACCTCATGTGCCATATACCGCTCCAAAAAAATATTTCGATTTGTATCCTATTGAAGATATCATAGTACCCGAAGTACCTAATAACGAATTTGAAGATATTCCTATTATGGGGAAAGCGATAGCTTATGGCTATACACCAAAAGGCGGGTGGGGTGATGTAACGACCAAGAAAGAAATATTACCAGAATTAGTACAATCGTATTTGGCTTGTGTCACTTTTGTAGACGAACAAATAGGAAAGGTTATAGATGCCTTAGAAAAAAGTCCGAATGGTAAAAACACCATCATTGTGTTATGGTCAGATCACGGGCAACATTTAGGAGAAAAAAGACACTTTAGAAAGCAAGCGCTTTGGGAAGAATCTACAAAAGTACCTTTATATTTTAAAATACCAGGTAATAAAAGTAACGGACAAAAAAGTAGTCAGGTTGTGAGTCTTTTAGATATTTATCCAACCCTAACAGACCTTTGTAATCTTCCATCATTACCAAAGCTTGAAGGAGAGAGTTTATTGCCTTTAATACAATCACCAGATATAAAATTAGATAGATCTGTTTTAACCACGTGGTACTACAAAAATCATGCGGTAAGAAGTAACGATTGGCGTTATATACGTTACCGTGATGGTGGAGAAGAATTATACAACCACATCACAGATCCTGGCGAGCATACCAACCTAGCAAATAATCCGAAATATGCTGAGATTATTAAAGCACATAAAAAATGGTTACCAAACTATGATGCTATTCCGGCAGGATCGACAGCATGGAAAGGGGATAATTTGGATAAACTAGTCGATAAATGGAAGACTAACGATTCTATTCCTGTGTGGTTACGCTAATAAAGCAAAAACAATTTTTCATTATTTATTAAGACATATACACTATGAAATTAATTTTTATTCTTCTCATCACCTCGGTATGTTTTACGAGTTGTTCTTCGTCTAAAAAAGTAAAGGTCGAAGAAAAACCTAATGTGCTTTTTATTGCAGTCGATGACTTAAACGACTGGGCAGGTTATATGGGAAATAACCAAACCAAGACCCCGAAAATGGATGTGCTTGCTTCACAAGGTACATTTTTTAATTCGGCTCATTGTCAATACGCTGTTTGTGGTCCTTCACGAGCGAGTGTTATGTCAGGAATGTATTACCACAGTTTAGGCTTTGGGGTAGAAGGTGGTATACAGCGAGAAGATGAAGAAATCGTCAACGCCGTTAAAAAGAAAGGCTCTTCATTAATTTATGAATATTTTTCAGATTATGGTTACAAGACCATGGCGGGAGGAAAACTTCTTCATCACCATGTTCCTGAAGAAACGGTAGACGTATCAAATGGTCGGGGTTCATGGGATTTCAATTTAGATGAAAATGGGAAGAAAAAGAGATTAAACTGGTTTGGCTCTAAAGGACTTCTAGACTGGGGACCTATAAGTAAGCCAGAACATGAAATGAGTGATTATAAAACGGCGGAATGGGCAGTAGATCAACTGTCACAAAAACATGATAAACCATTTTTTCTAATGACTGGTTTCTTACGTCCGCATACACCTTTGTATGTTCAGCAAAAGTATTTAGATATGTATCCCCTTGATGAAATTGAGCTTCCTCCTTACAAAGAAGACGATTATAATGATATCCCTAAAGCGGCTGAAGCGGTTTGGAATTCTTATCCAGATGTGCCTTGGGCTATTAAGAATAACCAGTGGCGAAAAATGGTTCAGGCTTATATGGCTTGCATCACCTTTACCGATACTCAGGTTGGTAAAATATTAGATGCCTTAGAAAAAAGCCCGTATAGAGATAATACCATAGTGGTTTTATGGTCTGATCACGGTTTCCATATGGGAGAAAAAAGCAGATTTCAAAAACATACGGCCTGGGACCGTTCTACTAAAGTGCCACTTATTATTAAGGATCCAAGATTTGGTTCAACAAAACCAATAGAGGCAAACGTTCAGCTTATAGATCTTTACCCAACACTACTCGATTTGTGTGGCCTTCCTGAAAACAAAAAAGTTGAAGGTCGTAGTCTAGTGCCACTTCTTAAAAATCCAGATGTTACTTGGGATTATCCTGCTTACACTTTTAGAAGAGAGGTGTATGCAACAGTAAAATACGACACGTATAGATTTACAGAATACTATGATGGTTCACAGGAACTTTACAATCATGAGAATGATCCAAATGAATGGGACAACCTGGTACTATCTACTACAGATAAATACAAAGATATCATAGATCATATGCATGGTTTACTCGAGAAATCTGACGTGATTTTGGGGTATGATGAATCTAAACAGAGATGATAATCTAATCTTAAATGTTTGGTTAAGGTTAAGATTAAATTTTTTTAAAAACGCATTATAAATTATATAAAAGGAACAATATGAAAATAACTAATAGTCAACCCAAATTAGTTTTAATAGTACTTTTTTGTTTCGTATTAATACCTCTTAAAGGTATTTCTGGAAACATTATAGATACTACAGATTATTCGTATTGGAGAACGCTTGCAAAAACATCTAAGATGTTTGGTGCCATGAAAATGAGTGCTATTGCTATCGCAAATAAGGGTGATGGTGAAACGAGGGATGTTATGGGAGCTAATGCACTCGCTTATATTCTTGACCCTGCTAATAAGGATAAATATATTAATGGTATTAAAAATAAATTTGAAACCAGAATCCGAACTATGGAAATTGGTAACGGTGCCGCTTCATCTTCTGTGCGCTCACACGAATTGTTTTATGCGCTTTTGGCACTCGATGTTATTCGGTATGATCTGGATGCAACTGTACGTTCTGAATATGAAAGTTGGCTAGAAGCTAAAAGTATGGCATTAGTAATAGGTAAATGGGATCCTCATGGTTGGGCAATGAGAATGTTGTATTACAAATACATTGGAGATGCCGTCAAATTTCAAGAGGCTAAAAAAGAATTCGATATCGGATTATCTGAGCATTATATGCCTAACGATGGCGTGTCGCCAGCAGGAAATGGTTATAGTGTACAGCGTTGGAATTCTATTGAACGAACTGTTAAAAATACCACTCCAGATATTATGGAATATATGGGGTATAACGATTATTATACAAATCCAGGACTTGTTGGACTAAAAGAATTTATGTATGGCTATGGCGTAGCTCCTTTTGGAAGGATTTTATTATATGGCGATTCTCGCGATACAGAAGCGCAAAAACCATGGGATATAGAGGATGGCAACATCATACTATCTCCTCAGATTGTTTCGGCGGCCCGATATTCTATAGATGCTTACAATTATGCCATGTGGGTGCTACGCGAAGGGGCTGAGGTTTCTAAGGGGATGTTAAAAGGGCACTTGTCCAATTACTTAATTATGGCCGGAACTGCGGCAAAAAATAATCCGATAACGTTTAGTACAAAAGATGCCGTATTGGCTCCGAGTCGTTTATTTGAAAATTATGCAGCTTTAATTTCGAACGAGCAATCTAAAGATGCACTGTATATGAGTGTGCAGAATTTAAAAGGAAATACAGAGTATCATACGGGCTATGAAACCAATGCTATAGCCATGGCTGGATACGGCGAGATTTTATTACGTAACTCAGGTTACGACGGACCAGGTAACGATGTCACTATAGATGGAGTAACCGCTACTTTTGATTTTATACATTCAAATTCGGAATCTTCCAATACCTTAATGATAGGCGGGAAAAAACATACATCCAAAGTGGGTGATGGCATTATTGAAGGCTTGGTTGGACAAGATATAGAATATTTTAGAGGCTCTAGTTCGGAAGCAATAGCAGGAACTCATTTTAGAGATATTGTTTTTGTACAACCTTCGCATGGTGTTAACGGCTATTATGTGGTAATGGATCATGTAACTTCAGATACAGCAGAAGATCATGTTAATGTGATTTGGCACCCTAATTCTGCGGTGTTGAATACAATGGAAAGCGATACCAAGTACTTTTCCGAAATAAAAATAGAAGAGGGTAAAACAGGACCGCGATTATTTTCTAAAAACGAAGTTACCCTAACAACGTTCTTAGGTACACCTCCAGCTTCTGTAGAACTAAAGAAGACTGCAAATCAGGCTAGATCAGGATATGGTTTTGCATCGGATTATATGTATGCTAATTATAATACAACCAATAAGCAAGCAAGTATACTTACTGTTTTGTTTCCAGGTGATAAAACTCATAAAGTAGGAGATTTAACACGAATTGCTACTGGAAATTATACAGGAAGCGAAATCACCCAAGAACAGATTGTAGATGTGGCTTTGACCTCTAATGGAAGTTCTACCGAACACTATGGTTTGGAAATATTTAATGGAGAAAATATTTTTTATAGAAAAAACTCAGAGCAATTGGTTTCATATTTCGTAAAGGGTAATTTATTTAAATCAGGACAAGCCATTCAATCAGGTTTTAAGTCTGATGCTCCAATTGCATTATATATGAAAACGGGAAATGAAAGTAAGATGTTTAGCGGAAAGATTATTTCTCCAGGTACTCAAGTTACATTCTATGCGCCAGATGTTTCATCCATAACATTAGACGGGAAACATATCCCAATTGGTAGTTCAGGATCAAATTGGGTTAGTGTTACTATTCCAGAGGGCACTTATCAACTTGAGGTATTAGGACTTTAAAGTAAATAATTAAAACAGATTTTATAATCATACAGTAAAAAATACAATTAAAATGAAACGCATCCATATTCTAATTTTCTTAATCGCAGTAAGCAGTTTAGTAGGTTGTAAAGCAAAGCAAGTTACCGATACTAGGCAACAGCCTATGGAACTTTATCTCTGTATTGGTCAGTCCAATATGGCAGGAAGAGCAACAGTTGAGGCTCAAGATAAAGATAGCCTAGACAACGTATTTCTATATACAGGAAACGAAGATAAACCTTGGGAAAAAGCCGCTAATCCTTTAAATAAGTACTCTACGGTAAGAAAAAGCATGAAGATGCAAAAGTTAAGTCCTAGTTCTGGTTTTGCGAAAGAAATGGCAAAGATATCTTCAGGTACGCAAATCGGACTAATTGTAAATGCTAAAGGCGGTACCTCTATTGAAGAGTGGGAGCCAGGGGATACCCTTTATAATGAGGCGGTAAACCAAGCAAAAAAAGCAATGAAATATGGCGTTTTAAAAGGAGTAATATGGCATCAAGGTGAAGCAAATGTGGGTAAATACGATAAATATATGCCAAAAATAAAAGCGTTAATAGAAGCATTACGATCAGATTTAAATGCTCCTAATTTACCGTTTGTTGCGGGTCAATTATCGGCAGATAAACCACAACGAGTAAATTTTAATACCATGATTTTAGAGCTGCCAAACCAAGTTGAAAATACAGGGGTAGTTACTACTGAAAACACAAAAACGATTGATAAAACCCATTTTGATAGTAAAAGTCAGCGTGTTTTAGGAAAGAGATATGCCGAAGAAATGGTTAAGCTAATTTCAAAAAATTAAGAAATGACATTTAAAGCAATAAAAATATGTGCTGTGTTGCTCCTGTTGAGCGTTCAATATGGCTTGGCTCAAAACGCTTATTATGTAGATGATGTTGTAGGAAATGACGCTAATAATGGGACAAGCAAAACTACGCCTTTTAAAAGTATTGAGCGAGTTAATCAAATAGGTTTAAAACCTAACGATTCTATTCTTTTTAGAAGAGGAGGACAATGGATTGGCAATTTTGTTCCAAAGGGAAGTGGTTCTAAAAATAAACGCATAGTTATTGGGGCTTACGGTTCTGGTCCTGCGCCTGTTTTAGATGCTCAAGGTGCAATTTCTAATAACGAAGAATTGTCTTATACCATTCGTTTGTTTAATCAAGAATATATTGAAATTCGAGATTTAAAAATTAAAAATCATGCGCTTTCAGAAAAGCCTAGAGAATATCCTTTAAAAAACAATGTAACTTATGTATATGCTCCTAAAATGGGTATTTATATTGAAGGAAGGGATATCGGAACGCTACATGATATTCAATTAATCAATTTAGAAATTTGTCATGTTAACGGAGATATGAGCACCAAAGATAACGGAGGTGTTTTTGTAGATATAACAAGGGATAAAGACGTTTCTAAACAGATGAAATCAAATTTTAACGGTCTATATGTTGAAGGGTGTTACATTCATAATGTAGATAGAACAGGTTGGTCTAATCGATCTGTTTGGGACCGAAGATCGTTAACAAGTAGTTGGGGCGATAAATTAGAAAACGGACGAATTCATAACTGGTATCCTAGCGAAAATGTAGTTTTTAGAAATAATAAATTTGAGAGAGCAGGAGCCAACGCTTTAATAGTGCGAGTAGCCAATGCGCCTTTGGTCGAACATTGTGTCTTTACACATAACGGTATAAAAGGTAGTGGTAATGCATCTTTCCCATTTAATTGCGACGATGCTTTATTTCAATACAACGAAGCGTCTTACACATATTACAATACCGAAGCCGATAGTTGGGACCATAAACCCGATGTAGATGCGGGTGGTTTTGATAGCGATTGGAATTGCAAAAACACCATTATTCAATATAATTACAGTCATAATAATGGACATGGCGGTATACTTATTTGTTGCGATGGCGGGAGCAAAACAAGTTTTAACGATGGTACCATTATTAGATATAACATCTTCGAAAATAACAACCACCATATCGTTAGAAATTCGGGAACGACAACAAATACACATATTTATAATAATGTTTTTTTTGCTGGCGAAGAACAGGATACTGTACAACTAGTGTATCATAAAAGTTGGGGCGGTTTTCCCGACTCTACCACATACACAAACAATGTGTTTTACTCTTTAGGAGCAGATAATTGGTTCGATTTAGGAAAAAGTACCAACACTATTTTTAAGGCAAATACTTTTTACGGAGATATTAAAGAAGAACCAAAGGATTCTGAAAAAAGTAAAAAGAACCCGCTGTTTAAAAGTGATCTGCCTTCCAAATCTAACTGGAAATCGTATTTGAGATTTTTACTAAAAGATGAATCTCCAGAAATAGATAAAGGAATAAAAATAGAAGGTCACCCCATGAAGGACTTTTTAGGAAACCCAATTCAGGGAAATCCAGACAGAGGAGCGTTTGAAAATTAAGGATTAACATGTCAATATTAAAAAATGAAAAAGCAAATTTATATTACACTTTTCACACTATTAATTGCATTTAGTGTGTCATCTCAATCAAGGCAAACTTTTACTATTAATAATGGATGGAAGTTTTATAAAGGCGATTTAGAAGCTTCTAAAAATGCAAATTCAGAAAAGGTTCCAGGGCTAAATGATGCCGATTGGGAAACTGTTAATATTCCTCATACTTGGAATAATATAGATGTTACCGACGATACACCAGGCTATTATAGAGGTGTAGGGTGGTACCAGAAAAATGTTTTTATAGAAGAAGAACAAAACGAGTTCAAAACTTTGATTTATTTTGAAGGTGTTAATCAAGTGGCCGATGTGTATGTTAATAGTCAGTGGGTTGGGCAACACAAGGGTGGTTATACCAGATTTCATTTCGATATTACGTCATTTTTAAAATACGATCAAGAAAATACAATTGCAGTAAAAGTCGATAATTCACATAACGTAGCCATTGCTCCTTTATCGGCAGATTTTACATTCTTCGGAGGTATTTATCGCGATGTATTTCTTGTTAAACTTAACACGGTGCATTTTTCAATGGACGATTATAGTTCGTCAGGGGTTTATATCAATACTCCAGAAGTTTCTAAAGACGAAGCAAAAATTGACATTGAGTATGTCTTAAATAACGATGCCAATCAGAATAAAACCGTTCATGTTGTAAGTAGAATAGTAAACAAGAAAGGTGAAACTATTTTAACCGCGAATAACAAAGTTAAGCTTAGTAAAAAGGAAAAAAACAAAGTATTTAAAGAATCGTTTTCTATTAAAAAACCTGAGTTATGGTCGCCAGGTTCTCCATATTTATATAGCGTTATTTCTCAAATTAAAGATGTTAAAACGGGAAGTGTTATTGACGAATCTATAGAGCCTTTAGGACTGCGCTGGTATAAATTCGATCCGGATAAAGGATTCTTCCTTAATGGAGAGTATCTAAAATTAATAGGGACCAATAGACATCAAGATTATTTAAAAAAGGGAAATGCATTATCCGACGAGATGCATGTTAGCGATGTGCGTTTGTTAAAAGAAATGGGTGGTAATTTTTTACGTATTTCTCATTATCCACAAGATCCAACCGTTTTAGAAATGTGTGATCGCTTAGGTATTTTAACCTCTATAGAAATCCCTATTGTAAATGCCATAACCGAGTCCAATGCCTTTACCAATAATAGTCTTTATATGGCGGAGGAAATGGTGAAACAAAATTATAATCATCCGTCACTTATTATTTGGGCGTATATGAATGAGGTGCTTTTAAGATTACCTTTTAATCAGAAAACTGAAAAAGAACGCTACGAGGTTTATGCGAAAAATGTCACAGAACTTGCGTCTAAAATAGAAACTAAAATAAGAGCATTAGATTCTAATCGATACACTATGATTGTAAATCATGGTGCTATAGATCGATATAAAGATTCAGGGATAACAAGTGTACCTATGCTACTTGGTTGGAATTTATACCAAGGCTGGTACGGCGGAAGTTTAGCTAGTTTTGATTCAACTCTGGACGAATTACATCAATTATTTCCAAAACAAGGATTGCTTATCACAGAATATGGAGCAGATGTGCACCCGCGATTACATTCTTTTAATCCAGAACGCTTCGATTATACTGTTGAATATGGAAATATGTTTCATGAACATTATTTAGAAGCTTTAAAATCGCGCTCATTTATTGCTGGGGCAACCATATGGAATTTAAACGATTTTTATTCGGAGTCTAGAGGTTACGCTTTACCAAGAACAAATTTAAAAGGTATAACCACTTTAGATCGTGAGAAAAAAGATACTTGGTGGTTGTATAAAACGTTTCTTACTAAAGATCCAATAATTAAATTTGGTCAGAATGAATGGAAAATACGTGGTGGTGTAGCCGATGCAGGAACAAATGCAAGCACACAGCCTGTAACAGTTTATAGTAATGGAGACCAAGTTAAATTAGTTCATAACGATATGGTTTACGACGCTAAAGTGGAGAATAATATTGCAAGATTTTCTGTGCCTTTTACCAACGGAAAAAATATCTTTTTAGCCACTACAGTTATTAATTCTAAAACGTACACTGATATGTTGGAGGTTGATTTTAGATTAACACCAAACCAATTTTCAGATTTTAAATCGGAGGTTTATAATTTAAATGTGCTTTTAGGATCTAACCGTATTTACGAGGATAAAGTGAAGGACCAAGTGTGGATTCCAGAGCAAGAATATAAAAAAGGAAGTTGGGGTTACATTGGTGGAACTCCATTTAGACCAAAAACTAAATATGGTAGTTTACCAAGTTCAGATTTAGATATTATTGATTCTGAAGACGATCCTATTTATCAAACCCAGCGTGTAGCTATTACCTCTTTTAAATTAGATGTGCCTGACGGAAAATACATAGTGTCTTTAGGCTGGGCAGAACTCATATCGGATAAAGAGCATGAAAAATTAGTGTATAATTTAGGAAACGACAAAGTTTCAGAAAATGTATCCGACCGTGTGTTTAGTGTACTAATTAATGGTGATTATGTCGAAAAACACCTGAATCTTACAGCTGAGTATGGGGCAGAACGTGCCGTTTCAAAAAAATATGAAATCATGGTTTCTAAAGGAACAGGGATTAGTATAGACTTTGAGAAAATTAAAGGTAGTCCTGTGTTAAACACCATCCAACTACGAAAAATTTTATAGCATAATAAAGCTTATAAAGAATCAATCACTGCTTTTAAGGAAGTAGTAAATCATATTACTGACAGTTCGTTATTGAGAAATTCTCATGTACAACATGCTATAGTTTCCTAACTCAAAGCAGAGAAAGGAATAGGGGAATTATATGCTTATGGTACCGAATTTAAGTAAGAATAATTGTTTTTCAAATGCATGATGATCTGAATGTTAGGTCATGATTAATTGAAAAAAACTAAAAAAAATAGAATCAGATCAAATAAAAAACCTGTTCTATTGTGTTTTCAAAAGCGTACAAATAAACTAATTAAAACCAAAAATGATGAAATTTTACACCTTTCTATTGTTCTTAGTAACAATGGGCACTGGACTATTTGCCCAAAACATTCAAACTTTGAGTCCGACGGACGATACCTATGCCGATGGCGGAAAGTCTTCGGAAATATTAAATAATACGGAACCCGAACAAATGTGGATTAAAACAGGATCTACAAGTGCTTTTACACGATCTGGATTCATAAAATTCGATATTTCTAATCTTAGTTTGGCCGATGTTGGAACTGCAAAATTAAGATTGTATTGTTATAACACACAGAGCACAGATATGGAGATTAGCGTGTTCAATGCTGATGAAGACTGGAGTGAAAACACGTTGACTTGGGATAATCAGCCAGCTGCAGAATTACAAGCTATTCGAAGTCAAAAAGTAACTTTAGATGCGTATGTCGAATGGCAAATTACCAAAGTTGTTCAGGATGCTATCGCAAACGGAAAAACTAGCGTGTCATTAAGTCTATCTGATGCCAATGGAGATAATAAATTAGCACGTTTTTATACAAAGGAATCTTCAAATACCAACAAGCCACAATTATATATTAGTAGTGAAATAGAAAATTATCAGGCTTTAGTGGCTATCGATGATGCTATGGTAATTGGAGGTACAAATGCTGATACTAATTACGGGCCAGATACAGATATCCAAGTAAAAGGAGGTTCTTCTAATAATAGTTATGTGAAGAAAGGATTATTAAAATTTGATTTAAATCAGATAGATCCCAATGAAATCAGTTCTGTAGGTACGGCAAGACTAAAATTATATGTTGTGGGTACAAATAATGATACTCCAGATATAAATGTATCTGTATTAGCCGTAGAAAATAGTTGGGATGAAGCCACCGTTACTTGGAGTACGTACCCTACAATTACAAATACGAGTCCTTTAAGAACAACCAAAGTTTTACCCAGTGACTTAGATAAATATTACGAATGGGACATTTCTTCTCATGTTATTTCAAAATTAGAAGAACAAGGAACCGATGGGATTTTATCTTTAAGTGTTTTAGATCTTGATGGCGCGAATAATGGTATTACTTTTAATTCTAAAGATAATATCGAATTTCATCCTGTATTAGAATTACTAGAAGAGCCAACCAATATTCCAGATGAAAATACGCCTGTTAGTGGCGTGTTTTATGTAGACCATATTGACGGTAGCGATACTAATAATGGAAATAGTACGGATACAGCATGGAAAAGTTTAGAAAAGATAAATGAGCTAACCTTTGGGGCTGGAACACGAATTTTATTTAAAAAAGGACAATCTTGGACAGGAACTTTAAAGTTAAATGGCTCTGGAGAATCGGGTAGCCCAATTATTGTGGCTAGTTATGGGGCAGGTAGTAAGCCTGTTATTAATGGTGCAGGAGCCTCGGAAACTATTCATTTAAACGGTAATGAATATGTTGAGTTGAGAAACTTAGAAATAACTAATTATAATACATCGGAAGAAGGCGGGATTTCTATGGAAGCATGGGAAGCTAAAAATATTACAGACTGGTACGATCACCCATTACCAGGGTACGATGAAACACCTAATACAAATAAGGTAGGGATTCGAATTAATGCTCAAGATCAGGGAGAAGTTAATCATATTCATTTGGTTAATTTAGATATTCATGGAATCAATGGGAATAACGACGATAAGAACAATGGTGGAATTTATATGGAAATAACCGGGACTTTAGTGCCAACGTATTACAATGATTTTTTAGTTGAAGGATGTCATATTTACGACGTAGATAGAACTGGAATGTCTAACGTTAGTACTTGGGACGACAGAACTTTTACAGATCCAGGAAACTGGACACCGACTTTAAATTTTGTGGTTAGAAATAATGTTTTTGAAAGATCGGGTGCTAATGCATTGATTTTAAGAAATGCCAAAGATCCATTGATCGAACATAATTTATTTTACCAATCTGCAATAAAAGGTTCTGGAAATGCAGCCTTTAATTTTAATACAGATGGAGCCGTATTTCAGTATAATGAGGCTAGTTTTACTAAAGGAAATATTGAAGATGAAGATGCAGGAGGATTAGATAGTGATTTTAGAACTAAAAATACAATTCTACAATATAACTACGTGCACGACAATGCCTATGGTATGTTAGCTACGGGAGGAGGATTTGAAGGTTCGTTTAACGATAATACTATTTTTAGATATAATGTTATAGAACGTGATGGTTTAGTAGCTCGTGAAAACGGAGAGAAATTTGTGTTCAAGCTATCTGGCGAAATCACAAACACTACATTTCATAATAATGTTATTTATTTATCTGCAGAACAAGAAGGCGTTGATTTAATGTTTCATAAACAATGGAGACGAAAACCAGCGACTACAAATTATTACAATAATATTTATTACTTAGAGGGGAATAATCATAGTTATAACGTAAGTGCAAGTACAGGAAATACGTTCTCTAATAATTTATTTTATAAAGTAGGTTCTGGGATAACAGTGCCTAATGGAGATAATACCTTATCTATAGATCCTTTATTTGTAGCGGTTAATGCAGGACCAGAAGGCTATAAGCTAAAATCAAACTCGCCTGCAATTGGTTCAGGAATGGAAATACCAGGAAATGTTTCAGTAGATTATTTTGGAAATACAATACCTGCTTCTGGAGCTATCGCTATGGGGGTACAGCAATTTAGTAATGAAAGTAGTGCGAACACGCCCGGCGGATTTTCTAAAGATGAATTTGATGTTTACCTACTAATTGGGCAATCAAATATGGCAGGTCGTGGCGAAATTGGAGCCTTAGACGAAGTGCCTTTAGAGAATGCTTACTTATTTGATGGTACAGCGTGGGAAAATGCAAAAGCACCTTTAAATAAATATTCAACAGTTAGAAAAGATATTGAATATCAGAAGTTAAATCCAGGATATACGTTTGCTAGAAAATTAGCGGCTTATACCAATAGAGGTATAGGACTGGTTGTAAACGCAAGAGGCGGAACAAAAATTGAATTGTGGGAGAAAGGCTATAGTGGAGCAGACGATTTAGATTTATATGAAGAGGCTGTAGCACGTTTATTAGAAGCTAAGAAAGATGGTATGTTTAAGGGAATTATTTGGCATCAAGGAGAATCTAACCAGAATTCTAGTAGTACTTATATGCAGAAACTGAAACAATTGGTTGCTGACTTAAGAGCAGATTTGGGAGAGAATGCATTTTTTGTAGCAGGAGAAATTAACAAATGGAGAGCCGCTTCGGTGCCTCTTAATACTATAATTAGCACTGTTTCTAACGATATTAACCAGGCAAGTTTTGTTAAATCAGACGATTTAGCTCCAATAAACGGAGATTTAGAAGACCCGCATTTCGATACTTTTAGTCAGCGTATTTTAGGTGGATTATATGCCGATGAAATATTAGAAAACGTTTATAAAATTAGCTCTGGTGTAGCTTCAGTATATTCTCAATGTGATTTTGAAGGTTATAAAGTTAGTTTAAACACAGGAATTTATACTTTACAAGATTTAGAACAACGAGGTATTTATGATAATGCAATTCGTTCATTACAATTGGAAGAAGGTTACGAAGCTTTACTGTTTACAGAGCAAGAAGATGGACAATCGAAATTAATTAGTAACTCAACCATGTGTTTGTCAGATACTGCCGTTTCAGATAGTGTTTCTTTTGTTATTATAGGTGAAACAGGTACAACAGGTAATTTGCTTTCTATAGACGATATTTTGGAAAAAACAGGAGATGTAATTATAAGTCCGAATCCAGCAAAAAATAGTGTGAAATTAACTTTTCCTACTCATTTAACTATATCTAGCTCAACGTCTGTTCAGATTATAGATCTACAAGGAAGAGTTATTAGCTTAAATATAGCAGACAGTATAAAAACCGCAAATTCTATGGAGTTTGATTTACAAAGTTTAAATTTAACTGTAGGACTGTATGTCGTAAGGTTCGTTTCAAACAATCAAATTTTTAATAAAAAATTAATTATCAAATAAACTATTCGGAATATGAAGTTTAAAGCATTCTTTTGTCTTAGTTTTTTGTTTTTTGTGACCTCTGTTGTGAGTGCACAATTAAAATTACCTGCAATATTTTCAGATCATATGGTTTTGCAACAGCAAACTCAAGTGCCGATTTGGGGATGGGCAGAGCCCGGAGAAACGATTACGATATCTAACTCTTGGGCTAAAGAAAAAGTCAGCGTAAAAACAGGTCACGATAGTATTTGGAAAGTAGAAATTTTAACGGATAAGGCTGGAGGGCCTTATTCGTTAAAAATAAAATCATCGCGTAAAACAATCCAAATAAAGGATGTCTTATTAGGCGAAGTTTGGGTGTGTTCCGGACAATCTAATATGGTGTTTAGTTTAGGATCTAGCTTAAATGGTAAAGAAGCAGTGGCGAAAGCTAATTATCCTAATATTCGGTATTTAGATGTAAAACGTCAGGTTAGTGATACACCATTGTTAGATATTCCGGGTTCCAAGTGGACGGCAGTTAGTCCTGATAATGCAGAAAAATATACTGCAATTGGAATCTATTTTGCATCCAAACTACAAAAGGAGATGAATGTGCCAGTAGGTATTATTGAAGTCGCTTGGGGAGGTACGGCAGCAGATAATTGGACGCCACACGACGTGCTTAAAAAGGATCCTAAATTAGATATTGCCTTAGAGCGCTATAAGGAATGGGAATCTAATTTTACTGTAGATTCTATTGGTTATTATGCGCAGTTGGATGCTAAGAAGCAGGGGATTATTTCAAACAAACCAGAAATGCCTAAATCTTTATTTATAAAAGCTAGACCTCACAGGGCACCGAGTGGATTATACAACGGCCTTATACATCCGTTAACAAAGTTTGCGGTTAAAGGTGTGCTTTGGTACCAGGGGGAAACCAATAGAAAATGGCATGACGAGTATGCGTATTTATTTAAATCTATGATTAGTAGCTGGAGAACAGCTTGGGATAAGGATTTACCCTTTTATTTTGTTCAGATAGCGCCTTTTAAAGGTAGCATCGAAGAGGTTTCAAACATTATGGAAGCTCAACTACAAGTGTTTAAGGAAGTCGATAATACAGGAATGGTAGTAACTATGGATGTTGGTAATATGGATGATATTCACCCAACCAATAAAAAACCTGTTGGGGAACGTTTAGCAAATTGGGCTCTAGCTAAAAGCTATAACTTTAACAATATAATAGTTTCAGGACCTTTGTTTAAGGACACCCGAATTGAAGGCGATTCCTTATATGTGAATTTTGATTTCGCCGAATCTGGATTATACACAAAAGGCACTCTTAAAGGATTTGAGATTGTTGATTTTGAACCTAACGGAAGCCATAAAGCCCCTTATGCCATTATACCCGTAATTGAAAAAGACAGCTTAGTTTTTAATATTAAAAATCTTCAAAAACCATTCATTTTACGTTATAGTTGGGCAGAGCAAATGGAATATGCCAATTTGTTTAATAAAGCAGATTTACCAGCATCTGCATTTAGAGTACTGATAAAGTAATTTTAAAGCAATGCTTCTGTTGGTCTCTGTAAAATTTTAGATTAATTAGATAGTATAATACAAATATTCACATTTCATATAAAATATGATTCCGATGGATAATAAAACCTTGTAAATCTTAATATTTACAAGGTTTTAATGTTTTAGGCTATTCATTTAAATTGATTTCCTATCAATATAATCTGTCAACAGTATATTTTATTACAAAAAAGCCATCATTTCCTTTAGCTTGATATAAAGGCATAAAGATAAATGCATCCCAAGTGCTATGAATTTCTGAACCATTTAAGGTTGCTAAATGTTGTCCTTTATGAATCGGCTGAAAATTCTCAAAGCCAGCCTGTATCTTAAAATCGTCCTTTGGGTTTAGTCCAAAGCGATGAATAATTTTAAATGTGCGTTGCTTGTCGGTACTTTTAACTGTAGTCTCAATCGCTGGAGGAATTGGCTTTAAATCATTTACTTGTAAATTGCACGCTTTTTCAAGTAGCATCCAAATCATCCCTTCGTGGTATATCTTACTAGTATCACTGTCGTGTTGACCAGCCTCTAAGGTAAAACCTGTGATTCCTTCACTACTAAAATAACCATCGATAGTGCCTTCTACAATATCCGAAAACCCTTTAATAATATGAAGCGGAAAGTGTTGTGACCATTCTAAATTTTGTCCTACATCTTGAACAGACATATATGGCAAACTATCTGAAGAGGTGGTATGGCAATCCATAAAATACTGATCTGTAAATTCTGTTTCACTCAGAGACTCTAAAACTTCTATAAGCTGAAACATTTCTTGTTTCTCACTCGTATCGGTAATTTTATGTTTTAAATTTTTGTCTGTCCATGTTCGATTAAGATCTTCGTCTATAAATCTAACTCCGCGTTTTAAAGCATTTGTATTGGCTAGAATACCCACAAACGCACCATTAATTATAGGTTTTTCGTTCTGTAATTTTTTAAATACAGCTTCTAGAGCTTGTACTCCGCTAGGTTCATTTCCGTGTACCCCAGCCGTTACAATAAGTAACGGTCCTTTTTTATGACTTGTGTATTGTCCTATAATTCTATTGTTCTCCATACTTGCTTGATTAAATTAAAGTAAACTTTTATTTGTTCGTTTTACTACAGACTTAGTCCATGGTGGCAAGAATTTTATTGGAAATATTATTTTTATAGAGTTTCTTGTATTCAACTTTACGTTCAATCGCTTCAATAACGGTGGTGGTAAAGGCTGGCAATCCAATGTCTTCGCAATGATCTAATCCTCCTGGACTCAGAACATTTATTTCTATTAGCTTATCATCAACTATATCTAAGCCCACAAAAAACAACCCATCTTTAATTAATTTAGGTGCAGTGACTTCTACAATATGTTGCATTTTCTTGGTGTACTTTGCTTTCTTGGCTGTGGCACCTAATGACAAATTACTCCTAAATTCATCCTTATCTTTGTTAAGACGACGGATTACGGCTTTTTCTCCATCTTCTTCTAAAACCTTTCCATTCATAAGAATTACGCGAACATCGCCTTTAGATACTTCTGGTAAAAATTCTTGAGCGATAACGTATCCTTGACTGATTAGAGTTTCGAAAATCTGATGTATATTTTTCTTATCTTCTCCAATCAGGTATACATTCTGTCCGCCTGACCCTTCTAAAGGTTTTAAAACCATCTGTTTTCCTACAGATTCCCAAAACTGAAGCAGATCGTTTATATCTCGAGTAATTAAGCTGTTGGGTTTAATTTCTGATGGTAATTCTTCAAAATACAGTTTATCTATATAGGCATGCGACATGGCAAATGCATCGTTTAAAACCAATACATCTTCTTGTTGAAGCATACGAGCAAAAGCAATGGCACTATGTTCTGCCCATCTTCGGTCGTCTGTTTCTTCTGTTGGATTATTTCTTAAAAATAATACGTCTAGGTCCTGACTGGTAATTACTGTTTTTTTATTGGCGTCTTCCTGTACTTGTGTCCAAAACTCTTCTACAGTTTTGTACTTTAAATTTTTTCTAACTAGTGTACATCGCAGACTCATTGGAGCGTCTTGTTTAAATATAAAATCGCCAACACCCATAACATATAAGGCATGTCCTCTCTCGTACGCTTTTTTCATAATAACAACCGAAGTCCCAATGGCTTCAGTTTCTATAGCACTAATAACAAAACAAATTTTCATAATTATATCATTTTAGAGATGGGCAAGCCCTTCTTGAGTTTATCTATTTTAAGGTTGAAATCTTCATTGTTTAAATATCTAGGGGTTATTTTAGGAGGTAAAACGAGACCACGATCTCTAAGATCCTGAATTAAATCGATGTGATGTAATGCAAATTTTCCGCTTAACAGAGGCACTAATTCGCCACCTTCCTTTAGGAAATTACGAAGACGTACTAAGCCTTCTAGATAAATAATATCTTTAAGAAAGCCACCGCCTTGAAACATTCTTGAGGTAATATTAAAGGCACGCTCTTTTGTAAAATCGTATTGAGAATACAGTTTGAAAAACATTTCGTGAAATTCGGCTCCATTTATTAAAGCCGCACCAGCCACTACACGCCCAGCTAAAATCCGTAATCGATTTCCAGACAATCCGCCGGATAAATATTCACTTAACACAGCTATTCCTTCCTGCAAGGCATCGTAATTAGCAAGGCCGGAAGCCATTTGTGTTAACGGTTGTTGCGTTCCGTTATAGTAGGTTAGGGCATGGGTTCCGATTTCGTGCTGAATAAGTGCTTTAGCATCGTTTTTACTCATGGTATAATCTGAAGGCAAATACAATTCACCCTTAGATACCATCATGATATTTACATCGTCTCGAATATGAATTTTAGAGTTAAAGTGAGAGTCTTGCTCTTTAAAATAATCAAACTCTAGTTTTGCTAAATCTCCAAATTCGGACGTATCAATTACCGCACGTTGACTTTCCTCATGATTTTCGGGTATGTTCTGAAGGATTAATTCGGCTTCTGCAATTAATGCTTTATCCAATCCGTTATACAGGCGAATACTGCTGTAAAAAAAGTTTTTTGCGCCACGTTCTTTAAGCATGGTTAATTCTTGATCTATTTCTGCCCGTTTTTCATCGAATAAAAATGAAATTGCAGGATCGTCTATTTCATCGATGCGTAAGTCATATAATTTTCGTTTTAAAATATCTGGATCTACAGGAAGTAGTCGATAATGATACCGGTCTAATTTTTTAAAATGAGAATCGAAAAACTGTTGACGTAGCACTTGGATATTAACTGGTGCCACCAATAATAAAAATTGGTAACTATTTTCTATCTCGGTAAGCTGTTTATCTATTTTAAACACCTCTTCATGAATAGAACGTTTCCCTAGCGCATGATAATTGGTAAGAGTAGAAGTGGTTTGTACTCTGACAAATTCGAATACAGCACGTTGTATGGCTTTAATAAATTGTTCTTGAAAATCTCTAAAGTATAACGGATACACGTGCCCTTGTTCGTCACGAAATACAGGAGGCACTTCTAGACCTATAAGTGTGGCTCCGCGTTGTTTAATATGAGAAATCTCGAGTAACGGCTTTTCGCTTACAATTTGACGCGTTTTTGTTTGCTCGACACATACATCTAAATTTACATTATACTGTCTGGATTTAATTTTAAGTAATTCATCTTTTAAAACCTGTAATGATACGGGTAATTTATGCGATGGTCCTCTTACTTTAAACGTTTGGCTTCCCGCTGCTCCTGAAAATATTTCCAATAAGATAAACGAGCCAAAATTATCCGACATTAATTTAGTCAGATCTTCTATAAAAGTTTTGTAGTACTGAAAAGATTCTGTGCCCACAACAAGGTAAGATGCTCCAGCTCGTATTAATCTATCGGTACCAGAATCGTTTTCTTTTTTCCGATAGATAAGTAATGAGGGTACATCGTGTTCCAAAAACAGAAAGCCACCGTAGGGTAATCTCGTGACGGTTTTTGCACCACATTCTAATTTTGGAATGAGTTGTTTTACTGTTGGCATGCTATCTGGAGACACCTCTGTGTTGGCCATAATATTCTGTGCTTATAATTGATTCTACATTTCAAAATTTTACTCATAAAGTTCTTAACCTATCTCACTGTAATACGTATAATTTAACTGCGTGTTACTCTTTATATACATATAATGATTACGCTTAAATGAGCTCGACTAAATTACAGTCTATCCATATCTCACTTTAGCCTAAAGCAAACATTTATTAACTCTAAAGATTTGAATTTCACAGATTTTTTAAATGTTAAAAAACTATAAAACAATTGATTACGATAATTAAATTTGCATTTGAAATCGTGATTTATGCTGATTAACTTTAAATTCAGTGATTGGAATTAAACTAAAAATCAGGGGTTATGACTATATTAAAATTCATGTTAATTAATACCGTAGCTGTCGCGCTTATGACTGGATTTTCGTACGTGGTCTCGCTCGCTTTTAGAACTAATTTTAGCGAACCTAAACGCTTAAAACAATTGGTGAATCGTGCACGTATAGTAAGAAAATCTAATTTTGGTATTTGGATTGGATGGTGTTTGCACTTTGTTATTGGCTTGGTGTTTTTGTCAGGGTATTTTCTGTTTAGAAACATTTTTCCTGTCGGTCCTGAATTGTTATATGCTTTAATCTTTGGTTTTTCAGCAGGATTGGTTGGAGCAGTAGGGTGGAAACTTATGTTTGTTTTACACAACAATCCGCCACAATTTCCTAAATTCCCATTTTATGTTCAGCTTATTGCGGCGCATATTGTATTTAGTGTAGCGGTAGCTGGGATGTTGTATTTGTTTTAAGCAAAATAGTCCAAAGTTAAGCGCTATCATAGAATGTTATTTGACTCCTAAATAAAATTCATGCAATTTAGTCTCGTAGGAAATCATCTGACGTATTTAAACCATATTGATTATATAATGTAGCATGAAACTAAAAGGTTCATGATAATAACGATATATGAAAAGGGGCCTGTAAATCTGTTAGGAAGAACATAATACGACCATCATTAAAAAAGAATATTAGCAGTAAAAATCGGAATTTACTCTTTTCGGCCCCGATAGCAGAAGAGCAATCTTAATATAAAAGTATTCACTTTACCTGTTAGTGTCATTTCAAAAAAGGAAATAGAAATAAATGGTTTAGACCTAAGTCATTTAAAATTGTTTAACAGCAATTGGAGTAAAGATATAGTTGGAAAAATAATAAATGAGTTACATGGTTTTATAATCTAGTATTTTTTACAAATGGTATAAAATAATACTTTTATCTTATATAAAGTAAAGTTGCTTATTTAGGCCTTTTAAAAGGAGAAAAAGCAGCTACTTTGGTTATTGTTAGAAATTATAGCGTGTTTTAGTTCATATAAAATAGGAATAACTAACCAAGTGGTAACGAAATATTTTCAATGCACTAATAAGTGCTTATTCATGCCTCTTATCGAAAATCAAAAGTCTATTCGGTTTACTTTCTATCCATACCTGTTTTAGAGTAACAAGCCGTAATCCATTTTTATTAATAATTGCTTTAAAGATATTCTATAGTATTAAGGCCAATTTCTCATTTGTAAGCGCCAAATTCTAAATAAGGCAGAATTTATGACGTAAAGGTGCTAAATTTGTATTAGATCAATTTGTTATGAAAAATCCCCTTTTTATTCTAGTACTGCTGTTGTTTTTTCAAAACAGTGCGGCTCAAAAAGTTATTTATTTTCCCGTGCACGACGGGATCAGTTTTCCTGCAACTTTAACAAAAATTGAATTAACAGATTCTGAAACCATACTATATTTCAAGATGCAAGCTGGTACCGCTTTTATTATTCCAGATAACACACATATTATAGATGCTTTAAACCAAAGTCAAAAATTATTCGTGACTAAGGCGGTAGGCTTAAATATTACAGATAATAATTTTGTAAATAACAGCACAGGCATGTTATATAAATTATATTTTCCGCCAGTATCTCATGAGGTTACCCACATTAATTATGGAGAAAGAGGATCTGGAGAATCTAACTGGGCCATTAAAAATATCGACATTTCTAATAGCGATAACTATATTTTTAAAAACTATGCTGCTCGTCCTAATACCGATGAGCAAATAATAGGCTATCCTAAAACAATGGAAAATTTTAGTGATATTAAAATACCCGAGCGTCAAGAGATAGGCCTTTCCGATTTACCGAAGTCCGTTTTTGGGAATTGGCAAGATAAATACGACACCTTAATCACCTGTATAACACCTGAGTTTATCTTATTTAATTTTAAAATTTATAGGTATCAAAAACTATATAAAACAGGAGGAAATACGTTTCTTATTGTTACTTCCGGAGGAGACTTTGAAATTTTAAGTCAGACTTCAGATGTATTAACACTAAAGCATAAAAAGATATTAAATTTAAAACGAGACGATAGAACGCTTAAGGTGCCTGAAGACTTAAAAGGGAATTGGCTTCATTATGCTGGGGTGAAAAAAATAAAGATTACCGATACTTATTTTTACAACGATGATACCGGTATTCCGAATGTAAATGAGATTGAAAACAACAAAATTATTTCTATAGGAAGTTCTTCTGAAGGTGAACTTTGGTTCCTTTTGAATAATGGGGAAAACTATAATGCTTTTCAGGCTAAGAAAATAGGACAGAACTATGTTATTACGCCTGCTGGTTTCCCAAATGCAATTTATAGAAAAGTAGAATAATAAATATAAAATTAAGAGCCTTGAAAAGTCACATATTTTTAACATGTTTATGGATTTTAGCACCTGTAATACTTATAGGTTGTTGCCATCGCAGTTGCCAGATGCTCTCTACGGAACCTGGACAGGTAATCAGTCTCAGAATAGCTTGATTATAACTTCAGATTATCTTGTCCTGCACAATGAATTATTTTATTATGAAGATATCATCCAACAACCAAATGAAATACATATTAGTTGTTGGTATCAAGACAATAAAAAAGACATTGTTATTTCTGGTCTTACTAATGGTAATCTATTTCTAGATGAAGGCACTAAAATTTTAACCTTAACGAAATCGTATACTGAAAATTTAAATCGCATACCCCAATCACTTACAGATGTTTGGTATGATAAAACGAGTAGAATTACACTTAAAGCAGAAGAAGTACAGTTTGCTGAAGCTATTTATCCTGTAGATTATGTGGCAACCTCAGACAACCTAAACTACATTATAGTCATTTATAGAAAAGGAAATTATGTAGTGTTATACAATACGATTGCAGATACAGATCAGTATTTAAATGTCGGTTTTTTGGAACCACTAGTATTTAAAAAAGCCACGTTTTTTCAGAAAAACAAGAATGGTTTAATCATCTTAGGTGTACTGCTTTTAATGTTGCTTAGTTACTTTTTAATTAAGTGGCAAATTGCCGTGGCTCGAAAGAAAGAATATTCAAAACGTTTATTTACAGAAATGCAGTTGAAGAGTTTTCGGTCGCAAATGAATCCGCACTTTTTATTTAATGCGCTTAGCGCCATTCAATATTTAATCAATCAAGGCGATAATGTAAAAGCAAATCATTATTTAACCGAGTTTTCTCAATTAATGCGTTTGACGCTTGATAAAACAGAAAGCGGACTAGTATCCTTATCCGATGAAATTGAATCGATAAGAAAATACTTAGAGATCGAAAAATTACGACTCGAATTTGAGTATCAGATTTCTATTGACGATACTATAAATCAAGATGAATTGGAAATTCCTGCGATGTTAGTACAACCGTTTGTAGAAAATGCAATTATTCATGGTTTAAAAGAAATAGATGTTAACAGAATACTTAGGGTCGCGTTTCATACAGATACTCAAAACCTTATTTGTATCGTAACAGATAATGGTATTGGTGTTAATGCTTCGAAAATTCAAAACCAAACCGAATTAGATCGAAATAAGTACGGATTAAAATTGGCCGAAGATCGCATCCGACTTATTAATGAAACGTATAAAACTAATGCTAAAATTAGTATTAAAGATCGCTCTGAAGAAGTGGAAGGTGAAACAGGAACAGAGGTGAAAATAATAATGCCATTACGGTACTAATACAATCTAGATGAAACTTAAAAGTATAATTATAGATGACGAGTTGCATAACCAAAAAAACCTAAAACTGTTATTGGAAATGCATTGTCCCGAGGTTTTAGTTTTAGCTATGGCATCTTCGGCCGACGAAGGACTTTCGCTTATTACCGAGCATCAGCCAGACTTGGTATTTCTCGATATAGAAATGCCTAGAAAAAATGGTTTCAGTATGCTGGAAGATCTTCAGGAGGTAGACTTCGAAGTCATTTTTGTAACTGCCTATAATAAATATGTTCTAAAAGCGATACGTTCCTGTGCTCTAGATTATTTAATGAAACCGGTGGTGATTTCCGAATTGCAACAGGCGGTTCAAAATGTTTTAAAAGTAGTAGAACATAAAAAAGAAAACCATAAACTGAAAACCTTAGTTGAAAATTTAAAAAACAATCAAGGTCCTAAAAAAATAGCTTTATCAACCGCCGATGAATTATTTTTTGTTGCAGTAGATGACATTATTAGATGTAAAGGCGAGAATAATTATACCATGTTTTTTCTTACCGACAAACGGTCTATTTTAGTGTCTCGTACTTTGAAAGAATGGGACGAATTATTATCGGCTTATGGGTTTATTAGAACGCATCAATCGCATTTGGTAAATAAAAAACACGTAAAATCTTACGTTAAAAGAGACGGCGGATATATTTTAATGGAAGATGGCAGTACGGTTAGTGTTTCTAAATACAAAAAGGAGGAAACCCTTCGCGAATTGGCTTCGTGATAAATACGGACTATTCAGATGTGAATTCTAATAGTATGCATCCGAATACTAATTGAATCCTGCCAAGAACTCATTTACAACTAATAATTCCGTTGATGTGGAGTATTTTAGATTGGTATTATAATCCATAATAACAATTAACGAATTACTATCGCATGAAAAAAATACTACTTCTATTAATCTTCTGTTTTGTAAGTGTAACTTATGCGCAACAGCAAGCCTTCGAAATCTCCGGAATATTAACTTCCGAAGCCGATAACATGCCGCTAGAAGCTGCTACCGTGTACTTGCAGCGCGAAAAAGATAGCTCTTTAATAACGTATACCATTTCGAACAATAAAGGGGCCTTTACCTTAGAAAATAAAACAAGTGATAAGCAGGTCGATTTGTATATTTCCTTTATTGGCTATAAAACTTATAAGACAAAAATTAAGTTAGATAAGCCTGAAATAGCTCTAGGAACCATTAAACTTTACGAAAACACAGCAACACTGGAGGAAGTTTTAATAAAATCTCAAGCGCCTGTAACCATAAAACAGGATACCTTAGAGTTTAATGTGAAGTCTTTTAAAACTAAAAAAGATGCAAATATAGAAGACTTACTAAAGGAATTACCTGGTGTAGAAGTCGATCCCGATGGTAAGATAAAAATTAATGGGAAATCGGTTAATCAAGTTTTAGTAAACGGGAAACCCTTTTTTGGCGACGATCCTACAATTGCAACGCGTAATTTAAGTAAAGAGATTATTGAAAAAATTCAGGTTTCGGATACCAAAACAGACGATGAAGCCTTTACAGGAGAAGCGGGAGATAGCGAAAATAAAACCGTAAACTTAGTTATTAAAAAGGAAAATAACAAAGGTGTTTTTGGGCGTTTAGCAGCCGGAGGAGGTACAGATGAGCGTTACCAACTAGCTGGGATGTACAATAAATTTAACGACGATTTGCGAATAAGTGCTTTAGTGGGAACTAATAATATTAACGAACCTGGTTTTAGTTATGGAGAAATAAATAAAATGTTTGGAGGTAGAGCGTCGTACGATAATAGTAGTCAGATTTTTAATTATGGAGTCGATGGCATTATAACATCTAGAAATTATGGATTTAATTATGTCGATGATTGGGGAGAAGTAGCAGAAGCTTCAGCCAGTTATTTTGGTTCTAATACAGATAATGAAAATGAAACGTTTTCGGAACGTGAGAATATTTTACCGGATAGCAGGTTTTTTACAAGTAAGTATTCAAAATCGGTACAAAATGCCGATCAACATGGTATCGATTCTAATATTAAATTTAAAATAGATTCGACTTTATTAATAACCTTTAAGCCACAAGTAAGAAAAATAAAGCGCACCAATGGGTATCAAGAGAATCAAAACTCGTATAGCGAATTTGGTGAACTTATTAATAATTCTTCTAGCCAGTCGTTCACTGAAAGTAATGAGTCCGAATTTCAGAACAATACAAATATTACTAAGCTATTAGGGAAAAAAGGGTCGTTTTTAAAGCTAGATGTGTTTTATAGAACCATTCAAACCGATGATGAAAATAAGTTAGAGAATGAGGTGAATATACTAGGAGATTCGCCTGAAACTACCGAGCTTAATCAGTTGCGAGAAACCGATAATTCAAACAAAACCTTTATTGCTGCTGTGGCTTACCGATTACCGTTAATGGATAAAGCATTATTTTTAGATTTGGGGTACGGTTACCGAGATAATACCTTATTAAACACAAGGATGTCTTTCGATTTTAACGAGGATACCCTAGATTATAAGCCTACCACAAATACGGCGTTTAATTCAGATTATGAGTATTCTAATATTACCAGTACGCCAACTGCAGCCTTGAAGTATAAAAAGGAAAAATGGAACACGTCTTTAAAAACAGATTTTATATTTAGAACACTCGAAAATAAAGATGCTTTACGTCCAGAATTCGATTTAAAACGTAAATTTAATGCAATAGCATTAAATTATAACTTAAGGTATAACGGTCCTAAAACTCGATTAGACTTGCGTTACGATTTGAGAAACGAAGCGCCATCACTTAAACAATTACAAACTTTTGTAGACGTTACAGATCCCTTAGATATTGTAGTTGGTAACCCCGATTTAAGTCCGACAGATAGTCATAATTTCAATATCTACTTTAATAAAAATAATTTTCAAAAAGGAATTGGTTTTAATTTATATACCTACACAAGTATTATAAACGATGCGGTAATTTCTAAAACAAGTATTAATGAAAATTTAGAAAAGGTAACTACGTACGAAAATGTAGATGGAAATTATAGGTTTTACATAGACGCAGGTTTTAATAAGAAGGTTAAAATAGATAGTTTAATAACGCTTAATTTAAATGTAGGTGTAGGGAATTCAATAAACAGATACATAAACTTTACTAATGATGTGCAATATGCATCGTTAAGAAAATCTATAAGGCCAAATTTAGGTTTAAGATTTTTATGGAAAGAGGTTGCGGAATTGAGCGCCTATTATAATATACTTTTTACCCATAATACCTTTGATACAAATGTATTTAATACACAAGAATACACAGAACATCGATTGTATCTTAATTCTAGGAATTATATCGGTAAAAAATTAGAATGGAGCAATGTTATAAATTACAATTATAATCCCAATATAGCAGATGGTTTCGAAAAAAGTGCCTGGTTTTGGAATTCTACCTTATCTTATTCTGTCTTAAAAGATCAGGGATCTGTAACGCTAAAAGCTTACGATTTGTTGAATCAAAATAATAATTCTAGACGTCTAATTAACGAAAATTATGTAGAGGATAGTCAGAGTACTGTATTGCAACAATATTTTATGATAGGCTTTAGTTGGAAGTTTAATACCCTTGGAAAAGCAGGAGAGTCTAGGGGCGGGAATAACATAATTATTGGACGATAATTAAATTATAGAGCGCGATAGCGAATTGCTTATTTTTAATTGAATCAATAATAAAAATGTTAGGCTGAGCGCAATCGAAGCTAAGTTTTAAAAGGACGCTTTTACTTTTAGAAAATGCTGATGAATCTAGAGCAGGAAATAATATAATGATTAGATAATAGTGTCGTAGAATCCTTAAGAACGGAACCCATGAAAGTCATTACATTTTTTATCTTAATAATGTTTACATCTTGTAATCAAGAACCAAAGCCTGAATTCTCATTAAAAGGAACGACTAATGCCCTGAAAAACGGAACCGTTTTGTACCTAATAGATGCTGCTACAGAAAACGTAATAGATTCTGTGAACGTTCAGGATAATCAATTTTATTTCAATTCTCGATTAACTAATTTCCCATTTCTAGGTGTTTTAAAAAGCCCGGATAAAGCTCTGTTTAATGATTTTTGGATAGAAAATAAATCCATGATATTTAATGCTTCAGACGTGAATTTTGGAGATGCAGAAATTCTTGGCTCCGATTCTGAAACAACATATACGAAGCTATATAAAGCAGTGGACACGCTTACAAGAGAGGAAGGTAAAAACATACTTACGGATTTTGTAAAAAGTAATTCTGATCATATTTTAGGCGCATACGTGCTATCAGAATGGTATATCTCTTGGGAAAAAGAACATACCGAAGCATTATATAATCCGTTTTCAGACAACATTAAAAACTCCATCTACGGTGAAGAAATCCGTAAATATATTGCCTCTTATCAAAATCCGAAAATTGGCGAACACTATGTGGATTTTGAAAGTACCGATCGGTATGGTCAAAAGAAAAAACTTTCAGAACTTAAAGGAAAATTAATCCTTTTAGAATTTTGGGCAAGTTGGTGTGGACCGTGTAGAACCGATAATAAAAATCTGGTTAACTATTACGATGAATTTAATGCCTTGGGATTCGAGATTTTTCAGGTGTCTCTAGATCAGGATAAAGCACATTGGTTAGAAGCCATAGAAGAAGACAATCTTCATTATACCAATGTAAGTGATTTGAAATCATGGAAAAACGAAGGCGCAATGATTTATGGCATAAACGTACTTCCTAGTAATTATTTAATCGACCAACATGGTACTTTAATTAGCCGAGATTTAAGGGGAGAAGCATTAGAACAGAAAATTAAAGAAATACTAGAGTAAGCCTTAAACGTGTATTTAAAGTTAGAAAGATTATTCATTTTTAACCTTAACAGTTTTTGTTGTATATCGCCTTTTTATGGAATTGTAGCCGTGAACAGATTTATAATATATGGTCTCGTCCACAATAGTAATACCGTTTACGTTGCCTTGTTTCGTGATTTCTTCTCCTGTTTGTACAAACTTACCAACGGCGCTAACATACCATATTTTCTTGGTAATAATTTTAAGTCCGTTTTTTACAATAATTATGGTTTTGTAAGTATTAACAGGGCGTCCAGTGCTTGGTGATTTTTTTATGGTTATTTGTTTTTGTGCTGCTAGAGGTTTTGCGATAGTTAAGGCTATGAGTTTGGGGTCTTGTTCTTTTTTTACTTTGGATTGCGGTTTTCTGTTGATTTTAAGTTTTTTAATTGGCGTTTTAGAAGCTACAATTTTGACTTCAAAATATTCAGAATTCGAGTGGCATAGTGAGTTTAGTAGGTTATTTGCTGTTTCTGCAACTTTTACTCTATAATAACTTGTTTTATGTATAGGTGCGGTGTTATAAGTTTGGTTTGTTTCATCCTGAATATCTATCCAATTAATCGTATCTGTACTGTATTGCCATTGATATGCATGTGATGAAAATACCGAATAATCTGGTTTCGCAGAGAGCTTTGTTGTGTAAGGTAAATCAGTGTTAGGTAATGCAATACTTTGTTGTTTAGATGGGTTTTCTATAATTACAAGATCTCCGCAAGGTTTAAATACAATGTCGTCTAAAGCTAAGTCGTTTCCGCAGCCACCAACACCATTATTTCTAATTTTTAATATGACTGAGGTTTGCCCTGGTCTTGTTTTAAATAGTAGTGCATATTGCTCCCAATTGGGTTTAGAAGATCCGTAAATATTTCCTGTATTTCCACTTTTAATTTTGATCTTATTATTACTATCCCAAATTTCGAAACTTACATTTATGGGTTTTGGTCCCGCCCCATAACCACAATCTGAATAGCTAGCGGGCAACAAATTAATTAGCCAAGACGAAAATTCATAGTTCGTATTTTCACAAAGTCCAGAAACAGATATTTTAAAAAACTCTCCCGGCGATCTTCCCGCATTTACAATTAACATTCTGCCATCCGTATCGTTTGGTGTATGATCTGCAATATTAAACCAATTAAACCAACCGTAAATTGATGAAGAAATAGTGTAATCTCCATTTTGAGGTTGTCCGTAAATATGATTGTAATTACTGCTACTGCCAACAGGGAAATTACCAAAATTGCTACCTGTTCCAAAAGTTTCATTAAAAATAGGGTCTCCAGAGTTTCCTGTGCAAAATCCTAATTGCGCATGAGCGTTTTTAAGGCAACTAAGGCAAAGTAAAAGGATGATCTTATTTAAAAGGCATAATGTAAATTTCATAATTATAATTAGCTCATATTAAAGACTAAATTACAACCATACCTGGTTTTTTATCTCGATGAAAGAGTATTTGGAACAGCTAAATTAGGAGTTGTTCGTTTTCAATTAGAATTTGGATGTACTAAATTGAAGTGCTTTCATAAAATGACTCCATGCATATTTATATCCCAATAAAAAGTGCTATAATTTCTAGTTAGAAAATTATTTTAATATCTTGATTTTTGTAATTCGTCTAAACCTTATTTATATTAGTTAAATAATCAAAGATATAACCTCATAATCCAGGTTACTAAATTCAATAGTTTATGAATAAATTATGTTGTTTCTTTTTAGTCTTAACGCTTGCTTTCCTAAACACGGGGTGCAAGTCTGATGCTAAAAGCAGTGAAGAAAAAGTTGAGGTTAGATTTAATTCGGCTTTAGAGAATAGGTTTCAAAAACTAGTAGATTATCCCGTAGTGGCCGATAATTTTCCTAAAGGCATGTCGCTTAATCCAGAAGAGGTTCGTACCGAGCCCTCAAGAGATTGGACCAGTGGTTTTTTTGCAGGTAACTTGTGGTTAATCCATAAGCTTACCGGAGATAGTACTTATAAAACGAAGGCTGAAGCTTGGACGGTTTTAGTGGAGGACCAAAAGGAGAATGACAGAACTCACGATATGGGGTTTAAAATATATTGCAGTTTTGGAGAAGGTTTAAAACAAGATCCCAATAATCAATATTACAAAGATGTTATTGTAGAAAGTGCTAAGACATTAATTACGCGCTATAATGATTCCGTGAAATCTATTCGTTCTTGGGATTTTAAAAAAGATGTTTGGGATTTTCCAGTTATTATCGACAACATGATGAATTTAGAATTGTTATTTGAAGCGACGAAAATTTCGGGCGATAGTATATATCATAACATTGCGGTACAACATGCTAATACAACCTTAAAACATCAATTTAGAGCAGATCACAGTGTGTTTCATGTTGTTAATTACGATACGATTTCTGGTGTTGTGAAAACGAAAGACACGCATCAGGGTTTTAATCGAAACTCTACTTGGGCACGTGGACAGGCATGGGCTATTTATGGCTATACTATGAGTTATAGATACACTAAAGATCCGAAATATTTAGCGCAGGTAGAAGCAACTACAAAGTTTTATATGGAACATGAAAACCTTCCCAAAGATGGTGTGCCGTATTGGGATTTTAACGATCCAGAGATTCCAAATGCGGCACGAGATGCTTCTGCAGCAGCTATAGTTACATCGGCTTTGTTCGAATTATATACCTATACGCATAACAAGACGTATCTGGATTTTGCAACGATTGTTTTAGATACATTAAATTCTGAAGCCTATCTTTTAAAAGAGACAGTGAACGGACCATTTATTTTAGATCATAGCACAGGAAATTGGCCTAAAAATGATGAAATAGATGAACCTATTGTGTATGCAGATTATTACTTTTTAGAAGCTTTAACGAGAAAACGAAATCTAGATTTAAAATAGAACGTAACTCGTGATTTTTAATAAAATGTTAGAAAATAATAAAATGACTTACGATGTGAAAATCGTTTGTTGTCTGATTATTTTTTTGAAGTAAATTTAAAAATTAAGACTCAGAAATCGCATTCTCAAACATCAACTGATTCATGTCGTTATACACTACATTTTCTTTAATCAGAATATCTATAGGCAGATAAACTTTATCATTTGGTACTTTCGATTTTAGTAAATAATCGGACATTACTCGGATGGATTCGTAGCCTTGTTCAAAGGGCTTCTGAGATATTAAAAAGGACATATCATCATTCTTAAGACAGTCTACATTTTGCGGTGTATTATCGAAACCAATAATTTTAAATCCCTTATAATCAGTTTGATTTAAGCAGTCTACTATAACAGAAGTTCTACTAGAAGGAATAAAGATGCCTGTAATTAATTCATGTGAATCTAAACACGTTTTAATATTTTGTTGGGTTTTTGAGATATCGTTTAAATTTTCAATCTTCAAATTTACAGGTGTAGTATCCGGAGTATGGTCTTTAAAAAAATCGTTAAAACCATGTATACGTTTAGAAATCGCATTATTGTCGCCAGAGTTTTCTCGCGATTGAATAATTAATATTTTAGAATCTTTTTCCATTCCCAAATGCATCAACTTTCCTGCAATATATCCAGAGGTATAAGAATCCTGACCGATGTAAGTTAGGTTGTTAAAACCTTCAATATCGATATTTAGAAATAGATATGGTATATCAACAGCTTCTAATTGTTTCGCTATTTTTTGTGTTTCGTTTAGAAACGTGGGAGCGAAAATTACTGCTGTGGGTTGGGTTTTTAAAAGTGCTTCAAAAGATTCAAGATAGGAGGTGGGGGCGTATTGGTTAAACTTGAAATAATTTACCTGTATTCCAATGTTCTTAACTTCATCACTCGCTTTTAAAACACCCAAATAAGGGGATTTCCAAAAGGAATCTGTTTCATTATATTCCGGAATTAAAACCGCAATATTGTGTTTGTTTTTCATTGCTAAAGCACTCGCAACAGGATTAATACTGTAATTTCTGCGTTCTAAAATCTTACGTATTTTGGCTTCCGTTTTAGATGAAACACCACCTCGGTTGTGTAAAACACGGTCTACTGTGCCTTCAGAAACATTAGCTTCTTTTGCAATATCCTTTATTCTAATCATGCCTTTTTGTTGGTGTTCATTAATTTGAAAATACAAATTAAAGCATTTTATTATAAATAATTGGTGTTTTTCGTGGGCGCACACTAAAAATTATTTATATTTGCGTGTGCGAACACGAAAATTAATTTAAATAAATAAAATCCATATATGAGTAAAGTAGTCGTTTTAACAGGAGCCGGAGGTGTTTTATGTAGTACACTCGCAAAAGCATTGGCAGAACAAGGGCATAAAATTGCTGTATTAGATTTAAAAATAGAAGCAGCAGAACAAGTTGCTAAAGAGATTGAAGCAGCGGGAGGAACAGCGATGGGTGTTGTTGCGAATGTTTTAGAAAAAGCATCTTTGGAAGACGCTAAATCTAAAATTAATGCGGCTTACGGAAGTGTCGATATTTTAGTAAATGGAGCCGGAGGAAACCATCCGCTTGGTACAACTTCTAATCCGTTTTTAGAGGAAGAAGATTTAAAAAATACAACAGAAGGATTTAAAACATTTTTCGATCTAGATACTAAAGGCATTGAGTTTGTTTTTAACTTGAACTTTATTGGAACATTATTACCAACCCAAGTCTTTGCAAAAGATATGATTGGTAAAAAGGGGTGTAGTGTTTTAAATATTTCTTCAATGAATGCCTTTACACCATTAACAAAAATACCTGCGTATAGTGGCGCCAAAGCAGCGGTTTCAAACTTCACACAATGGCTTTCAGTTCATTTTTCTAAAGTTGGAATCCGTGTAAATGCACTTGCTCCAGGATTTTTCCTAACCGATCAAAATAGAACCTTATTAACAAATACCGATGGTAGTTTAACGCAACGCGGACAACAAATTATAGACCAAACGCCAATGGGACGTTATGGTGTGCCAGAAGATTTAATTAGTACAACATTATATTTATGCGATGATGCGTCTTCGTTTGTAACAGGTGTTGTTATTCCAATCGATGGTGGATTTAGTGCATATAGTGGTGTTTAAAAATTAATATTTAGTAATAGTATGGAACAAACATGGAGATGGTACGGACCAAAAGATCCGGTAACCTTAGCAGATATAAAACAAGCAGGTGCAACAGGAATTGTATCGGCATTGCATCACATTCCTAACGGTACCGTTTGGAATACAGCAGATATTTTAGAACGTAAAAAAACTATTGAACAGGCAGGATTAACATGGAGTGTGGTAGAAAGTATTCCTGTTCATGAAACGATAAAAACCCGTTCTGGAGAATTTCAGAACTATATTGAAAATTATAAGCAGAGTATTCAAAATTTAGCAGCTTGTGGCATCCACATCGTATGTTATAATTTTATGCCTGTATTAGATTGGACGCGTACCGATTTAAGTTACGAAGTAGCCGATGGCTCTCGTGCCTTACGTTTTGATGCGGCTGCTTTTGCTGCGTTCGAATTGTTTTTATTGAAACGTCCAGGTGCAGAATCTACATATACTGAAACAGAGAAAGACACAGCAAAACGTTATTTTGAAGCCATGACGGAAGCCGACAAAACACAGTTGGTAAACAATATTATTGCAGGATTACCAGGTGCAGAAGAAGGCTATACGTTAGAGCAGTTCCAAACGGTTTTAGATACGTATGCAGATGTCGATGCCCATGCATTAAAGGCAAATTTAGTGGCTTTTTTAAAGGAAATTATTCCTATTGCTTCACAAAATGAAGTGCTTATGTGTATCCATCCAGACGATCCACCATTTCCGATTTTAGGACTTCCACGTGTGGTAAGTACCGAAGCAGATTATGCCTATTTGTTCGAGCAAGTTCCAAATAGAGCTAACGGAATTACATTTTGTACCGGTTCATTAGGTGTTATTGCATCTAACGATTTGGTTCAGATTTTTAAACGTTTTGCAGACCGAGCTCATTTTATTCATTTAAGAAGTACCGAGCGTGATGCTGCTGGAAATTTCCATGAAGCCAATCATTTAGAAGGCGATGTACCCATGTATGATGTGGTAAAAGCCATTGTTTTAGAAGAACGTAGACGTAAAGCTGAAGGCAAAAAGGACTGGAACATTCCAATGCGTCCTGATCATGGTCACCAGATGTTAGATGATTTAAATAAGAAAACAAATCCAGGCTATTCAGGAATTGGACGTTTAAGAGGGCTTGCGGAATTACGTGGACTAGAATTTGGAATCTCTAAAAGTATTTAAAATGAAGCCAATTGATTCTGAAGGATTTATTAAAGATAATTTTTTACTGAACTCTAAAGCAGCCGAGGTATTATATCACGACTATGCTAAAGATATGCCGATTATTGATTATCACAATCATTTATCGGCTAAACAAATTACTGAAGATAAACCTATTGAAAACCTTACCGATGCTTGGTTGCAAGGCGACCATTACAAATGGCGCGGTATGCGAGCAAATGGTATCGATGAGGATTTTATTACAGGATCAGCTTCAAAAGCAGATAAGTTTAAAAAATGGGCAGAAACGGTGCCTTATACCTTAAGGAACCCGTTGTTTCATTGGACACATCTAGAATTAAAACGCTATTTCGATATCGATTTGGTGTTGCAACCTAGTACTGCTGAAACCATTTACGAGCAAGCAAATAAAATTCTAGTAGATAAAACACCGGCTCAACTTTTAGAGCAAATGAATGTGGAGGTAGTGTGTACAACAGACGATCCTACAGACGATTTAGCGTATCATAAACAAATTGCTAAAGCCGATTTTTTTACGAAAGTCTACCCGACGTTTAGAGCAGATGAATTATTCTTTATTGGTCAGGATAAGTTTTCTGGATATTTGAAAAAGTTAGAAATAGCTTCAAAAACGGAGATCACTAATTTTTCGGAATTTATTGCAGCGATTGATTCCAGACTAACGTATTTCAATGAAAATGGTTGCCGATTATCAGATTTTGGTGTTGGTGAAGCTTTGTCTATAGAAGATTGTACGTTAGAAGACGCATCAGTCATTTTTAAAAAACGATTAGATTCAGAATCACTTTCAGCTTTAGAAATCAATAAATACAGATCGTTTTTATTCATTTATTTAGCAAAACAATATCATAAGTTAGATTGGGCTCAGCAATATCATTTAGGACCCATTCGAAACAATAATAGTCGTTTAGTGGAGCAAGTGGGCTTAGATGCGGGTTGCGATTCTATAGGCGATTTTCCGATGGCAGAATTTATGTCGAAGTTATTTAATACCTTAAATACAACCGATCAATTAGCTAAGACCATTACTTATAATTTAAATCCGTCGCAAAACGAAGTATTCGCTACTATGATGGGAAATTTTCAAACTGGAGGGACACCAGGCAAAATGCAATGGGGTTCTGGTTGGTGGTTCTTAGACCAAAAAGATGGGATGGAAAAGCAGTTAAATACGCTTTCTAATATGGGACTACTAAGTCGTTTTGTTGGGATGTTAACAGATAGTAGAAGCTTCTTGTCGTTTCCTAGACATGAATATTTTAGACGCATTTTATGCGATATTCTTGCAGAGGATTTAAATAAAGGCTTAGTGCCAAACGATATAGAATTTTTGGGAACTATGGTTCAAAATATTTGTTACCATAATGCCGTAAACTATTTTAATTTCAAAAAATAATATGAAACTAAAATTATTAATATGCATTTTAAGCGTAGTTTGTTTGCAATCTTGTAGACAAAAAAGCGAGGTAAAAACCTTCTTTATATCGCATAATGCACAGCAGTCTCACCCAGTGCATCAGGGTATAGAGAAACTTCAAGAAGTGTTAGAAGAAAAATCTAATGGGAAATTAGTTGTTAAGATTTTTCCAGATGCCCAATTGGGATCGGAACGAGAAGTTTTAGAATTACTTCAAATTGGAAGTGTTGCTATTGCTAAAGTTAGCGCAGCAACTTTATCTAATTTTGTACCCGAGTATAATGTTTTAGCCGTTCCCTATGTTTTTAGAGACAAGGCACATAAGTTTAGTGTGTTAGAAGGTCCTGTGGGAAAAGAAATCCTTGAAAAAGGAAGTGATTTTTGGTTGCGAGGCTTGTGTTATTACGATGCGGGAAGTAGAAGTTTTTATACTAAAACAAAAGCAATTAGAACACCAGATGACTTAAAAGGATTAAAAATCCGTGTTATGAACGACCAGATGTCTATAAACATGGTCAATGCTTTAGGCGGTTCGGCAACACCAATGGCGTATGGCGAATTATACACAGCCATTCAGCAAGGCGTTGTAGATGGTGCAGAAAATAATGCGCCATCGTTTGTGTCTTCTAATCATTACGAAGTGAGTAAATACTACACTTTAGATGAACATTCATCCATTCCAGATGTGTTGGTTATAAGCACCAAATGGTGGGATACTTTAACGGCAGAAGAGCAACAATGGTTGCAAGAAGCGGCAGATGCATCAGCTGAAGCACAAAAAGAATATTGGAGACTGTCGGTTTTAGAATCTATGAAAATTGCGAAAGAATCTGGTGTTGAAATTATCATTCCAGACAAGTCGTTATTTGCAGATAAAACAGAATCTGTTATGGAAACTTTCGAAGCCGATTACCCAGAATTATCACCTCTTGTAAACCGAATAAAAGCCGTTGAATAATATGAAAATAGATACCCTTTTTACACGGATAGAAAATGCTATGGCAAAAATTCTTGTCGTTATTTTCGGATTATTAGTTTTAGATGTGCTTTGGCAAGTGTTTTCACGCTATGTTTTAAAAATGTCTTTTTCGTTTACAGAAGAATTCGCAAGATTTTCATTAATATGGTTATCCATTTTAGGAGCAGCGTATTTAAATGCAAAACGCGAACATTTATCAATGGACTTTTTATACAGAAAATGGTCTGCTGAAACTCAGAAAAAAGCATCAGTAGCCATAGAGGTTCTGGTCTTCTTATTTGCAGGAATAGTGATGGTAATTGGAGGTTTTAATTTAGTATACATCACCCTTCATTTAAATCAGTTATCAGGAACATTAAGAATTCCGCTAGGATACATTTATATGATTTTACCAATTAGTGGTTTAATTATTATGATGTTTTCTGTGTACCACATTTCAGGATTATTAACCAATAAAATTCGCGATTAATTATGAGTATAGAACTAATTAGTATTCTCGTTTTATTTATAACTTTTTTCGCTTTATTAATGTTAAAAGTGCCAGTCGCGTATAGCATTGGTATTTCGACAACTTTAAGTTTACTTTTAAATATTGATAGATTACCAGGTATTACAACCATTGCCCAACGTATGATTACGGGGATAGATAGTTTTGCATTACTAGCGATTCCGTTTTTTGTGCTCGCCGGAGAAATTATGAAGCGTGGAGGTATAGCTAACAGATTGATAAATTTTGCAAAGTCTATTGTTGCAAGTTTGCCGGGAGGTTTGGCCTATGTAAATGTATTGGCATCCATGTTATTTGGTGCCATTTCAGGATCTGCTATTGCTGCAACCTCTGCAATTGGAAGTATTATGACAGATCGTATGGAAGAAGAAGGGTACCCGAGGTCGTTTAGTGCGTCGGTAAATATTACGTCTTCAACTACAGGATTATTAATTCCGCCAAGTAATATTTTAATTGTTTATGCCTTGGCAAGTGGAGGATCGGCTTCTGTTGCAGCTTTATTTATCGCAGGATATGTTCCTGGTATTTTATTAGGGTTAGCTATAATGGGGTATGTTGCTTATGTGGCTATTAAAAAAGATTTTTTAAGAGGAGAACGTGCTCCAATTAGCGAAATTTGGGGCTATTTTAAAAAGGCGTTTTTTAGCTTACTTTTATTAGTAGTTGTGGTTGGTGGAATTGTTGCTGGTATTTTTACAGCTACAGAAGCTTCTGTAATTGCCGTATTATACGCAGCCATTTTAGCTTTAGTTTATAAGGATATTAATGTAAAAGATTTTCCAGATGTTTTACTAACAAGTGCAAAAACAACAGCAGTTGTTATGTTTTTAATTTGCACATCTATGGCGATGTCTTGGTTGTTTTCTTTTGAAAGCATTCCTGCTCTAATGAGCGATTTTTTACTGAATCAGTTTAGTAATCCATTTGTTATTTTCTTTATTATAAATATCATTCTACTAATTGTAGGAACGTTTATGGACATCACGCCAGCAGTATTAATATTCACGCCTATTTTCTTACCAGTGGTAACAGAATTGGGTATGGATCCTGTTCATTTTGGAATTGTAATGGTGCTTAATTTATGTATTGGTTTATGTACACCGCCTGTAGGAACTATTTTGTTTGTAGGTAGTGGAGTCGCCAACATATCGGTATCTGAAGTGATAAAACCTTTAATACCATTTTTAATCATCATGATTATTGTATTAATGATGGTGTGTTATATTCCAGAAATATCAATGTTTTTACCACGATTATTTGATTTATAATAATATTTAAAGCGAAGACGTTATATCCCCTAATTATTTTAACGTCTTCAAATTTTATAAAGTCTGCTCAATCCACCTCTTATATTTACTAAATATTAGAGGTGGATTTATTATTTAAAATATATATCCCAATTCGAATACTTTAAATATTAAAAAAGAAACGTCTTGTTGGTGTATTACACCGCTCTATCCGAACTAAAAATTAGCACAATATCAAGTTATTTATGGATTTAAGTGTTGAAATTATGTATTCCCAAATCCGTGTTAAATGTTAACAAAAAAGGCCCAAATCTTTAATGTATAGAAGTATAAGGAGTGATGATTTATTTTTTTAAACAAAAAAGAATAGGCCCCTTTTTGTCCAAAAATAGGGGGTAGTTTGCTGTAATACGAAGGGAATTTATCCTAATTTTACTTATAATTACGTATGCTTTTTTTGCTCGAAAACGTTTGATTTGTTGGGTTTCTTAATGTTTATGGCAACACACTACGTAGTGTACTTGTCCTATAATGTGTATAATAGTAATTATTAAGGTGTATAATTATTGATTATTTTTTTTTCAGGTCAAATTTTATTATTTCTACAATTTTTTGTGCATTTAACATTTTAATAACATATATTAGCACTATCAAACTGGTAAACCAGTGTAAACAGCCAGTTTGGTAAACCAAAAATTAATAATTCATTTATTAACCAAAACAAATTACAAATGAAATTAAGAACTAAACTAATTTTAATGTTAGGATTGATTTTCAATCTATCATTATTTGCACAGGATGGATATCAGTTATCCGGTACTGTAACTGATTCTGGCAACATGCCCGTCCCGGGTGTAAATGTAGTGATCGACAAAACGACTACAGGAGCTGCTACGGATTTCGATGGAAATTTCCAATTGAATGTAAAACGTGGTGATGTTTTACATTTTTCTTATTTAGGTTATGTTAAACAATCTATTACAATTACAGATCAAACAAATCTTAATGTAGTATTGCAGGAAGATGCAAGTGAACTTGATGAAGTAGTTGTAGTTGGATATGGTACTCGTAAAAAGAGTGATATTACTGGAGCTGTATCTTCTGTTAAAACAGACGAGTTAACAGCGTATCCAACATCAAATGCAGAACAAGCGCTTCAAGGACGTGCGGCAGGTGTTGTTGTACAGTCTAATAACGGAGGTGAGCCAGGAGCTCCTATAGCTATTAAAGTAAGGGGTAATTCTTCTATTGGAGCAAGTAGTGATCCACTTATAGTAGTAGACGGATTTGTTGGGGCATCTATGCCACAAGCAGACGATATCGCTTCTATGGAAGTTTTAAAGGATGCATCTGCAACAGCTATCTACGGATCTAGAGGATCTGGAGGGGTTATTTTAGTAACAACTAAAAAAGGTAAATCTGGAAGATTAAGTGTAGAAATTAATACAACGTACTCTATTCAGAATACATCTAATAGATTAGACTTGTTAGATGCAAATCAATTTGCAGAATATCAGCAGTCTTTTAACCCTGGATATGTTCAAGGTACTGAGAATACAGATTGGCAAGATGAGATTTATACAACTGGTAATATCTCTAACAATCAAGCTTCATTTTCTGGAGGTAGCGATAAAATAAACTTTTATTCTTCAATTAACTATTTCACTCAAGATGGTATTGTTGTAAATTCTGGATTTGAAAAATTCACATTTTTAAACAATGTTGATGCTCAAATAACTGACAAGTTAACTTTAGGTATGAACCTTTTTGGAAGTAGAAGTACTAAAGATGGGATCTCTACACAATCTTCAGGAGAAGATGCTATTGCTAGTGTAAATGGAGGTGGAGACGACGTTGTGTCTCTTGCAATGAGATTTACTCCAGATAGAGGGATATACGATTCTAACGGTAATTTTACACAAAACTCTGTAGGGGATGGTATTGAAAACCCTTACGCAGTTGCAAATGAAATCGTAAACGAAACGAAGTCTGATGCTTTTAGATCTAACTTATATGCAAGTTACGATATCTTAGAAAATTTAAATTTCAAAACTACTTTTGGTTTTAGTACAACAAACGAAAATGTTGGATATTTTAAACCTCAAACGTTCCAATTATCTACTGGAGGAGCAAGTATTGCAACTTTAAAAAGAACTAACATATTAAGTGAGAATTATTTATCTTATAATCTTGAAATTGGAAAAGGACAATTATCTGCTTTAGCAGGATATTCTTACCAAAAAGTAACTAACGAAAGATTCGCAGCAAGTACACAAGATTTATTATCAGATGATTTCCTTTGGTATAATTTAGGTGCAGGTACGATCCAAAATAGAAAAATTACTTCTTCATGGTCAGAATCTGAAATTCAATCACAATTTGGTAGATTAAATTACGATTGGGACGATAAGTATTTAATTACTGGTACAGTAAGACGTGATGGAGCTTCTAACTTTGCTGAAAATAATAAATATGCTATTTTCCCTTCTGGAGCATTAGGTTGGAAAATTTCTAACGAAGACTTCTTAAAAGATAGCAACTCAATTTCTAGTCTTAAATTAAGAGCGAGTTACGGTTTAACTGGTAACCAAGCAATTTCTCCTTACCAATCTTTAGCTTTATTAGCTATTACAGAGGGTACAGAAGTAGATGCAGCGCCTTCTTTCTCAGTTTCTCAAGAAGCTAATCCTGATTTAGTATGGGAAACTTCTTACCAAACAAACATTGGTGTAGATTTAGGGATGTATAATAATAGAATTAACTTTTCATTCGACTATTATAATATAGACACTAAAGATCTTTTATTAGAAGTATCAACTATTCCTTCTTACACAGGAGCAACAAACTTAAGAGTTTTCCAAAATGTTGGAGAAATTAACAATAAAGGTTTTGAAGTTGTATTAAGTACAAGAAATATTGTTACAGATGACTTTACATGGAGTACAGATTTTAACTGGTCTTCTAACAAGACAGAAGTTGTAAGCTTATTTAACGGTGCAGATATTATTGATGGTGCAGCTCCTGGATATTTCTCAGGAAAAGATACATATATCTTAAGAGAAGGTGAGCCTGTTGGAATGTTCTGGGGACATGAATACACTGGTGTTTATCAAGGAGGAGATGTACCTGAAGGTTCTGCTTTAAAAGGTTCTTACAGAGAAGCTGGAGATCCATTATTCCAAGATGTTAACGGAGACGGTACTATCGATACTAATGATGAGCAAATAATTGGAGATCCTAATCCAGACTGGAACTTCGGACTTACAAACACGTTTAGATATAAAAATATCGATTTAAATATTTTCTTCCAAGGTTCTTATGGTGGTGAAATATTAAACCTTACAAATGTGCAGTTGTATAATGGAGATTCTAACGCTTTAACAGATGTGTTAAATGCATGGACTCCAGAAAATTCAACATCTAATTTACCATCTAACAAAACTAGAGATAGAGAAATTTCTTCTCGTTTTGTTGAAGACGGAAGTTATGTAAGATTAAAAAACTTATCTATAGGGTATACATTCCCCCAAGATATTGTTGAAAAAATTGGGATGGATAACTTAAGATTAGCTTTTAGTGGTCAAAACTTATTAACCTTCACAAAATACTCTGGTTTAGATCCAGAAGCAAGTTATTTTGGAGGTAGTACTACTGCTACAACTAATGCTGTTCAAGGTCATGACTTTGGTAATTACCCAACGATTAGATCTTTTAGTTTAAGTCTTAATTTAAAATTTTAAAAAAAAACAAATATGAAAACATATAAGTTTATAGTAGCCTTATTAGGGCTATCAATATTAGGATGTTCCGATTTAGAGGAAACTCCAATTACAGAATTGCAGCCTGATGAATTTTTATCTAATCCAACATTATCTCAGGTAGAAGGATTTGTTTCTGGAGCTTACACTCATATGCACCATAGAAACTTTTTATCAAGAGAGATGGCACAAGCACTTGAATTTAGAAGTGATATGACTGCTATTGGTAGAACAGGAAATGCTGAAAGAACAGATATGGATAACTTTACCGTATCTTCTAACAACGCTTTAATTATGGGTAACAATGGTTTCTGGCCAAAAGTGTACCAAATTATTCGTTCTGCAAATGATGGAATTAAATATGGTTCTGGTTTAACAGAAACAGATGAAAGCACAAAAAACGAAGTAATTGCTAGAGCGCGTTTTGCAAGAGGTTTAGCTTATTATCATTTAGTAAGACAATTTGGAGATATTCCTTTTATAGATGAAAATACAGCTACAATTGACGCTGTTAGTGCTCCTAGAACTCCTGCTTCAGAAGTTTATGAAAGTATAATAGCAGATTTTGAGTATGCTAAAGAATGGTTGCCAAACACACAACCTACAAGAGCTTTACCTGCTAAATCGGCAGCAAGTGCTTACTTAGCTTCAGTACATTTAACTTTAGAGAATTGGCAATTAGCTTACGACGAAGCTAAAGATGTTATCAATAAAAAAGGAACTTATAATTTGGATCTAGAACCAGATTTTCAAGATTTATACGATGCTGTTAAAATTGATAATTCTTTAGAACCAATATTTGTATTAGATTTTACAGGAATTACAAATGGTGACCAAGGTAGAAATTACCAAGAACCAATGACGGGTAGTAGATCAGATTCGCAATACTTACCAGAAATCTCTGAAGCAGGTTGGTCTGTTCAGGTTCCTGCACTTAAAGTATATACGACTTGGGATGAGAATGATTACAGAAGAGCAGTTTCTTTTGATGATACAATGGTTCTGAATGCTAACCCTGATGGAACAGGAGGAACTCGTATTCCTTATACAAATTATGTAGAATCAGGTGCATCTTTAAGTGTTAACCGTCCGCATATTGCTAAGTATACACGTATGGCAAGTAAGGCACCAGTTTCTGAAACTAATGGTAGAGGAGCGAAGTCTAACTATTGTTTAATGCGTTATGCTGAAGTATTATTAATTGCTGCTGAAGCTGGTAATGAAATTGGACAAACAACTGAAGCAGAAGGGTATTTAAACCAAGTAAGAGAAAGAGCAAGAAGAGGTGGAGTTACTAATGGATTTGTTGCTAGTGCGTCTCCTGCAGATGTTTCTGGAACGTCTCAATCAGATTTCAGATTTATCGTTTTAGAAGAGCGTAGATTAGAACTTGCTTTCGAATTTAAAAGATGGTACGACATTACAAGAAGAGAAATGTGGAATGCGCCTTACGACGTATTTGGATCTAACGGATTAGAATCTGAAGTATCTACAGAATCTGGAGTTGGACCTGGGCCTAAATCATTTGACGCTAGTCGTGATGCTTTAATGCCAATACCTTTCGATGAGATTATAATAAACCCAAATTTAGTTCAGAACCCTGGGTACTAATTATATCAAATATTAGACATAGAATTTAAACATTAGATATAATTTAAATTAGTTTTATTAAATACTGGTCTAAGGTTTTAGGCCAGTATTTTTTTTAGAACTACATTATCTAAGACTATGGATTAAGAGGTTTTTCTGCCTCCGAAATATATTTTATCAAACAAACTAATCTAAAACCATGATTAAATATTTAATTAGTCAGACTCATTATAATGAAATATGAAACAACTAAAATAAAAGACAACCCAGAAATTCAAAATATTATAATATCTCAAATTAAAGATTTCATCAACTTAAAAAATCTGGAATTAGGAGATAAATTACCTTCACAGCGTGTATTATCAGAAAAATTTAATGTAAGTAGACGACATGTTGGAGAAGCTATAGAAAAATTAGAATTTTATGGCGTTCTAAAATCAGTTCCACAGTCTGGAACATTTGTAGAAAATATTGGTATAACAGCCTTAAATGGTATTATTGAAGATATTATAGCATTAGATAAGCAAGATTTTAAATCTCTAGTAGAAACGCGTTTAATGTTAGAAACTAAAACAGCGTGTTTAGCAACCATTCGAAGAACGGAAGAAGATTTAGAGAATATAGAAACAGCTCTAAATAATTACAAAGTTAAAGTTTTAAATAGAGAAGATGCTTTAGAAGAAGATTTACTGTTCCATTTGGCAATAGCCAAAGCAAGTGGAAATAGTACAATTAATGCCTTAATGCTTCAAATTACACCTAAGATTATTTCTGTTTTAGAAGATACACGTGTTTGTGGTGTAGAAGAACGACTCAAAGAACTTCAAAATCATGAAGCTATTTATAGTGCTATTTTAAATCAGGATACAGAGCTCGCGGTGAAAGTAATGAAAGTTCATTTTGAAATGCTTATTGCATTCTGTGATAATTTTGAAAAATAATTAAAAAGGGAAACTTAATCTTATAAGTTTTCCTTTTTTTATGTACGATTCTAATCTATTACTATTTTTAATTAACCAGTAATTAATCCGCTATTTTATGATGTCTTTAGCATATTCTATAGCCTCTTTTTGTGATTTATTTCCTAAATTTGAGAGGTTCAATACGACTTCATTATGCTAAATTAAGAGTCAAAAGATCGTTTAATAATTGTCCTAAATATTCTGAATAGTCAGGAGTTTTAAATTTAGGAGATATGCTTTTGATATTTAGACAAATAGTGTTTAAAAATTGCTCCAATCAAACATTCTAAATTTAAAATAACCGAATTATATGTCATCAGAAAAATTATCACGTTTAGGTAAGTTTCAAAAAGGATTAAAAGATTTTGGACCGGCCTTTTTTATTATAGGTTATGTTGTGGGAACCGGAAGTGTGACTTCCATGGTCGTTTCCGGAGCAAATTACGGACTAAGCCTGTCTTGGGCCTTACTGCTTTCTTGTTTTTTTACCTATTTTCTTCTTATATCGATTAGTAAATTAACCATCGTTTCAGGAAATACCTTAATGTATAATTTTAAAAAAGCATTTGGGAAACCTGTAACTATTTTTATAATAACCGCTTTAGTGGTTTCCATTGTGTCTTCTGTTATTGGAGTTATGGGCGTAGTTGCAGAAGTAGCTATGGAATGGATCTCGGTAAGAACATCGATATCGTTTCTTAATGCTCCAATTGTAGCAATTTTCTTTACCTGTCTTTTAGTCGCTCTGTTTTGGACAGGAAAGCATGAGAATTTTATAAAAGCCATGAGTGCGATGGTTGGTTTTATGGCTCTTTCTTTTATAGCTACCAGTATTATGGTGGTTAAAGAAACAGGAACTAATTTAGGCGATTTTTTCCCTGAATTACCTCAAGGTGATAATTCGGGTCTTGTAATTGCAGGAATTGTTGGAACTACAATGGCGGGTGTGTGTTTGGCATCTCGAAGTATTTTGGTACAAGAACAAAAATGGGGAATCGAACATTTAAAAACTGAAAATAGAGATGCAATGTCGTCTATGGTTCTTACATTTTTAATAAGTCTAGCTATAATGATTAGTGCGACTGGAACCTTATACTTTCAAGGGATTAAAGTTGTAGATGCCACGGATATGATGAGTGCATTAGGACCTTGGGCTGGAGATTTCGCTTTAACATTATTTACTTTAGGAATTATCGGAGCTGGACTATCGTCAATATTTCCGAACCTTTTATTATTTCCTTGGTTAATTGCAGATTATACCAATACGAAGCGTGATATGAAAAAACCACTATTTAAATTTTTGGTGGTTTTAGTTGCTTTAACTGGAATAATCGTACCATTTTTTGGAGGAAAACCAGTTTGGATTTTAATCGCATCTCAAGCTTTAAGTCCGTTTATTATGCCTTTAATCACATTATTTTTAATTATTTTATTGAATAGAACAGACGTTATGAAAACTTATAAAACGAGTTTATGGATGAACATCGCTTTAGGGGCAACATTAATTTTTAACTTCTATATGTTGTATGTCGCACTTAATGGGTTTTTAGGTTTTATAAAAACAGGAATTTAATATCATATAAATTTTATAAAGGGGACAGTAATTATTTTTAGTCTTGGATAGCCTTTTATATGACAACTTTACGAATAAGAAAATCACGAGAACATGAATAAAGATTTAGAAAAATACGCACATATTCCTTTAAAACAACTTAACAATAGAGTTTGGAGAACGTATGAAGGTGGTGCTTTGATTGATAGATGGAAAAAAACGTCTCCTGAAATTGATGGCGCTATGCCTGAAGAATGGATTATGTCTACCGTTACAGCACGTGGAAATAACAGACCTGAAGATGAAGGTTTGTCGTTAATAGAAACTGAAGACGGAACCTTAGCTCTAAAAGAGTTAATTAATTCTAATGTAGAATTATATTTAGGTAAGGCATTAGCCGATAAATTTGGAACGACAGGAGTGCTAATTAAAATGTTAGACTCCAAAGAGCGTTTAACAGTACAAGTGCACCCAGATAAAGAATATGCTAAAACTGTATTTAATTCTGAATTTGGTAAAACAGAATCTTGGTACGTTTTAAATACTCGTGAGATAGATGGCGAAAAGCCTGTTGTTTATATGGGATTTAAAAAACATGTAACAAGAGCAGAATGGCGATTGCATTTCGAGAATCAGAATATTCAAGGGATGTTAGATTGTCTTCATAAAATTGAAGTAAAACCAGGAGATGCCTTTATGATTTATGGAGGTGTACCACATGCTATTGGTAGTGGTTGCTTTTTAATGGAAGTTCAAGAGCCTACAGATTATACGATGCGCGTCGAGAAAACAACCCCAAATGGTTTAACCATCGGACCAGAACTAATTCATCAAGGTGTAGGTGAAGAAAAAATGTTAGAATGTTTTCATTACGATAATTATACACTAGATGAAGCATTAGAAGCTTGGAAAATAACTCCTGAAGTACTTGAGAGTTCGAGTGAATTTACCTTAAGAACGTTGTTTAATAAGAAACATACCAATTGTTTCGGTTTAAGTGAATTGTTATTAGATGGTACGCATACCATTAAAGGAAATTCATGCTTTTATGCAGCCGTTATATACTCTGGAGAGGGGACAATGATTTGCAATAACAAAGAATACACGTTTAGTCAAGGTGATGAAATATTTATTTCGGCCGCGATCTCAGAAATCACGTTTGTGTCTAAAGAACCTTCAAAAATATTACTGTGTTATCCTCCAAATTAGTCAAACACCGAGTATAAAACGATATTGGAATAATATATTTAAATCAAAAAAAACACTGTTAATCGCTAGATTAACAGTGTTTTTTTTGATTAACAGAATTAAATTACAAGATGTTAAGTTGTTGTTTCATAGGATTTTAACTGTTTTGTTAAAGAAATAAAGACCTAGAGTATGAGTTCTATTAATCTTATCTCAATATTAATTTCTTAACGACATCTTTACCTAATTCTTCATTAATCATCGTTATTATTTTCTCTTTTCCGTAGCTTAATTCTTCGCGCAATACGCTCGAACTTAATTGTACATACAAGGTGTCGCGTTCCAAACTTATTTCCGTGGTGTAGTTATTAACGCCATTTCCCATAAGAGATGTCCAAGCATCACGCACGTTTACTTTGTCTAAACCTTTTTCTAATCTATTGGTTTCTACAAACTCTTTTAAAACGTCTGATATACTTAAATTTTCGTTGTTTCTTTTTGCCATAATTATAAGTTTAAAGGAATATATCGTTTGTAAATATATACGTTTTGATGCTGATTAACGACTTTAAAACGATCGTTATTTAATTCAATTATGGTTTCTTTCCAATCAGAAAAAGAGGTGTGATATTGGACTTTTATACTGTCGTTTTCGGTGATAATTTTTATCTGTTCCTTGGTGGTTACAGGCGTGTAATTGTTATCTGCATCTGTCTTCATTTTTTGTCGGTATCCCACAAGACTATCTGTCAATGTTATAAAATCTATGGTTTCATTTATTTTATAAACATGAGAGGTACCGTCGGCTAGAATAACTTCTTCAATTTCCCAATAGCCGTTTAAATTAGAAAGCTCTATTTCGGGTTTGCTTGCACAGCTACTTAAAAGTATAAAGCTAAAAATGACAATAAGTTGTTTCATAAGATTTGAATTTATGTTCCGATATTAAAAATTTGATACGATTGATGTACTTGTTTTACGGCATTTTCGGTGCGGTCTGCATGAGTGTCGCTTATAAATAACTGACCAAAATTAGAGTCGTCTACTAACTTAATAATTTGTCCAACCCGTTGTTCGTCTAACTTGTCAAAAATATCATCCAATAATAAAATTGGATTTACGCCACTTTGTGCTTTAATAAAGTCGAATTGTGCTAATTTTAAAGCGATTAAAAATGATTTTTGTTGCCCTTGGCTTCCGAATTTTTTAATCGGATGACCATCAATTTCAAATAATAAATCATCTTTATGTATTCCAGTCGAGGTGTATTGTACAGCTCTATCTTTAGCTAAATTCTGCTCCAAAAGTTGTTTTAAATCACCATCAAATAAATCACTTTTATAATTTAATTCTACGGGTTCCTGATTATTACTAATCACTTTATGTCGTGATTTAAAAATCGGAACAAAAACATCTAAAAATGCTTTTCGCTTTTCAAAGATAATTGCGCCTAAATCGTTTAATTGTTCATTGTAAACCTCTAAAGTGTCTTTATTAAATGTGTGATTTAATGCGAAATATTTTAATAAGGCATTACGTTGGGAAACCGTTTTATTATAATTAATAAGGTCGTTTAAATAGTTTTTATCACTTTGAGAAATCACACTGTCTAAAAACTTCCGCCGCGTTTCACTTCCTTCAATAATTAAATCACGATCTGCAGGCGAAATAATAACCAAAGGGATAAAACCAATGTGGTCGCTAAATTTCTCGTATGCTTTTGCGTTGCGTTTAATTACCTTTTTTTGTCCGCTTTTTAAACTCACCACAATTTTTTCAATAGTGTCATGTTTTTCAAAATCACCATGAACCACAAAAAAATCTTCATTATGTCTAATATTTTGCGATGCAATGGGGTTGAAATAACTTTTTCCGAAGGATAAATGATAAATTGCGTCTAAAATGTTGGTTTTTCCCACTCCATTCTGTCCAACAAAACAATTTATTTTGTCGTCGAATTCAAAAGATTCACTTTCAAAATTTTTGTAATTAATTAGAGATAAGGATTTTAGAATCATAAAAGGGATAATGTGCGTTTATTTGAAATCTGCTATTAGAAGGACTCGCAAATTATTGAAAAATAACAAATAAATAACCTTTTATTTCTGCAGAAATATTTTATTTTTGCGCGGAATAATATAGAATTTATGGCAACTTATAAAAAGAGAGGTTACAAACCAACCGAAAAATCAGAAGTAGACAACGATATTGAAAATTTTGACAACGTTGAAGAAAGCTCAACAACCGCAGAAGTTTTTAATACGTTAGACGAAACCGCTTCTAAAACTGAGGATTGGGTAGCTAACAATCAAAAATATATTTTTGTAATAATAGGTGTAGTTGCGGCACTTGTTTTAGGATATTTAGGATATAACGAATTTGTTGCGCAACCAAAAGAGAGCGAAGCAATGAACGATATGTCTCAAGCTAAAATTTATTTTAACGAGGCTGTAAACGGGACCGATAAAGATTCTCTTTATACTTTGGCTTTAAATGGAGGTGAAGGTAAATACGGTATGTTAGATATTATTGAGAACCATGGTGGTACTCCTGCTGCTAATATTGCAGAATATTATGCAGGTATGGCTTACTTAAACTTAAAAGATTATAGTAAAGCAATTGAATATTTAGGAGATTTTTCTAGTGAAGATGAAGCTTTAGCACCTTTAGCAAAAGGAGCAATAGGAGATGCATTTGTACAATTAAATCAATTGGATGATGCTTTAGATTACTACAAGCAAGCTGCTGATATCCGTACGAATGAATTTACGACTCCAATGTATTTAAATAAAGCAGGTTTAATTGCTTTAGAATTAGGAAAACCTTCTGATGCTTTAAAGTACTTTAAAACAATCAAAAATGAATATCCTTCTTCAACAGAGGCAACAACTATAGATGTATTTATAGGTAAAGCTGAAGTTTTAGCAAGCAAATAAAATAAGATGGCAACAGCTAATCATAATTTATCAGAATACGATAAAACAGCAATCCCAGACGCGAGTAATTTTCGGTTTGGGATTGTTGTTTCCGAATGGAACGATACCATTACCGAAGGCCTTTACAAAGGTGCTTACGATGCGCTAATTGAAAACGGTGTAGACGAACATAATATTAAGCGTTGGAATGTACCTGGAAGTTTTGAATTGATTTACGGAAGTAAAAAGATGCAAGAACAAATGGTGGATGCCGTTATTGCTATTGGTTGTGTGATTCAAGGAGAAACAAAACATTTCGATTTTGTTTGCGAAGGGGTCACTCAAGGTATTAAAGACTTAAACGTAATTAACGATGTTCCTGTTATTTTCTGTGTATTAACCGATAATAACCAACAACAATCTATAGATCGTTCTGGTGGTATTCACGGTAATAAAGGTACAGAAGCGGCTGTGGCGGCCATTAAAATGGCAGACCTACGTAACAATTCGTAACCATAATATAATTATACGTTTTAAAATATATAAAACTCTCTACTTCGGTAGGGAGTTTTTTAGTTTATAGCGTTAAGGATTTCCGATAAAAAGGTGTTGTAGCTAAACAGTGGGTCTTCTATCAGTCCAAAGCGCACTATTACGATGTCCTTAGAAGGAATAATACTCACTTGCTGACCTTGGTATCCATTACAAGAAAATAAGTCTTTAGGAACATCTGGATAACGTCCGCCTGCATTTAACCAAAATTGAGCGCCATAAATCCCGTCGGAAGTGTTGGTAGGTGTTTTGGTGTAATCTACCCAGTCTTTTGTTAAAATTTGTTCGCCATTCCAATTACCATTATGTAAGTATAATAATCCGAATTTGCTCCAATCTCTTGCGGTGGCCCAACCGTAGGAAGATCCTACAAAATGACCTTTTAAATCGGTTTCTATCGTCATAGAATGCATTCCAATTTTATCGATTAATTCGGTATACCAAAAATCTAAATACTCTTGATCTGTTTTAAATTGATTTCTGATGAACCCAGAGATTAAATTTGTGGTTCCAGACGAATAATTCCAGCTGTGGCCAGGGACGCCTTCTAATTTCTTTTCTCGAGGTATTTTAGGCATATCTTCTTTTAAAAAAAGCATTTTTGTCACATCGGAAATGTTATTATAATCTTCTTCCCAAGCCAAGCCACTATTCATTTGTAGGAGATTATTTAAGGTGATGTTTGCACGATCGTCATTTTCCCATTCTGGAAACAAATGGGATTGACTTTTACTTACACGACCTTGTTTTTCTAAAATCCCAATCACAGCACTTGTGATGCTTTTAGTCATAGACCATCCTAAGATTTTAGAATCTTTATTAAAATCGTCAGCATATTTTTCGGCAATAATTTGGTCTTTGTAAACCACGACTACGGCTCTTGTCCGTTTTAATTTTTCATCGTCAATATCGAATGCGTTGGTTATGGCTTCATCTAAAATAGTATAATCAATATTAGAGAAAACAGTATCTTTCTGAGGCAAATTGCCATAAGGGAATGGTAGGTTTTTAGGTGTTTTATTTCTATTAGGTTGCTCTAATAAAGTCGTGTGGTCTGAGCCTTCAGGTACTAAAACACATCCTAAACCTTCTTTGTAAACTGCGGTTCTGGCTTTTAATCCAAATACTGTGGAGGTAACCGATTTATTCTCGAAATTGATGGTGTTAGTCGCTAAGTCGATCGGAGAGAAGTCATTGTCTTGAGCTTCTATAGAGGCTAACGATCTATCGGCTAAAAAGGTGCAAGAACATACGCTTTTTGAAGCAAACCCGGTGATAAAATTTAACTTCGGGTAATTTAAGTAGATTACGCCGACTAACCCCATTAGAATTAATAGGCTGAGAATTTTAATAAATTTTTTCATGCAGGTCTATATGTTTGCGAGTTAGCAATTTAATAGATTTATTGCTTTTTCACGATATGGATAATGGAAATAATTTTTTTATTCAATTAATAAAGGTGTAACCTATGTTACAATTGAAACTTTATGTTACGCCTATATTTGTTAACTCGTAACAAGATTACTTAAATCTATTGCGGTTTAATCACTAAATATTTAAATATGGATTTTATTTTTCACCCGTGGCATTGGTTTATTTCGGGATTTTTAATTGCACTTTTTATGCTAGTACTCTTGCTTTTGGGTAAAGGTTTTGGAATGTCGTCTAACCTTCGTGCCTTTTGTAGCATTTGTGGTGGTGGTAAATACAGTTCTTTTTTTAACTACAATTGGAAAAAAGACAGTTGGAATTTATTTATAGTTATCGGTGCTATGTTGGGAGGATATGTCGCTTCTCATTATCTATCTAATGGCGAAATGCCTGAGATTAGCGAATCTACTAGATTGGCGCTTCAAGATTTAAATTTTTCTAGTGTGAATAGTTATTTGCCAAACGAAATTTATTCTATTGAAGCATTATCGGATGTGAAAACTTGGCTGATTTTAATTTCCGGCGGACTCTTAATTGGGTTTGGAGCGCGGTATGCGGGAGGTTGTACTTCTGGTCATGCGATTTCCGGATTAAGTAATTTACAGCTACCGTCTTTAATTGCGGTTATAGGCTTCTTTATTGGAGGTTTATTTATGGTTCATGTATTATTCCCTTTTATATTTTAAGAAGATGAAAAAAGTATTATATATCCTTTTAGGATTAGTTTTTGGTGTGGTTATGTATAAATCTGAAGCCGCCTCGTGGTTTCGTATTTACGAAATGTTTAGGTTCGAATCGTTCCATATGTATGGTATAATCGGTACGGCTTTAGTATTCGGAATTATATTTATTCAGGGTATAAAACGGTTTAAGATTAAGACGTTTAGTGGAGAGCCTATTATTATAGCAGATAAAGAAAAGTCGATTTCTAGATATTTAATTGGCGGAATTATTTTTGGTTTAGGTTGGGCGCTTGCTGGTGCTTGTCCAGGACCCATTTTTGTATTGGTAGGTGCAGGGTATATTCCGGTAATTATTGTTTTAATATCAGCTGTTTTAGGTACGTTTATTTATGGTTTATTGAGAGATAAGTTGCCTCATTAAAAAGGAGTTGTAACAAATCATGTTGTTTGTCGTCTTATTAGTATGAACGAAATTAGAAACATAATGAGAGAAGACAAACAGCTTTTAATTCTTACGCATTTAAGTCAGTTAGCAACCCTTGCTTTGGGGTTTGGGAGTTTATTAATTCCTTTAGTTTTATGGCTTATGCAAAAAGATAAAGTGGTTGGAATGGATGCAGAAGGTAAAAAGATTATAAACTTTCAAATTAGTTTAGTGATTTACTTTATTATCTGTATACCGTTAATCTTATTACTCGGACTTGGTTTTTTAGGCTTTCTCTTTTTAGGTATTATAAGTGTTATTTTTCCTATTTTAAATGCCATTAAAGTGAGTAACGGAGAACCGTCGACATATCCTTTATCTTTGCATTTTATTAGTTAAAAATTTTTAAAGATAAAAACGGAAAACGCCCATGAGAATGGGCGTTTTTTTAAGTTTATATATTTTTGAAATTAGGCCAATACAGCTTCTGTTTCAGTAGGAATATCGTGTAGTTCTGTTTTTAAATCCGCTAAGAACGCATCAATCTGTCCAAAAGTTATTCCCGGAATACAGATTATGTGAGCGATATCTTCCTGAGATGCTAACTGATATTTTTTACAAATACGGGTGCTAGGTGTAGGGAAAACAACCGTTAAGCCTTCGTTATTTCGCCATGCTGGAACGCCTAATAAATTCAGTTTATGTTCTGTGTAAGCGGCAACATCTTGACACGCTTTAACACGTTCTCTTAATCCTTTATGGTCGTGTTTTTTTATGAAATCCCATATAAATAATGGTGTTAATCCATTTCTAGATCCTGTAATTGTGGTGTCCATAGTACCAACGTAAGATACCGAATGTGCGATACGATCTCTGTGTTGTCGTTTTACTAAAACAGCTCCACAAGGAATCGGGCTTCCAATAAATTTATGTCCTGAAATTGAAATACTATCAATACCCTCTGCAAAATCGAATTTTGGTTTCGCATCTATATAAGGTGCAATAGTTCCTAAAAAAGCAGCATCACAATGGATGTAATAATCCTTAATCGCATATTTTTTAATAATACGTTTTATTTCATCTATTTTATCAACGGCCTCAGTCATTGTTGTACCGATATTCAAAAAGAAAATGGCTGGTTTATCACGACGATAAGAAATCGTTTGTTCTAAATCTTCATAGTCCATTTCTCCATTCTCTTGAGAACGAATCACGATGTTAGGAATATTCAATAAGTGTAAGTTCTTTTTAACACTGTAATGTGTGCTTTCGCTATAATACACCATGGCATTAGGGAAACTTTCTCTAGCCACATATAATCCATATAAATTACCTTCTGTACCACCATTAGTAATATAACCCCAAACATCTTTGTTGTTGCTAGAAAGCATCTCTGCAAAGAATGAAATACACTTACGCTCGATGTCTTTAGTATCGATTGCAAATGTTGAAGGGCTTTCTGGGTCGCCAACATTATTAATGCAGATATCAAGGAATGGAGCATAGTCGCTATAAGAGAAGTCTTTAGCTACAGGATACCCTAAAAAAGATTCAGAATGTGCTTTAATTCTATCGTAAACGGCTTGTGTTTCTGGTGTGTTCATATCTTAAATATTTCTACTACAAAGATATTATTTAATATATTTGTTTTATTAAATATCAATTATTTGAAAAATTATGCTTCTAAAGTGTGTTTGTGTAGAAATTATTTCTTCTTATGATTGTGATTTATTAACCTTTTAGAAATTCTTACCAATATGAAGTTAGACGACATAGATTATATGCTTATTGAAGCGCTACAAAAAGACAGTAAACAGTCGATAAAACAACTTGCCGAGGGTGTTAACCTATCGATAACACCGGTACACGAACGTATAAAAAAGTTAGAAGCCTCTGGAATTATAAACGGTTATACGGCAATTATAGATTATAGTAAATTAGGAAAAACCTTGGTTGTGTATTGCCAAGTGACATTAACCACACATCAAGACGAGCCGTTCCGTAATTTTGAAGCATATGTTAATACGTTAGACGATGTTATTGAAGCCAATTATATCGCAGGAACCTACGATGTATTATTGAAAATTTTACTGAATGATATGAACGAATATCAGGAGTTTATTTTAAAACGATTTTCTAAAATGACGATCGTATCTCACATTCAAAGTTCGTTTGTAATTAAGAATATAAAGGATGGAAAAAACAAAGTCATGTAAATTCTAGGAATCTACATGACTTGAATATATTTTAATATAAATAGTGTATTAACTGTTTAGCATCACTGGCATAACAAGCATAGTAACTTGTTCGCCTTCGTCTAAGCCATCTATTGGTGTTAAAATACCAGCACGATTAGGTAAACTCATTTCTAGTTGTACATCGTCGGCATTTAAGTTGTTTAACATTTCAGTTAAAAAACGAGAGTTGAAACCAATTTGCATATCGTCTCCTTGGTAATCACAAGTTAAACGCTCTTCGGCTTTGTTGCTGTAATCTATATCTTCGGCAGAGATGTTTAATTCTGCTCCTGCAATTTTTAATCGGATTTGGTGCGTTGTTTTGTTCGAGAAAATACTAACACGCTTTACAGAGCTTAAAAACTGACTTCTTGCAATGGTCAATTTGTTCGGATTTTCTTTAGGAATAACGGCTTCGTAATTCGGATATTTTCCATCGATTAAACGACAGATTAACTCCACATTATCAAACGTGAATTTTGCATTCGAGTCGTTATATTCTACAATAACATCATCTTCGCTTCCTGCTAAAATTCCTTTTAATAAATTTAAAGGTTTTTTAGGCATGATGAATTCTGCAACTTCAGAAGCAGAAACATCTTCACGTGTATATTTTACTAATTTATGAGCATCTGTAGCGACAAAGGTTAAGCCTTCTGTAGAGAATTGAAAAAACACACCACTCATTACTGGGCGTAAATCGTCGTTTCCTGCAGCGAAAATCGTTTTGCTAATTGCCGTTGCTAAAATATCTCCAACAATAGTCGTTGTACTTGGCTTATCTAAAGATACAGCTTTAGGGAATTCATTTCCGTTAGCGTATGCAAGTGCATATTTACCATGGTTAGAACTGATTTCAATAGTGTTATTGTCTTCAATAATAAACGTTAAAGGTTGCTCAGGGAACGTTTTTAAAGTATCTAAAAGTAAACGCGCTGGAATAGCCACACTACCTTCACTTTCGCTTTCTACTTCTAAAGTCGAAGACATAGTCGTTTCTAAATCACTAGCAGAAACAATAAGTTGCGAACTGCTTAATTCAAAAAGAAAATTATCTAAAATAGGTAAAGTGTTCGAACTGTTAATTACGCCTCCTAGAACTTGTAATTGCTTTAATAAATAGGTGCTTGATACTATAAATTTCATCTGTATCTAAATAAGATTATTTTAATAATTACAAATATATCTTTAATAGGGGGAACTAGGAAACAAACTTATTAACATTTAGGCACTGTACTTTTTTTTACGTAAGTAATTAAAAATAAATCCAAAAATAGCTAATAACCCTAATGGTACCAGTGTGTTAAGTAATTGCCAGCTTAATTTAGATTCTGAGATTTTTTCGTGATCTAAAAAAGGAACTGTAATTTCCTTAGAACGAATGTTTATAAGTCCATTATCGTCTAAGAGGTAATTTACCGAATTTAATAGGAATTCCTTATTTCCGAAAAGTTGTCCCGTCCATCTGTCGAAACCTAATTCTTGCGGTATATTCTTGATGACATCGTTCTTAATTAGATCACCATCTGCAATAACAATCATCTTAGTGGTGACACCTTCATCTTTATTCGAATCTAATTTAAAAGGCTTAATTCTATTTTTATAGGCCGATGTAAATTCGCCTTCAATTAAAACCGCTAATGGCTGACTCCCTTTATTAAATTGTTTGGGATCTGGTTCCTGAGTAACCACGTCTAAACTAATCTCTTTTGGCGTACCCTCTAACTTAGTCAGTTTGGCACTTTCTAAAAGAATCGTCTTTTTAAGGTTGTTTTTTAAGGTATCTATCGGATTCGAAAAATCGAATTTTATAATATTTACATTGTTTACAATCGCATGGGTATTGGTGGTATTTACTAAAGGTGAATACGGCCAACGCACATTCTGAAATTGCGAATCGCTACCTTCACCCATAGCTAAAGTAATAGGAGCAGAGTAAGGTGTGGCAACCAAATACGGATTAATACGAACCCCGTATTTAAAGAATAAATCTGTAAGGTTTAAATCTAGTGGTAAGGCAATAGAACGTCCGCTTTCGTTATATAGACTATCTTTTTCCATAGCCACAGCGTCGATAAGCCATAAACTTTTTCCGCCATTCATGGTGTATTGGTCTAGAACTAATTTTTCGTTTTCTGAAAAGGCTTCTGTAGGTTTTGCAGCAATAATTAAATCGTAATCATTTAATTTGTCGAGCGTGTTTTTAGGTTGCGTTGCTACACTGTCTAGTGTAAAGGGAGCAATATAATAATAGTCCTTAAGTGTCGTTAAGAAATCGGCTAGGTATTGATCTTCTAATTCTCCGTTACCTTTTAAAATAGCAATCTTCTTTGTTTTTCCATGTACTAATTTTCCGATACCATCTGCAAACGCATATTCCAAATGTTGTACAGAATTGGTCACTAATTCCTGTTGAGAGGATCCTAATTTGTTTTTTACTAATGGAATTTTAACAGTCACATCGTTATAACTTGCCAAGGCCCACGGAAAAATAATTTCCTGACTACTTTTTCCGTTCTCTTGAACCGTCAGTTGCATTGGGGTTAATCCGCGATTATTTAATTGCTGAATAATTTGATCGCGATTGGTTTCATCCTCTAACGGATTTATAAAATTAAAGTGAATATTGCTATTCTGTGCATAAAATTCTTCTAACAGTTGTTTAGTTTCCGATTGGAGTCTTCTAAACTCCGAAGGAAATCCTTCGCCTTCTAAAAACACATCAATAATAATAGGAGATTCTATATCTGCTACAATGTCTTGTGTGGCTTCACTTAGCGTATAGCGTTGATCTTGGGTTAAATCGAAACGTTTATAGAATGTATTCCCAATACCATTTAAAACTAAAATACCGACAACAATTAGTATACTATTTTTAAGATTTTTACTCATTATCTTTTTTTTCTAATTGATAGTGTTCTAATAGTTTGGCTTTATTTCCTTCAAAGGTAATCTCTAAACATTCCTGTGATGTATTAAAAGCGCCAGGCTTAAGTCCTAAGTTGTAATTCCAATAATTAGAATCGTTTGCTTTTATGGCGTCATTCCAACTAAACCATCCCGGTTTGCCTAAGATATCTTTGATTTCTGATTTTGTTTTACCAATTAAGACATCCGACTGTTCTAAATCGTTAGCCATTTCGTAGCGATATGCAGGCTTTTCTTTCCAAACTTCTGTTTCAAAATGTTTTTCGTGATGATAGGTGCTAAATATATTTATTAACGGGTATAATAAATAGAAATACACAATGGGCGTAAGGACTAAACTAATAAGTAAAGACACCCAAATTCGCTTATCTATGGATCGTGAAAATATAAATAATACTACAAAAAGCAGGACGAGTATAATTGCAAAAGGTACTGTTAAAATCATGCTTGCTTTTTATTAATGTTAAACTGCGTTAATGCTAAAAATAATCCAGAAACACTTATAAAATAAATAATATCTCGGGTATCTAAAACGCCGCGACTCATACTTTTAAAATGAAAACTCATCCCTAAACCATCGATAAAATTGTTAGATAATGCATCTGCAATGCCTTCAAAACCGATATAAAAAAAGAAGCATAAAAATACTGCGATTATAAAGGTTACAATCTGGTTCTCGGAAAGTGTCGAAGCGAATATTCCCATTGCGGTGTATGCTGCAACTAAGAATAACAAACCAAAATACGAACCAAGAGTACTTCCTAAATCTAAATTACCTTCGGGGCTTCCTAGTTTGTAAACGGTAAACACATATAATAGAGTAGGTAGTAAGGCGATTATGATTAAGATAAAAGCGCCAAAATATTTTCCTAAAACAATTTGAAATTTGGAAACGGGTTTTGTTAATAGTAATTCTAGTGTGCCTTGTTTTTTCTCGTCGGCAAAACTACGCATGGTGACTGCAGGTATTAGAAAGACTAGAATCCAAGGTGCTAATAGAAAGAAGCTAGAAAGATCGGCAAAACCATTATCTATAATATTAAACTCTCCTTTAAAAAACCATAAAAACAATCCGTTTAGGAGTAAAAATATGGCAATAACCAAATAGCCAATTGGCGAAGCAAAAAACGAATTTATTTCTTTTTTTAATATGGCGAACATCTGTTATATAAATATGATTTGAATTTGAAGTGAGCGACTACTTTACGGTAAACGTTCTAGTTTGTCCACACTCCAAGCTTCGGGTTTATCGTTGAATAATTGTTTTGTTTCTGACCAAACCGAAATAAATAAATCGGAATGTCTGTAATTGTGCAAGGCTTGTTCGTTGTCCCAATAACTATACGTGAAAAATATGTTTTGGTGTTTTTTATCTCTGTACAACTCTAAAAAGGTGCAGCCTTCAAAATTACGAATATCCTCTTTTTTAGAGTTGAAAAGACTTAGAAAGATATCTACTTTAGAAGGTTCAAAACTCAATTTTACAATACGAACAAACATAAATTAATCTTTATAAAAGTTAACCGTTATGGTGTCCATTAATTTTAATCCCATTAATGTAGATGCCCCTCCAACGGTCGTTGTATTACTCTTATAAATGGCAATTTCTAAATAGTTAGACGAATTAAAAACCACTAAACCTTTTCCTTCAGTATGTCTGTCTGCTGCGGGTTTAGTAAAATCTACAATGTCACTATATTTGTTGTATATTTTATTAAACGAATGATTCCGAGCAGATATTTTATAAGCACGTCCTTTTTGTATGTTTTCAAAAAAATTGCGCTTAATATTGGTAATGACATTGCCGTAATTGTCAACGTAAATAATACTACCAATAATCTGCATCTGATCGTCGTTAATATAAGGTTTTAAGTTTTGTATCGGTTTTATATCTTGAATACGTTTTCCAATAACATCTAAGGTTCCGCCACGTGCAATATGGCAAGCGACTTTTACAAAGACATCTAAAACAGGAAAACTACTTTGTACTTTTTCGTGAATATTAATTTCTACGATGCGTTCCGGATTAATTTCTGTACAAATCATACTCATTATACCATTGTTGGCACAGATAAAATAATGGCCATCTAAGAGTACCGCAATATGTTTATTTTCGGGATTTAATTCGGCATCAATTCCGATAATATGAATGGTGCCTTTGGGAAAACTGGTATACGCGTTCTGGATGATATAGGCCGCCTCAGAGATGCTAAATGGTGATACATTATGCGAGATATCAACAATTCTAACATCGCTTAATTCACTATATATAGCGCCCTTAATCGCCCCAGCGAAGTGATCTTTTTCACCAAAATCAGAAGTTAAAGTTATTATAGCCATATGTGAATTGTTGATATGTTTTTCACATATCTGAACTAAAATTGATTAGATTTGTTAGAGGCACAAAACTAATAAAACTTAACTGAAAAATTTAATTAAATCGACTAGCTTTTGAACGAAATAATTATTGAACTGGAAGAGATTACTCCAAAAGAATTTTTTGGAGCACAAAATGTAAATATTGAACTTCTAAAAAAATATTTCCCCAAATTAAAAATTGTTGCTCGCGGAAATAAAATCAAAGCTTTTGGAGACGAAGATCTCTTAGAAGAGTTTGATCGCCGGTTAACCATGTTGCTTAATCATTTCGCGAAATATAATAAATTAGACGAAAACACTATCGAACGTGTACTAACGAGCGATAGTAGCGAAGATTACGCTACGTCTAAGAAAAGTGGAGAGGTTATTGTGCATGGCGCAAGCGGAAAACTAATTCGTGCACAAACAGCAAATCAACGTAAGTTAGTAGAAAGTATGCGTAATAACGATATGGTTTTTGCGATTGGTCCTGCGGGAACGGGTAAAACATATACCGGCGTTGCATTAGCTGTACAGGCGTTAAAAAATAAAGAAGTTAAACGTATTATTTTAACACGTCCTGCCGTAGAAGCAGGAGAGAATTTAGGATTTCTTCCTGGCGATTTAAAGGAAAAATTAGATCCGTATATGCAACCACTTTACGATGCATTACGAGATATGATCGCGCCTGAAAAGTTAAATATGTATATCGAAAATGGAACCATACAAATTGCGCCTTTGGCCTTTATGCGTGGTCGTACATTAGATAATGCCTTTGTTATTTTAGATGAAGGACAGAATACTACACACGCCCAGATGAAGATGTTCTTGACACGTATGGGGAAAAATGCTAAATTTTTATTGACTGGAGATCCCGGTCAAGTAGATTTACCAAGACGTACGACTTCAGGGCTAAAAGAGGCTTTATTGGTTTTAAAAAACGTAGAAGGTGTAGGTATGGTTTATCTTGATGAAAAAGATGTTATTAGACACCAACTGGTTAAGAAAGTTATTGAAGCATATAAAAGTATTGAAAATAGAGAGTAGGCGTTAGTCTACTCTTTTTTTTTATCTCACTCTTAAGGGGGAAGGATTTGGTATAGTAATAATTATTTTTGAAATTACCANTACCACTATACCACTATACCACTATACCACTATACCACTATACCACTATACCACTATACCACTATACCACTATACCACTATACCACTATACCACTATACCACTATTAAATACGTACCTCATTTAATTAAGATAGAGTTGCACATTTTCTACTGCTAAATTTTTATAATGAAGTTATCTCACTTCGAAAAGTAAAATGCGTATATTTAGGAGACAGGAAACGAAATAAGTTAAATTGAAAATATTCTATTAGTTTATGAAAATAAATCATGTGTTGCCTTTTTGCGTGGTATTACTAATTTTTATGTGTTTAACAAGTTGTATGGATGGGATTAAAAAAAAGGAACCTGTAATATTTGTTCATCCAGATTTAAACACCCTCCCAATTAATAAAATAAAATCGAAAGGTGTTGGGAAGACTTTAACCGTTAAATTATCCGATTCGATAGAGCCATCTCTAGCCGCAAAAGGTCAATTTATTTTTGAAAACAGATGTGCTTCTTGTCATAAATTAACCGACCAAAGACTTGTTGGACCAGGTTGGGAAGAGATAACAACTTCGAGACGTCCAGAATGGATACTAAATATGATTACGAATACTAACGAAATGTTAGAAAAAGATAGCGAGGCTAAAGTATTACTTGAAGATTGTTTAACAAGAATGCCTAATCAAAATGTAACCTTAGAAGAAGCACGTGCAATACTTGAATTTATGAGAAAAAACGATCTAGAGCGTTTACGCGATAAAGATGAAACGTTCTATCAATTCCATAAATAAATCGCATTATAATTTAATGTGGTTTTAATTTGAGTATTTTGGATTACTTGTTCTTTAGATAGTGTACTTCAAAGTTTGATGTAAAAAGCCGGCATCATTATAAAATTAATGGAAAATAATTTATCATTTTAGAAACTTCGATAAAAATATTTTGTGATTAATTCCTTACTTTTACCCTTTCATTTTTATTAATACTTAAAGCATCTCAACAGGGTTTAGATGCAATTATAAAGATCATGACAATTACAGATACTAATTTCAATTTTCCAGGACAAAAAAGTTTGTATAAAGGAAAAGTTAGAGCAGTTTACAATATTAACGACGATTTATTGGTAATGGTTGCCACAGATAGATTAAGTGCATTCGATGTTGTAATGCCAAAAGGAATTCCTTTTAAAGGTCAGATTTTAAATCAGATTGCTACTAAATTTATGGCACAGACTGAAGATATAGTTCCGAATTGGTTAATGGCTACACCAGATCCTAATGTTGCCGTTGGTCATTTATGTGAACCTTTTAAAGTTGAAATGGTAATTCGTGGTTATATGTCGGGACATGCGGCACGTGAATATAAATTAGGTAAACGTGCACTTTGTGGTGTTGCTATGCCAGAAGGAATGACCGAGAATGATAAGTTTCCGGAGCCAATTATTACGCCTGCTACAAAAGCCGAAATGGGAGATCATGATGAAGATATCTCGAGAGAAGACATTATTAGTAAAGGGATTGTTTCTGAAGCAGATTATGTAGTGCTAGAAGATTATACGCGTAAATTATTTCAACGCGGTACAGAAATCGCAGCAGAAAGAGGATTGATTTTAGTAGATACTAAATATGAATTTGGTAAAACTAAAGATGGTAAAATCGTGCTTATAGACGAAATTCACACCCCAGATTCTTCACGTTATTTTTATGCTGATGGTTATGAAACACGTCAGGAGAATGGTGAAGTGCAAAAACAGTTATCTAAAGAGTTTGTGCGTCAGTGGTTAATTACTAACGGATTTCAAGGATTAGAAGGGCAGAAGTTACCAGAAATGAGTGATGAATACATCGAAACTGTAAGCGAACGTTACATCGAATTATACGAGAATATTATGGGAGAACCATTTGTTAAGTCAGATGTAACAAACATTGAAGCGCGTATTAAAAATAATGTAGAAAATTATTTAGCTTCTATGTAATCTTATACGATATATAGATTTTAATTTTATAAAATTCCAAGCCTTTCTAATATTTATATTTAGGAAGGCTTTTATTTTGTCTTCATAAACAACAATTAAACACACCAAACTAATAAAAGCCAAGGCACCTAAAACTGCAGACCAAGGTTCTAAACTATTACGTCCGTAACGAAAGAGTCCGAAACCGGTATAGCTTCCGTAAAGTATTATAAAATGAACCACATAAATAGAAAGTGTGCTGTTTCCTAATTTTAGTATTAACGGGTGCTTTAAGTAAGATTCTAAAGCGTAAAAAATACCGAATATAAAGAGCACATTACCTAGCCGAATGAAAAGATAATTATAGAAAGCGACACTTTGAAAAAGTTCGATTTGCGTGATATTATAGATCAGGGATAAAACTTCCGAAGATGCAATACTTAAACACAACCCTCCAATTAAAAAGCTTGATATGGCAATCGTTTTAAAGTGTGTTTTAGATTGAAATTTGTGAAAAATAATTCCTAATACAGCTCCATAGGTCACAAACCCAAACCAAGGTAAAAGAGTAAAAAGGGAACCATTTTCTGTAGTTATGTAATTAACGATAACATCAGGAACTTGAGGTAGTGCTAAATTTCGGTATAGTGGTTCGGAAACAAATATAAATGTTCCAATAGCCGTTAAAAGTAAGGTTAACAGTTTGGTTTGCGTTTTTAATACAGCGTAAAATCCGTTTAACAGGATTACCGAGATTCCTATGATTTGCAATACGTCTATCACTAGGAAATAACTATCAAAATGGCCCAATAGCCATGAGAAAACGGGGATTCTTAACGAATATCCAATTAAAATTAGAGATGCACCGCGTTTAAAGCCTTTCTTAATTCTAAGATTTTGATTGCCTTTAGTTTCTGCTTTTTTTAATAAAAATAGAATAACTAATCCTGTAACTGTAAAAAATAGAGGTGCAGTATTGCCTCTCAAGCCATTCCAGATATTAAATGCTGTATATTCTGAAGACTTATAAGACGCGTGTAATAAGCCATCTATAAAATGACCTTGAAGCATCATTAAAATGGCAAAGCACCTAACGGCGTCTAAAAAATATAATCTGTTTTCTTTCAAGAGTACGTGTCTAATAAGATTGCGAAAATACATCAAATTTTAAATCAAAATACATTCTTTGTCTTTATTGAATTAACTGCAATATTACATCAATAATAGCTGTAAAAGATAAGGAATTGTGTTGGTTTTTAGTGTATTTGTTAAAGTTTTGAAGCTAAAAAAGAATATATTTATCAAAATATAGCTTCCCATAGATGACCACCTTAGATGATATAATTAAAGAATTCGCCTCCTTAGTTTGGGGATTGCCATTATTAATTCTGTTAACAGGGGGTGGACTATTCTTGTTAATTTATTCTCGATTCTTACCATTTCGTTTTATTGGTCATGCGTTTCAAGTTTTACGTGGTAAATACGATAATCCAAATGATCCTGGAGAGATAACACATTTTCAAGCGCTAACAACCGCTTTGTCTGCCACCGTGGGGATGGGAAATATCGCTGGTGTCGCTGTGGCTATTGCTATTGGTGGGCCAGGAGCGGTTTTCTGGATGTGGGTGAGTGCGATTATTGGTATGGCTACAAAATTTTTCACGTCTACGCTTGCTGTTTTATATCGCGGTAAAGATAGTGAAGGGCAGTTGCAGGGAGGTCCGATGTATTTTATAGTAGAAGGTTTAGGACAGAAATGGAAACCTTTGGCTGTTATGTTTAGTATTTGTGGTTTGGTTGGAGCTCTTCCTGTTTTTAATGTAAACCAATTAACACAAGCGATTAACGATATTTTATTGGTGCCAAATCATATTGAAGTTGGATTTACGTCGCGCTTAATCATCGGACTTATTTTAGTTGCTATTACGAGTATTGTTATTTTAGGAGGTTTGGATCGTATTAGTAAAACAGCTTCAAAATTGGTTCCTGCGATGGTCGGCTTATATTTTATTTTGGTTCTATTTATTCTTGCTGTAAATATTCAGGAGATTCCGAAATACTTTGGAATGATTTTTTCGAATGCATTTACGGCTCAAAATTTTAAAGGAGATAATTTCCTAGGCGGTGCTGTAGGTGGATTAATCCTTTTGGGGATTCGTAGAGCTGCATTTTCTAATGAAGCGGGAATAGGTACGGCACCTATGGCTCATGGTGCAGCAAAAACAGCAGAGCCTATACGGGAAGGTTTAGTTGCCATGTTAGGGCCTGCGATAGATACATTATTGGTCTGTACCCTAACGGCTTTGGCTATTTTAGTTACTGGAGTATGGCAAACGTCCGATGCCAACGGTGTGAGTTTAACAGCTTCGGCTTTTGCCCATGCTATGCCAGGAGTGGGGAAATATTTATTACTGATTTGTATTTTTGTATTTAGTATATCCTCACTATTTTCTTATGCTTATTATGGCTCAAAATGTATGTCTTTTCTTTTCGGAGCCGATAAGAAACATTATTACAATTACTTTTATATAGCCAGTATCATTTTAGGAGCTACCACATCTTTAAGTATGATGATTAATTTAATTGATGGCTTTTTTGCTTTAATGGCAATCCCTACAATGATTGCAACCATAATTATGGCGCCTCGAGTTTTGGCACGTGTTAAGGTATATGTTACCACATTAAAGAACGTATGAGTTTTACACTAGCGCTGGTATAAGCCAAAATAAAAGACCGTTTAAATATTACAGTTTAAACGGTCTTTTTATATTAGTTTTCGTTAGCAGGTTTTCCGATAGTTGCTAAAATACCACCATCTACATATAGAACATGTCCATTAACAAAATCACTAGCTTTAGACGATAAAAAGATCGCTGCACCTTGTAAATCTTCTGGGTCCCCCCATTTCGCAGCAGGTGTTCTGTTAATAATAAATTCATTAAAAGGGTGACCTTCAACACGAATAGGAGCGGTTTGAGTGGTTGCAAAATATCCTGGTCCGATACCGTTAACCTGGATGTTATGTTTTGCCCATTCTGTTGCCATATTTTGAGTTAACATTTTTAATCCGCCTTTAGCCGCAGCATAAGCACCAACATTATTTCTTCCCAATTCACTCATCATAGAGCAAATATTAATTACTTTCCCTTTGTTACGTTTCACCATATTTTTTACCACATATTTTGAAACGATAAACGGACTCACTAAATCAATATCAATAACAGTTCTAAAATCTTCTACTTCCATCTCTAGAAGTGGTGTGCGTTTTATAATTCCCGCATTATTAATCAATATATCTATAGGGCCAACCTCTTGTTCGATTTTTGAAATGGCAGAGATTACTTCTTCTTCTATAGCTACGTTAAATTTATATCCAAAAGCTTTAATACCTTCTTTTTCGTATTCGGAAATAGCAATATCAATTTTTTCTTGTGAAGAATTTCCATTAACAATAATTGTTGCTCCAGCAAGGCCTAATCCTCGTGCCATTGCCATGCCTAATCCATGTGTGCTTCCCGTAACTAAAGCGATTTTGCCTTTTATGTCGAATAAATCTAAACTCATATAATCATTTTTGAAATTAAAAGGGTGTGACGTTTTTTAGAAATAGTATTAATCCTTAAAACACCCTCATCTATTTTTTTTATAAATGTAAAGTAAAAATAAATTCTACTGAAATGTATTAGGACTGAATAAAGTATGGCCTCATTTTTTTAATGAAATCACATGGGTTTAGATTAAGAATTGCAGTGCTTTTAATTCATTCTAAATTCAAAATAATAAAGCAGATGTGATTTATAAAATTCTCTTTAATAGAAATCAATTAAACATAGAATTGGGTTTAACGGATTAAAACAGTTGTTTACTTAAAGGATTGTTCCATTCACTGAAAACCTGAAATTACCACTAAAATATTCCTCAGATTTGATGATATATACAAAACAACAGGGGGAATGAAATTAAAAAATATAAGATCAACGGTTTTTACAAGTGCTTTATTATTTATGGGGATTCTAAGTCTAGAATCTTGCTCGAGTAGTGGGAGCGATAGTGATGCCGAGAACGACGATTTAGATAATAGTGTGTCTGTAGATGTAGAACCTTCATATTTTTACACCGAAGGCCAAACCATTACAATAACTAAAGTACCATGTACGTTATCTGATGGTTCGAGTTCCGACTGTTATCAAATTGTGACTACAAGTATACCTGCAGACCATAACATGGGGCCATGGTGTCCAAGCAATATAGAAGATGGTGCAGATGCTGGAGGAATCTGGCTTCAAGACGGAGAGGTGTATGATGTAGATGGTGCTTTTATAAAGAATATGGCTACATTTTATAATGATGACAATTGGATGATGTACGATGATAATGGAGATGTTTATATTACCGATTCTGAAGAAGATTGTATAAATGCTGCGAATCCAGATGTAGGAACTGAATACGAAAATTTCTGTGTCGAATGTATTCCTTCTTATATCACCAATATTTCTCAAACGTGGTTAATTCCTGTAACACCTGTATATCAAACCGATGCTATTTATTTTGTTACTGATGGCGGAGGAGCACCAGAAGCGGGAGACGCACAAGGTCCTGGCCCGGGAGACGGCGCAGGTCCTGAATTAGATAGTAGTATTCCGTCTACACGCGGAATTGCTTTAAACGGTATCGAATTCTCTGCACCAGCACCTACTAATAATATTTTAAGTGCATATACATTGGCTCCGTTTGATGATGCTGGTGGTCATATTAATGTACACCAAGGATATCACTACCACGCCGCGACAGGGTATAGTATTAAAGTAGAACAGGAAGATGGACATGCGGCATTAATTGGTTACGCTTTAGATGGCTATGGTATATATGAGTTATTAGACGAGAGTGGTGTTATGGCCACAGATTTAGATGATTTAAGAGGGCATTCAGACGAGACACGCGGGTATCATTATCATGTTGACGAAGCGGGAAACAATAACTTTATTAACGGTTTAAGAGGGGCTTATGTATTATAGAATAGGAACAAATATGCGTGTTACACTAGTTTTATTGTGGTTTTTAATACCTATGGTGGTTTTAGCACATTCGACATCGCAATCTAGTACGGTTCTAGTAGAAGCTAAGAATGGTCAGTGGACCGTTCAGGTTAGGGCGGCACTTTCAGCTTTCGAAAGTGTAGTGCATCAAGAATATACTGCAAATGGATATACAACACCAGAGGAGTTTGAAGACTTGGTGTTTAACCTAATGGCGAAGAATCTAACACTTAAAATTAACGGTCAGGACATTTTACTTAAAGACCCGAAAATTAAATTGGGGCATGAAACCTTAGTCGTTTATCTTATAGATGTGCCAGATGATTTTAAAACAGTTAGTCTGAATAATACTATGTTTCAAAACATTTTTAAAAGTAAAAACACCTTCATGATTTTGAAAAATGGAGTGAACAGAAATGTGTTTGCTTTAGAGAAATCTAATGCATTCGCTACTAAGGTGAAATTGGAGGAAAATGAATTCGTGTTAGTCGAAGCGGATAAAAGTTTGGCAGATAGTACGACGAATTGGTATGTGTTTAATTTTTTATTTATTCTAGCAGGTGCTGGGTTAATTGCCAGATTAACTATGAAAAAAACCGAAGTTGATGAAAATGTATAATAAGAAAAATATGTTAATTAATCTATACTTAGTTTGTGGTGTCGCTTTAGTTATGCTACTATCATGTAATAGTAGCAATAATACCGATTCTAGTACACCAACAGATATATTACAAGGCACCGTTGATGTTACTTCTGTGGTACAAGCTAATTTTATAAATGAGTATACAGAAGGTGTTAATGTAGCAGTTAATGGAGATTATATTTCAATAAGTAGCTCTGGATTGCCAGATCATAAAACACCGTATTGGGGCGAAGGTCACGAAATGTTCGAGGATTTCTTAGGTGTAAATCATGCAAATATGAATACAACCATGATTGCTTTTAATTATGTCATGACGATTCCTACCTATCCAAAAGAAGCAAGTGTTAAAGAGCAAACCGATTTAGGTGCTGTAGGTATGGCATTAAATGGAGTGCCGCTTTATAATGACTACGAAGGAGGTGGGGTATTAGAGGAAAATGCTTGGAGCACTTTTGATGCTTCTGGAGCACATCCAGGCCCAAATGAAGATTATCATTATCATTGTGAAGGGACCTATTTAACAGTAGACGATTCTAATCTTATCGGGTTTTTAAGAGATGGATTTCCTGTATATGGTCGTAAAGATATGGACGGATCTTATCCCGAAAATCTAGATGAAAATGGCGGACATGTGGGGGTGACGAGTCATTTTTCTGATGTCATTTATCATTATCATGTAAGTAACGATGTGTATTCTACTTCTGGATTATATGTTATAAAATCTGGTGCATTTCATGGCACAAAAGGAACATTTACACAGTAAGCATATTTCAGTTCGAATAATGAAATGTTTTGTTTTTAAATTTGTTTTTATCCTAGCATCATTATGTGCATTTTTAAGTTGTGTAGATGGTGATGCTTCATTGTCTAAAATGGTTGAAGACACAAAACTTGAAAACACTTCGAATTACGCTATAGATACGCGTGCCATTCCCAATGATACTATTGCCTTTTCAAATCCGAGTGTCACTTACGTTAACGGAAAATATCTATTGCATAATAAACCATATTTAGGTATCGTTTTTAAGGTGTTAAAAGGGTATCATGTAAAAACCTATAGTTCTGTTTTGGATGGAAAGCTTCATGGAACTTATAGAAGTTTTTATGCAAATGGAAACCGATATGAAGTTCGAACATACAATTATGGCCAGTCTACAGGAGTTCATTATGGCTATTGGGAAAGTAATGGAAAGTTGAAATTTGAATACCACTACATAAATCAGAAAAAAGAAGGCACTTATAAAAATTGGTTCGAAAATGGAGATTTAGCAAATAACTATAATTATAAAGACGATCGATTATACGGATTGCAACGCGCTTGGCGGTTAAATGGAAGTCTGTATCGGAATTTTGTAGTTAAAAATGGCGTGAGATACGGACTTCAGAAAGCAAAAAGTTGTTTCGAACTTAGTAATGAAAAAGTGATAAGACAAGCCGGTAAAGCAGATGTGAATTAATAGCTTTTAGAGTCGAATTATGGCATCATTTTAAATATTTGTAGTTCATGACGATTGGTCAAGGAAAACAAAATCTACGCCTTCTTGGAGTCAAGTACTCTAGAAGAATCTCTTATAATTAACTCCGGTTCTAAAATTAATTTATGAAGCACAGGCTTGTAGTTTTCGTCGTTTATACGAAGCAATACTTGTTGTGCAACTAATTTTCCAATTTCTTTGTTATGCTGATATATAGAGGTAATGGGCGGTGTGACTAGAGATGTGAAGGGTTCGTTGCTAAAACCGACTAATGCTATTTGCTCAGGGACTTTAATATTATGTTCTTGCATAACTTGTAAAGCACCTAGCGCCGCATAATCTCCAGCCGCATAAACAGCATCCGGTAATTCTGGGAGTTTTAAAAGCTCTGTCATTTTAGCTCTTCCATCTTCAATAGTTAAACTACTTTCTAATAAAAGGGCATCGTCTTCCGGCAATTTATGTTTTCTTAGGGCATCTTTATAACCACGAATTCTGTTTTGGTAAATTCGTGTGTGGCCATAACCTGCAATATGAGCAATGCGTTTACAACCTTGTTCAACCAAATGATTTACTATAATATTACTGCTAGCATAATCGTCAATTCCAATATAATCTACACCGATATCATTTTCACCACGATCAAATAAAACTAAAGGAATACCATTTTGCTTAATTTTCTGATAATAATCAAAATTAACCGTTTCGTTGGCTAAGGATGCTATAATACCATCGACTTGTGTTTGAAGAAGCGCATCTATATTTCGACATTCTTTTTCGTAAGATTCGTTAGATTGGGTGATAATAAGGTTATACCCCTCTTTATTCAATTCTTTTTCGATGCTTTCCATTACAGAAGAAAAGAAGTAACTGTTCGTTTTCGCAACAATAATACCTATCAATTTACTTTTACCACTTCTTAGAGCAGACGCTAAATGATTTGGTTGATATTCTAATTCTCTAGCCACTTTTTTTACTGCGGCCTTAGTTTTGTCACTAATTCTAGGATGATTATGTAGTGCCCTAGAAACAGCAGATGGTGTAATGTTTAAAACATTAGCAATATCCTTAATGGTGGTTTTCTTTTTCAAAATGTAACGAGATTGAAGTCAATCGTTTGAGCAAAGATATTATTTTTGACCTAATATGTTAAGGTAAATGAAATCAATTCATTCAATATGAATATTAAGAGAACTTTTAAAAGATTTGGACAAACGTTTGCATAGGTGAAAATATTTTAATAATTTTACTCTTACAAAGTGAAAAAGAGGAATTTAAGGTCTTCTTGATAAAATTAAACTTAATTAATATAAATTTAAAAATAATGAGTAAAGTAGTAACGTTTGGAGAAATCATGTTAAGATTAGCTCCTCAAGGATTTTTAAGATTTTCTCAAGCTAACAATTTTGATGTTGTTTATGGTGGTGGAGAATCTAACGTAGCAGTATCATTAGCTAACTATGGTATTTCTTGTGATTTTGTAACGCGTTTACCTAAGAATGATATCGGTGAGTGTGCGATGATGGAAATGCGCAAAAGAGGCGTTGGTGTTGATAAAATTGTTTGGGGTGGTGAACGTTTAGGAATCTATTTCTTAGAAACTGGTGCTGTGTCTAGAGGAAGTAAAGTGGTTTACGATAGAGCTTATTCTTCTATGTCTACTATTGAGTCTGGAATGATTGACTGGGATGCTGTTTTTGATGGTGTTGAGTGGTTTCACTGGACTGGTATTACTCCTGCTATTTCTCAAAGTTCTGCAGATGTATGTTTAGAAGCTGTTAAAGCTGCAAGTGCTAAAGGAATTACTATTTCTACAGATTTAAACTATCGTGCTAAATTATGGAACTACTGTGACGATGCGCATAGAGAAGCTGTAATGACAGAATTAACGTCTTACTGTGATGTTGTTTTAGGAAACGAAGAAGATGCTGAAATGCACTTCGGAATTAAGCCTGATGGCGCTGCTGTTCAAACTGCAGGTCACGATGTTAAAGCAGAAGCTTTCTTATCTGTTTGTAAGCAAATGATGGCTAAATTCCCGAAAGCTAAAAAAGTAATTACTACCTTAAGAGGATCTATCTCTGCATCTCACAACACGTGGGCTGGAGTATTATACGATGGAACTAAAATGTTAGAAACACGTCAATACCAAATTACAGATATCGTAGATAGAGTAGGTGGTGGAGATTCTTTTATGGGAGGTTTAATCTACGGATTATTAACATACCCAGATAACGATCAAAATGCATTAGACTTCGCAGTTGCTGCGTCTTGTTTAAAACACACAATTAAAGGTGATGCTAACTTAGCTACTGTTGCTGAAGTTAACAAACTTATGGGTGGAGACGCTTCTGGTCGTGTTGCTAGATAATAACTGAATCCTTAAAATCATTACAAAAAAACGCGATTAGTACATGGAAAAATCAATAGCAATTATTTGTGGAGGCGGACCTGCACCTGGAATAAATACTGTAATTAGTACAGTAGCCAAAACTTTTATGAAGGATGGTTACAAGGTTATAGGCGTGCATCACGGATATCAAGGATTGCTTTCTGAAGAGCCTGAAGTAAAGGTTTTCGACTTTCACCATGCCGATCGTATTTTTAGTCGTGGCGGTTCTACTTTAATTATGAGTCGATTTAAACCAAAAGACAGTGATTTTAAATCAGATTTTTTTAAGAAAAATAATGTAAAATTATTAGTTACTATTGGCGGCGACGATACTGCGTCTACCGCCAATAGATTAACTAAATTTCTTCAATCAGAACAATTAGATGTAAAGCACGTACATGTACCAAAAACTATAGATAACGATTTGCCTTTACCTGATAGAAATCCAACGTTTGGTTTTCATACAGCTAAAGACGAAGGCGTTAGAATTGGGAATACGGTGTATGAAGATGCGAGAACGAGTGAAAACTGGTTCGTTATGTCTGCTATGGGACGTTCTGCTGGGCATTTAGCCTTTGGAATTGCTTCGGCTTGTCATTTTCAAATGATGATTATTCCAGAAATGTTTAACAAAACCAAGATTACTTTCGAGAAGCTTATTAATATGATAGTGTCTTCGATCGTGAAATGTAAACTTGAGGGTGTTGAGTATGGTGTCGCTTTAGTTAGTGAAGGCGTGTTCCACTTTATGGATGAAGAAGAAATTATAAATTCCGGTATTAACTTTACTTACGACGACCACGGTCATCCAGAATTAGGAAATGTAAGTAAATCTCATATTTTTAATTATCTGTTACAGATTAAATTAAAAGAAATCGGTTTAGTCGTTAAATCAAGACCCGTAGAACTTGGTTATGAATTAAGATGTTGTAATCCTATAGCATTCGATTTAACACTGTGCTCTTTGTTGGGAATAGGCGTTAAAAAATTATTCGATCAAGGTATTTCAGGGTGTATAGTTAGTGCAAACTCAAAGGGTGATATTACGCCTTTATATTTAAAGGACTTTGAAGATGAAAACGGAAAAATACCACCAAGATTAGTCGATATCAATTCAGATATGGCACAGCTTTTTATAGACAATCTATTCTACATTAAAGAGAAAGATTACGAAAGAGCAAAACAATATTTACCAAATCCAGAAGCATACGATTTCAAAAAAATCTTAAACTGGAATTAAAACTTTAAACAAAACAAAATGGCACAATTTTCAAGATTAGAAGTGGCTCAAGCAATGAAAGATACAGGGATGATTCCTTTATTTTTTAGTAATGACCTTGACTTAAGTAAAAATGTATTAAAAGCTTGTTACGATGGTGGAGCAAGATTAATGGAATTCACAGCTCGTGGAGATTTCGCTCACGAAGTTTTTGGTGAATTAACAAAATACGCTATTAAAGAATTACCAGGTATGATTATGGGTGTTGGTTCTGTTACAGACGGTGCTGCAGCTTCTTTATACATGGCATTAGGTGCAAACTTTATTGTAACTCCAGTTTTAAGAGAAGATATCGCAATTGCATGTAACCGTAAAAAAGTATTATGGTCTCCTGGATGTGGTACATTAACAGAAATTACTAGAGCAGAAGAATTAGGATGTGAAATCGTAAAATTATTCCCTGGTGATATCTACGGACCTCAGTTTGTAAAAGGAATTAAAGGCCCACAACCATGGACAAGTGTTATGCCAACTGGTGGTGTTTCTCCAACAGAGGAAAACTTAAAAGGATGGTTTGATGCAGGTGTAACTTGTGTTGGAATGGGATCTCAATTAATCTCTAAAGATATTATCGCTAATAAAGATTACGCGAAATTAGAGCAAGATGTAAAGAAAGCTTTAGCTATCGTAAAAGCGGTTAGAAAATAATTAGTTTTTAAAATACTATTTTAAAAAGGACTGTCTGTAAAGACGGTCCTTTTTTTGTTGTAACACATTTTTTATAGCGTGTAACTCCTAGAAATTAAATAGATAATGACGTGAAATAATTGAATAACAATATGTTAATAAAAAGATTGTTATTTTTTTAAAATTTATCACATTTTAAGTTGCGTAGTTTCCTAAAGCTACTTATATTTGCACAGCTTTTTAGGGATTATATATTTCGAAAAAAGCACTTTTCAGAACACGTGTTGTTCGTGAATGGTGGCATAGCTCAGTTGGATAGAGCACCTGCCTTCTAAGCAGGCGGTCGAAGGTTCGAATCCTTCTGCCATCACAAAAAAGCTTTCGAGAAATCGGAAGCTTTTTTTGTTTTATATACTTTCTGTTTTGTCTAATTCTTGACTAAAACATCTAGAATTAACCTTCCTTTTAAAATTTTACAATCACAGTATTTTTTTGAGTTTATTATTAAGCGAATTCCATGTGTAATTAAGACTTTTTTGAATGTTTAATTTAATATAAAGTTCATGTTTAAATGAGGTGAGTTTTCGCTGTATTTTTGTATTTTATGGCGAAAACGTTTGAAAGATTTTTATATGATTATTTCTTATTTAGAATGATTCTTTTTAACTGTAGTTGGTTGTATTTAGCCGTCTTACAAGAGATTATTACCCAAACTTATTAGTTTTTTTCTTCGGTATTAACTAAATTTACGTAGAATAAAAACAATAGTTTTTTACAAAAGGATCATTTAAAAATGTATACTATAAATGACTCCGAAAAGGCTATTTAGAAATTCCATTTAACTTTAATATAAATATGATATTCATCACAATAATTTAGCCACATTTAGTATCTAAAAAACACCGCTAAAATATATTGTGACGTGAGTCTTTGTGTATTAAAAAGTATTATCGATTTTAAATTTACATATAACATGAGTAGAGAGACAAATGCGAATAATGAGGCTGTAATTCGAAGTAGAAAAGACACTATACGATACATCAACCTACAGTTGGCGGCTTTAGGACAACCTATTTATCACGACGACGAAAATGCAGAAATAGCGTTTAGTAATCCAAATTTTCAAAAATTAACAAATGGGTTAATTAAAAGTTTCCGTGAAAAATCTAGAATATTATCAGACCATTTAGCCCCTGTAGATCATAGAATTCAATCTTTTATTGAAGATTATCTAAAAGACATTACTTTTGAAAAGCCTTTAAAAATTCCTAACGACACCTTAGTCTTAAATCAAGCTGGACATGCCCGTGAGGTAAGTTTACCTCCAAATGGAGATACGTTTGTTAGTGAGGATGTTACCTCTTACAGAGTAAGACAAGGAGTTTTAAATAATCCTATTCATGATAAAAGAACAACAAAAGGAACATTTCATATTGTAGAAGGCCCGTTACCTGTGCCTTTAGATAAATTTGAAGTGCCTAAAATCACTTTCGCTCATTTATTAGAAGAAGCACTTAAGCCGTCTTCAGAATTAAAAACGCTACCATTTACGTCTAAGCAAGTAGAAAAAGCCGAAGTTATGGTGTCTATGCTAATGCGACCAATGGTTTGCCCAGAGGTAAAAGGTGTGGTTTCTAAGAAAAGTTTAGAAGTCCGTTTTTTCGCTCCTGGTAGTTTAGTAAGTAACTTAGATTTCGTTGAAGCTATTTTTGGTAATGCAGGAGATCCTTCACTTGTACAAAACGATGCGGCTTTAGATACAGAACATTGGACTGGACATACAGGTTGTATTATTCTTGCGCCTCAATTAAAATTACTTAAGAAAAAAGATGTTGGTTTACCACACTACGACGATGCAACAGAACGTCAAAGAACAGATGGTATGTGCTGGAAAGATGCAGATGATCTGTACAACGATGGTGGAGCCTTTAAATTGACATGTAGAGACGATAGAGGTGTGGTGGTTACACTTATCGCCGATAACTATTTTGGTTACTCTAAAAAGGAGATAAAAACTCAGATTAGTTATTCTGCAAACTTATTTGGTTTGGTAGAAGAAGAGCATTCTGGAGGGGCAGTTGCCTATCCTAGAGGTGTTATGGGAGATATCGTTAATGGTAATGGATTTTCTGATAAATATGGAAATATTTACAGCTTCGAAGGTGTTAAAGAATATTTAGGAGATAGAATCGATGTCCAAGACGGAAACTATGCGATAGATAAGAAATATCCAAACATTGTTTACGTTCCTGAAAACGCATATATAAATACAAATACAAACGATATTACGTGGACGTATAATGGTACAGAGCAACGTATCCTTTTAAATCCTAATAAATCATATGTTCACCCATCAGGACATAAATTTAAATTAGAAAAACACGATGCTGTTGCACTTTGGAGAATTGTAGCTACAGCGCCAGAAGGTGTATTCTGTCATAAACCTTGTACGGTTTCTGGAGGAGGAAAGTCAGAGATTTCTAAATCAATGAAAAATGCCATTACTTATAGCGCTTTTAATATTATTGATATTGAAGCTGACTTTAAGAAAGCCGATGAAATTATCGAATACGACTACTCTAAGAGATGGAGAGATTACGATCCTACATTACCACCTTCACACACCTTTTTAAGTTCTAATAGAACGTTAGGGTCTGCAGTAAGATTATTACAGCCTTTAGATGTGTTTACAGACGAGTATAATGAGTTTGTTTCTAACATTCCAGTACATATTAGATCTTTAGTATTATTTATTAAACGTTTGTATCGTCAAGATCACGGGGCTTTAAATTGGAAAGATTGTGTGTCTGTAGATATTGTTAACGGACAAAAAGGTACGGGGCTTAAATATTTCGATAATCCAGTTGTTGGTAGTTATGTACGTATTGGTTTTAATCAAGATGGGAATTGGTTATTAAACAAATTAAGATCTGATTTCTCTGCGAGTTTAAAAATTCAAATGGAAGACGATATTTCAGCATCTATTACTTTACCAAGAAGTAGTTTTAAGCACTTAAATCCTCAATACACTAATAAAAGTTTAAAAGTAGTAGCGAATTGTGAAGGACATTTATTCCAAAGACCTGATGAAGCTATTATTCGAGGATACGATAAAGGAGCAGAGCGTGATATTGTAGGCGAGAATGTGTTCCTTACAAATTACGAAATGCTGACTAAAAAAGACGCTATAGAAATTTACGAAGACACCATTAACTTCGATAAATACACACAACCAGTAAAAGATTTAATCGAGAGTGTTGTAAATAGTCCTAAAGACGAAGAGTATTTCGCGTTACCATCGCATACAAGAATTGTAGACGGTGAGCCAACTAAGAATCCGCGTTATTTAGAGAAAAACATTTTCTTAGAAGAATCTGAAGCTAGTTATTTAGCAGAAGTTGGTATGCGATTATTCAGAAAAGTAGAATCTGAAGATGCAATTATCGATGTTGTAAATGCAGTATTACCAGGAAGACGTAATAATCCAGCAGACACAAAAGCAGGAATTAGACCGTTAGCCGTTTATAACCCAATTCATTATCAAGAAACTCCAGAAATGTTTATGGACTTTATTTGTAGTCTTACAGGTAAATCACCATCTACAACAGGAGCAGGATCTGAAGGCGCCCTAACAAAAGGACCTTTCAATATGTTAACGCCTACAACAGATTTAAACAATGCCTTATTATCGCACATCCTTACAGAGTCTAATGCGTTTAGTACAGCTGCAGGTTATGTTGGAGGAGAAAATAAAGTAGATCACGATATTAGTATTTTAATACCAGAAATCTGGGCACGTTTAGAGCCTCAAGATAGAGATCCTAATTTCTTAATTAAAGATGGTGCACTTGAAAAAATAGATGATTTCGAACACAACGGAAAGAAAATTTTAGCAAGTAGATTGGGATACCGTATTACAAAACAATTCTCTTTAAGATGTTTAAACCGTATTTTCGATGAACCTAATGCTGTGTTTAACGAAAAAATGCTTAAACCAGAATTACAAGGATTGGAAGATTATGTAGACGGAATAAATAACATCGTTGAAGCACAACAAAAAGTTGCTTTAAGATATTTTGAAGATGGTAGTATTGAAGCTGCAGTACCACCATTAAAAATTCTTTTACATATGATGGCTTACGGAAATTACGAAGGTAAAGAAATGAGCGATCCTGAACTAAGAGGTTATTTCACTAGAGATTATATAATTAATAGCGATTGGTATAAAGATAGATTGAAATTGAAACAACAAAAAGACATCTCTTTCTATACAAAACAAATTAATTATTTAGAAACATTTATATCTAACCCAGGCAATACACAGCAGGTAATAGAAATGGATTTAAACGCACGTTTACAAACCGTTAAAGATTTGTATAACGAAGCAAATACAGAAGCATACTTAAAAGGATTAGAAGGAACAATTGGTGCAGACCCATTGTATTATAAATAATTCCTAATTACATTATACCGTAATTACGGTCTATAAAATTAAAGCTTGAGGTTCGCCTCAAGCTTTTTTTATGTCTAACCTTTTTTAGATCTTCCCTTTAATACTTGTGTTTTAAAAAAAATTATGGCTAGAATATAATCGGGAATCTAAGTGGCTTCTTCTTTTTAGTATGGGTTTTGTTTTAGAACGATATGGTGAAGTATATGCAATTAACCTACTCTGCGTTATGGTCTTAATATCCTGTATGCCTATACAGCTAAATTATTTGTATATTCAACAAGCTACTTTGTAACCTGCTCATAACGTATAAAAATGGCATGTTTTAGCCTAACTAAAATTGTTGCACATGTTTATTTATGCAAAAAAAATAAACGTTAGTGATTTAGAATAATGAAAAGAAACGAACCGCATAAAAAAGATGATAATCCATTAAAAGTATTTGGTTCAAAACTCATTCTAGTTGTGGCATTTCTTACTTTATTCTTATGCCTATTACCGGCATGTGTCAGTGCTCAAAACAACAACGAAGTACTCTCTAATGCGGTTTTGGCAGAGAAAGTGTATCTCCAACTAGACAGAGACGTTTACACAACCGATAATACCATTTGGTTTAAATCTATTATTCTAAATGCCTACAGCCATGCGCCATCTACTTTTAGTGGTGTGTTGTATGTAGAGCTAATAAGTCCAGAAGAAACGATACGCGATAAAAAACTGATTAAAATAAAACACGGCATCGGACAAGGATTTTTTAATCTAGATAGTACCTTTAAAGAAGGCGTGTATCTTATTAGAGCATACACAGAATGGAATAAGAATTTTGAAACAGATTTCCTTTTCGAAGACTATATTCAAGTATTTAACACAGAACAAGATGATAATAAAGAAATACCAATACGTAACGTTACCCTAATAAAAGACCAGGCAAATAAAAATCGATTAAAAGCAAGTTTTAATCCGCTTGCTATAGACAGCGCACACAAAAATAAACTCACCGTTATTGTTACTCTAGGTGATAAAAAAGATACACTACTCGTAAAAAAAGGACAAGATAAAAAATATTGGATAGATTATCCGATACCCACCGAAAATCAGTTTGTAACCCTACAAATGCAAACAGAAAACAAACACAAGAAATCCAAAACCATTGTTTTAAACGAAGATTATTTAGATTTTCAATGCTTTCCAGAGAGTGGAGAATTAGTACACGGATTACCGAGTAAAATGGGATTTAAGACTTTAGATGCAAATGGACAAGGAAAAGAGGTGCAAGGCGATATTATAGACGAAATGGATGCTATTGTAACGACTTTTAAAAGTAATGCTCTAGGCATGGGAAGCTTTCTTATAGCTAAAGCCGATAGTACCAAAACATATTTTGCCCGATTAATGCCTCAGGCTTTAGAAAACGAAACCACATTATATCCTTTACCAGATGTCGCTTCTAGGGGGCATGTGTTGTCGGTGGAAAAGCATGGAAATAATATGCTTATAACAGCCTTGTCTAATTATAATAAAAATGACAGTATTTTCATTGGCCTTTCCTTTAGAGGGATGCATGTGTATAATATTAAGGTGAAATTAAAGGATGGTATTTTTAAGCTTTTGTTTCCCGCTACTAATTTACCCGAAGGTATAATTGCTTGTGTAATGAAGGATAATGTCATGCAACCTATTGCCGAAAGATTGTATTATAATGAAAACCCTAAAAACAGAATAAACATTGCGCTTTCAACCCATGAAAAGCGATATTCAAAACGGGAATTAACGCATTTAGAGATTACAACTACCAATTCTAACGGGGATAATATAAAAGCTAATACTTCTGTTCTTGTAATAAATAAGGAGCAAATGGGGCAGATGCAGTCTAAGCGTCAGAATATTTTATCTTGGTTTTTGCTTAACTCAGAATTAAAAGGACACATAGAAAATCCTGGGTTCTATTTTAATAAAAACATAAGTATGCATAGCCATTTAGATGCACTAATGTTAACACAAGGATGGAGAAAGTACCATTACGCAAAACTGTATAAAGCACTCCCCTTTAAGCCTGAAGCCAATCTCTCTGTTTCTGGGCAGGTGAGTAGTGTTTTTTCTAAGAAAAGGAAAAAAGAAGCAAAAATGACGATGATTACATTTGGCGAAAACAAGTCGTTTTATAATCAGACAGCCGACAGTTTGGGCCTGTTCAAATTCAATTTAAATGATGAATACGGAGAGCAGATGAAGCTATTGATTCAAAGTTCGAATGCGTCAGGAAAAAAGAAGGATTTCAATGTTTTGTTAGATGAAAAGAAATCTTATCCTGTGCATTTTAATCCTGTAAAAACGGTAGTGAAATTAGATAGTATCATCTATAAATTTGTCGAAAAGAATAGACAGCGAAAAGAAATAAACGATGAATTTTTTGTGCCATCCGACAATGTCCTTTTAGAAGAAGTGGAATTAACAGGATACAATCTTACTCCAGAACGAAAAAAAATAATGGAAAGATTTGGGGAGCCTGATGAGGTCATTAATGGTGATGATATCCGTGAAAAAGAAGAAAAATGGTCCTACGGACTCTATAGCGTGCTGCAATCTCGTTTTTCTGATAAAATTAATATACTTAGAGGTCCTGATGGAGCATTACGTGCCATTGTAAATACCACAAAAGAGCCTACTTTGGTAGTTATCGATGGTATTCCTGTTATGTATTACGATTACACGCACATAGCAGATATCCCTCCGAGTGAAGTTAGTAGTTTTGAAATTATTGAACATGCAAAGAACTTTGTTAGTCTCTTTCTTGAAGTCTACCCTGGAACAAAATTTCCGCCTACTTACGGAAATGTGATTGCCATATATACTTACGGTAAAAAAGGACTTTATGGCACAACGCGACCAGTAGGTATCATGCAATCTTCTATTCCTGTGTTTTCTGAACCTCTCGAGTTTTATGCCCCAAAATATGAAACTATCAAGTCTAGTGATTGGAATACACCAGATTTAAGAGCTTTAGTTCATTGGGAACCGATAGTTAAGACCGATAATGATGGAAAGGCGTCTACATCCTTTTATAATGCAGATAATGAAGGAGAAATGATGATTGTGGTAGAAGCCGTTTCCGAGAAAGGAGAAATTGGTTATCAGATAATCGACTATGAACTTACGGCTGCTAAAAATAAATGATTATAAAAAGGCTTCAGTTTTTGCAACTCCTTTGATGTTGAAGATTAGAAAACAGAAGGCGTGAAATAAGATTATGGTATTAAAAAGCACGCAACGAAAGTCAAACCATACAGCCATTAACTAAAAAATGGCCCAACATATAGAGGTCTAAATCTAGAGATAAATTTATGATTATTTAGACTCTAAAACTTAAAACTACTAAACCGTATAACTAAGCAGAGTAGTAAAACGGTTTACGCTCGGAATTACTTTAATATCGGTCATAATCGATAGTAAATGGGCTATAATTTATATCACTTCAAGTTAAATATTTATAGTATTGCTAGCACTTAAGGCATTTTGCTTTTCTGCTTGTAAAAGGTATCGAAGCACTTAAAAATTAAATTTTAGTGCTTTATAAGCTCAGTTGTGAAATTATAAAATCTGTAAGCATACAAATAGATGAAACAATTTTTTACTATAATATGGACGTGTTTGCTCTCTTCTTTTTTGGTAGGGTGTGGACAAATTTCTGAAACGCGTGTTGTAAAATTAGCACATGGATTAGATGTTAAACATGCGGTGCATTTATCCATGTTAAAAATGGGAGAAGATCTGAAAGAAATTTCAGGAGGGAAAATGGTATTGGAGATTTACCCAAATCAGCAACTAGGAACCGAACGGGAATGCCTAGAACTTATTCAGATTGGGAGTTTAGATATGACCAAAGTATCTTCCGGAGTAATGGAAAATTTTTCACCTAAAATGAAAGTATTCGGATTACCATTTTTATTCCGAGATCGCGAACATATTTTTAATGTTTTGGATGGTCCTATAGGAAAGCAATTACTAGACGGTGGAACAAAATACTGGCTTAAAGGTCTTGGGTATTATGATGCGGGAAGTCGTAGTTTTTACACCAAAGAGAATCCGATAAATAAACCAGAAGATTTAGCAGGTTTAAAAATTAGAGTGATGGAAAGTGTCACGGCTATCGAGATGGTAAAAAGTTTAGGAGGTTCTCCAACACCAATTTCTTGGGGAGAACTATACACTTCGCTTCAACAAGGTGTCGTGGATGGTGCAGAAAATAATCCACCTAGTTTTTATTTATCAAGGCATTACGAAGTTTGTAAATATTTTGCACTAGACGAGCATACATCTTTACCAGATGTTATTGTTGTAGGTACACATTTATGGGATAAACTATCTGAAGACGAGCGTGGTTGGATGCAAGAAGCAGTAGATAAATCTGTGGTATATCAAAGAATATTATGGGCTGCTGCAGAAAAAGAAGCATTAGAAGAAGTACAAAAAGCAGGGGTCACAATTATTCGTCCAGATAAAACGTTATTTTCAGAGCAAGTACAAGACGTTTACGAGCAATATAAGGATAACCCAGAAATGTATAGCTTAATTCAGAATATTAAAGAAACCAAATAATATGGCATTTAGAAACACAATAGATTCCATTTTAGGAAAAGTGCTAGTCGCTATAATGGGCATTATGGTCATTAATGTATTATGGCAAGTATTTACAAGATTTATTATAGGAACACCAAGCTCGTTTACCGACGAATTGTCGAGATATTTAATGGTATGGTTAGGGATTTTAGGAGCAGCTTATGTGTCTGGAAAAAATATGCATGTGGCCATAGACGTGTTACCGCAACGTTTTAGTGAAAGCATACAAAAACGATTACATCTGTTTGTATATGCTTTAATTATTGCTTTTGCCTTTGCAGCTATGGTTGTCGGTGGTTTTAGACTGGTGTATATTACCTATGTTTTAGAGCAACGTTCACCTTCGTTACAAATTCCTCTTGCAGCCGTTTATGCTGTAATACCACTTAGTGGAATACTTATTATTTTTTATAAAATTTCTGATATTATTAAATCTAAATCATAATGGAATATTTACCTGTAATCGTTCTAATTATAAGTTTTATAGCCTTGCTGTCTATTGGTACGCCTGTGGCATGGAGCATTGCTATATCTTCTGTATTAACTATGTTGGTTAGTATTCCTGCTTTACCTGCTTTTACTACTGTTTCTCAGCGTATGGGAACCGGATTAGATAGTTTTGCTTTACTGGCTATACCCTTTTTTGTGCTCTCTGGGCAACTCATGAACAAAGGAGGAATTGCACATCGGCTTATCGCTTTTGCTAAAACCTTGGTGGGTTCACTGCCAGGCGGATTAGCTTTAATAAATGTTATTGGTGCCATGCTAATGGGAGCAATTGCGGGTTCTGCAATGGCTTCAGCTTCGGCAATGGGAAGTATTCTAGGTCCAGAAATGGAGAAAGAGGGGTATTCGCGAGAGTTTGGTGCTGCTGTAAATATAACATCGTCAACGACAGGTTTAATTATTCCTCCGAGTAATGTGCTTATTGTGTATTCTCTAGCTAGTGGAGGTGTGTCTATTGCAGCTTTATTTTTAGCGGGATATATTCCTGGAATTTTAACGGGCTTGTTACTTATGGTAGTCGCGTCCTTATATGCTAAAAAGAAAAAGTATAAGTTAGGAGAGCGTAGTTCTTTAAGACAAGTGTTTAAAACGTTTATAGATGCCGTACCAAGTTTGTTTTTGTTGGTTGTGGTTATCGGGGGGATTGTTTCGGGTATTTTTACCGCTACAGAAGCTTCTGCTATTGCCGTGTTATATACCATGGTTTTAGGCTTTATTTATAAAGAAATTAATTTTAAAAATCTACCTGAAATATTATTAGAATCTAGTGTAACTACAGCAATTGTAATGTTACTTATTGGAGCTTCTATGAGTATGTCTTGGGTGATGTCTTACGAGAATATTCCTCAAGATATTAGCTCGGCCTTATTAAGTGCAAGTGATAATAAAATTGTTATTTTATTAATTATAAACTTACTGTTATTATTTGTTGGGATATTTATGGATATGACACCAGCAGTATTAATCTTTACGCCTATTTTCTTACCAGTGGTAACTAAATTAGGAATGGATCCGATTCAGTTTGGAATTATTATGGTATTAAATCTGTGTATCGGACTGTGTACACCGCCTGTGGGCTCCGTCTTGTTTGTCGGGGTGGGAGTCGCCAAAACGACCATTCAGAAAGTGATAAGGCCATTATTACCCTTGTTTTTAGCGATGATTTTTGCTTTGTTTTTAGTGACATTTTTCCCAGAATTAACACTGTGGTTACCAAGATTATTTGATTTATAAAAGTTTACTAATAGCTATTGATTTTGTTTTAAGTCTTCTCTTTGTAATGAAGATTGCAGGCTTTATGCGATCATTAATTTAATGATGAAAAGAATATAAATCAATAGCTATATGCTTTTAAAGTAATCGAAGTGCGCTTTTAAAATATAGGATTATAGCCGAAAGTAAATAAGAAAAGTAGGCGGACGTCTGTCCGATTAACGGACATATTTCTTATATCTTATTCGATAGGTTCGCAAAGCGGTCTCTAAATTTTTCGGACTCATATTAAAGTCGTCCAGGAGTAGTTTCTCAGAACCATTATTGTAGGTGTAAATCAAGTAGAAACTGATGGTTTTTCCTGAACCTTCCATGATGACTTCCTCATGTTTAATTTCTGCCCAACTTTTAAAGGTTGCCGTTGTGGTCTCAATACCTTTATTATCGATAATTAATTGAGGGGTGTTATTTAGAACTTGCTTCAGTTCTTTATATGCTAAATATGCACCAACCAAACTTAATAATGTTCCTACGATGTAACTATCAGATTTTAGTAGTAAAAAAAGTCCTGCGCTAAGGCCGATCAGCATAAGTATTAAATCGTAAGTATTCTTAAATTTTGAGAAATACACTCGTGTTCTAATAGGCAAGGAACGATCTTCAAAATACTCATCTTCTTTTTCAAATTTTTTAAGTAATACTTTCCATTTTGATTTGTCTGCTGCCGATTTTATTTCCGTTTTATTAAACCATTTGGTATCCGCCCAAATCAACCCATTTTCAATAGCACTTTTTTTTAATTCGTGAACATTTCTTACGTTTTCAAAAGCCCATAAACGCCATTTTGTAATAGCAAAACTCCAATACGTCCAAGCGAGTGCAAAGCCGAGTAAAAAGCTTATTCCAATGCTCCAATTCGGAATAGATTTTTCAGAAAATAGATATAAGGTAACTCCAGGAATTCCAAACATAATAAGCATCACAGGAAGATTAATAACTAAATGTCCTCTAGTGATTGCTTTATCTACAGATAGGTGTGTTTTCATTTTGGTATCTGCATTTAATTACGACTAACGCGTTGTTTTTAACTCCTTTCAGTTTTATTCATTTTTGAATTTAAAAGATAATCTACCATTTTGGTAAGTAATCTAACATCGATAAAATTTGACACACACCCACAAACACACTTGATGCTATAAAAAACAGTAAAAGACCATAGCCTCCGCGAACTTTGTAAATAGTTACCGTATTGGAACGTCTTAATTTTTTGACCACAAAAAAAGGTGCTATAAAGAAACCAAAAGTGACAACCAATCCCGCAAATCCTATGGCTGCTATAAATCCGTTAGGGATAAAGAAACTTATAATTCCTGGCGGTATAAACGTAATACAAGCCGATTTAAAACGTCCCTTTGCACTGTCTGTAAATGAGAATTTATCTGCTATATAATCGAACAGTGCCAAGCCAACACCCATAAATGAGGTGATAATCGCAAAGTTTGAAAATAGGTTTAATACAAAACTAATCATGTGAGTACTTTCGTCTTTTCCAAACGCACTAATTAAGTGACCAATATTTCCACCTGCTACGTTAATCGCAATAAATTCATGTCGAGAAATATTTCCGAAAGTCACAGTAAGAAATAAGACATACACAAAAAAGGTAATTAATGATCCCCAAAGCAAACTCCTCTTTATTATTACAGGATTTTTTCCGTAGAATTTATAGAGACTTGGAACAACCGTTGCTAAACCAAAAGATGTCATAAAATAGGGAAGTGCAGCCCATAGATAAGGGAGATATGCGGATTTTTCACCTGTAATATCGAATAACTTAGCCGTTTCTATTTGAATGGCAAAGCCCGCCATTGAAATGCTAAATGAAATAATCATCCCAAAAACTAAAATGGTAGAAATGCGTCCAACCATAGCGGTGCTTAACCAAACGATAAGTGCTAATAGGCTACCTAGCGCCAAGCTCATTACACCTTGCGTCCATGAATTCGATTTAAAAATATCCCATCCTAGACTTTCCATAACGATGTTACCAAAAGCACTAAAATAGGCATATAGCAATATATACATGAGGAATGCAATCGACAAACCAATTAAGATACTCCAGTTTTTACCTAATATTTTTTTAGAAATTGTATCAAAGCTTGCGCCTGGTGAAAACAGGAGATTAGCTTCCAATATATATAATGCAGATAGGTAATTTAAGAACCATAAAAATAATAGGCATACTAAACTAAGTACAAACCACATGCCTGATGAAACCACTGGTAAAGAGAATATTCCAGCACCTATAGTGGTTCCTGCTGTTATCATAATGCCCGTTAAGGCGGATTGATTTTTCATTAAAATCTTTTAAAGTATGAGGGATGAAATGTTTCCAAGTTCATACCTGAATTAATAACCTTTAAGTCAGTTTGATATTCCTTTTGTGAGTAACGACTAAAAACCGTCATAGTCTCGGTCTCTAAATGCTCAAAAAAAGATTCTTCAAATGTAACAAAACACAATTCATTATTCACTGTGAATTATAGTGCTTTTAAGGAGTAAAGTGTATAAAAAACAAAAACCGCCTTAAAAGACGGTTTTAAATTATGGATCTGTATTTTATTTAAGATTTGTACAACAACTACGAGTGTTGTACGCTGTCCTAATTTTTATTTTATACTGTTTTCGTTTTACAAGAATTATTTTGAATTATAAGATTCTCCAATAGTTTTTGCAACTGCTATTCCGAAAATAATATGTCCCATTAAACTACCAACTGCCATTAAAATCATTGGCCCTTCCATTTTTGGCATTGGCATTATAGTGCCCATTACTTTCATCATTATTTGAGCAAAAACAAATGCAATTATTCCAAATAGGGCTCCTTTTAAATATATATTCTCAACTTTTATTTTCGATGCCACCAAATAGGTGTAAATCACAGCAAAACCAATTCCTATCATGAAGTGCATTAGCCAACCGACAAAAACTGGCATTCCTAACATTCCTGCAAGCATGGTTGGTGGAGACATTTTTGGCATCCCCATTATTGGTGCTACCATCATTACTAAAGTCATTATAACTGTACCTATAATTCCTGCTAAAACTGATTTTTGAATTTTGTTGTTCATGATTTTTATATTTTAATAAATTAGAGTTGTCTTTAGTGACTAACTATATCTTTATACCAATACGTTGTAAAAATCACCCACGAAAAGAAAATATTTTTAATTTATTTTAAAAATTATCTTCTTCTTTTACTTTTTTTATCTGTTCTACACATTTATACTTCTGATTTTGAGCATTGTGCTTGGTTGAATAACCATATTCTTTTTGAATGTCTTCAATAGCTTTTTCTTTAAAAAACATATCGTGTATTAAGCCTTGACAATGTTTCGTTATTTTATGAATGTAAGTTTGAAGTTTGTCGACGTACGTTTTTTCGTTTTCGATGGCAAGGTTTATTTCTTCATAAAAGGTGTTGTCCATCAGGTCTGTATACTCCGTTTCTCGATTAGCCGTTCTTAACCGTTTAAGCCACATGTTTTTAGAAATGGCCATGATGTAGGTTTTTATGGAAGCCGTTAACTGAAAATCGTCTTGACGTAGTTTTCCCAGAAGTACAATCATAGTGTCTTGAAAAATATCTTCAGCATCGTCTGTTCGTCCGTTATTGTTTATTACAAAACGGTTTACCATTCCAAAATATGCTTTGTAGAGCTGTCCAAAAGCGTTGTTGTTTTCTCCCTTTAAGTCGTCTATTATTTCTGTTGTCATTTAACTGTCTGTTCGTTATCCACACCCGGTTGCTTAAAACCTGTCTTAACCATATTTAGATTGCCTTAAGTTCTCTTGAGAATACTCAAGAAATTCGAAGGAGCACTTCACTTTCAATTTTAATCAATATGGTTTCTAGTGATGTCGCATAGCCAAACGCTTACAATTTGGCAACTTAGTAAAGATACACAAAACTTCGAAGTTAGATTTAAGCTTGTTTTTATTCTAACTTACATAACTGTTAGATCCTTTAAAAATGATGTGTCAAGATCATATAGAACACGAAAACGCTTCTAAAAAACCGGTTGTTATTTATGGTCGTATTTAATATTCTAAGCTTACTCCAAGATTACAACAGAGATCTTTATTATTCGATGTTGTTCTTCGCTAAAAATTCTAAAATGAGTTTAGCAATATCTCTTGTTTTTTCTTCCGCTGCAAAATGGCCAGCATCCAACAAGTGTAATTCAGCATTTGGTAAGTCTTTTAAATAGGCTTCGGCACCTTTATGGTTGAATTTTAAGTCCTTTTTTCCCCAAGCAATTAATGTTTTCGGCTGATTTTCTCTCAACATGTGTTGCCATTTCGGGTAGCGTATTAAATTGGTGTTGTAATCTTGAAAAAGCTGCACCTGAATTTCTCTGTCTTTTTTGGAGGTTAGAAAAGCCAAATCGTGAGTCCACGCATCTGGACTTTGTGTATTGATGTTTGTCGAATCTAAATCAAATAAATATTGTTTATTAATTATAGCGTCTTCTCCGGTTAAATGATATAAGAAATCATGTTTGGCTTGAGATGTATCTGTTTGAGCCGTTCTAAAAAAATCTTGTCTTTTCGGTGTTAACCCTTCTAAGTAAGCATTCGCATTCTGAACAATTAAAGCCTGAGTGCGTTTCGGGTTGTTCATCATCATACGATAACCTACAGGCGCACCAAAATCTTGCATATACATAACATAGTGCCCTATTTGAAGCGTATCGATTAACTGCTCTGTATAAGCTGCTAATAAATCAAAGGTATAGTTTGTCGTTTTAGGATCTAAATGTGTACTGTAACCAGACCCTAAATGATCTGGTGCAATTACATGATAATGTGTCGCCAACATAGGAATTAGGTTTCTATACGAATGTGAGGACGATGGGTAACCATGTAACAAAACTATTGTCGGATTATTTTTATCTCCTGCTTCTCTATAAAACAGTTTAACACTATCAATTTCTGCATAATTATAGGTGGTCGCTGGTGGTAAAAAGAACGCTGTTTTATGCTGTTCTGATTTACTATTGCATCCAAATAAGGCTAGCGATACCAATAAGATTATTCCAAATTGTTTCATTTTGATAGCTTATTCGTTTAGTTTTCTCATGAAATTTCTAATATTTTCAATAATAGCATCACCATCTTCCTCTAAAGCAAAATGACCAGTATCATAAATATGATAATCTATGTTTTTTACGTCTTTTTTAAACGCTTTGGCACCACTTTCAGGAAAAAACGCATCATTTTTACCCCAAACGATTAATAATGGCGGTTGGTTGTCTCTTAAATACTGTTGCCATTTTGGATATAGTTTCACGTTATTTTGGTAATCGTAAAACAAATCTATATTTACAGCATGAGCGTTTGGTCTAGAGAGCCTTAAGAAATCTAAATTATAACTGTCTGGATCTACGGTTTCAATATCTCGAACACCATGTGTGTATTGCCATTTTAAACCTTCTAAAGAAAAAGCAGGTAAAAGTGCATCTTCGGTTTCTTTAGTTCTGTTTTTCCATAGTGCTCTAATGCCTTCCCATGCTTCACCTAAACCTTCTTCGTAGGCATTTCCATTTTGATTTATAATAGCTGTAATGCGTCCGGGATGAGCTGTCGCCAATCTAAAACCAATAGGCGCACCATAATCTTGAATCATAATAGCATAAGAATTGATGTTTTTTTGCTCTAAAAATGAATCCATAGTTGCTGCAATATTATCAAACGTATACGTAAACGTTTCAGCATCGGGAAAGTCACTATTACCAAAACCAGGGTAATCGGGCGCAATTAAATGATATTCGTTAGATAGTTGCGCTAATACTTTTCGATATTGATACGATGATGCCGGAAATCCGTGGAGTAAAACAATAGTCGGATGTTCAGGATTACCAGCTTCTCTGTAAGCGATATTTATACCGTTTACAGCTAGTGTTTTATACTTTAATGTTGATTGTTTACTGGTGTTTTGGGATGCTGTCGTTTTAGAAATATGATCTGTTTCTTGGGTTACTTTGGCCTTACAAGAGGTGAATATTAAAACGATACTGACTATTAGTACTAAGTTTTTCATGGTATAAATTTGAATTTAAGACTCGATGTTTTTTTAGAGTCTTGCAAAATAGAAAAGTCATAACCCATATCCCATATCGGTATAGGTTATGACTCCGTAAATGTTTTGTGTTTTTAATTTCTACCAGCCATAACACCACCATCGGTATCCCAAATAGCACCTGTTACCCAAGCCGCTTTATCCGATAATAAAAAGATGATACTATTGGCAATATCTTCAGACTCACCAAAACGACCTATGGGATGGAATCCGTTAAAGCCAACCAAAGCTTCCTTTGCAGCATTTTCACCACCAAAAACACCGTGATATACAGGCGTATTTACTAGGGCAGGAGAGACTGCATTTACACGAATATTATCGTCTGCTAATTCCATTGCTAAGTGTTGTGTTAGCGAATGTAAACCTGCTTTTTGCATAGAATAAGCAGAAGATGGTGTTGCTTTTATAGCTTGTTTTGCCCACATAGACCCAACATTTACAATAGCTCCACCTTGAGTCGCTTTCATTTTTTTAGCAACACTTTGGGTGATAAAAAAGAAACCTCTGTTTAAATCTTGGTAAGAGTTATAGTCTTCCATGGTATGGTCTAAAAAGGGTTTAGGACCAAAAATACCAGATGCATTTACTAAATAATCTAAGCTATCTAATCCATCAATTTTAGCAATTAGAGCATCCACATCTGTTGTGTTAGATATGTTTGCCGTGTGTTTAATCAAGTTGGGCGCATCGGCAATTTTATCTGTGTTTCTACCCACAACGTGTACTGTTGCTCCTCCTTCTAATAAGGCGGTAGTTGTGGCATAACCAATACCGCTTGTTCCTCCAATTACTATGGCTACTTTGTTTTCAAATTCTTTCATTTTTCTATGTATTTAATTATTAATTATAGACAGACAGGTCTGTCTATTTGGGTTCAAATTTTTTTAGATGATTATTTTTTTACATAAATTTTTAGACTCCAAAATAGGCCAGTCTTCTTGGTGTAAGTGGCTTTCTCCAACAGCACTTTCATAGAGTAGGTAAATTTGTCTGGCAAGAGAATTTACTTGTTCATCTTTAACTTGCTCTAAGTTGTTGGTAATAAGTTTAGCGATAATGGCAATAAAATCGTTTTTTTGGGATTGAATTTCATGTCTAATCAGCTCATTGTCTTTTGGTATTTCTGAAACGGTTTTAATACACCAACATCCATTAAAATCTTTATCCTGATAAAACAGTTGAAGGAAATCGAATATCGCCAGAATCTGCTCTTTACCTTTAGGTTTTGAGGTTGTGAAATTTTCAAAATCTTCAAGAAAACTGATGTTTTTAAATTGAAGATACGCCAGGCAAATCTCTTCTTTAGATTTAAAATGATTGTAAAGTGTAGCCTTAGCAATACCAGCTTCGGCAATAATTTGATTTATACCTGTAGAATTATACCCATTCTTATAAAATAAAAATGAGGCAGTTTCGATAATTCTATGTTTTACTTCGGCATGTTTCATGGGGCAAATATATAAAAAATAATTAAAAACAGACAGGTCTGTCTATTTATTTTTGGTTTTCCTTATAAAGTGTAATCCTTTGGATTTGGTAGATTATGTTTTAAGAGCTTTTTTGCGGACTAAAATCAGTATGACTTATTTGCCTGTTTTACGAAATAGGTATATATAAATCCACTATAAATTTATTCTCAGGATGTGTTCTGTAATCGTTCTGATAAATTTCAAAAGGATTTTTAGAGTTCTTTTTATATCCATTTTCATTCATCCATAAAAAGAGGCTCGTCCATGCTTTCTCAAAATGATGTGGTGTGATTTCGAAACGTCCCACGATACATTTGCCTTCTTCAATAGTCAGTTTACTAATCTCGCCTGCAACATCGAAAGGTTCATGCGTTGTGAGAAAGATACTCATACGCACTTGATCTGGTGCTGTTACTTTAAAACTGTCGTAGAATAGTCTACCCATTTTAGCATCGGGATGGTTTAGTAAACCTTTTGGGATGGCCCATTTTGTAAGGGTTTCGAACGCGTTTTCTATGCCGTTAATGCCAACGTGAGTTACGGAAGCAAGAGTCCGTTTAGGAGTGTCTTTAATTTTAATTTTTGCATTCATTTCTATCCATTTTTTTAGATTATTGAGGATACAAATGTATTTCTCATGATCCGGATAGTCTTGTCCGTTCTTGCTTTTAAGTTGACGAATCTTGCTATGTCTGTTTGGATTTTCTTTTATAAACCCGGTTGGACTGATGCCATAATATTTTTTAAAAGTTCTGGAATAAGACGAATTATCACTAAATCCGTATTGGTGTGCTATTTCGGTTGTGGTTATGTTTTTATGTAACAAATCTGAAGCCGATTTCTCAATCCGTCGTCGTGTTACATATTCATTTAGTGTTTCTCGGGTAATAAATTTGAAAACTCTGTGGAAGTGAAACGGTGAGAAAAAAGCGATTTCAGCAATAGTGTTTAAAGATAAATCCGATTCCAAGTTCGAATCAATATATTCGAAAACGCGGTTAATCCGATTTTTGTAGTCGCTTTCTATCTCTATATCTAATGGTTTCATTTGTGTTGTAAAGTCTCGGTTTTAAAGGGTTGTGATTTTGTTTTCTATAAAGTGTTACTGTCTTTCAAAATTAATACAAACAGTTGGAGCAGAAACACAGCTTGTAAAAAGACGCTATGTTTTCGATTTAACATAGCGCCGAATTTTTATGTTCTGTGCGCTGTCAATCCTTTTTATGTTCTTGTTCCGTATGAATTTGATTTCCATTAATCATTTTATTTTCATCATACATCGCATTGGACATTCCAAGCATAACTGCCGTAATTATTAATATGATTTTTCTTTTTACTCCATTAATGATCTGTTTGGATCGCTCCAAAGGTTTTTTATTCTTGTGTTTATACATTTTAGTAATGATAAATGATTAGACATTTTTTTATCATTTTATGCCGTGAAGCATAGTTGCATAGAAAGAAAATCTATTCTAGGCGATATATAAACGTGTATAGTGATGGCTAGATGCGAATCTTTTATCTAAGAATACGTGTCGTGCTATTTTGGAACGTATGGCTAGATACCGTTCGATTTGGATATTAAAAAGACTTGTAATTTTAGCACTATATAAATCTCGAAGGTTGAGAGTTCTAATTAGCGTAACATCTGTTTTTTCTGAAAGAAGCTGTTTGCCATACACATATACTTCCGAATCCTTATAGCTGAATTCATTTCGGGTAGTAATGTTTGAGACTTGGTAATACTGGGATGCATTACTTTGAGAATATAAAGAACACTCGGTAACCGTCAGACCAAAAATCAGAAGGAAGGAGATGAGATATTTTATATGCTTTTTCAACGTATTAGTGCAAATAGAAAATGTTGTTGTGTGTCATTTAGCGTTCTAAAATAAGAAAAATAGGGCAATTGTAAAGGCTGATTTTAATATAAATGCTAAAAATAACAATGGAAGTATTATTCCTAAAGGCAATAACGGGGTGAATAGGGACATCGATTAAAATGGCTTTTGGGTTACATAATTGCGGCGATTTTACCTGAAATATATTATGTGATATGCGAGGCCGTTTTGGGGAGATTTTAAAGGTTGTAAAGAAATTATTACCTATAGTTAAGTCAAAAAAATGATTATTTACAGCGTTTCGGGATAAGGATTTGAGGATCAGGTATTTCTTTATTTTTTGGTTTATAGCGCTTAATTCTTTTCTGTTAGGGTTAAACTATTCAAAAATTTAGAGGTCTTAAGGATAACATTAAAAATTGTTTTTATGAAAAATATTATTAAGCTTTTAGTGCTATTCATTTTGCTTTTTTTCCATACGGGGAGTGAAACGATGTTTGCACAGAATTCGAAAAAATCTAAAAATACAGTCATCGTTAAAAAAAATAACGGTCGTGTTTCTAGTAAAGCTGTCGTCTATAAAAAACAAAAAAAGAAAGTCGTAGCGGTTAGAACTCTACCCAATAGATCGACCGTAAAACATAACGGAATTAACTATTACTATTCTAATAATAGATTTTATACGTACTCAGGAGGACGTTATATTTTAATAGCTCCAAAAAGTGGTTTTAGAATTAACACTTTACCAGCAGGTTACATCAAAATAAAACATGCAAATAGAAATTACTTTTGGTCTAGTGGTGTTTTTTATGACCATGTTGATGATGGATATGAAGTGGTTGAACCTGAAATTGGAACTGTAATTTACGAACTTTACGAAGATTATGAGCGCGTGGAAATAGAGGGGAATTCATATTATGAGTTTGACAATGTTCTTTATGAAAAAATCCAAATAGATGGCACTAGAGCTTATGAAGTGGTAGGCTTTATTGAACAGTAAGGACGTATTAAACGGAACAGTCTAACGCCAGAATGCTAACAAAATATATAAAGCTTCTCTGGACGGTTACAGATAAAAATTTAATTTACCCTGCTAAATGATGAATCATGTATGGTATTTAGTAAGGAAATCAAGATGATTAAATAATGAATTTATAGAAGTACTTTGGCGAAAACGTAATGTATTTGACTCGTTTTTGTTGGAGTACTTTTTTTTATAAACTTCTATGTCAGATAAAATTATCAATTATCCAGAACCTAATTCATCATCAAAATCTAATTCTCTAATGACTTCTCCCTTAGAATTTATTAATATTTGTAGCCATTCAGTGAAGTTTTGTACTTTATAATTTAGTTTTTTGTTACTTAAACTATAGTAAGCTAAAGGCCATTCGCCATCTTTAGTGTCTTCTGTAGTCAACCAACACCATGCGCCTCCATTGGAATCTTCAGGCATTAAGCATAGTAACGAGTCTACTTTTATTTTTTTATTGTCTAATTCTATTTTCTCATCTAATTCATTCCTGTAATCTGATAGGAATGACCTATCACGGATACTGCCAATTGAATTTGCGTAAATCCAATTTCCACCATATCCAAAATATTTCAAAAACAACTTATATGATAGAGGTAAAGTTAAATCTAGTTGCTTTTCTATTTTAACTAATTCTGTTTCAGTAAGGACCGGTTGAACATCATTATGCAATTGAAATTCTTCTAGCAATGTAATAAGTAGTTTAGATATTTTATGCTTATTATATGTGGATTGATTAATTGCATTTATTCTTTTGGTTATGTTAATCCTGTCCTGCATTTTCTTTTTTAAAACATCAGATTTCTTTTTGTTTTCAAGATTTAAAAATCCAATAATTAACGAAGCTAGAAATACAATAGCTAAAAGTCCAATTTTCATTTATCTAATATAAATTTTGTGTTATACGTCTTATTTGGTTATACTTTGTCCCTAAAGTATGGCTATAGTTTAAAGCTAGATTCACGCTGCTAATTGATCTACCATATTTGGTGGTTTATATTCTAAAGATAAATGTAATCGTTTTTCGCAGGAAAATCTGGATTACAATGCCTGGATTTTATTAAAGTATTTTGTTCTACAGCGTTAGTATTCCATAATCTTTATCGCATCTATTTTGTCTATTCATTGAGATCTTATACTAATATCATTGGATTTCTTATGTTATTTCCTTCTTGCCAACGATGCTTTTATCCTTATTTCTCTAAAATCATTAATTTTAACGCGTTTTCAGAATCTTCCAACACTAAAAATTTATAATTTTTCCATGCTATCACCAGTTCATTTTTAACAGAGGTATCTAAAGACGTAAACGAAATGGTTTCTTGATTGTTTTCATCGCATAGTGACACGGAGTAGGTATTAAACGCAGCGACCTGATTCCCGTTTAAATCTTCCGACCATTCTCCTATACACGTCTCAAACAGAACTGTAATGTTTTTTATAACCGCTGTTTGACCAAGGTCGATAAAAAAGGGCGTTCCATAGTTTAATTTTTCGACCACCAACGCAACATCTTCTTTGTTAATTGTAAGACTAAAAACGTAATCGTTAAATGCTTTTGGATAGTTTGTTTTTGGGCTATCCGGAGCGTCAGTATTATGCCAAAGAAAGGTTGTGTGTTCGGTGTTGTTTTCTGTTATTTTTAACTCCAACTGAATAGGAGAAACATGTTTGTTTTTCGCTTCCAATGGCTTGAATAAGTTTACAGGTTCTATCTTTAATGTTTGGAAGTGAATGCTCGGGTTTTCTCCAATTTTTAGTGGTATGCTAATAGAATTATGTGTCATATCCTGTTCCGATTGCGCATACCCTGGAATTTCAAAGACTATGCAAAGTAAAAGTAATATATGTATTATCGTTAGCTTCATTTTAAGTTGTTGTTTGTATTAAAAAAGACGATCCATTTTAAATGTAAACATAAAAATGATCATGCCTGCTGAAACTAATAAATGAAACCAAAACCCCATATAGTTTATCACTTTTACATAAGCTTTATTGCGAAAACCGATGACTGCTACCACAGCAAATATTAAAATACATACTTCTACTCCTAAGGCCAATACTTCTGTGATTTGAAATGGATGTCGGTTTGTCTTTAGAGTGTTGATAGCGAAAAAAACAAGTAACCCTAGCGCAAAAATCGCATTTAAGTAAGACATGGATTTTATTACTTCTTTTGTTTTATACCCTATGATAATGGTGGCTAAATGACAACTTAAGATAATAATAAGTAGTGTACTTACAGTGGTATCATTCATAATGATGAATTGGGTTTTTTATTGCAATTTGTGGTTTTGTGAGCCAAAATCGTTGTGAGTAGGCTAGAATTTAAACATTAATGACACCCTTTGGCGACAACAGTTTTTAGTTTTCGTAATATTCTTTTAAGATAATATTTTTGTTTTTCGTCAATTTTTTTAATTCACTCAAAATATAATATCTATGCATAAAACCACAGAGTACAACAATTTTTTTTCCTTGATTCTGTTTGGAAATGCCCATTATATTTTTAGCCATGGTTTGATTTCTCAAATCCCAAAAATCACCAGCAAGCTTGAATCCATCGCGATAACTTATTTTTTCTCCATTAGGTTTGGTATGAAAACGAGTTTCAAATTCAGGTCTGTTATTCGTTATTTTTGTCAACATTTTATATTGATAATATTGTCTTTCTGCGCAAATACTATCCGTTGTGGGATTGTTGAAATGTTCTGGAGATTTGGAAGCCAATACTATTAACGGCTCTAAAAGCGTTTTGTATTTCTTATAAATCTTAACTTCCGAAGCAGATAGTAAATCCGCTTCATTTAAACTGTCTATAAGCTTTGTTGTAAATCCGTCTGTAGGGCGTGAGCCTGTATTTATTCTGTATTCATTTCGACCTTCAAATTCATAAGGTCTTAAATGAGTCATGGGATATTTCTGAGCATATTTTTCAGACGCTATACCTTCATTGCTAGTCGTACTATTTTTGTATTTAAAATCTGAAGTAAAAAATGAAGAATCCAGTTCGCACAAAACAAAATCAGGTTTTTCATCTTCTAAAATATTAAAAAGGATTTCCGAATTAAAATTAGGTACAGGTTTGTGTAACGTTCCGATAACAATTATTTCAGTGGCTGCTTCTTTATTACAAGATAGAATTGTTATTAAAATCAGTGTTATTAGTGCTGTTTTATTCATTTTTTAAGTGTTATCAATGAGGTTAATGTCAAGTCCAGTGATTGAAAGCACGCACTTTTCGAAAAGGAAAATTTGATATAATTAAAGAGATCTAACTGTGTTTAAGTTCTAATTGAGTCATTGTTTTTAGGAGTTCTGTGGCATGTTATTCGTATTTCAGAAACATTATATGATTCGGATTTGATCGTGTTTCCGATATTTTGAAATTATATTTTCCCACAATCTTAAAACCTGATTTTGTATAAAAACGGATAGCTCTTTGATTTTCTACCCAAACAGCCAGCCAAATACCATTCTGGTTTTTCTCTTGAGATAACTGAATATTAAAATCAAACAGTTTCGCCCCTAATTGTTGTCCTAAATAGGCTTTTAAAAGATACAGTCTATCAAGTTTAGTTATGTTTAAATCTTTTATGTCTTTGTGAGGTGTGTTTAATTCAATTTTTGAAAATCCAGCAGCACTATCATTGAAATAGATAATATGATATTGAACTTTAATGTTTTCGAACTCTTTAGATATATGCGCCGTAGTGTAAGTTTTGGAAATAAAACTCTTAAGGTCTTCAGGAGATGCGCTATCTCCGTGAGATTCTAGAAACGCTTTTTTTCCAATTTCAGCAATCAGTTCAGAATCTTCAATACTTGCTTTTACTATTTTAATCATTGATTTAAACTTTCATAATTATTTAATCCCATTTTCTATAATTACTGTTTTTAAATGGTTTTGTAATTGTGTGCCAGGTATTTTGGAAGGGGAATTATATGTTAGCAAAAGTTTTTATTCCGTTTGTGTTTTTATCCACGTTGTTATTTCTTCTAATACAATTGGTGAAAATGTCTGTTCAATAGTAGCATATTCATTTGGTGATCCCGTTTCACACTCTTGAAATAAATGATTCAGATTTGGAAATTCTTTTGTTGTTACATTTAAATTCCCTCCTTTTGTCAGTGCTTTTTTTATTGCAGATAAATTCTCTTTGGAAGGTACTTGTAAATCTTTTTCTCCATTTACAGCTAATATAGGACAGGTTACTTGCTCTAGTATTGTAGACGGATTAAATTTCATAAAATATACCATCCAAGGACTTGAAATTTGATTTACTTGCATTGAAATAAATGCTTCTTTTTTCATTCCTCCTGGTATTTCTGTACTTGGTGTGTTTTTAAGTAATTCATTTAATTTATCAGTTAAATCTGCTTTTAACTTTGAATTATCATCGGACTTAACAACCATTTCAAATAGTTTTGAGTTTGTTTGAATTGATTCGTTTATATCCGTTTGCGGGACTCCATTAGCTTTTGCGATTAGTGCTTGTTGGAGTAATAATAATTTATCTCCTTGAATCCCTGTGCCTGCTAATAATACAATAAAATTAACATCTTTCGATTTTGATGCGACCATAGGCGCAATTAAACCACCCTCACTATGTCCAACTAGACCAATTTTATTTTTGTTAATCTCTTTTCTTGTTTTTAGGTATGTCATAGCACTTTCTACATCGGTTGCAAAGTCTGCAGAAGTTGCCGTTTCAAAATCTCCTGTCGATTGACCGATTCCTCTGTCGTCATAACGTAAAACTGCAATTCCATTTTTAGTCAAATAGTCTGAAATTATTAAAAAGGGTTTATGTCCTAATAGTTCTTCATCTCTGTTTTGTGGTCCGCTTCCTGTAATTAAAATGACTACTGGAAAAATGCCGTCTTTTTTTGGTAAAGTCAGTGTTCCTGCTAATGAAATATTAGCTTTCGTGTTTTTAAATGACACATCTTCCGAATAATACGGATAAGGTTTTAGAGGTTCTTGTGGTCGTTTTATAACGTCTTTCTCGATTGCGTTTTTTGATAAATTCATTGGAAATTCTTGTCCACCTTGTTTAAAAGTTCCAATAATTTCATTGCCACTTAGCTGCCCTTCATATTCAATTCTCGCATTAGTCACTTCGAATTTAATTTTTGGGTTTTCAAAAGTTGTATTTGTAACGGGAATATCTTTTGCACCTTGGTCTGGACTATCCATTGTAGAGCTAAAACCATTTTCAGTTTTAGTAACATTAAATACAAGTCTTAATTGTGTTCCTTGGACTTTTAAGATACCGTTCCATTGACCAGTGATATCTTGTGCAATTGACGGAAGTGTAGTTAGTAGTGTAACCAACAAGATTATAAAATTTTTCATATTATTCTCTTTGTTATTTGTAGCCTTTACTGATAGTTTTGATAAAAGAAGTTGTGTGTTTGTAGGTACAGATATTCCGAAGGAAAATAAGAAGCAAGCAAACAAAGCAACTAACATTGAATTACCTAAAACTAGCAATTATTTTTATACCTCTTAATACAAACTTTATAAAAAAGCAAAATCGGGATTAAATAATCCCGATTCTTAGAGGTGCTTTGCTAAAAGATGAGATCGGGTTCACAGTTGTATTACCAAAATTAGTCGATCTGTTTATAATTAATTTTAGAATCTGAAATCAAATTCCTATGTGGACAACCTGCGGTCTACGTTTTAGGATACCATATTTTCCTATTTTGTCTCTAGTCTATTAATTTCTGGAAAATCGGGTAACTTTTCTGTAGATAGTTGTTGGTGGATGCAAATTGGCACATATCCGACTTCTAATCCTTTTGGAGGTGTTACCAATAAATTTTTATCAAGTGATATTTTTTCCTGTTTTGGGTCTGGGAAATATTGGTCGTCGCTATGCCAGTTTGTATGAATAAGCTCTATTCTTTTTTGAATAAGTGCGCGTTCTGCTTCGTCCATATCAGAATTTAATATAGATGGTTGTTCATTAAATTTATACCAGTAATAAACAGCTGTGCTTCCGTCTTCTAATTTAGCGTAGTAGGGACCAGCGGTAGGTCCTGGGGTTTTCCAAGCATCTACAACTTTATCGCTGTATGTATATTCTGGGAGCATAGGCGTATAAATAGCTTCTCGATTATAGTTATCAAATTCCCAATCGTTTTCATAATCTGCTCTAGAGTCTAACGCCTTTAAACCACTTTCTTCAGGTACCTCAGATGCAGCGATTGCTTTCGGTGATTTGGATCCTTTCAATAGCACATAATATTCTGGTAATTTAACGAGGTTACGTCCTTCGACTTTTTCAATTAAATCACCTTTCCATTTAAATGCCGCCGCAGAGGGATCGTTAGGATCACTAACTCTAGTTACAAAGTCTGCCGAAGCGATATATTTTGTTTTGTCTAATCTATAAGACGCTTTAAAATTGGTGTTTGTTCTAATATGCACAGCACCTTCCTTCGCATTGAAGTTTGTTGAAGCTACAGGTCCGCCGTTAAACCAATTGCTTACTGCATTCCACATAGTGTCATCCATATTCATAGGCATGGTTCCAATACGTCCTATACCATCGGCATCCATTGGCATAAGCGCGGGAGAAATTTTATAATACGTATCTCCATTAGAATTCACCCATTTTTTTGCAGGGAGATTATTGGTTTCTCTTTGAAAACGAGGAGAGCGTTTTAATAAGCTATTATCTAGGTTTCTTCCAATGGTGCTTTCTTGAGTTAAAGAGCGCTTAGACCAGTGGTAAGGTGTGTGAAATGCCACCGGGCCACTAAAGTTTTCGGTATTAAAGAACAATGTCCAAGATCGATTTCCTGTCGGTTTGTTTTGCCCTGCCGTGGTGCTTTTTGGTTCTGTTAAAGGAAGTGCATAATACCCGTAACCGAACATCTTGTTATTTTCTCCTTCTTCAAATCCGATACCATCTAATGGAAAAAGTAGATTATTACTGATTACTGCCGCGCCATAACGTCCAGTATTATCTTCCCAACGTAGAGTAGGCGATTTTCTTGAGTTTTTAAAACCTGGAGATCCTTGGCCTGGGCCATTACTAAAAGCTCCGAAACCACCAGCAACACCACCCATTGTAAATTTTTGTGGTGTTTTGTAATTGTGAAAGCTGTTCGCGGGCTTATATCCAGCGCCACCTTCTATAGAATGGTAACCATACGCATCTCTGTGGTAATCGGGGAGGTCGTATATTTTTGCCGGTCTATACCACGTATGCATCATGCCACTTTGGTAAAAACTACCAACCCATTCGTCTGGTACGGTATTGTGAATATTAGTATAGTGCATGGCGCCATATATGTGTGTGTCTGGAATGTCATCAGAATACGACATAAATAAATAAGGTTTAAAAGTCGCCTTCTCCACCTGAGCCGAAATGGATAAACTGATTAAAAAGGTAAATAAAAAATAATAGTGTTTCATAGTTAGAGGGTAATAATTAGTAAAATAGAGGTTAAAAAATAGCGTTAATTCTATAGGTCTATACCTGTTTTTAAATCTCACACAAGGTCAAATATATAAAATGAAGTCCACTAATGCCTTAATAAGTCTCAGTTTTTCACTGAAATAGATTTTCGGTTTGGTATTTTATTTTTGAGAGGTGTTAAATGATAAAAAAATAATTTGTTGACTATTTTTAAAATATACCGGCTTTCGATTTATACGAAGTAATTTTAAATGCGATAATCTGAATTCTTAATACTATGAATTATTTTTATTAAAGTAAACAGTTTTTTAACGCTATATAATGTTATATATTTGGAATAATGTTGACTTTTTAAAATGAGTTTATTAAGTTGTAAGTGGGAGCTAATCAGTAGTTGGTGAAAATGATGTATACGATTGAAAAATAGGCAAATTGTAAAGCTATTCACAGATAAGGAATTCTAAAAAGGTAAACCGAGTCACGATAATTTTTATTCTAATTAAGAATAGATGCTCTAGTTTATAAATGTAGATTTTAAATTTGATCAAAAAAAAATGATGCTAAATGTCTGGAGAACCTCATAAATTCAAGGTGTTTCAGAATAAGTTCAACCATTTGTTTTATTACTAGGTTTCATATAAAATGAATAATAGAGTTTTAAAAAATATAATAATGATGAATAAGTATGTCGTTCTAATTTTCCTTTTTTTATTGACAATTATTTCGGTACAAGGAAAAAATAAGAGCTTAAAAGAAATAGATTTCGATACCGTTCCTAAACGCGTGGTGTATAAAATTATAGATGGAGATACATTAACCATGGATATTTATAAACCGAAGGGTTTTAGAAAACATAAAAAATATGCAACACTTGTTTTGTTTTTTGGCGGCGGTTGGAAAAGCGGGAAATTGTCGCAATTAGAACCGCAAGCGAAGTATTTTGCGTCTCGAGGTATGGTTACGGTTTTGGTAGATTATAGAGTAGAAACTCGTCAGAACACAACCCCTTTTGAAGCTGTTAGTGATGCTAAATCTGCGATACGATTTTTAAGATCAGGAGCGAAGACTTATAATATTAATCCTAAGAAGATTGCGATAATGGGAGCCTCTGCAGGTGGACATATTGCTGCGGCGACAGCTATGATTCCCGGTTTAGACGAACCTAATGAAGATACCTCGGTAAGTGCGGCAGCCAATGCTTTGGTACTTTTAAATCCGGTGATAGATAATGGGCCTGGTGGCTATGGTTACGACAGAATAGGAGAACGTTATATGGAAATATCGCCTTTGCATAATATTAAAAAAGATGCACCACCAACAATTATGTTTTTCGGAACAAAAGACCAGCATGTTCCTGTAAGTGCAATCAAAAAATTTGAAGTAGATATGAAAGCTGCGGGAAATCGCTGTGATCTTCATTTATATGATGGTCAGCCTCACGGTTTTTTCAATAAAGGCAGGCAAAACGATGATAAATATTATATAGAAACGGTTCATGAATCCGACTTGTTTTTAGAATCTATAGGCTATTTAAAAGGTAAACCAACAATTTAAAATATTAAAATCACAGTAGTTATGAAGCATGTTTCATTCATTTTAATCTGTGCACTTACATTCTTTTCGTGTGGGACTTCTCAAGACGAAGTTACAACGTTGTATGTCTCGGTAGAAAAAACAGATCAAGCTAACGGAAGGAAATCACAGCCCTTTTCGAGTTTAGAAGACGCCATTCAAAATGCGTCAGAGTTAAAACAAGGCAATCCAGATTTAGATATTGACATAAGGATACTTGCAGGTGAATATAATTTAGAAAAAGCGATAAAAATTACCCCTGAGTTGAGTGGGATTTCAATAATTGGATCAGATGCTTCGGATGTAACCTTAAAAGGATCTAAGACTTTAGCGCTTAAGTGGGAAAGCTATAACGACCATATATTTATGGCAGATGTAGATGAAGATTTAGATTTTGATCAGCTTGTGATTAATGGGGAATCACAAATTCTAGCACGTTATCCTAATTATGACGAAGCTTCTCAATATTGGCAAGGTTCTGCTCCAGACGCGATTTCAAAAGAACGTATTGCGTCATGGAAAAACCCTGAAGGCACTTATTTCCATGCCTTACATGGTGGAAAATGGGGTGGGTTTCATTTTGTAATTACTGGAGTAAACGAAGATGGTACAGCGATTTTAGAAGGCGGACATCAAAATAACCGTAGTTCTAAGCCGCATAAGGAGTTTCGAATGGTAGAAAATGTATTCGAAGAATTAGACAGTCCGGGAGAATGGTACTTGGATACAGATACACATAAATTATACTATTGGCCTACGCAAAATCAGAATTTAGAAACATCGACTGTTGAAGTTGCAGTGCTTAAAGATTTAATTCAAGTTGTTGGGACTTTAGAAAATCCGGTAAAAGATGTCACTATAAGTGGTATCACATTTAAATATACCAAGCGCACATTCATGGAAAATTACGAGCAGTTATTAAGAAGTGATTGGTCTATTTACAGAGGTGGTGTTTTGTTTTTTGAAGGGACAGAAAATTGTGAGGTAACCGATAGCGAATTTACCAATTTGGGAGGAAACGTGATTATGGTGAGCAAATACAATTCCGGATTACAAGTAAAGGGTAACCATATTCATGAAAATGGAGCGAGTGCGGTGTCTTTTGTCGGGGATCCTTCGGCGGTGCGTTCTCCGTCATTTAATTATGGCGAATTTGTAGACATCAAAGATATGGATACCATTTCAGGTCCTAAAAACGAATTGTACCCTAGAAACTCTGTGGTAGAAAATAATTTAATTTATAGAATTGGAAGGATCGAAAAACAAACAGCAGGAGTAGAAATTGCTATGGCGATGGATATTACCGTTAGTCATAATAGTATTTACGACGTGCCAAGAGCAGGAATTAATATTGGGGATGGTACTTGGGGTGGCCATATTTTAGAGTATAACGATGTGTTTAATACCGTTTTAGAAACTAGCGATCATGGGTCGTTTAATTCTTGGGGACGAGATCGTTTTTGGCATCCAAAACGTGATGTTATGGATAGTCTTACTACAGAAATTCCAGATATGTACACATGGGATGCCGTGAAAACTACAATTATAAGAAATAATCGTTTTCGTTGTGATCATGGTTGGGATATCGATTTAGACGATGGTTCTTCAAATTACCATATTTACAATAATTTAATGCTTAATAACGGCCTTAAATTACGAGAAGGCTTTAATCGTGTTGTAGAAAATAATATTATGGTAAACAATTCATTTCATATGCATGTTTGGTTTGGAAATAGTGAAGATGTTTTTAAGAAAAATATTGTGGGTGATGTGTATAAATTTGGAACTTTTAGACCAGCAAAAGAGTTGGATTATAACTTGTTTCCAAATGAAGTTTCAATGATGATTCCTCAAATGTATGGTAGTGATATGCATAGTGCCTATGGCGATCCGCTATATAAAGATCCTGCACATTTAGATTTTAGTGTTACGTCAAATTCACCAGCATTAAAATTAGGTTTCAAAAATTTTCCAATGGATCAGTTTGGAGTTCAAAAAGAAGATTTAAATAAAATTGCTAAAACCCCTGAAATTCCTGTAATAAAAGGAGCGTCTGGAGATACAAGTAGTCAAGAAGTGGTTTGGTTACGAAATACTATAAAAAATGTAGATTCAGAACAAGAACAATCGGTTTACGGATTGTTTACAGCGGAAGGTGTAATAATAATACGTGCAAGAAATCTAAGTCCTGCAGTACAAAATAACGGTATTAAAACGGGCGATGTTATTCTTCAGGTAGATGGAAAATCGGTGAAAAATATTCAGGATTTTTTCAAAATAAATGTTGAAAATAAGACCGATGAAATGGAGCTTTTAATTATGAGAAACCAAGCTGAAAAGCGCATTAAAATAAGAACAAATTAATTTAGATAAAACTTATAAAATGAAATTACTAAACCGTTCTATAATACTTGCGTGCATTGCTATAGCTTATATGCATATTGGTTTTGCTCAGGAAACAACGCTTTCTAATAATACGCAGATTACAGAACAAGCTATTTGGAATAAAGCAAATGCAGAAGCTTTTTTTGACACTTCAAAGAGTGGCTTTAAAAAACCAAATTGGGGGAACTACACGCAGAAGGACGATGTGCTTTATGCTCATGTTTTAGATTGGCCAAAAGATGGAAAACTTATTATCGATAGAGAAATTAATGTAGAAACGGCCTATTTAAATTACGGCGAGAAACGATTGAGAACAAAATTAGTGGATGGTAGTTTAACTATTTTTGTACCTGAAATACCCCCAAGTGATTTTGCTACAGTTATAAAAATTCAATTAACACCTACAGAAGACTGGGCCAATTTAGAACGTTATAGAAAGGAGAATGCGGAATTAAAAGCGCCTGCTAAAAAAGAAAATAGAGTGGTGTTTATTGGTAATTCAATTACCGATTTTTGGACAAGAAATCATGGTGTCTTTTTTGAAGAAAATCCATCTTTTGTCAATAGAGGGATTAGCGGACAAACAAGCTCGCAAATGTTGTTGCGATTTAGATCGGATGTCATTGCGTTGCAACCTAAAGTTGTCATTATTTCTGCAGGAACAAACGATATTGCAGGAAATAGAGGAGCTATTAGTCTTGAAGGTATTGCAGCAAATATATTTTCTATGGCAGAGTTGGCAAAAGCAAATGATGTAAAAGTAATCTTGGCTTCTGTATTGCCCGCATCTAGTTATTCTTGGAGTCCATCGGCAGACCCCGGAGATAAAATTATTGCTTTAAATATGCGTCTTGAGACTTATGCTAAAGATCATAAAATGGTTTATCTAGATTATTATACACCCATGGTAAATGAAGAAAAAGGGTTGAAAAAGGAATTGGGTAAAGATACTGTTCATCCAAATGCAGATGGCTATCTTATTATGGAACCTTTAGTATTACAAGCGATTAAAAAAGCATTGTAGTAGATTACTAAAACGTGCTGTTTTATTAATGCAATTATAAGACGAAGTCAAGATCTACTGAAGGCCGTTTCAGTGCACCTTAACTTTTTTTTTCTAAATTTTAAAATAGATGATGACTAAATTTATTCAATTTGAAATCTTTCAATGTTACTCATTTTAGCTAATATAGGTGTTAATAGAAATACTAATTTCAGACTTATTTGATGCCATAATATGATGAGTTTTTAGTTATGTAAAATCATTAATTTCAACAACCTCAGAAATTAAAACAAGAAGAAAGCCCTTCTTAAATGATGTTTTTTAAAGGAAAACCTATTTTAGTCGTAGAAAATATATAACATAAACATTATTAAAATATCACGCACCGAACCTGTGAATACTATGACTTTTGCCTTAGTTAAAGCAACTCAATTCAAAGCAACTCAATTCAAAGCAAGCAATTCAGAGTTCGAATTAATGATTCATATATTGTTTGGAGAATACCATTTGTCAGAGAGTATCAAAATCATCGCACTTTTAATTTACATGAAGAATACCGTATGGTAAGAAATGTGTTGGAGGAATTGGATCGTGCAGGTGAGTGCTTCTTGGATGAAATACCCCATAATCGTATTATTGGCCCGAGTATGATATTGCCATTAAAAAATGCGAAAATTATAGTTTAGGTGTTGAAAGATTCAATTCAGGTGGTTGGTATATTAGAGAATTCGGTAAAATATGTTACCATTTCCCGTATTACATTTGCACGAAATAAAACTATTAAAAATTTTAAAATACAGGGATAGATGATTAATAAAATTATTTTTATATGTTTAGTTTTCTTTTCGTTACATCTTGTTTTGGCGCAAAGGAATCAGATTAATTTTTTACATCTTGAAAGTTTTTTATAGAAGTTGACGGGCAATTTTCAAAATTAGATTTTATAAAAAAAATAGTACTCATTTTATTAACATGTCTATTATGTATAAACGTTATGGCGCAAGATAAAAAGATATGGAACGAAACAAGAGAAAAAAGAGCGTTTAGCATGGTGGACAAACGATCGTTTTGGTATGTTTATTCATTGGGGAATGTATTCTTTAGCGGCTAGACATGAAAAGGTTAAGAAAAACGAGAAAATGTCTGATGCTATGTATCAAAAATACTTCGATAATTTTAACCCAGATTTATATAGTCCACAGGAATGGGCAAAATTAGCAAAATCGGCTGGTATGAAATATGCTGTCATAACAACAAAACATCATGACGGGTTTACGTTATTCGATTCCGAGTTTACAGAATATAAAGTTACAAATACACCTTATGGCAAGGATGCGCTAAAGGAATGGGTAGATGCATTCCGGGCAGAAGGCCTCAAAATCGGATTTTATTATTCTGTTATAGATTGGCATCATCCCGACTATACCATAGATAGAATTCATCCGCAAGCACCAAAAGATGAGGACGAATATAAAATTTTGAACAAAGGACGTGACATGGATAAATATCATAACTATTTAAAAGATCAGATTACAGAGCTTTTAACCAATTACGGAAAGGTAGATATGTTATGGATGGATTTTTCATTTCCAGGAAAACATGGAAAAGGCTATGAAGATTGGGATGCGGTAGAATTAATGAAATTAGTAAGAAAACTACAACCAGAAATCATCGTTAACGACCGCTTGGATATTAAAGAATATGCTGGTGGATGGGATTTTACAACCCCAGAACAATTTAAAGTTAACGAATGGCCAACTTACGAAGGTGAAAAAATACCATGGGAAACATGTCAGACTTTTAGCGGGTCGTGGGGATATTATAGAGATGAATTGACTTGGAAAAATAACAAACAATTACTCGTATTATTAATCGAATCGGTAAGTAAAGGTGGCAATGTATTATTAAATGTGGGACCAACAGGTCGAGGAGAAATCGATTATAGAGCAGAAGGTGCTTTGGAAGATATAGGAGATTGGATGAAATATAACTCGAGATCTATTTATGGTTGTACTCAAGCTCCAGACGGTTTTGAAACCCCAGAAAATGCAATTTTAACTTATAACCCAACAACACATAGGCTTTATGTTCATTTAATAGATTATCCTTTAGAAAATTTCACAATTAAAGGTCTGAAAGGAAAAGTAAAATATGTTCAGTTTTTACATGATATGTCAGAAATTAAAATCACAAAACCTAGTGGGTTTGGTCCTGGAGCCGGAGGTGGGTTAGGCGAAAATGATATAAATCTAAGATTGCCTGTTGTGAAACCAAATGTGGAAATACCTGTGATTGAGATTATATTAAAATAGTATAAGATATTAAAGCAATTGGTATGATGTTATACTAGGAATATTTATTCTTTAACTTATAAAGTGATTAAGTATTGATTTAATACTGCATTCAAAATTCTCCTATAAACACAAAAAACGCTTTGCAATAACTGCAAAGCGTTTTTTAGGTTTATATACTTATAACATGGTAAAGGTGTTCTATAACACTTCACTTTTTATAGCAATGGGTTACAGTGAATTCCTGTCTATAAAATTAAATTTATTTTTAATTTTACCTTTTTGTTTATTCAAAATCATTTGAGACGCCGTTTCTCCCATGGCTTTAAAATCTGTTGAAATTACTGTGATCCCCAAAAGTTCTTTTAAAGGCGTGTCGTTGTATGAAATAACACCAATATTTTTTCCCAATTCAAAATTATATTCGCGTATACCTTTAACTAAATTCACTAAATCAGATTCTTCAATAGTAATAAAAAGGTCACCTTCCTTCAGGATAATATCTTCATAAAGTTCATCTATAACTTCAAAATTCATGTTGTAATTGACACAGAATTTTTTAAAACCGTGTAAAATACGTCTGGGATAAGGGTAGACCGATTTATCTGGATATATTAAAAAAATGGTTTTGTAGGTTTTAATTTTATCGTAACCTTCTACTAAGGCATTGTAAATGTCATTTTCAAAATCCTGATACACTTCAATATCAGCGTCGATATTTACTAGATTATTGTTGTTGTCCATAATAATCAATTTCTCTGATGGAATTTGATTTATGGCGCGTGTAATTTTATCCGTAATACTAATATGCTTTAAATGGTCGGTTTTAAAATGGGGCATAATAATATAGTAATCGTAAGCACCTATATTTTTATCTATTAAATTCAGGAACAATGATTCGTCGCAATGGTATATAAATAAATCGGTATGCGAGTTCGCTCCCATACTTTCTACAAACGAATTATGAATTCGCAGTTTGTAAGAGCTCAATTTATTAATTATGAATAGAATATTAATTTTCGAAATTAATTTGGTTCTCGTAATGTAATAGCCTTTACCGCGTATAGACGTTATTATTTTACGAGATTTTAATACACTATATGCCTTTTCAACGGTATCTCTAGATAAATAATACTCCTCACTAAACTTATTAATAGAAGGGATTTTGTCGTCTACTTTTAAATTCCCATTAGAAATATTATCAATAATAGCATCTACTATTTGTTTGTATTTTGGTTTTCTGGAGTGCTCATCAATTTTAATGTAATCTAGCATCATATAAATCTCGATCCTTTTATTTTAATGCAATATAAAGATTAATAAAAGGATTAATATAAAATTAGGTCGCCTACTTATCTAGATTAACATGTATTTACAAATACCGCACAGTACAGGATAGATATAATATTCTTATCCATTATTTTTATACATGAAAATATAATGCTTGTAAATTGCTATTGCCACGTTTTATTAAATTTCTTGATAAATAAAACGTCTAGAGTTTTTTTATGGTTACAGAAAAATGGTAAGCGCTTTTGTAATATCAGGAATTATATTGCCATACTTATTAATTAATTTGTTTTTTAGAATTGTTTTAAAGCCTTTCATGAGTTGAAATATATTAATGAAAGGTTTTTTTTGAAAAAAATTAAATGACATGAAATTATACGAATCTCACATTTCAGAATTCAACGAAAAATCTATAAAAGAACATCAAAATCAATTTGATTTTTTAGGTGATACTTTAGATAAAAAAAATATAAATACGCTAAATGTAGTCGATGCTCTAGCTAAATTTCAAGTCGCTATTCCGAGTTGGGCTTTAGGTGCTGGAGGAACACGCTTCGGACGATTTTCTTATTTTGGAGAGCCTTCAAATTTAACGCAGAAGTTAGACGATGTTGGACTTTTACATGCGCTTACACAAACTGCAGGAGCGATCTCTTTACATATTCCTTGGGATGTGCCAGAAGATTATAATGCCATTAAAGAGCAAGCGAAATCTTTAAATTTAAAGTTCGATGCGGTGAATTCTAATACTTTTCAAGATCAGGCTAATGCCAAGGAGAGTTATAAATTCGGATCTTTATGTAATACCGATGAAGCCATAAGAGCACAAGCCATTGCGCATAACCAAGACGTTATTAAAATTGGTGAAAAATTAGGATCTAAAAGCTTAACCGTTTGGTTGGCAGATGGTGCTAATTTTCCTGGTCAGAATAATTTTCAAACCGTACTTTCAAATACAGAAAATAGTTTAAAATCTATATATAAAACACTTCCAGACGACTGGAAAATGTTTATTGAATACAAGCCTTACGAACCTAATTTTTATAGTACTGTTATTCAAGATTGGGGAACATCGTTTATGCTCGCAAATGCTTGTGGAGACAAGGCTTATACACTTGTAGATTTGGGGCATCATTTACCAAATACAAATATCGAACAAATCGTTTCAACCTTAATGCTGAAAGGTAAATTAGGCGGATTTCATTTTAATGATAGTAAATATGGTGACGACGATGTTACTGTAGGAAGCGTAAAACCTTATGCTTTATTCTTGATTTTTAATGAATTGGTTTATGGTATGCAAAACAATCCGCAAAACCCAGATTTATCATGGATGATAGATGCGAGTCATAATATTAAAGATCCGTTAGAAGACTTAATGCAATCTTTAGAAGCCATTCAAGAAGCCTATGCTAAAGCATTGTTAGTCGATCAATCTGCATTAAAACAAGCACAATCGGTTCATGATGTTGTGGCATGTCAAGAAATTTTACAGCGTGCATATCGTACAGATGTAAGACCTTTATTGGCACAAGCTAGATTGCAATCTGGTGGTGCTTTAGATCCGTTAGCACTATATAGAGGATTAGATGTTAGACAAACTTTGATAGAGGAACGCGGGAAACACACAATTGCTTCAGGATTATAATGGTTATGAAACAAAATGTAACAGCTGTATTTGATATTGGAAAAACCAACAAGAAGTTTTTTCTGTTTAATGATGATTTTAAAGAAGTCTACAAAGAATATGCGCGTTTTGACGAAATAGAAGATGAAGATGGTCATCCGACAGAAAATCTAGAAGCACTTCAAAATTGGTTAAAATCGTTATTTAATCGCATTTTAGAAGCTGAAGAATTTAATATTAAAGCGATTAATTTTTCAACTTATGGCGCGAGTTTCGTGCATATCGATGAGAATGGAAATCCGTTAACACCTTTATATAATTACACAAAGCCATTAGATCAGGATATTATTGATTCTTTTTTTGAAACTCATGGTCCGAAAGACGCATTTTTAAAAACAACAGGTTGTACAGATTTAAGTATGCTTAATTCTGGATTACAGTTGTATTGGCTAAAAAAGAAGCAACCAGAGGTTTTTAAAAAAATAAAATATGCATTGCATTTACCTCAATATCTAAGTTACATTTTTACAGGTATCCCTTTAAGCGAATACACCAGTATTGGCTGTCATACAGGGCTTTGGAACTATCAAGAAAAAGATTATCACGAGTGGGTTTATAAGGAAGAACTACACAAAATATTACCTCCAATTGTATCGACTGAAACCAGTTTAAATATGAATTACAATGGGAAGCGTATTAAAATTGGAGTAGGGATTCATGACAGTTCTTCGGCGCTGTTGCCTTATGTGAGAAGCATCAACAAAAAATTTGTTTTAGTGTCTACAGGAACATGGAGCATTGTTTTTAATCCGTTTACAGAGCATCCTATCACAAAAGAATCCGATGGAACAGATGTAATAAATTACATGCGAATTAACGGAAAACCAGTTAAGGCCACACGACTTTTCTTAGGAAATGAATATAAATTACAAGTCGAAAAATTAGATGCTTTTTTTGAAGTGGATGATAATTTTCACCGTGCTGTAAAGTTTGATTACGATACGTATATAGAACTAAACAAAGACTTTAAACATCGGTTTAGATGGGGAAGTATAATAGACGAAACGATGCCTGATAAAACAGAAATCGTTTACGATACCTATGAAAAAGCATACCATCAATTAATGATGGAGCTCGTTCTTTTACAGGTAAAAAGTATAAATAAAGCAATTGGGACCGACGATGTAACTCGTATTTATGTAGATGGTGGTTTTACCGATAACGAGGTGTATATTAAGTTGCTGGCACATCACTTTAAGGGTAAAAAGTTAAGAACCACAAATGCATCAATGGGATCGGCTTTAGGTTCTGCAATATCCATTTCAGACAGTAAATTAAATTCAAAATTTCTCAAAAAAAATTATGCCTTAAAAAAGCATACCCCTTTTATAATAGGTTAAATATTAAAAAAAATGAACAAGAAAATCAAATTAATTCATCCTCGCGATCAAATAACCACAATTTTAAGTCGGATTTACAAACGAGGAATGACAACCACTTCTGGTGGAAATATATCCATTATGGACGAGAATGGCGATATCTGGGTAACGCCTTCTGCAGTAGATAAAGGGACTTTAATTGCGTCGGATATAATATGTGTACAGAAAGACGGTACCATTATCGGAAAACATAAACCGTCTTCAGAATTTCCTTTTCACAAAGCAATTTATGAGTCTAGACCAGATATAAAATCTGTAATTCATGCGCATCCACCTGCATTGGTGGCTTTTAGTATTGTTCGACAAATTCCGAATACAAATGTTATTTCTCAGGCAAAACATGTTTGCGGACCAATTGGTTATGCAGAATACGAACTGCCAGGAAGTGAAATGTTAGGCGGTGTTATTGGTGAAGAATTTAAAAAAGGATACAAAGCAATAATCATGGAGAATCACGGAACTGTTTTAGGCGGAAGTGATTTAACAGATGCTTTCGAGCGTTTTGAAGCTTTAGAGTTTTGCGCAAGCACTATTTTATATGGATCACAAATAGGAACTCCTAATTATTTAACAGATACTCAAATTGATGCATTCGAAGCTCAGGCCACTGCTGTGTTGCCAGAACAAGAGGTTGTTGCATATGCTTCCGATGAGGTTGAAAAACGATTGGAAATCAAAAAGATTGTAGAGCGCTCTTGCCAGCAAGGCTTAATGATTAGTTCTTACGGAACGGTATCTGCCCGTTGGAAAGGCAATGATTTTTTAATTACACCTACAGGAATTAACCGCTGGGATTTAGATCTTGATGATATTGTTCAGATAAAAGATGGTAAGCGCGAATCAGGGAAAAATCCTAGTCGTGCGTCATGGATTCATCAAGAAATTTATAAAAATAATCCTAAAATCAATTCTATTATCACAACGCAGTCTCCATATTTAATGGCGTTTGGTATTACTAGTACCTATTTAAATGTGCGTACTATCCCGGAGAGTTGGATCTTTTTACAAGATATAAGAACCATAAAGTACGGCGATCATTTTAAAGGAAACGATAATTCTGATTTGGTTAAAGCGTGTACAACGGCAATGATTATAGAAAATGATTCTGTAATTATTACAGGAGATAAATTACTTGAAACTTTCGATTATTTAGAGGTTGCCGAATTTAGTGCAAAATCTATAGTGTTGGGAAGTTCGCTTGGGAAAATGGTACCAATAAATGATGAACAAGTTGAAGACTTAAGAAAAAAGTTTTTAGCATAAAATAATAAAATCGCTTTTGAAGTCTAGTGTACTTCAAGAGTAGATTTTATAAGAAAAGCACAAGAGCGTAATCTAAATATTGGCTTAACGTGCGGTAGTATTAATTAATAGCATTGGATGACTAAGAATAAATTATAACCGAATTTATAGTCGTTCAAAATACCTGAAAACACACAAGAGTAAACAAACAAACTAACTAAAATAATGACACAATACAGTATTAACGAAGACGCTATTGCGGAGTCTTCTGGCGGCGAATTTGAAAGAGAGCCTGTCCCACAATCGAAACTTAAAAGTTGGAAATGTTTTATTGGCATGTATGCTGGCGAACATGCAGCTGGAACAGAATTTATGATTGGACCACTGTTTTTAACGGCAGGTGTAAGCGCGTTCGATTTAATAGTTGGTTTATTAATCGGAAACTTATTAGCCGTTTTAAGCTGGCGGTTTTTAACTGCAGAAATAGCTGTAAAAAACAGGTTGACGTTATATTTTCAGTTAGAAAAAATTTGTGGTAAGAAGTTAGTGACAGGTTATAATTTAGCGAACGGTATTCTCTTTTGCTTTTTAGCAGGAGCCATGATAACGGTTTCTGCAACGGCGGTCGGAATCCCTTTCGATATGCCTATGCCTAAGTTAACAGATACGATGCCTAATGGGGCGACGTGGATTATTATTGTGGTTCTTATCGGAGCAGTGATATCTATTATTGCGGCTCGTGGATATGAGACTGTGAGTAAAGCAGCAGATTGGATGTCTCCATTTATTGTATTGGCTTTTTTAGCTTGTGGAATCGTGGCTTTAAGTCAGTTGGGTGTTACTAGTTTTTCAGATTTTTGGAACATTTGGGGAGAAGGTAGTGATCCATTTCCTGGTCAGATTAAATTTACATTTTGGCATGTTGTAATCTGGTCATGGTTTGCTAATGGAGCAATGCATGTTGGAATGTCTGATTTATCTGTATTCCGTTTTGCAAAACGCGCACGCGTAGGCTGGGTTACCGCTGCAGGGATGTATGTTGGTCATTATATGGCGTGGATTGCAGCAGCATTATTATATGCAGTATATTTAAAATCGCCAGAAGCACAAGCGTTCTTAAGTCTTGGAGAAGCACCACCAGTTGCGCCAGGACCTATGGCACATAATGCTATTGGTGTGTTTGGAATTATTGCTGTAGTCTTAGCGGGTTGGACAACTGCAAACCCAACTATTTACAGAGCTGGATTGGCTTTTCAAGCAATTTTACCAAAATTATCTACGGCTAAAGTGACTATTCTGGCAGGATCGTTAGCAACAATTGCAGGTTTATTTCCCGCATTTGCAATGAAACTTTTAGATTTTGTAGCGCTTTACGGATTTATTTTAGCACCATTTGGAGCTGTTATAGTGTTCGAACATTTCTTTCATAAAAAAGCAGGTATCATTAAGAATTATGCAGAATCAGCTAAGCTTTCATTTAATAAATCTGTGTTTTGGGCTTGGGCGATAAGTTTTGGATTATTCTATTTTATATCTGTGCAATTCGATGTATTCTTATCTTTTGTAACCTTTCCAGCATGGATATTATGTGGGGTGCTATTTCTTGTATTTAGTAAACTTTTTCAGAAACAAGTACAGTAAGTTGAAATGTGTTTAAATCATTTTAATAATTGATTTTAATCACATTTTACCATTGAATTTATACAGCAGTACCGACTATAATTTTTATCGCTTAATATATGTTTAATTATTGATTTTAGTAAAAAAACCGTGCTCTACAATAAGCACGGTTTTTTGTTTTTTTTCATTTCGTAACGCTGGCTTCTCCTTTAATTTTGGTTGTGTGTGGTTTGATTTGAAAGTATTAAATTTGAAATGCAATAGATGTAAAACAAGTAAAGCGTTTAATATGGATAAGATTATTTGGGGAATTATTGGTTGTGGAGATGTCGCTGAAGTTAAAAGTGGACCAGCCTTTTATAAATTAGAACAATCGGAATTAAAATCTGTAATGCGAAGAGATCTATCTAAAGCTGAAGATTTCGCTAAGCGCCATACGATTAAACATTGGTACAATAATGCGTCTTCTATATTGGAAGATCCTGAAATAGACGCTGTTTATATTGCGACACCTCCTGCATCTCATTTACAATATACTTTAGATGCTATTAAGGCTGGAAAACACGTGTATTTAGAAAAACCAATGGCTTTAAACGCAGATGAGGCAGAACAGATTAAAACGGCTCTAAACGGGGCTAAAACTAAATTAACTGTGGCTCATTACAGACGTCATTTACCTGCATTTATGAAAGTGCGAGAGCTGTTAAATAATAACGAAATAGGAGAGGTGCTTTTTGCCGATATTCAGATATTGCAAGCACGAAAATCTCATTTAATAGCTAAGTCAGATAAGCCTTGGCGTTTGAATCCTAAAGTATCTGGTGGCGGATTATTTCATGATTTAGCGCCTCATCAATTGGATTTAATGTGTCTGTATTTTGGAGAATATAACAGCGCTAAAGGATTTTCAATTAGTAAAAATAAAAAAGAAGCCGACGAGATTGTTAATGGTATAATCGATTTTAAAAATGGAATTCAGTGTCGTGGTATTTGGAGTTTTAATGTCGCAGAAGCCGACCAAAAAGACGAATGTGTAATTTATGGCACCGAAGGCAGGATAATCTTTTCCTTTTTTGGAGAGGTTGTGACTTGTATTAAAAAAGGGGAGGAGCATATTTATAAATTTACAAATCCGAAACATGTGCAACAGCCAATGATTTCTGCTGTTAATAATTATTTTTTAGGAAAAGGAGAAAATCCGTGTGCAGCAGAAGATGCGTTAATAGTCACTAAAATTATGGATGCATTTACATCGAATTATTAGCGGAAATTTAAGTTTTAATATAGCGACTATGGCATGCCAAATGTATTATTAACACTAATCTAAACGTGGTTAAATAAATACGGTTTTGGTTTGCGAAATTACATTTTAAAAGGAAAATATATAACAAAAGACAGTCTGTAAAGGGTGTCTTTTTTAGGTTGTAAATGAGTGTATTTGATTAATTATCAATAAATTAATAGTTGTGTAGTTGTTTTTAAATATGATAAATGTCATGATTTATGCAAAAAAAATATCAGACTTTTGTCAATCTTTTTGCCTAGAAAAGAGTAACTAAAAACAATTAAAATGAAAAAATTACATTCCTTTCACATCCCCGTTATGGGAATTGGGTTTACCGCAGATACGCCACTTAAGGTGTCTCATTTAGGAATTGATTCCGCCATATCTTTAGTAGATGATATTTTACTTGAAAAGCTACGTAAAATGTACTGTAAGATGTTTGATTTGCCTTATAACGAAATAGATAACTCAGAACCAGACTATAGAGCAAAACGTATTACGTCTTATTTAGATATGATACATGAGGTTACCGAAGAGAAATTCAATCAACTTAAAGACCTTAATAAGTCGTGTACAGAAGAGTTAAAGCATTATTTGAATTTGCTACCTAGCACTTCAGAAATGAAAGCGCAGTTTGTAAACGCTATTTCTGGAACGATTAATTTAGATAAAGCCAAGAAATTCTTATCAGATAATCTAGTTAAAGGTAGTATAGATGTTAATATCATGACTAAAGTCGATAAAGACAACTATAAGGATAAAGTTAAATTACCAGTAGAGTATAACGATGCACATGCGGCTTTAAGAGGCTATGCAAATTCTAATTTAAGCTCGTCTTTAATTTTATCGGCAGGAATGAATCCGCATCTATTTAGTTATATAGAAAACTTTAAAGATTTTTATCCAGATGCTACAGGTTACATTAAAAAGAAAATCATTCTAAAAGTAAGCGATTACAGATCCGCTTTAATTCAAGGTAAGATCTTAGCGAAAAAAGGAATTTGGATTTCAGAATTTAGAATTGAATCTGGACTAAACTGTGGTGGACACGCATTTGCAACAAACGGATTACTAATGGGGCCCATATTAAATGAGTTTACAATAAATAGGCAAGTCCTAATAAACGAGCTTCATGAATTACTTACCAAAGCTTTAACTGCAAAATCGTATTGTGTTCCAGAAATGCCTTTACCTGTTAAAATTACCGCGCAAGGTGGTGTAGGAACAGCCGAAGAACATGAATTTTTATTAAGTAAATACAATTTAGATTCTATAGGTTGGGGAACACCATTTTTATTAGTTCCCGAAGCGACTACTGTAGATAATGAGACTCTAGATCAGTTGGTGAAAGCCAAGGAAGACGATCTGTATTTAAGTGATATTTCACCATTAGGTGTGCCTTTTAATAGTTTGAAAGGAAATACTAAAGACATAGAAAAGAGTAGAAACATTGATAAAAATAGACCAGGAAGTGCGTGCCCAAAAAAGTTTATCGCTTTAGATAAAGAATTTTCTGAAGAAGGTTTGTGTACTGCCTCTAGACAATATCAGCATTTAAAGATTAAGCAATTAGATGAACAAGGATTAGACGAATCTTTATATAATAAAGCATTAAATAAAATTACGGTAAAGTCATGTGCATGTGTAGGCTTAGGCACATCTGCTTTGTTAAAGTATAATTTGGATACAAAAACAGAAGGTAAAGGTGTTTCTGTTTGCCCAGGTCCGAACATGGCTTATTTTTCTAAAGTAATGAGTCTAAAAGAAATGACGGCTCACATTTATGGAGAAATTAAGAGTGTTGTTTCAGCACATCGCCCAAACATTTTTGTTAAAGAGCTTTCGATTTATGTAGATTATATTACTGAAAAGTTTAACGACTCTCCCGCTATAACTAATAAGAGAGAAGAAAAATACTTTATAACTTTTATTGAAAACTTAAAAGAAGGTGTGAAGTATTACGAAAATTTGTTAGAAGAGACTAAAGCATCTTTTGAGACAACTAAAAATACCATTTACGAAGGTTTAGAAATTGAATTAAATAGATTAAAAGCACTTAGAGCTAAAGTAGATGAAGCGATTTTAATGACCTCATAATTAAAATTTTCACGATTTAGATTGTAGAAAAAAGCCTTGCATTGCAGGGCTTTTTTTATGCGATCTATGGATTTAAATGAGCAATGCCATTCTTTTTACGGATGCAATCATTTCTAATATACATCAGTTTTTATAATAAGGGAATAAGAAAACGTACTTTGGATACCTCTGCTTATTAACGTTAAAAAAATATGCGATACTGTTAATTAGCTGTGGTAAATAGTGCTAGTTTTGGAGTGTCCTTAGTGTGATTTCGGGGCACAAACATCAAAAAAAAATAGAAATAATTTTTTAAGTTAAATATATATAGTTTAACTTAAAATTGTACAAGAGAATACTATAAAGATCTTAATATTTTGTAGATTTGATAGAGATTCAGTAGAAATTAAATAGTAGTTTAAACCATTAAAAAACAATATTATGAGTAAAAGTGGAAATACCGTATTAGGTCTTTTAGCAGGAACAGCTATAGGTGCATTATTTGGAATTCTTTATGCTCCAGACCAAGGAAGTAAAACGAGAAAGCGTTTGGCTGATGAAGCTTTGGCTACTCGTGATAAAATGAATAGCGAAGCTAAGGATTTAAAAGAGAAAATGAGTAGTAGTGCTCAAGATATAAGAAGTAAGGTTAATAGCTCTATGGCTTCTAGAGGGACTTTAGACGAGCAAATAGAATCTATTGTTACAGATGCTAGTCATAAAGCAGATGATGTTATTTCAAGTCTTGAAAAAAAATTAGCACATTTAAAAGAGCAGAATAAGAAATTTCAAAAATCATAATGTATGAGTGTTTTTGAATCCTTAAATGAGACTTCAAATAAAGCTAAAGATATTGGTGAGCGGTATGTAGATACTTCTCACCAGTATTTAAAGTTGAAAATATTTCAGCAATTAACTGGAGGGATGAGCCTTTTTGGTAAAATGTTGCTGATAGGTTCTTTTTTATTTATTGCTTTCATTTTCTTAGCAATTTCTGCAGCTATAGCCATTGGATATTGGTTAGAAAATTATGCATTAGGCGCTTTAATTATAGGAGGATTATTTTTATGCCTAGCCATTCTTGTCTATTTGTTCAGACATCGTATAGATCAGAAATTTATAGAAACCATGTCAGATTTATTCTTTGATTAATTTATGAAAACGGATTTTAAAAATTTTAAAGAAATTAAGACGGAGCTGAAGCGTTTAGATTTAGAACGCCAAATTGCTACAGAAGAATTTAAAGCTTTAAAAGGAGATATACAAAACGACTTAAGACCTTTGAACTGGGTGCAAACAGTAGTGGAGTACACAGGTAAAATTGGATCTTTAGTCCTTATGAAAAAAATGTTTAAGTAAATAAGCCTTCATTTTATGGTCTAAAAATACGATACAATATATTTACAAAAGCCTAATAGCGTAAGGATAACACTTCGCTATTAGGCTTTCTTGTCTGTTATATTCTTACAACTATCAAGAGAATCTATTATTTTATAATAACTTTTAATAACTTAAACTGTAAGGATTGCTTCAAAAATTCTACTTTTGTCCATATAAAAAGATAAGAAATTATGTCTGAAACTATTGAGAAAGTAAAGTGCCTTATAGTGGGGTCTGGTCCTGCAGGATATACTGCAGCTATTTATGCTGCCAGAGCTAATATGTCTCCTGTGTTATACCAAGGAATGCAACCTGGTGGTCAATTAACTACAACTAACGAAGTAGAAAATTTTCCTGGATACCCTGAAGGAATTACAGGTCCAGATATGATGATTCAATTACAAGAACAAGCAAAACGTTTTGGTACAGATATCCGTGATGGTTGGGTAACTAAAGTAGATTTCTCTGAAGAGGTGCATAAAATTTGGGTTAACGAAACTCAAGAAATTCATGCAGAAACAGTTATTATCTCTACAGGAGCTTCTGCTAAATATTTAGGTTTACCTTCAGAACAAAAATACCTTCAATTAGGAGGTGGTGTGTCGGCTTGTGCTGTTTGTGACGGATTCTTCTACAGAAATCAAGAAGTTGTTCTTGTTGGAGCTGGAGATTCTGCCTGCGAAGAAGCACATTATTTATCTAAGTTATGTAAAAAAGTAACGATGTTAGTAAGACGTGACGAGTTTAGAGCGTCTAAAATTATGGCTAATCGTGTTAAAAACACAGAAAATATAGAGATCCTTTTTAATTCTGAAACAGAAGAAGTTTTAGGAGACGGACAAGTGGTAACTGGGGTTATGGTTAAAAATAACCAAACAAATACACTTACAGAAGTGCCTGCAACAGGATTTTTTGTAGCTATTGGTCATAAACCAAATACCGACATTTTTAAAGACTTTTTGAAATTAGATGAAACGGGGTATATTATTAATACTCCAGGAAGTTCTAAAACAAATATCGATGGTGTATTTGTCTCAGGAGATGCTGCCGACCACGTATACAGACAAGCTATTACAGCTGCTGGAACAGGTTGTATGGCTGCCTTGGATGCAGAACGTTATTTAGCGTCTAAAGATGTTTAAATAGAAGCATATTTAAAATGATGTATTATAAAAACACCCGAACTTATTTAAGTTCGGGTGTTTTGTTTTTTAACTTGATGTTTAACAAAAAATATCAAGTATTACTGTGGTGATAAACGTGATTAAGGTTTCCATGGTGGTTGGTTGTTTTTGATTGATGTTATAATGATTTCTGAGTATACTAGTCTGATGTTATATTGATGCCGTCTTCACCGATATCTACATTAACATCGTTGCTTTTTGCTTTTACGCCTTCGCTGCCAATCTGGATGTCTACATTATCATTCTTAATCTTAACACCCTGACTGTTTATTTTTAAAGAGCCATTTTCATTATTAATATTTAAGTCAATCACTTTGTCATCATCATCATCATCATTCTTATCGCGATCATTAAAGCAATCTGTACACTCAAGATCATCATGCAATACTTTCATAATATGATTTGTTTTACCATATTTCATAATATTATAAGGCGGGCTATAATGATTAAAAAAGGTAAGTGTATTTCTATTAAAATCGGCATGGGTGCCTTCAGGGATAAATAATATAATTTTCACCTTTTGTTCTCTGTATTTATTTTCAAAATCCGTTAACAAATAGCTGTTTAGTGATAACTCCTTATTTGCTAAATCGTAGCTGTAGAAAATATTTTCTGCACGCGTTTCTGCATCTAAATAATCTTGACCTTTAGATATCTTTTCTATATGAATGGATCCGATACTATCTTTAGTAGATCGTACCATAATACTAATATCTCTTGTGAAGATTACTTTTTCATCATTATCATTATATACAATTTGAAAATCAGTACTTTTTCTATTAGAACGATTAAACTTGGTATTAGTTACCATTTTAATACGCAATGTATCTTGTTTATGTATAGGTAAAGTATTTTCCTGAGTAACTGCAGTATGCAACGCTTGGTTTGAAGCTTGTTTGACTCCAAACATAATCACTCCTATTATTGAAATTAACCAAACACCTAAAAGTGTGAATTTTGCCACTTTACCAATAGAATTCAGGTTGTTAATCAGAATTTTCAATCCTAAATATAGTAGAAAAAATAATGGAATCCCAATAGCGAAAAATACCAATAATGAACCTAACCAAATAGGTAACCCCGTTGTGTTTAATGCATCTGGATAATCCATCCACCAGGGATGAAAAAATGAAGAGGTCCCTAAAGATATCAAGCTAATTAGTAATCCTAAAATAGTAACGGCTCCAAAAATGATTAATATAATACCTATAAACTTGGCAAATAACCTTAGAATAAACATAATAATATCTCCGATGGTATCAAAAAAAGACTTAGATGTAGATTTTACTTTACTGCCATATTTCTCATAATCTACACTTTTAACGGTGTCTGAAACATCTTCAAAACCTTTTTTTATTTTTTTTTCGATGTTGCTAATGTTAACAGGTTCGCCTGTCATGGTTAGCTTTTCGGCTGTAGTTGTAGCTTCTGGAACTAAAATCCAAAATAGAATGTAGATGCTAATAAAAGCTCCAAAGGATACAAATGTAAAAAGTACCCATATTAGTCGTACCCAAACAGCATCGATCCCTAAATAGTGAGATAATCCTGACGCGACACCTCCAATATACGAGTTGCTTGTGTCTCTATATAATTTTTTGTTTGGCTTAAAACGAGTCTGAGGTTGTGGCTCATCTTCAAAAATTTCGTCATCCACAAGGTAATCTTCAGGTTGCCCCATAATTGAAATCACGTCTTCGACCTCTTTAGAGCTTATAACTTGTTTATCGTGAGTTACGCGTTCATGAAACAGTTCGGCAATACGCGCTTCAATATCTGCAAGAATTTCAGAACGGCCTTGAGAATCTGTAAACGAGCGTTTTATAGCTTCAAGATAGCGTTGTAATTTTAGGTAAGCATCTTCATCGATATGAAAAAATGTACCGGCTAAATTTATGTTGACTGTCTTATTCATTGGTGTTATTTTTTTGGCTGGTTACTAGGTTTACTGCGTTTTGTAGTTCACTCCAAGTGGTGTTTAATTCACTAAGAAAAAGCTTTCCGGTTTCTGTTAATCCGTAATATTTACGTGGTGGTCCGGAAGTCGATTCTTCCCAACGGTAGCTAAGAAGTCCTGCGTTTTTAAGCCGTGTTAGCAGCGGGTAAATGGTGCCTTCTACAACTAACATCTTCGCGTCTTTTAAAGTCTGTAGAATTTCTGCAACATAAGCATCATCATCTTTCAATACAGATAAGATGCAATATTCCAAAACACCTTTGCGCATTTGAGCTTTTGTGTTTTCTATTTTCATCTGTTTGTATATTTAAAGGTGTTTGTTAGATACTTAGATTGACTACTTGTATGCGATATTTTTTGAGTCATGTTTTAGTGCGTTTTAAATTTAAACTGTTCATTTTTTGATTGATTGTTGATGATTTATTTGATGAAATGTATGGTTAATGGATATTGAAATTCTTTACCTTCTTTGGCTTTTAAACTCGCTAAAAGGATTAAAGTAAGTTCAATTACAAAAGCAATAATGGCAAGTCCGATTAAAACACTGCCTAAAAAAACTAAAGAAAAGATTTCATTAAAACTAAATTGAAAACTTTCTACCATATGGAAATCGATAAATTCGAAACCACTAAATAAGTTATAAAAGAAAAACGGTATGGTAATTATTCCTAAAATGACCGTGTACAAGAATATACTGATTTGAAAGTTAATAACTTCTTTACCGTGTTTATCAATAAACATCGATTTGTCTTTAGTCATAGTCCATAATATAATAGGCGCTATAAGGTTTCCGAAAGGAAAAATAAATCCACAGAAAGTAGATAAATGTAAAAAAGCGGCAATATTTCGTTGGCTTGTGTTTGGCATTTTAAAAGTATATAATAGTTGTCTATGCAAATATATGTTTTTAAAAAGGTATTATGCAAAACACAGTAGTGTAATTTAACATAATATTAACAAATTGAGATGTGGATTATTTTCGATATTTTTACTAAAACAATCAAACGTATGACACTTACACCTTCCAAAATAAATAGCTTTTTAATCTTTAAACTTCCATCTGCTTATTTGTGTGGGGTGCGTACTAAAGTTTTAAATAAGGATACATGTGTGGTTAAGGTACGACACAGGTGGATTAATCAAAATCCATTTAAATCTATGTTCTGGGCAGTGCAGGGGATGGCGGCAGAATTATCGACAGGCGCATTAGTTATGTTGAAAATAGCCGAAAGCGGAAAAAAAATTTCCATGTTAGTCTTAGGTAATCAATCAAGTTTTACCAAAAAAGCAACTGGAAAAATAGTGTTTACTTGTCACGATGGTCATGTTATTCAGGAGGCCATAGATAAAACCATTGCTACGGGCGAAGGACAAACATTTTGGATGACGTCCGTTGGTGTAAACGAAGACGGTGTAGAAGTGTCTTCGTTTAAATTTGAGTGGAGCGTTCGCGTAAAGAATTGATCTTGTTTCTGTTCTCATATTCAATCTGAAAAGGGAATCTAAATATCTGCGTTAATAGACATAGCAAGTCCTAAGAGGTGCTATTTTGTTTGGTAGATAAAATACCTCTGTTGTTCTAGACACTATTCATTCTTGTCTAATAGTTTTTATTTTACTTTAAATTTTATGGATTTTTGCCTGTAGAATGGATGAATCTGTTCTTAAAATTATTATTAAAGTAAATTATTTTATGAAAAATCTATGGATTCTATTGGTGTTAATTGCGGCTAAAGTTGGGTATGCTCAAGATGTAGACGCTGTGTATTTAAACGCAGAATTATTTCCAGGTACAGATGTTAGTGATGTTACTAAACTAGAAGCTGGAATTGATTTTCCAATAATAAATACAAGTAAAGAAAAGCTGACCATAGGAGGGAAATTCCAAAAAACAAGCTATATGTATGTGGATAAAGATGTTCCTTTTGAAACAGATGAAATTGAAGACTTTAATGCTTTTAGTTTTAAATTAGGATACCAACGTCGTTTAAGCGATAGTTGGTCTTTACAGGTAATGGGAGAATCTCAAGTCTCATCAAATTTTAGTGAGAAAGAAATAAAATCGGAAGATATTTTCTTTAATGCCATGGCCACTTTAGAAAAATATAATGAGAGCAAAAACGCCATGTGGACGTTTGGAGCGGCTTACGATATTAAGTATGGCTTATATTATCCAATACCGGTAATTTCATATACTAAAAGAATAAACGACGCTTGGGCTTATAAAATTGGCTTTCCAGATGCACGAGTGAAATGGTCCATATCAGAGCATCATAATTTTGAAGGCTTTGCAACTCTAACGGGATTTACAGGGAATATTAACGATGAGGTAGAAGTCTATAAAGAAGATTATAGTGGTACGTTACGACAAACGAGTTATATCGTTGGTTTGGGATATAATTTTAGTTTTTTCAAGACTTTCCAAGCAAGCCTTAACGGCGGATATTCTATGTATAACAGTATGGAAATTCAGGATTATAGTAATAATGAGGTTTATGATTTTGATTCCTCGAATAGTTTTTATTTAAATTTAGGAGTAAAATATAAGTTTAAAAACAACACAAAGATTAAGTCTTTATACTAACGGACTTTTAATAAAAAACCTCAAGAAACGGTTTGCCGCTCTCTTGAGGTTTTTTTACGTAACAGATTTTGTATTTATCTTTTTAAAAATCCTTTTTTTAGGATGTCTTTAGAAACTAGATCTTCTGGTTTTACTATCGTTGTTTCTGTATTAGAAAGCGGTTTTAAAACAGAAATCTCTCCATCTTCATCTATTACGAGTGAGTTGGACGTTAATTCTGTAATATATGCAAGACCATCTGTGTTATCTCCTTGGTCCCAATTATAATAAATTTGTGTTTGTGCACTATTATTCCAAGACCAAATTGCTAAACCACCACTATTATCACTTAAAGGACTAGTGTTGGTTACAAAATAGGTGCCTGCTCTAGAGAATAAAACGGTTAATTCTTCAGAGGTTCCAATAACATCATTTCCATTAAAACTGACCAATTGCCATGTTTGACAAAGTAAATCGGTGTTTGTCGATTTTTCAATCTCTGTTTGTTTAGCTGCTTCAATCTGAATTAAATTTTCAGGATTACTAGTTAAAGCAATAGAGAAATTTATCGAACTGTTATCGATATCAGATATGAATAACGTCCCGAAATCTGAAAGCACAACAGTCTCATCGTCAACTAGACTATACGTTCCAAAAAGGATGTTTGGTTCTTCGGTCGTTCTATCGGCTTCCGAAGATTTTAATATAATATAATTTCCACTTTCATTAAATTCAAAAGACTCATAAGCACTGGAGTTACTCACTACCCATTTTGCGTTTATGGTTGTGTCTTCTGGCGTTTCTGTGAATTCATTCTCTCCGTTATCACTACTATCACAACTCAAGATTAAAGTAAATACAAACAGGGTTAATAGAATCTGACTAATTTTTTTCATTTTATAATATTTCAGTTAATTGTTTTATAAATAAGCTTATAAAAAAGTGATAAGCTTATTTTATATAGTTAAAAATTAAGATGTAAATCTAGAAAAAATAAACCTTGTAGTTCAATAGAAAAGTGAATCTTTAAAAGCATTTATAAGTGTGCTTTCATAAGAAGAAAAACAAAAAGGTGTAAGTGGTTTATTTTGAGTGTGTTTTAGTTTTAAAAAGATAATAATTTGTAAAATGATAAAAAATAAGAAGACTATCTTGCGGTTTAGTTTATAGCAAACGTTTAATTCCAGCGATTAGAAAAGGTGTTTTTGGTAAACTATTCATAATCTTAATATCGTCTATAAGTTTACTCTCATTGCCAAGAAATTTTAATATGTCTTCTGGAGGCAGATTTTTAAACATTATCGAGAATATATCTTTTCCTGTCATTCTTTTAGAAATTATCACTTCTAAGACTGTGCGGTCGTACCACTGAAACATTTTTTCCCGAAAGGTCATTTTTGGATTCGGATATTTACCGTGTAGTAAATTTTTGGTGATTTGTTTTGTATTTTTTTGAATAAACTGAAACGTATAACCGCTACTTGCTTTTGTGAATCCGCCAGCTGTCCCAATGTTAATGATGCGTTCTTCAGATTTGGGGCGTCTCGAAAATTTTGCTAAAGACATGGGTATTACTCCGAATTCTTTATGCACTATTTCGTATTCTTCAATTTTTAAATCGTCTTTTATATACTGTTCTAATGCGATCTTGTACTGTGCTTTATCTAATATTTTTTCACTAAAAAGGGTGTATTCAATAAGTGCTTCATTAGCACTAGTTGGTAGGACGTACATAAAGGTGTCACCGTGATCTTGATTTAATCTAAAATCCATTAAAGTGCCAACACTATCATTAAAAGTTGGCTTATCTGTCTTAATAACCCAACCTTCAAAATGCTGTAAAAGTGCGTTCTCTGTGTTTATTGTGGGGTTGAACAAATTTGTAGAATTAAAAATATAGTCCGCTGAATAGTTAGCATTTTCAGTTTTTACGATTGCATTATTCTGTTCCGATAGGATGTCTTCTATAGTCTCAAACTTGAAGGTTACATTTTTAAATGTTTTAGCACATGATAAAACATGGTTGTAAAAATCAAGACCTTTGATCATTTTGTAACTATAGTGCTCTAAATTTAACCGTTGCGTAAATTCGGAAGTTCGGAATTCTAGCGTTTTCCATGCATGAGTGACTATACTATCAAAAAGTCCGTTTTCAGTTTCCCAATAACACCATGTTTTGTCGTTTGAATCCTTTTTAACGCTGTCAAGGACTAAAATGTTTTTTTTATTTAAAGTGGGTTCTTTTAAAATGCGGTATAATAAACTTAAACCCGCACAGCCTGAACCTGCAATGATATAATCGTATTTTATCTGTTCGTGTTGTGGCATTTTTTTTTCAGCAGTCTTGTCCTAAAATATTGCTATGCGTTGAAATTGCTTTTAGGCTAATAATTGATTTCTCTAATTTGGTATTTTATTAGCTAAAGATAAAAGTTATGGTATTTCGTTGTATAAATTAACAGCATTTTTTAGTACGCTTTTAACTTATTAGTGAAAAAAATGCACGTCCGTATATTTAATACTTTACATCTGGATATACGTTTTTTAGAAATGAAGTACATATTTAGGGCAATGATTGATATGCCAAACCTGTTGTTTTTTTACATTTGAGAGTAGAAAAGATTTGAATAATTGAAACAACCACATCTTTACATTCAATATGGTTAACCGTTATCTTTCAAAAACGGTGTGTCCTTCTTTAATGGTTTCAACTACTTGAATCTCTTTTATGGTATCTGGAGCAACTTTCAACGGATTTTTATCTAAAATCACCAAATCGGCTAATTTTCCTGCTTCTAAAGTTCCCTTGTTATTTTCTTCAAAATGCTGATAGGCCGACCAAATGGTAATCGCCTTTAAAGCTTCAAAAGGTGTTAATCGTTCCTCTTCTCCAATAACTTGTCCAGATCGCGATGTGCGTTGTACAGCAGTCCAAACCACACGCATTAAGTTGGGCAATGCTACCGGTGCATCTGTATGAATCGTGATGTTAAGGCCTTTATTAAGTGCAGTTCTTACAGGACTGATTCTATTTCCTAGTGAGTCTCCTATAATTTCTTTATGCCAATCGCCCCAATAAAAGGTATGTAGCGGAAACAACGACGTAATAACATCTAATTCTTTAAAAGCATCCAATTGATCGTCTCTAACATATTGCCCATGAATTAAGACATTTCTACGATCATTATTCCCATATTTTTCAGCTAAAGGCTTCATGGTTCGTAGCATCTGATCCATAGCAGCATCGCCATTAGCATGCGTTAAAATTTGGTAATTATTTGCAAAGGCCTTCTCGTAAATAGCCGTAACTTCTTCATCATTTGTAAATGCAGGATATCCCAAGTAATCTTTATCTGCACCAGCAGGCGGCAATAAATAAGGTATGGTTCTCCACGCTGTTCGTCCTTGCGGAGAACCGTCTAAAGTGATTTTCATACCGCCAATGCGATAATGCTTGTTGTAGTCTTTGGAGTACCATTTAGATTCTAAAGGTTTGGTAAACATATAATCCATATAAGACACCACGTCTAGTTTGAAAAAATCATTTTCTGCAAATTCAGCTAATAACTCGTGTTGTTCCATAGCACGTCCTTCTTGAGCAGTGGTATAACCATAAGATAAGGCCATCTCTTGCCCTGCGGTCATAAACAACATTAGTGCTTCTTTTGTTACAGGGCTTAAGGCTTTAGCATATAACGGAATGGCTGCTAATTCTTCTAAAACACCATTAGGTTCTTTAGAGTTTGGCATTCTCCTAATAATACCGCCCTCTGGGTTTTTCGTCTCTGCTGTTATGTCTAATAGTTCAAGTGCTTTAGTGTTTAAGGAGGCAAAATGACCAGAAATATGAATAATCATGATAGGTGTTTCTGTGCTCACTTGGTCTAGATCTTCCTTAGTAGGAAAACGTTTTTCAGCAAGAACAGAGTCATCGAAGCCCATTCCAAATATCCAACCTGTAAGCGCTCTGTTTTCAGGTGTATCCCAAGCTTTTAAAATCTCAATTAATTTAGGAATATTGTCTGCTTCGGCATCCGGAGATGGTAATATTTGGGCACCAATCGCTTGGGCCGAAAAGCTTCCAAAATGTGCATGCCCATCGATAAAACCTGGCAATAAAGTTTTGCCGTTTAGGTTAATCATTTTATGTCCCTTACCAGCAATCTCCATCGCTTTACTTGACTCACCAGCAAATTCTATTTTGCCATCTCTAACAACTAAAGCATCTACATAAATAGGAGAATCACTTGCCATAGTGATAATGTCTCCTCCATAATAAACGGAAGCCGCGTTTTCTTCGCTTTTTTTCTCGTTTTCATTACAAGAGAAAAGAATAATTGCTAAAATTAATAGTAAGTTGTTTTTCATCTTTAAAGATTTTTATGGTGGTCTCGTCTCGAACTCTGTCTGTGGTTACAAATAACTTTTAATCAGTTGGTTGAACAGGTGTAATTCGTGTTTTATAATCTAAAGATAAATGTAATTTCAGTGCATTGTATAAATTAATTACGTTTTTTACTCCACTTTTAGCATGTTTGAAAGGAAAAAGTGTAATGATATTTATGAGTAGTGTCGTTCGTGTAAAACGTTGAGACTTAAAGTTGTGTGTAATCGTTACAAGCTTTTATATTAAGTAATCACTGAAAATAGTTATTATCCTAAATTTCTTATTTTTTTTAACTCAGCTTCTAATTCTAATTTCGCCTGTTTATCTGTATTGCCTAGAGCTGATTTTAAGAGGTTGTTTTTTTCGTAAGGGTCTGTCCTTAAATTGAACATTTCTTCATTTTCATTTCCAAAAACAATCAATTTGTAAGTACCATTACTAATGGTCCAAGCATCTTTTTTATCATTTTTCATTTCAGAATATTGATACATTCTAATGCTATCTTTTTCAGTTAAAAGCGATTTAAAGCTTTTACTATCGTTTATTTCTTTAACATTTATACCTGCGATATCAGCAATAGTGGCAAATATATCTGTGCTCGTAATTAGGTTGTTATCGGTTCCGGTTCTGGTTACGCCTTTACCCGAAATATATAAAGGCATATTTATACCGCCTTGGTAAAGACTTCTTTTAACTTGATTTTCGGTGTATGTTGCTTGTGTAACTGCGGGTTCTGTACCATTGTCGCCAATACAAATGATAAGGGTGTGCTGTCTTTCACGTTCTGAAAGTGAATTTAAAAGTTTTCCTATTTGAAAATCCATGGCTTCAATAGATGCCATAAAGTAGGGCATGGGATCTGCACCTTTTGTATAAGGTGGTAAATTACCTTGGCCATGCATGTCGGCAGGAGGTACGTGAAACGGAGTGTGTGGCGCATTATAGGCAAGCCACATAAACCAAGGTTTGTCTTGCTCCTGAATCCAATTTGTCGCTAAATCTGTGAGTTTTTCAGTAGTATATTCCGTAGATGTTGTACTCTCACCATTTTCTAATAATGGCCAATTGTAGTAATCTTTAACAGAACCAGTAAATATGCCTGCATAATAATCAATTCCAAATGATTCTGGGTTTATAGTCGTGTCGTAACCCGATATGTGCCATTTACCAACCACTGCAGTGGCATACGTATCATTAGTATTTTTGCTAATGTAATTCTGTAGTAAAACTTCGTTTTCATTAAGTTTTTGATTGGCCCACCTCACATCGGTAAGGTATCCATATTTTCCTGTTAACATGGATGCTCGGGTTGGCGAACATGTTGGATAAGTCCAAAAGCGACTGAAGTTTAATCCAGATTCTCTAATCGCATCTATATGTGGTGTGTGGTTTTATGTGGCCTTCAGTAAATCCTGTCAAGGCCTCTTTTCCCATATCGTCTGCTATTATAAATAGAATGTTTGGTGTCTCTTTAATGAAATTTGTAGTGGATTTGTTTTCGTTTTTACAACCTAATACTAAAAATACTATTAGGATGATTCGTGTATTTTTCATTAATGAGTTTGACATTTATTGTAAGATCCTGAAATATAATTACCGATTGAGATTGCTTTGAAGCGACTAATTGAAATACGATATGTTGTATTTTAAAACCTAAAGATAAATGTATAGGTACGTCTTTGTGCCGATTAATTGAATTTTTAGTGCATCTTGTTCACTGCATGTATTGATGTACGTTGGGTCTTTGTGGATTTGCTTTTCTGTTTTAAAAATCAGATTTTAGATTTTATCCTACTCAATGTTTCTTGTGATATATTAATGTAAGAAGCCACTATTTTATTTGGCAGACGTTTAACAATGTTTGGGTTGATTTTAAATAATTGTTTATAGCGTTCGGAGGCATCTAGAGTTGTAAACGAGATTAATCTTTTAGAATTATTCACATACGCCTTTTCTAAATAGATGCTATAAAAATCTTTCCATTTGGGAACAATCGTCATCAGATGTCTAAAGTCGTCGTGAGTGATGAATAACAGTTCACTATTTTCGACGACTTGTATGGTTTCTTGTGCTGGTTCATTTGTAATAAAACTTACAAGTTCTGTTGCAAACTGATTTTCGAAAGCAATATAACGCGTCACGTCTTTCCCTTCTTCGTTTATGTAAAACAGCCTTAAACACCCTTTTTTTACGAAATAACTCGCCTGACTATTTTTTCCATTTGAAAGTAAAATGTCATTTTTACTTTTCTTTATGGTCTTAAAATAAGACAAGACAATTTTTAAATCTTCGTCTTCAATATTAATATTCTTCTTTATAAAATTAGTGAGTTCGATATTATTTGCCATCTATTTGTAGTCTCTTACAAATTTACGATAATGAATAATATCCTGTATAGATAGGACCATCAAATTGTGCTCATTTGCAAATTCTATAATCGTGTCTGTTTTTGCCATTGTGCCATCGTCGTTCATTAATTCGCACAATACGGCTTCAGGTTTTAATCCTGCTAACTTCATTAAATCTACGCTACCTTCGGTATGACCTTTTCTTTCCAAAACACCATTGTTTTTAGCGCGCAACGGAAATATATGTCCAGGTTTTGCTAAATCTTTGCTTGTCGCATATTCGTGGGAAGCCACTTGAATGGTTGTTAGTCTATCTTTAGCCGAAACGCCTGTAGTTACGCCTTGTTTTGCTTCTATTGAAATGGTAAAAGGGGTTTGGAAACTACTGGTGTTTTCCTGAACCATATAAGGTAAATTAAGTAAATCTGCTTTTTTATTTGTCAGACAAAGACACACAATACCACTACATCTTCTAATCATAAGCGCCATTTGCGTATTCGTCATGTGGTGCGCCGAGAATACTAAATCGCCTTCATTTTCTCTGTCTTCATCATCCATTAAAATGATTCCGTTTCCATTCTGAAGATGAATTAATGCTTTTTCTAAGCGTTCTTGACTGTCTTTATTAATCGTTTGTAATGTATCTAACTCTGTAAGTACCATTCTAAAATATTATTAATATTGGGTAGCAAAATTAGTGTTGTCTCAGGTCAAACCATTTGATGTAGGTCAATAAATTAATGTATTTAAAATGATTACTCAATTTTACGTTTAAGTCTAATTTAAGAGCGAGAAGAGTTACAGATTTGTGTAATGCATTTTGGAGATAACGAACTGTGGTAAGTAGTTGATTGGTTGTGATTTAGAGACGTATTCCATGGTGTTTAGGTAAGGTTATCTATCGTTTTATTTTCACTTTTCTTTTCCAATATATGATATAAAAAGTACCGAGAACTGTCGGTAGTATCCAAGAAATCAAGGAGCCTATGCCTAAACCCGCAATAATAAATGCAGTTATAGATGCAATTAAAGCGCCAATCATTTTCCCAAGGTGAGATATTAACCAAGCATTTTTCGTGTGCTTTGAATTGTTGTAAAATTTGAAATCTTTAATAGTTAACAATAGTCCAAATGCTCCAAAAAACACATATAATATACTTAAAGACTTGTTGTTTAAGAATCCATAAACGCCAAGGCTAATCATGATGATCGAAAATAAAAACATGACTCCGGAAACAACTTTGTCTATCAAATCGGCTTCTGTTTTGTTTTTAAAAGTTAAAGCTCTATTTCCTGCCAATACTAGATATATGGTAAATAAACCAATTAAAAAGAGAAATAGATTTTCGTGTTTTGGCATCCAAGATATTGGAATAGAAATTAACGAACTGCTTATCATTCCAATGGAGAATAGGTTGCCCATTTGTTTGTGTAGCGCACTTCCTTTCTTAACGATTATACTTCCGATTCCGGTAATTAATCCAATGCCACCACAGAATGCATGAATGTAAATCAAAATTTTAATGGTCTCTTCCATATGTTTTAGCTGAATTTAACGATTTAAAATTAGGATTATAATGTTGTGTTGAGAGATTTAATATTCTGAATTGTAGATTTTTAGTGACGAGTTGTTATATATACTCTATAATAGTATGTCGTATAAAAAGTGCCAGATTACGTTATGTTTTCTGGCACTCCTATATGTGTTTTGATCGACTATATAAATTGATATAACTTGATTTTTACTATGTTATTTATCTTTGGTGTTATATAATGTTACTTTAGTAATTCAAAATCTCCGGGTCTCCATGTTTTTTCAAAAAGCGCTTCTTCTGTACCATAGGTCCTTATTAGCGGAAACCAACCTTCGCTTACATTAGTTTGTAACCAGTTACTTTCTTTGCCTTCAGGCGCTTTAGGTCCAATATAAAGGTCTACACTTCCATCTGGATTAATTACTAAGTTTTTATCTCTAGAATCGACGCTTGTTGCTCTTAATTTATCAGTTGCATTTTTGTTATCAATAAAACAACGCGTGTTTTCGCTATATAAAGTAAAAGCCCAGAAGTTAGAAGCTGGGATTCCAGCCGGTAAATGGATTTTGTATGTATTCGAGCCAAGTAAAAAATTCCCGTCTTTATCTTCCTTTGTGGTTAAATAACTTGTAGTTCCCGGGCTAGGTGTATTTGATTGCATGCCTGCAGTTACTGTTACCGCTTCATAATAATATTGGTTACTTTCATCCAAAAAGTAGTTGGTACTACTCGTTTTAGTTAATGGAAAATTCGATAATAACCTGTACCAACTGCTATTGTCATAATAAACTTCATCATGCCTTGGCTTCATCTGATTAGATCGACTCATAAGCTCACCCAAATTAGCTCCTTGAGTTAAAATTGTTTTTATTTTTTCTGAAGGACTAAAGGCTTTACCATTTTCGATACCTAAGTACTTTAAATAAGTGTAGAAAATTTTATCTTCTTCTTTTTGAGGCTCATTTTGAATAAATTGATTTACCAATTCAAAGTATTTTAAACCCCTAGATGGTGTTCCCTGAAAACGTTTGTTTGTATTAGAAATGAATTTTGCTGGCTTCAAGTTCTCTCCATATTTACCGATTAGAAATGTTTCTTTCATCTTTTTGATTTCCGCTATATCAGTCGATAAAAATCGAGTGCCAATCATAATTTTATTGGTCGTACTATTAATTACGAAATACCCTTTTGTATTGAGTTTTGAATCATCATATCCGTTTGGAATGACAAGGTATTTACCGCCTTTTCCTTTATCAGCTCCCATTAAACCTAAATCTCCCAAAGAAAGTTGATAAAAGTCTATAACTCCTCCGGCAGAAGCTCCTGCAGGATAATCTATAACCAAAGGGCCAGTTTCGGATAGATCTGCCCAGCTAATCACATATGGCGTAGTCGCATTGGCAGTAAGAATACCAACCTTCTCGTTAAATGAACTATATTCTACAAAATCCATGTCTGCTCCTCCATATACTTCGGAATGTGCATTATACCACATTTGAAAAGTGGTAACAGGTAGTGCCCATTGATACACTTCAATGGCTCTTTGAAGGCTCAATTGCTCATTTAGTTTTTTTATAGATGTCTCAGTCAAGTAACTTTCATTTAATTGTATATCTCCAAAATTGGTTCGAATCAATTCATCACCTTGCAAGGTGGCTTCAGCAAGTGACGTTGTAGCAATATCTTCAGCGACTTGTTTGGATGGTGACTGATTGCAAGCAGAGATTGATATAATAGTTGCGAGTAGTAGCGGTGCTTTTAGTTTTAATAATTTCATTTCGAATAATTTATGTTTTTAATTATAAACAAGGTTAAGGTTAGTTGTCTTTCCCTAAAATAGGGCTACAGCTTAAAACTAATTTTAAGCTAATAATTGATATGTCATATTTGGTGTTTTGTAGTTTAAAGATAAATATAATGATATTTCGGCGTAAAATTTAATTACAATTTCTGAAGCAGTTTTAGTATATGATGATTTTGTAAAGATCTGATATAGACAAAATTAATATATAATTACTTTTTCTGTATATGTATAAAACTGCTTTTTCTGTCGTATTACTTTTTTTTCTAAATATAAAAGCTGTTCCATTTTTAATGGTTCTAGACAGTGTCTTGAATTCTAATTTAGACTTTTAAATCCGCGTTATATAGTATTTGTTTTACGCTAATTTATTATCCGATTGAGTTTATTGTTGTTTTACCAAAGCCATAATTTAGCCGAACTAATTTTTAGTAAAACCCACAGAAATGCATGTTTACAGCATGCTAATTAGAGTGTGTTCTAAAGTAAATATTAGCATTATGGAATCTAAAATTAATAATACGTTATATAAAACAGAAGCTGTTGAAGCCGATTTTAAGGATTTTATTCTGAAGCAAAAACATCCTTGTGTTATGGCTAAAACCGTGTTTTTAATGGATAAATACCATCTGAAAGCGTACGACAGTATAAATTCTAAAGATAGCGCTAAGGCTGTTTTAAAAGATTTAGAGGATTACATAAATCAGTATGATTTCGATTCTAATGAGTTTGAATCTTTTATAGCAGTTTTTCCTGATGATACATTTGAAACCGAAATAGAGTTTGAAAATAAGCTTTGGAAATTCCTTCAGCAATTACATGAATTGGACGATAAGGCATGGGATCCTTCAGTAAGCAATAATCCAGAGGATTCTAATTTTAGCTTCAGCCTAAAAGGTAAGGCATTTTACATCGTGGGATTACATCCTAATAGCTCCAGAATCGCAAGGCAAAGTCCACAACCCACTATTGTATTTAATCTGCATTGGCAGTTCGAAAAACTAAGGGAAATGGGGACGTATAAGCGTGTTAAAAAACGCATTAGAAAACGAGATAAAAAACGACAAGGAACTATAAACCCTGTGTTAAAGGATTTTGGAAACGATACCGAAACCAAGCAATATAGTGGGAGAGAAGTAGAACGTGATTGGGCTTGTCCCTTTCATTCAAAAAAATAATGTGCATGACAATGTTATATATAATTGAAGAACAAAGCGGGAAGGCCGTGAGGTTAAAAAAAGGAGATATAATTACGGTAATCGATCCTCAGGGGAAACAAGTGAGCGATATGGTGCTTTTTAATGCTCATGATTTGAAAGAGAAAATATCTTCCGGAAAAACGCTCGATTTCGAAGAATCTATTTTACTATCTACAGGTCATTTTTTATGGAGTAATAGGTCCAATAAAATGATGAGAATTCTAGAAGATACCAATGGAAGAAACGATTTTTTATTAGCGCCATGCAGTGCGGAAACGTTTCGTATTATGTACAACAATCCAGAATATCATCCGAGTTGTTTAGAAAACTTAACTAAGAATCTAGAGCCTTATGGTATCTCGCAAGATGATATACCAACGGCCTTCAATATTTTCATGAATGTACAGTTTGATGAGAAAGGAAAGCTTTCAGTATTACCGCCAACATCTAAAGCTGGAGATTATGTGAAATTTGAAGCTCAAATGGATTTGCTAGTTTGCTTAACGGCATGTTCGGCAGAAGACAGTAATGGAGGATCGTTTAAACCCATTCATTTTGAGGTAAGTTCTTCGAACTAATTCGGTTTGATAGGTTAGTAGACTATGATTTTTCCCGATGCATTACAGATTTATAATCCGTAATACGTTTTAAGATGCTAAAAGGTCAAAATATTTGTCCATTTTAAAATAAACATAATTAGTACTGTAATACCGGTACTGCCATATATTAAGCCTTCCCAATAAAAGGTTCTCTTGCCGTAAAGTTTTCTCATTTTTTCACTATATGCGCTCTTGTAAGGTCCAACAGTTAACTTCCAATAAATAAAAAGGACTATTAAAAAAATTAATACTGTTAGCCCTATTAACCAACTTTTGTCCATGTGTCGAAGTTTTAGTTTGTGTTTTTATAGTGTAATACGTTGTTTTTTTATTTTAAAATTAGAGGTGTCAATTTTGACTTTAATTTATCATAATCTGCCTGACTTATTACGTCTAATTCTAATAATTCTTTAGCTTCTTTTAACTTGGAAATAGCTTCTTCCTTCGTTAATTTTTTATTCTGGTTTTTAATTTCTCCAAGCTCAACTGCCGTATCATAATCAATTAAAACAGGAATAAGTCCATAACCCTTAAAAAGCGCATATACTTTGTAGCCATTTTTTTTAGTTCCGTAAGTTTTTAATTTATCCACTATCACTTTTTTATCAGTTAATGTGTTTGAAACTCTTTGTCCTCCTTGAGAAATATAAGTAAAACCTAAATCAGATGTCGGAATGCCAATAATCAAAGTGTCTCCAATTTTCAAAGTATCTCCAATTCTGCTCAAGTAAATTTTATATTCAGATTTCTCCGTTAATCTTCCATATTCGGCTGTTTGAGAATAGCTCATCGAAAAACTAAATATGAGTATAATAGTAAATATTCTCATTTTTGATCAAAATTATACACATTGTGTTTATTTATGCTGCGTAGCTTGGAAAAAGATACTAAATTTCGGTTAAACACCGAGCATAATTTTTATACTTTGTCTTTACTTTTTCTCTTTTTTGAATTCCAATGTCATAATCTAGAACAAATCGATAATTAAACGCTACATGTGGGGAAATTTTAGATCTATCATTCCCGATTATTATCCCACATTCAGTCTTTCTAAAATTGAATTTACATAGATAATTATTACACTATATTGGTGTTTTTTTCTTCTAAATAGCACTGCAATGGTATGTCTCGATTTAGGTTGATTATATTTTGTCTAGGCTTTTAGCGTGTGCTACATTTACAGAGGTGTTAAAACACTACGTTTTTTAGTTCTTTTGTAATCTTCGCATATTTTTAAACCAAAATCATTTACTCTTTTCCAGTCTGTAAACTCTATTGGTTTGTCTGATTTTGTTGGTCCATTTGTTAGTCTCATAATCAATCTAATCATAATTTTATCCATCCACGGATAAGATTTATAATCTAACTTTCCCGCAAAAACGTCTAAGAAATCAGGCTTCCATTGCGTTTTATTTATAAATTTAATGAGATAAGGATTTGTAGTCGCTGAATTTTTATTTCCTTTTCTTGCAACAAGATTAACCGAGAAAAAAGCAGTCTTTATTTTCTTTAAATAGTCTTTGTTTTTTAATACGAATTCATAAATACGCTCATTATGTTTACCATATCTAATACTAGCTCCGATAATTAAGGTATGAAATTTAGATAAATCAACATTACAATCCTCAATCGAACATAGTTTTGTTTTAATATGGTTCTCGTTAAAATTAGCGCTTAACTTTTCACAAATCTTTTTAGTTTGCCCATCTACAGAAGAATAAATTATTCCGATATGTTGTTCCATAATATAAATTTCACAGCTACGTTTTTTACGTATGTCTTGATCTAAATAGGGCTACAATTTAAAATTGAATTGACTCAGTTTTTTGATATTCCCCTTTTGTTATTCTATAATCTAAAGATAACGAAAATGGAGTTTTGAAGCATAGATTAATTGTGTTTTTACTTGGTTTTCGTGTGCTTTATGTAGTTAGTGTACATTAATCTGTAATAGATTCCTCCGCCTTAATGACATCAGAATAGAAGTAATTTAAATCAGAAAGAAAAGATATTTGAACTTCATTTTACTCCATTTATTTTATGATGCTTTGTCGCGTAGGCATCTCCATTTACAATCGAATCCGAAATCGTTAGAAGCTCATGTCGTAGCATCTAAATGCATATGCGTCATCATTCCACAAATAACTAATCTTTCAATTTCTAATTCTTTAAGTGTTTTTAATAAATCCGTGTCTCTAAAATTATTAAGGAAATGTTTAACTACTATTTTTATATTATAATTTGTAACAATTACTAGTTTACATCAACTTATATAGTATAACCTCTAATTTGAAATATAATGGAAGCACACGAAATAGATTATCATATTTATGGTGAAGAAATGCAATATGTAGAAATTGAACTGGACCAAAATGAAGGCGTCGTTGCCGAAGCGGGAAGTTTTATGATGATGCATGAAGGCATTAAAATGGAAACCATCTTTGGAGATGGTTCTACCGAAAATGCTAGTTTTTTAGATTCTATTTTCGGAGCAGGAAAACGATTATTAACAGGTGAGAGTTTATTTATGACGGCCTTTTATAATACGTATCTAGGTAAACGTTCTGTCTCTTTTGCTTCGCCATATCCTGGTAAAATATTAGCTATAGATCTGTCTCAGTTTGGAGGAAAAGTGATTTGCCAGAAAGATGCCTTTCTATGTGCTGCAAAAGGAGTAAGTGTAGGTATAGAGTTTTCTAAACGACTAGGACGTGGTTTGTTTGGAGGCGAAGGTTTTATCATGCAAAAGTTAGAAGGCGATGGGATGGCTTTTGTACACGCAGGAGGAACGCTAGCAACCAAACATTTAAAAGCTGGAGAAAAACTACGCGTAGATACAGGTTGTATTGTGGGCTTTACTAAAGATGTAGATTACGATATCGAATTTATAGGAGGCATTAAGAATACTGTTTTTGGAGGCGAAGGCTTGTTTTTTGCGACGCTTACCGGTCCAGGGACGGTTTATGTACAGTCTTTACCATTTAGTCGTTTGGCGGGCCGTGTGCTATCTGCTTTACCTAGAGGTAATAATAAAAAAGGAGAAGGTAGTGTGTTAGGGGGGCTTGGCGATTTACTAAATGGAGATAACAGATTTTAACAATTTTATTTTTGTTTTAAGATAATATTAAGATATTAATATCTAATTTTAGTGAAAATTGAAAACGTTGTAGTTGCTTGTTTAAGAGTCTATATGTGTTTTTAAGAATAAACTAAACTAAATTATAAACCTATGGCTAGAGCAATGTTCGAGTATACCAAAACTATACTTAGTAAAGTTAGTTTTGATACTGTGTTGTTTTGCAAAGAAGTACAAAAGGCTCTTCAACGCTTATTACCTTATGAGATTGAAGAATTAAAGATTTTTATAGAATCGATGATACAGCAAAACCCGGAATTAAATAAATGCCTTGTGTATTTAAAAGCATAATAAAAAAAGCAACTATTTCTAGTTGCTTTTTTTATGCGTTTTAGTGTATGTACTCTCTTGTTATTTCTTTTTGGTTAAAGGACTAACTATTTTTACGTTTTGAAACGCTATAGCGCCGCGAATTACACCAGAAATTATAGATTGTAAAGCTTCAATAATATGAATCTTTAATTCACTTTTATGATAAATTAAACTCACTTCTCTTGCTGGAGAGGGTTCGTTAAAGAATTTTAAGTTTTTCTGAGCGTTCTCACTTAAGTCTAACGTATGTAAATATGGCAATAGCGTCATACCTAAACCTTCATTAGAGAGTTTTATAAGGGTTTCAATACTACCACTTTCTATCTGGAAATCATCATCGGTATGTTGCTTAAATGCCTTACAAACGTTTAAAATATTGTTTCTAAAACAGTGTCCATCTTCCAACAATAGCATATCGTCAATATCAAGATCATTTGCATTTAATTTAGTCGCATGTCCCAATCTATGTTTCTCAGGAACGTAAGCTACAAAAGGCTCAAAATATAAAATACGTTCTTTAATATTCTCAGATTCTAGAGGCGTAGCGGCAATGGCAGCGTCTAAATGGCCTTCGTTTAACCTAGAGATAATTTCTTCTGTGGTTAACTCTTCAATAATAAGCTTAACTTTTGGATGCTTTTTTAAGAAACTGTTTAAAAACATCGGTAAAAGTGTAGGCATTACAGTCGGGATAATCCCTAACTTAAATTCACCACCAATAAATCCTTTTTGCTGATCGACAATATCTTGGATTCGATTCGATTCGTTGACAATATTTTTTGCCTGATTTACAATTTTAGCACCAACCTCAGTCAGTTCAATCGGTTTTTTACCACGGTCAAAAATAAGAACATCCAATTCGTCTTCTAATTTTTGAATCTGCATACTTAACGTTGGCTGGGTTACAAAACATTTCTCCGCCGCTTTGGTAAAGTTTTGATTTTCAGCAACCGCTAGTACATAATATAATTGAGTAATAGTCATGGTATAAATTTAGACTATAAAATTATAAAATCAATCAATGTAATAGATTATTAGTTGTGTTAATAATTGGCTAAATTTGAATAAATTAAAATACATACATTATGGGACTTAATATATTAGGATTAGATTCAGAAAAAACTAAAGATTTAGCTTCAGATTTAAATAGTTTATTAGCTAATTTTCAAACTTATTATCAGAATTTAAGAGGTATTCACTGGAATATTAAAGGAAAACAATTCTTTGAATTGCACGTTAAATTTGAAGAGTTATACACCGATGCTAATGTAAAAGTAGATGAAATTGCAGAGCGTGTTTTAACTTTAGGAGAAACACCATTACATACTTTTGTAGATTATTCAGAAGTGGCCAAAGTACCAGTAGGAAAAAATGTTTCAGGAGATGAAAAAGCAGTGGAGTTAATTGTAAATTCATTATCTGTATTATTAAAAATTGAAAGAGATATTTTAGATAAATCTGGTAATGCAGGCGATGAAGGAACAAACTCTATGATGAGTGACTTTATTACTGAACAAGAGAAAACCATCTGGATGATGAAAGCTTGGTTGGGTGAAACTACCGTATAATATTCACAAATTATTACGTGTTAAACCGCCTTTTTTTTGGATAAAACCAAAAGAAGGCGGTTTTTTTGTTTTTTATCCAAAAACATACCCTAAAATTCTAAAATGAAATAGTATATTCGCGGCCGCTAATAAATATGTTATGTTACACGCTATTGATTTGTTAGGAGTTATAGCCTTTTCTATATCAGGGGTTTTGGTGGCCTTAAGTAAGCGCATGGATCTATTTGGAATATTAATTATTGCTTTTGTAACCGCTACAGGAGGTGGTACAATGCGAGATATTTTAATAGGAGCAACACCAGTTTTCTGGATGATTAATCCGGAGTATGTGTATCTAATTTTGATAGGTACAATTTTTGCTACTTTTTTTAGAAAAAAAATCGATTATTTACGAACTTCACTTTTTTTATTTGATACGATAGGAATTGGGTTGTATACAATTATCGGAATAGAAAAAGGACTTTCGGCAGGATTATCTACACCTATCTGTATTGCGCTAGGGACTATAACAGCTTGTTTTGGGGGGGTGATTCGTGATATTTTATGTAACGAAATTCCTGTTATTTTTAGAAGAGAAATTTATGCAACCGCTTGCATTATGGGAGGGATTGCTTTCTTTGTGCTAAAATCATTGCCAATAGACGAGGACTATGTGTTATTAGGTTCTGGGATTTTAGTAATTGTAATTCGTTTAATAGCAGTGCGATTCACTATTAGCTTGCCTAGCTTGTATCGAAATGAAGACGACGATGAACTGAACTTATAATATAGTAATAGTAAAAAAACCACCCTTTAGAATTCTATTTTAAAGGGTTTTTTTTGTCTTATATTTTGTAATTTAATTTTTAATGCTAACCTTGTATTAAGACCAAATACTTAATCTGATTATTTTATGTTTTTTATTATTGATATTTTAGGAACTATTGCCTTTGCAATCTCAGGCGTATTAGTGGCACTAAATAAGCGTATGGACGCTTTTGGAATTTTAATTATTGCCTTTGTAACGGCGATTGGGGGAGGAACCTTACGAGATTTACTTATAGGAAACACGCCTGTGTCCTGGATGCTAAACATGACGTATGTGTATGTTGTTATTGGATCTACGGTGATCGCTATTGTGTTAAGAAGTAAAATAGATTACTTAAGAACACATCTGTTCTTATTCGATACCATTGGAATTGGACTATACACGCTTATCGGGATCGATAAAGGTCTTGGTGCAGGGTTACATCCCATAATTTGTATTGCTTTGGGTACCATGACCGCGTGTTTTGGAGGTGTAATACGCGATATTTTATGTAACGAAATTCCTGTGGTATTTAGAAAAGAAATTTACGCTACGGCTTGTATTATGGGAGGAGTTTCGTATTTCTTATTACGAAAATTACCCATTCAAGAGGACTATGTGTTTCTAGGCTCGGGATTAATAGTGATTGTACTGCGGTTATTGGCAGTACGCTTCAAGATTAGTTTACCTAGTTTTTACAGAGACGAGGTTAGTTAATAATTTCAACTTTTTCTATATATACGTTTTGAAGTGGCCATTCTCTATTGTCGGTTTCGACCTCAGAAATGGCATCCACTACGTCCATACCACGTGTTACTTTTCCGAAAATGGTGTAACTCCCATCTAAATGGTGGGCACCGTGAGGGGCTTGGACAATAAAAAACTCGTATGGCGAAGCTAATTTATGAGGGTTTTCAATTTCGCTACTTGGCATAGAAATCACGCCTCTTTCATGTGTAAATCCACGATTTTGATCTGTAGGCAATAAGTACTTACCAATTTTGATACGTCGCTTCGCGATACCTTCATCGTCACTACTACCACCTTGAATGATAAAGTTTTTAACCACTCTATAAAATTGGGTATTTGTGAAATAGTTTTGCTTGGTTAGGAAAATGAAATTAGCACGATGGAATTTCGTTTCATTAAAAAGTAAAATTTCTATAACACCTTTATTTGTGGTCACTCTAACCTTATTCTCTTTGTGCTCTTTTTCATAATGAAGAAAAAACTCCATAGCATTATCGTCTGTTAAAACAGGGAATTCACGTTCGTCTTTAACAGGAGCTTTATTGCTATCTGTTTTTGACTTATTTTTTGTGGTTTTTTCGACAGGAGGTTTTGTTGCATTATTTTTTTTAGAATTTGTATCTTCACAATTAAATAGAAAAAGAAATAAACAACAGTATACTAAGAATCTCATAAATGAATTTTGATGATTTTATAAAGTTAAGACCAAAAATAGAAAATATACCGCTTCCAGCCGAAGCATCTCAGGTTAAAATGTCTCCATCTTTTAGAGCGAACCTGAGTGCGGATCGAAAAATAGAGATAAAAACGGCTAGAAAAGCAGCAGTAATGGCTCTGTTTTATCCGAATAAGGCACATGAGACTATGTTGGTATTAATTCTAAGAAACACGTATAAAGGTGTGCATTCTGCTCAGATTGGTTTTCCTGGAGGCAAGTTAGAGCCCGAAGACGATTCACTAAAAACAGCAGCTATTCGAGAAACATTCGAAGAAGTCGGTGTGCCGGAAAAGCATATAGAAGTATGGCGAGAAATTACAGATATTTATATTGAACCTAGTCATTTTATTGTGCAACCATTTATAGGAATCGCAGGAAAAACGCCAAAATTCATAAAACAAGATGCAGAGGTTGATGCTATTATTGAAGTGCCTCTAACCGAATTTTTAAATGAAAAATGTGTTGTGACTAAAACAGTAACAACCTCTTACACAACAAAAATGGATGTTCCTGCTTTTATTTTTCAAGGTTATGTGGTGTGGGGGGCCACAGCTATGATGCTAAGTGAAGTAAAAGACATTTTAAAAGAAGTGTGTTATCCTTGACTTTTTCCTACATTTGCCTAATTATAAAAAACACAAAACATCATGGGATTGTTCAAACGAAATCCTTTCGGACATATACTTTTATTCAAAAAATGGATTATTAGATTCCTAGGAATCATAACGCACAGACGATTTAGAGGATTCAATGAGCTTCAAATAGAAGGTTCTGAAATCATTAAAAATCTGCCACATAACAACGTGCTATTTATTTCTAACCACCAAACGTATTTCGCAGATGTGGTTGCTATGTTTCATGTCTTTAACGCGAGTTTAAGTGGGCGAGATGATTCTATTAAGAATGTTGGATACATATGGCATCCTAAACTTAACTTATACTATGTTGCCGCTAAAGAGACTATGAAATCAGGTTTATTACCTAAAATTTTTGCTTATGCCGGCTCAATTAGTATCGAGCGTACGTGGCGAGCAGAAGGTAAGGATGTGAACAGACAAGTTAAAATGAGCGATATTTCGAGTATTGCTACAGCTTTAAAAGATGGTTGGGTTATTACGTTTCCTCAAGGTACAACAACGCCTTTTAAGCCCATTAGAAAGGGTACAGCGCATATTATTAAAAGATATGAGCCCATAGTAGTTCCTGTGGTAATAGATGGTTTTAGACGTTCTTTCGATAAAAAAGGACTGCGCATCAAGAAAAAGAATATCCTTCAATCTATAGAGATTAAAGCGCCTTTAGAAATCGATTATAAAAATGATACTATCGATAGTATTGTTGAAAAAATTGAATATTCTATAGAACAACATCCGTCATTTCTAAAAGTGCTGACTAAAAAGCAAATTGAAGAAATGGAAGAATTGAATAAAAAACGAAAATATAACGTATAAGTTATAAATCGATCTTCTTTAACTCGTTGTAGTTGCTATTTAAGCGTTTTAAAAGAATCCCGTAGATCAGATAATAAAAGCCTAGTAATAACCCAATGGTTATTGCTAGAATTGCGCATGTGCCTAGTATAATTTTAGTGTATAATAGGAAAACTTCCCCGTTGGCAGTTGCTATATTTATTTTTGAGATTAAAACTTGGTCTTGTTGAAATTCTATTATAAGTACAGTGATCGTGGATATTACAATAAATACAAGGTTAAATAACACATAGAGTCTAACCGTACGCCTTGTTTTTAATATGTTTTCCATCAGTATTTTAGCGTTGTCCGTAGTCGATATCTTTTTATAGTTCGTATAGAACAGGTAAAAGAAATAAAATAAGATCGCATAACTCAATACCATCAGTACGTTTAGAGCTGTTCCTGCTCCCGTTTCCTTAATTCTAATCATATCTTCGGTATCCTTAATACCAAAGGAGATAATCGTCCAAAAAGAGAACTCTAATAGGCTTATAATAAAAATCCATTTCACAATAGAAGAGGATTTCTTCAAAATCATTTTGTAAATATCGTTATAGGATAGTTTAGGAAAATTCTGATTTTCCTTCTTATTCCAATCTTTCTTTAAAATATCTAATGCATCCATTGGCTTACGGATTTAAAATGGTTCTTAACTTCGTTTTCACACGATTCATCTTCACTCTAGCATTCACTTCGCTAATTCCCATAGTTTCACTAATCTCTTTGTAATTTTTGTCTTCTAAATACAAGAAAACAAGTGCCTTTTCAATGTCGTTTAATTGTTTTACGGCACTGTAAAGTAGTTTTAATTGCTCTTCTTCAGTGTCGTCGTATTCTTCAGCTTTTATTCTAAACTGGACGGTATCGAAATCTTGTGTTTCAACTCTTCTTTTCGATTTTCTATATAATGTAATGGCTGTATTTAATCCTATTCGATACATCCAAGTGCTGAATTTTGCATCGCCACGAAACTTAGGGTAGGCTTTCCAAAGTTGAATGGTAATCTCCTGAAATAAATCGTTGTGAGCATCGTAATCGTTCGTGTATAATCTGCACACTTTATGGACGATGTTTTGATGCTCTTCAAGCAGTTTAATAAAGTTATGTTCTTGCTCTTTATTCAAGTCGAAAGGTTAGTTAAACTATTAGTGTCTACTGTATCTGATTTGTTACAAGTGTAATGAAAATTGATTGTAATTATAGTGAATACTTGTATAAATATCTTCATCTAAAATTAGGCATTTCGCAGTAGGTATTGCACCGGATTGAAGTTGTGAGTGGTGTCGATATGGTTTGTGTTGCTTATGTTTGGTGTTAAACTATGTATTTAATATAGGTGTGTTATTGTTTTGGACTTTAGTTATTTGTTTTTGTATATAGATATTATCTATGATTGATTTGTAATGACTAAAAATGGAGCAGATTCTACAGGGCTGTATTCTAGTTTAGTCTTGGTGTTTTTTTAATTGAACGATGATTTAAATTCTAATGACTACCATTAAATCTCTAGATATTTTAAACCGTGGCTCCTGAAATGGTTTGATGTAATGAGGCGTTTTGAATGTTGTTTTCTGTATAAAACTATACGATTTTATATCTTAAAATGATGTAAATATAAGTGTCCTGGTAGCACTATATTCATGTGAAATTTAAGTGAGAAACGTATGTGAAATAATCTACGGAATGTGTTATTTAAAAGTAAAAGATAACTTTTTATCAATCTAATTAGAGCTGTTAAAAATAGATTTTTTACGGAATATGTGAAACTAAAAGGATGCTGAAACTTTGAAATTGAACCGTAAAATGAAAAGGTGTTATGGTGAAAAAAGGAAATATAGGTCAGAAATATGGCCTTCTAATAGGGAAATGTGAGCTTGATTTCAATTCATCCTTGAAATATAACAGTTGGGTTTTCTTTAATTTTAAAATGGTGGCTTCTGTTTCATTTTTGCATGGCTAATCAAAACCAATACAAAATGAAATCCTTTCCATATTTACTGAATCTAATTTGCTTACTGTATGTAAGTGTCGCGTTGTCTCAGATCCAAATTTCAGGTCGCGTTACAGATGCTAAAAATATCCCAATTACAGGTGCTAATGTGTATTTAGAAGGGTCCTACGATGGTGGAACGAGCGATGAAACTGGAGCATTTCATTTTAAAACCACCAAAACCGGTATTCAAGTGCTGATTGTATCATTTCTAAGTTTCGAAACCTATCGTAAAGCAGGAGATGTTTCCAATTTTCAAGATATTGTAATAAAACTGCGAGAAGATGTGAATGCTTTGGATGCTGTGGTGCTTTCGGCAGGAACATTTTCTGCTGGAGATAATAGTAAGGTAAATGCTTTGTCGACTTTAGACGTGGTAACCACGGCCAGTGCTTTAGGTGATTTTGTCGGTGCTTTGCAGACATTACCAGGGACAACAACGGTCGCAGAAGACGGACGGTTATTTGTGAGAGGTGGCGAAGCAAATGAAACACAGATTTTTATAGATGGTATTCGCGTGTTTACGCCATACACACCAACCGCTAACAATGTCCCGACACGTGGGAGGTATTCTCCATTTTTGTTCGATGGTATTACTTTTTCGACAGGTGGGTATTCTGCAGAATATGGTCAGGCGCTGTCTAGTGTGTTGCTTTTAAATACGATTGACGAACCTGATCAAAGTAAAACGGAAATAGGTGTAATGACGGTTGGTGGCGCACTGGGGCATACCGAGAAGTGGGATAAAAGTGCTTTAAGTGTAAATACGTCTTATATGAATTTAGCGCCTTATATCTCGTTATTTCCTGATAGAAACGATTGGGCAAAGCCTTATCAGAGTTTTTCTGGAGAAGCTGTATTTCGTAAAAAACTAAATAAGGGAATGTTTAAATTGTATTCGGCTTACGAGTTTAGTCAGTTTGAGTTGACTCAGGAGCATATCGATTATGAAGATGGAGTCGATTATGAATTAAACAATAAAAATCTATATGTAAACACGTCGTATCAAGGTAAATTGAATACCAATTGGTCTGTATTTGCAGGCGGGAGTTATACCAGTAATAATTCAGATATTCATATTGAAGAAGATGAGGTTGGTAACTTAGAACATTCAATACATGCGAAAGTTGCCATGAAATATCGCTTCAATAATCGGTTTAAACTGAACTTTGGAACCGAGTATTTTTTGACCAATTTCAGCGAATCGTTTAAAGCTTTTGATGCCGATTCTGAATCGTATGGATTCGATACTTCTATCGCGGCATCGTTTGTAGAAGCCGATATGATCTTCACCAAAAAGTTAGCTTTAAAAGCAGGGTTACGTGCAGAATATAATGCGCTTTTTAAAGCGTTTGAAGTTTCTCCTCGCGTGTCTCTCGCATATAAAACTTCAGCGAAAAGTCAGGTGTCTTTTGCTTATGGTTCATTTTATCAGAATCCAAACAATGATATTTTAAAATTTAATCAAAATATTGATTCAGAAGAAACTAGTCATTATGTGTTGAATTATCAGTTGAATAGTGAAGGGCGTTTATTTCGAGCCGAAGGTTACGTTAAAGACTATCATAATTTGGTTAAATACGATACAGAATATGCGAGTTATAATAGTGTGTTTAATACTACTGGTTCTGGTTATGCAAAGGGTTTCGATTTGTTTTTTAGAGATAGTAAAACCTTAAAAAATTTCGACTATTGGGCGAGTTATTCGTTCTTAGATACGGAACGTGATTATAAGAATTATCCAACCGCTTCACAGCCAAATTTTGCAAATACGCATAACCTTTCAGTGGTAGGAAAGTATTGGGTCGACGATTGGAGAAGTCAGATTGGTTTTAGTTACAGTTTGGCCTCTGGACGCACCTACACGAATCCGAATGAAATAGGGTTCTTGAATAACAAAACGAAAGCGTATAACAACTTAAGTTTGAATTGGGCGTATTTAATTAGTCCGCAAAAGATTCTATATCTCTCAGTAAATAATGTCCTTAATTTTAAGAATGTAAATGGGTATCAGTACGCCAGTGCACCAAATAGTAAGGGTGTTTACAATAGAAGAGCGTTAACACCGGCTAGCGATCAGTTCTTTTTTATAGGCTTCTTTTGGACGATTAGTAAGGATGGAACCGATAATCAATTAGATAATTTATAGCCTTTTTAAGTCAAAACGAATGGATCTTACGGTTCATCATATTAAAACTACAGTTCAGTACTTCGATTTTTAGAAACCTAGACTTTACATAGATATTTGCCTTATAATAATTAATCAACCAAAACAATATGAAACATTTAATTCTTCTTTCAGTGCTTTTAGTGAGTTTAGTAACTAATGCACAATCCAATTTTGAAACCGGTATGAAAAGCGCCTTTAAGTTATGGCAAGAAAATAATACCGCCGAAGCCGAGCAACTTTTTGAACGTATTGCAACTGCCGAGACAGATCAATGGTTACCCAATTACTATGTGGCTCAATTAAACAGCTTAAAAAGTTGGGGAGAGCAAGATGCTGCGGTACTAAAAGCTAACTTAGATAAGGCTCAGGAGTATTTAAACACGGCAAAAGGTATGAGTTCTAATAATGCTGATATTATGGTGCTACAGGCTCAGATTTACACCAATTGGGTCGCCTTCGATGGGATGACGTATGGGATGAAATACTCTGCTAAGATTACAGAATTGTATAATAAAGCGTATGCTATTGCTCCAGAAAATCCAATGGTAGTTTTAGGTAAAGCTGAATGGGGTATGGGAAGTGCAAAGTATTTCGGACAAGACACGGCGCCGTTTTGTAAGGATATAGCGCATGCATTAGAACTTTTTATTAACTTTAAACCTGAAACACCGTTTCATCCGCAATGGGGAGAAGATCGCGCTAAAAAAGTATTAGCATCTTGTAAATAATTAGAATTAGGACCTTGAATATGATTAAATCTGTAAAAAGTATAGCAATTTCATTTGGATTAGGTTGTGTGGTGTACCTAATCGGGAATATGTGGTTTGGCGGATTTAATTATAATTCGGTTAACGATTTCTTTATCGATTTTATATTCTACCAGCTATACGCTTTTGTGTTAGGATATTCTAATATGGCTTATTTCGATATTTTATCGAAACGACAGTGGAAGGCTAATCAGCATCTATTAAGACTTTTAGTTGGCTTTATTGGCGCATCTTTAATTACAATTAGTGGTCTATTTATAATTCATGGTTTTACCAAAATGGTATATCAAGGCCAATCGTTCAGTGAGTTTGTGGCTACCGAAAGGGGGTCAGATTATGTTTTCGGCTTTTGGATTACGATTAGCATCGTTATCGTATTTCATTTGGTATATTATTACAATGCCTATCAACAAAACAAACTTAAAGAGCAAAAGGTTATTGCGGGAACGGCAAGTGCGCAATTCGAGAGTTTAAAAAATCAGATCGATCCACATTTTTTATTCAATAGTCTAAACGTGTTAACGTCTTTAATTGAAGAAAATCCACACAGTGCACAGCGTTTTACAGTGTCTTTGTCTAAAATTTACCGCTATGTATTAGAGCAAAAAGATAAAGAACTAGTGACTGTAGAGGAGGAGTTGAAATTTGCAAAAACCTATATGAATCTGCTTAAAATGAGATTCGAGAATAGTATCGTATTCAATTTGCCGGAAGACTACGATAATCCAGAAGCTAAGGTGGTGCCCTTATCGTTACAATTATTGTTAGAGAACACTATAAAACACAACACGGTAAGCGAGAAAAAGCCTCTAGAAATCACCATAACAATAGAAGATAATGTCTTGGTTGTGAAGAATAATTTACAAAAAAAAGAGGTTTTACAAACCAGAAAAGGAGTAGGGTTACAGAATATAGTAAATCGCTACGGCATATTAACTAAAAGAAAAGTATTGATAGATGAAACCGAAACGTATTTCGCCGTTAAATTACCAATACTTACAAAACGCATTACAACAATGGAACTAATAAAAGATAATTATAACGAACAAGACGCGTATTATCGTGCAAAGAAAAGAGTAGAAGAAATAAAAGGGTTTTACGGGAACTTAGTATCATACTGTGTTGTTATTCCGTTTTTAATATTTATTAATTACCAAACATTTTGGGGACATCAATGGTTTTGGTATCCGATGTTAGGCTGGGGAATGGGGCTTATAATTCACGGATTTTCTGTTTTTGGCTATGGAAAATCTTGGGAAGAGCGTAAGATAGAATCCATTTTAAAGGAAGAAAAACAACAAAAAAACTGGAACTAATGGAAAATTCACACTTCGAACGAGAACGCTACGATCGCGCAAAAAAACGAGTAAGACGCGTAAGCGGTTTTTACAGACACGCTTTAATATATGTAGTCGTTAATTTAGTGCTTGTATTTATAAATATTAATAATTTAGAACCGGGAGAAAGCTACTTTCAATGGCGAAATTTTATAACCTTAGGCTCTTGGGGTATCGGTTTACTGGCCCATGCTGTATCAGTGTTTTTGCCAACTTTGGTTATTGGTAAGCATTGGGAAGACGAAAAAATTAAAGAGATTATGGATAAAGAGAAAAACCATAAATGGGAATAATTTGGGCGTGTTTTCCCGCAAAGCTCCAAAACCGCGCTTTCCGCGCTACACGGTAGCTTGCTCCAATCCCTCACGCAGCACCAATTAGCATACAGTTTAATATTAGAAGTTTTAACCACTTATGAAAGTTATTATTATAGAAGACGAAAAACCATCTGCAAGACGTTTGCAACGTATGGTAAATCAGTTAGGTTTAGAAGTAGATGTGCTGTTACATTCTGTAGAAGAATCGGTACAGTGGTTTAAGGCGAATCCGCATCCAGATTTAATCTTTTTAGATATCCAGTTAAGCGACGGCTTATCGTTCGAAATCTTTGAAAGTGTCAAAATAGAATCGGCTATAATTTTCACTACGGCTTACGACGAATATGCACTTAAAGCCTTTAAATTAAATAGTATAGACTATCTGCTTAAACCTATAGATGAAGATGATTTAGAGCTGGCAGTCGAAAAATTTAAAACCCGAATCCCAAGACAAGAACAAGTGGTTTTAGATTTTAACGAAATAAAAAACCTATTGGTAAACCCGTTAGAGCGTCAGTTTAAGAAACGGTTTTCGGTTCAAGTTGGTCAGCATTTAAAACTGATAAATAGTGACGATATCGAGTGTTTCTACAGTGAAAATAAAGGAACTTATTTGCATACTAATTCAGGAAGAAACTATCTTTTAAATTCAACTTTAGACCAATTAGAACAAGAATTAGAGCCCGATTCGTTTTTTAGAATAAACAGAAAATTTATTGTAAACATTAATGCTATTCACGATATGGTAAACTATACCAATTCAAGATTAGAGATTAAGTTAAACTCGTACAAAGACGAGCAGGTTATAGTTGCTAGAGAACGTGTTAAAACGTTTAAAGATTGGTTAGAATAGGTTATAACATTTAATCTTCGTCGTCATCTTCTATACGGTTATCATCAAAAGCCGATGGTAACAGTTTAGGAATAAACTTAATCACGATAGGCAATAAAATAGCGCCACCAGGAAGCAAAAATATAGCTAAACTCGGAATAGATTTAAAAATATCTAAAAGTTGCTCGTTTACCTTCTTGTGCTCTTTAGGCGTTAAATCTCTCACTGTAGATTTAGACAATAAAATCATTAATTCTTTACTGTCACGTAATTCCCTCAATAACCGATGACTATTTCTAGTAATAAGTTTACTTACAATTTGTGAAGATCGGTTATAAAAACTTTTTACTACATTTTTAGCACTCAATAATGGGATTTTATCTCGATTCGCATTAAAGAACAGATTAATAGAGTTTAAGGATTCGTTACGTTCTTCGTCATTAATTTGAAGAGCAATACTCAGGTTTTCTAGAAATTCGGCTTCGGCAGCTTCTATCCAAGAATCGCTCCAAGCCGCCATACATGCGATATCTAAATAATATAAATTATAACTCAGTTTTTTGGCGTGTTCTATAGCTTCTGCATAGGTAAGTTGGTCAATCTGTTCGTATCGTAAAGACGATTGAAACAATTCGATTAAACTCTTGTCGTAATTGCTCTTTTCAGACTTTAAACTTAACGCCTCGATAACGATCGTAATTATAGTTGCTTCTAATGTTTCCAAATACGATTTTGTTATCGTTTTTGTTTCTAAGAAGTGATCGTAGGCTATAATATCAATGTACAGTAAGACATTGGTAATATAATGATTAAAGTTTTTACTAATAATATTTTCATGAATCTGAATCCGCTTTTGCATGATCTTTTCCACTAAAATTTCTGCAGAATCACGTCCCAAAAGATCTTCAAGGAACGTAGATTTATTTTCGTTTATAGCCGTATAAAAATCAATAATACTTTCAAATAAATTGGTGTCTGATCCGCTCGTTTTGTGTGTGTTTATAAAAGCAATACACAAGTTAACCTTACACAATTCCTCTTCAGTAAGGTCTGGATTAATAATATAGTCATTTACAACCTTAATGTTATAGCCGTAGATAAATCCCGAATTCCGGAAAGCTTTATAAAATTGGTAATCTGTTGGATTGTCTAGTAGGGTTTGGTTAGATAACTCTTTAATTAGTTTTTTTATCCAGCCGTTAGCCGATGGGTTCATACGGTATTGTATTATAAATGTAGTTTTCAGAAGTAAAAATATACATTTTTTTAGCATTAACATAGTTTTAACAAAACCACCTACATCTTTTTTTCGTAGGTAGTATGAGAGTGAAATAAATCATTAACTAAAAATCTCAATTATTATGAAAACAATGAAAATTATTTTAGGAATCGGAGCTTTATCTATAGCAGGTTTCTTTATGGTAGCAGCCGATCATATCGATGCTCCAGCAGTAAAAGGTGGTACAAGCGATATTACCGATTTTTATGCCTTTCAAGGTGAAGATACCAGCAACCTGGTGTTTGTAGCAAATGTGCAAGGGTTATTAAGTCCGTCGGCTTCAGGCGATGCGATGTTTGACGAGAGTACTTTGATAGAAATTAACATCGACACGAACGACGATAAAATTGAAGACTGGGTAATTCAAGCCATTCCTCGTGATGGTAAAATGTATTTCTTCGGACCAGTAAAACCAGCGACTACAGGATTAAATAGTGCGATTGAAACTACAGGAACGACAGGGATGGTAGATATTACGCCGTACGGAAGTGCTGCTATTATTGGAAATAGTAACGGGATGAAGTTTTTTGCAGGTCCTAGAGACGATCCGTTTTTTATGGATTTCGCACAGTACACAGAAATTATTGCAGGAAACGCTTCTAGTTTCAATAGTCCAGGAAGCGATACGTTTGCAGGAACAAATGTAATGTCTGTAGTGGTTGAATTGCCAAAGTCTATGCTTGGTGGTTCTGGAACTATCAATACTTGGGTAGAATCGAAAACAAAACAATAATTAATTTATAAAATACACACATATGAAAACTTTAAAATACATGCTAGTTGCAGTAGGCGTTTCAATACTATCTTTTAACTGCTCGAACGACGATGATAATAATATGACTATAGATCCAACTGGACCAGATTTTTCTGGAACCTATACGCAAGCGGATCAAATGGGGAGACCTGCAGTAAACACGGTGTTTGTATCGCCTTCTGCTAAAGATCAGTTTAATGTCACAATTCCTTCAAGTCAAGGTGCTGCATTTCAACCTATGTTTCAAGCAAATTTAGAAGCGTTAAGTCCTGCTTATAATGAGGAAGGAGATACTAATGCATTAGGATTAGATGCTGCGACATTCACGGGGCTTTTGGCTACCGATGTTTTAACGGTGTCTTTAGATGGAGAAACAACTTTTTACGATGGTACAAATGTCTTAACCGGTAGAAAATTAACAGACGATGTAATTACTGTCGAGTTATTATTAATTTTTGGAGGTGAAGATTTTACTGAAAATGGAGCACTTTCTAATGATAACGTAGATATGAACGATAAGGAATTCTTAAGTTCTTTTCCTTACCTGGCTTCTGCTTGGTAGACTAATAAAATTACTCAATAGGGCAGATTTAGTTTTGCCCTATTGATTTCAATAACAAAACACCACACACCATGAAAACATTACAAGTCATAAACCTAATGGTATTAGCGCTAATTTGCTTTAGTTGTAATACGAAGTTAGAAGAAGAAAACATAGCTCAAATAAGCGATTATAATTCTTATGTAGAAACAGAAGATCAGGACATGTTACTTACTTTAGAAGGGGATTATAAGTTTTGGGATAATAAATTAAAGGCTCAACCAAATCAGTTTCCGTATTTAGTAAAAAAAGCATCTGCTTTATCGTCTAAATTTAAAATTACAGGAAATATTGATTATTTAATTGAAGCAGAACAGGATTTAGTTGCCGCAAATAAAAGAACACATTATAATAACTCTGGCTATTTAAGAGCGTTGGCAAGAAATTATATTTCTCAACATCGTTTTAAGGAATCTTTAGAACTTTTGAAAAAAGCAGAGGTTATAGGGGAACATTTAAAAGGAACTCATAATATGTTATTCGATGTGTATTTAGAATTAGGGAATACCAACGAGGCCACAAAATATTTAGTGGAAATTCAAGATTTTAGTGATTTCGACTACTTAATTCGTTTGTCTAAATGGCAAGATCATGAAGGGAATTTAGATGGCGCAATTAAATATATGGAGAAGGCATTAAAGCTAGCCGAATCTTCGAATAACCCAAATACAAAACAATGGGTGTATACAAATATTGCCGATTATTATGGCCATGACGGGCAGATTAAAAAATCATATGCATATTATTTGAAGGCTTTGGCATTAGATCCTTCAGATGCATATTCTAAAAAAGGAATTGCATGGATTGTATATTCTCATGATAATAATCCAGAAGAAGCAATGCGTATTTTAAACAAAGTAACGCAGACGCATAAAACACCAGATTACGAGTTGTTAAAAGCTGAAATTTCTGATTTCATGGGAGATAGTTTATCTAAATCTAAACATCTTAATGCGTATTTGAAAGCTGTCGAAAATGAAAAATATGGCGATATGTATAATGCATATAACACTATTGTATTTACAGACGAATTACAAATTTTTGATTCGGCTTTAAAATTAGCCAAGAAAGAAGTGGAAAATAGACCAACACCACATTCTTACGATCTATTAGCTTGGAGTTATTACAAAGGAGGTGAATCTGAAAAAGCATTAGATATCGTTGAAACCTATGTGAAAAATAAAAGTTTTGAGCCTTCAATTCTGAGTCATATGGCGCATATTTATAAAGCTAATGGTAAAATAGCTGAAGCCAATGGCTTAAAAAAAGAATTACTAGAGGCTTCTTACGAGTTAGGTCCTGTGGCAACGCAGCACAATAAAAATATTTAAAAATTTGATATAGTTTTTTGTTGGTGGTTTTTTGTTAGAAAAGGGTTTGTTATGAAAATAACGAACCCTTTTTATGTGTTTAATTTAGAGTTTTAAAGATTGTATTGTTCTGATCATATTAATGTCGAGCATCAATCGGGAAAATGAATCCTTAATACCGTTAATTTTTGCATCAAAGATCCTTCAGAAGCATTTGTGATTCAATTTAATAAGTAGTTCAAAATAGCCCCATAATTAAGTGTAATAGTATGCGCTATTGTATGGAAAGCTTTAAAATAAGATATTCCTACCTTTTTATGTTCTTGACTCCGCTCGAATGCCTTATAATTAGGAGGTTTCACCGTTTTAGATACAATCTAGGGGAGCGGTTAAAAGATTAAACTTCGATATATAAACGGTATTCGAGCATAGCCCATAATAATATACAAATCAGCAAACAATCTTCCTGTGCTTTGATTTATAGTGTGATTCGTGATTGTAAAATATTCTATAAGTAAGTCTGTTAGCAACAGATTAAGAAGGGTTTATGCTGAATTCAAGGCCTTTCTTTTTTACAAAGATCAAACTATATTTCAATCTCACACACAACTTTCTAGATTAAGCCATTTATATAAGAAGTCTGATCCCCTTATAAAAAAAGCCCAGAATCAAGTGTGTTAATCTTGGTTCTGGGCTGTATATAAGATCTCTTATTTCTATTTAGAGAGTTATTCTGTTAAGATACCGATGCTACGGTTCCTAAGGCATATAATTGTTCTAGAGTAGGAGAGTCACTTCCTCCAGCTGGCTCTAATGTTATACCAAAGGCTTCAGAAGCATTTGCGTTTTCAATAGTAAATATTTTATTGTTGTCTGTTACAAAATCATCTAACGTTCCTAAACTGGTAGGAGTTAACGGATTTAAAGTTAAAGACCACACCTGGTAAACTTTTCCTTCTGGAGGTTCCGGTAAACCTTGTGCATCTAAATACATGCTATTAGATTCTTTATCCCAATACACCTTTGCATACGCTTCCGGGTAAACTGCTTGTCCGCCAAGCGGAATGGCTAACATATTTCTATCTCGTAAAATGGAGATTAAACTTTTAGCTTCTTTTAAATCGGAATCTGCAATTTCAATTTGCTGTTCAAGGAAATCTTTATCTGTTTCTGAAAGACTAATTTTAGATTGCAATTCAGAATTTTCTTGTATCGACCAGAATAATCCGACACCCAAAATAACAGCAGCTGCCCAACCTGTAACAGATAGCCAACTTGTTCTAAGCCTTTCGGCTTTCATGTTTATTACTTTAGATTCAGTGTTTGATTTACTGATTTTTTCAGCAATAGGACTAAAATCTAAGACTGCATTTTTAGGAGCAGTAGCTTCCGTAAGTTTTAAAATCGCAGCTTCAATTTGCAAGACTTCATTTAAAACTTCAGGATGTTTCTGCATCATCGCGTATACCTCCTTGTTTTCTTCATCAGAAAGCGCACCCGCAACATACAGTTCTAAAATACCAGAATTTATGTAGTTATTTATATCCATGTTAGTTTAATACTATAGCGCGTAACTCGTTAATACAATTTCTATTCCTTGTTTTAATAGTGCCAATAGGCATGTCTAAAGTTTCGGATGCTTCTTTTTGGGTATATCCTTTAAAATATAGCAACTCAATAACTTCAATACATTTTTTAGCAAGTTTGTTTACAAATTTCCCGATACCTATAGCATCAGTTTTAGTATCTAAGTTGTCGCCGTGTTCTAATATATCTACGAAAAATTGAGCATCAAGGTTTTGCTTTTTGTTCTTAAAAGATTTAGATCGGGTTTTGTCTATGGCTGCATTACGAGCAATATTTAAAATCCAAGTAAAAAAACGGCCCTTGTCGGCAGAATAGCTTTCGGCCTTATGCCACGCTTTTATAAAAACGTCTTGCATAATTTCTTCTGCAATGTCCTGATCTCGGACTATATTATAAATGACGCCATGAATGTTTTTGGCGTACATATTATATAACGCTTCAAAGGCTTTTTCATCTTTTTGTTGAAATCTTTCAATAAGTGGTTCTAACTGCATATAGTAGTTTCTGAAAGTGGAAAAGTAGTTAATTAAAGTCATAAAAAAAAGCTGCATTACGCAGCTTTTTATTTATAATAAAATTAAGAATTTAGTTTGCTCTTAAATAGGTATCAATATTTATAGCGACTTCATCCCACGTTTTGCTAACACCATCTGCTCCTGTATGTAACACCTCGCACGCTTCGTGTAAAGTAGCTAAAGCATCAAGTGCATTCCAGTCCTTTAATAACATAACACCTGTAAGCGAAACGCGTCTGTCTTCAGTTACGGTATAGGTTAAAGGTAAATCGTTAGTTTCGCCATTCATTGTTATCGTTGCGATAGCTTCTGTAGCAGAAGTTGTCTTTAAAGTCCCTTTTAATAGGTCTGTATCTGCCATAACATTAAAGAAGAACTTTTGTAATTTTCCATCGCGAATAGAATCTTTAGAGAAAATACTGCTTACTGGGATTGAAAACGTTACGCCGTTTAATGCTTCTTGCGCTGAATCTCCTGTGTGAGGTTCGAAATCTAATGTCGTGAATACACCAGAAACAGGCGTTTTAGCAGTGGTTTTATAAGCTGTCCAGTTAACAGTTGTACCTGCTGGCTTTAAAACGAATTGCTCTGTTTTTTCTGTAGGCGTTTCAGTAGTTGTTGATTCTTTTTTGTCAGATTTACAGCTTGTTGCAAATACAAGCGCAAATGCAGCCATTAAGATTGTTACTTTTTTCATATTTAGACTATTTTTTGTTTTTTATTGCAGCTCGAAATTACTGAATATTTAATCCAATTCAAATTTTAGTCTATTCTATTTATAACGGACTTGATTTGTTGTTAAAATTTTAAGTAAAACAGGGGAAATGGAGCTTATGTTTAGAAAGCTTTAACACAGGCTGTTAAATAAACGGTAAAGTTGAATGTCAAGTTTGTTCACCTCCAATTAAGAGCTTAAATTTGAAGTATAAATAGTTAGTTAGTTTTTTTCAATAAGAATTCTATTATAATTTTGGTTGGTTATAAAATAGAATTAAAAGTTTGTTAGTTAATTTTTAGTTTAAAAAAGCAGTTTCTTTACATGTTAAAGTAACTGCTTTTTTTATTCTATACATTCCATAGTACTTTCTACAGAGTTTGGATTTATTTTAGGCGACATATATGGAATGCCAAGCCCAAGTCCTCTTATAATAAATAGTATACCAATAATAATAACAAAAACTGGTATTAATTTTTGAATACGTTTCTTCGCTAAACTACTTAACAAATTTCCAAAATAGATTGCCGTTGTCATTAACGGAATCGTTCCTAATCCGAATAAAAACATGTATAAAGCCCCTTTAAAAGGCTCCGCTGTTGCTATAGACGATAATACGGCCATATAAACCAAGCCACACGGGAGAAATCCATTTAGAAATCCTATGGTTAAAAACGTATCTGCTGTTTTTTTTTGAAGCGCAGCACCCATACCTTTTTTTACTTTTGAAATGATCTTAAATACAGGTTTTGAAAAATTGTATTTGTTGAATGTTTTATAGGGTAGGAGCACGATAACAATTAATAGTACACCAACTATAATGGATAGTTTTTGTTGAAGCCCAAAAATGTATAAACCTTTACCTAGAAACCCAAAAACCAATCCAATGATGCTATAGGCCAAAAGCCGTCCGAAATGATAAATGAATATCTGACTTATTTTTTTAACCGGATTACTTCGGTCTACGGGTAACATAAAGGCAATTGGACCGCACATACCAATACAATGAAAGCTTCCTAAAAGTCCAAATATAAAGGCAGAAATAAACATTTAGTACGTTAAAGATTGCTTGTATAAGTAACTAGAAGAGTTGTTTTTCCAATCTACTTTTAAGTCCCAACGCCCATCTACTAAATTAGCTTCTGGGATTAATAATGTATGGTTAGTTAAAGTAATAGGAACTTCGAAATCCAATAACTTATTAGATGGTCTGTATAATGAAACCGTTCCCGAAATTTGATTTTCGTTTATGTTTTCAGGAAATTGAATAAGAATGCCTTCATTGGTTTGTTTCCAAGACAAATTCTCAGTCAATAATTGCGCATTTTTCTCTTTATTAATTTCGTCTTGTAAGCCTAATTCTTGTTTATAATAATCTTCTACAACCAATTCGTAATTAAAACGATCTCCAATCATCATATTCACAACAAAGTATAATATGAATGCTATAAAAGATACAAAAGCAATAATAATTCCTGTTCCCCAATTTATTCTCATAATAATAAGCCTTTAGTAATTATTTGTAGCTTCTTGGACCTAAGAAACTAACTGTGGTGGTTTCAATTAACTCATCGTGGCTGTAAACTTCCAATGTTAGTTCATTTTTGTCACCTTTTAAATCTGATTGTTTAATTTCGATAAACAGTGTGCCTTCAGCTAAACCTTGACCAGGGACTAAAAATGTATCTGTTGTAGATACTAATTTTATTTCACCAGGATATCCCACTAACTTAAATGAAACATCGTCAATTTCGTCGTTCGTCTTATTTATCAATTTATAAGTAAACACATTACTAATAACGTTGTTTTCTTTATGCTGGTATAATTGACCTGGTAATCTTAAAACGGTGGCCTCAAGTGCATTTCTAGAAAAGAGCATACCTCCCCAAACGATTAATAATATAAGTAAAACAGCAGAGTAACCTTTAAGACGCGCGTTGAATTTAAATTTTTCTTTCTTCTCTATTTCGTCTTCACTAGCATATCTAATAAGTCCTCTTGGATAGCCTATGCTATCCATAATGGTATCACATTCGTCTATACAAGCCGTACAGTTTACACATTCTAATTGTGTACCGTTTCTAATATCTATACCAGTAGGGCAGACATGTACACATTGGAAGCAATCTATACAATCTCCATGTCCCAGTGCTTCGCGGTCTTCATTTTTGCGATATTTTTTTCGTCCATTTTCTCCTTCACCACGTTTGTGGTCGTAGGCGACGATAATAGATTTATCATCTAATAATACACCTTGCAATCGACCGTAAGGACAAGCGATAATACAAACTTGCTCTCTAAACCATGTAAATACAAAGTAGAATACAGCTGTAAAAATTAATAATGAAATTAAAGTGCTAAGATGGTCCGCAGGACCTTCTATTATATAGGTTAATACTTCGTCTCCTCCAATTAAGTAAGCCAGGAAAACATTAGCAATAAAGAATGAAACAACAAGAAATAAAAACCATTTTAAGAGGCGTTTTCTTATTTTTTCACCATTCCAAGGCTGACGGTCTAAACGCATTTGTTTACCTCGGTCTCCGTCAATCCAATATTCAATTCTACGAAACACCATTTCCATAAAAATGGTTTGTGGACAAATCCATCCACAGAAAATACGACCAAATGCCACTGTAAAAAGTGCAAGAAACACAACGCCTATAAGCATAGACATTACAAACAGTTTGAAATCTTGTGGCCAGAATGGAAATCCGAAAATATTAAAGCGTCGCTCTAATACGTTAAACATTAAAAATTGATTGCCGTTTATTTTAATAAACGGCGACACAATTAATAGGATTAATAAGATGTAACTAACTATTTTACGTTTGTCGTAAAACCTCCCTTTTGGTTTTTTAGGAAATACCCAAGCTCTTTCTCCGTCTTCGGTTAGTGTACCTATGGAATCTCGAAATCCTTCGTGTTCTGGTGTTTCCATAATTTAGGGCGTTTTAACGTATCTAATTTTTAAAATTATTCAGCAGCTTCTGCTACCCAAATATCACCTTCAGCTTCTTTAGGTTTAGCAGGAGTAGTTCCTTGTAAACTTAAAACGTAACTAGCTACTTGAGCAATTTGTGCGGGTTTTAAACTTTGTTTCCAGGCAATCATACCTTTACCATCACGGCCTCCTTCACTGATCGTGTGGAATACATTTTTAATTCCACCTCCTAAAATCCAATGATCATCTGTTAGGTTTGGTCCAATTCCACCTCCACCATCTGCCATATGGCAAGCCACACAGTTGGTTTCGAATGCAGCTTTACCTGCACTTAAATCCGAGGCATCGGTTAATAAGGTTACAGAGTTGGCATCAACTAAATCTTTAGCCGTTTTCTTATATTCTTCAATTGAAATTTTAGCCTCGGCTAATTCTGTTTGGTATTCATCAATTTGTGATTCTCCACCGAAAACTTCATATTTCAACATATAAGCGAAAGCAAAAATAATAGATATAATAAATGCGTATTTCCACCATGGTGGAAGTGAGTTATCTAATTCACGAATTCCATCGTAATTATGGTCTAATACGATTTCACTTTCCTGAGCGATAGGTTTTTGACCTAGTAACTTAATATAAGTGTCCTTTGCCCATTGTATAAATTTAGGCGTTTTAGCATCATTAGCTAAATATCTCGCCTTCCCAGCAGCATCTAAACTTTGAAAAAGCACATTGTCTAGGGCTGCAACAATACCTTCGATAGAAAGAATAACGACTAAAACCAAAAGTAAGAATACCAACACGATTGGAAACTTTATAAAAGCAGGTTCGTTACCGGAGTCTACAAAATATTCAATTAATCCCGCTATTGCAAAGAATAGAACGGGCACTCTTATATACGATGGTATGTATTTTCTCATAATGTGGTTTCGTTTTGGTGGTTATCTTTTTCAAAAGGAATTTGGCTTACGGTATCGATATAATCTTTTTTAGCGGTTAATACCCACCAAAATAAGATTACAAAAAAACCGAAAAATATTAATAATGATAGTATTGGGTATATTGCTATCCCATCCATACTATCCATATAGTTTTTTACGAAGCTAAACATGGTTAATAGTTTTAAATTATTCTAAGTCGCTTACTTTAATATCTGTTCCTAATCGTTGTAAATAGGCAATAACTGCCACGATTTCACGATTTCTCATTTCAATAAAATCTTCACCATTTTCGGCAGCAGATTTTTTATCATTTTCATAATTTTCAGCAAAATCAGGATCGCTATATAAGTTCTTTTCAATAGCTGTTCCTTGCTCTAACATACTTTCTTGTGCATTTGCTATTTCTTCGTCAGTATAAGGTACTCCTAAAGTTACCATTGCTTCCATTTTAGATTCTGTATCAGATTTATCTAATTCATCTCTAACAATCCACTGGTAAGCAGGCATAATAGAACCACTCGATGTACTTTGTGGATCGTACATATGATTTAAGTGCCAGTTATCTGAGTATTTACCTCCAATACGATGTAAGTCTGGACCGGTACGTTTACTTCCCCATAGGAATGGGTGATCGTAAACATATTCACCCGCTTTAGAGTATTCCCCGTAACGTTCAACCTCACTTCTAAACGGTCTAATCATTTGTGAGTGACAACCCACACAACCTTCACGAATATAAATATCACGACCTTCAAGTTCTAGTGGCGAATACGGTTTTACACTACTAATGGTAGGTATGTTAGATTTAACCATTATAGTAGGTACAATTTGAATGATACCTCCAATTAATATGGCGATAGTCGCTAAAATTGTTAATTGAATAGGCTTGCGCTCTAACCAAGTATGGAATCCTTCTCCAGCAAGACGGCTTTTAGACACGCGCTCTAAAGCAGGTGCTTCGGCTAATTCGTCTGACACTACAGATCCACGTTTTATAGTTACAAATACGTTGTAAACCAATACAAGTGTTCCTACTAAGTATAATGTTCCTCCAACGGCACGCATGGCGTACATTGGAATAATTTCAGTTACAGTTTCAAGGAAGTTACCATAAACTAAAGTCCCATCAGGATTAAATTGACTCCACATACTTGCTTGTAAAAATCCAGCGACATATAAAGGAAGCGCATACATTAATATACCTAAAGTCCCTATCCAGAAGTGTAGGTTTGCAAGTTTAGTAGAATATAATTTTGTTTTAAATAATCTTGGTACTAACCAATAAATCATACCGAAGGCAAAGAAACCGTTCCATGCTAAGGCACCAACGTGCACATGCGCAATAATCCAGTCTGTGTAATGACCCACAGCATTTACATTTTTTAAAGACAGAAGGGGGCCTTCAAATGTTGCCATACCGTAACCTGTAATCGCAACTACGAAGAATTTTAAAACAGGGTCTGTTCTAACTTTATCCCAAGCACCTCTTAACGTTAATAATCCGTTAATCATACCTCCCCAAGACGGCATTAATAACATCACTGAAAATGCTACACCTAAATTTTGTGCCCATTCAGGTAATGCTGTATATAATAAGTGGTGAGGTCCTGCCCAGATGTAAATAAAGATTAAAGACCAAAAGTGAACGATAGATAATTTATAAGAATATACAGGTCTGTTCGCAGCTTTAGGAACAAAATAGTACATTAAACCTAAGAATGGTGTTGTTAAAAAGAATGCTACGGCATTATGTCCATACCACCACTGTACTAAGGCATCCTGAACACCAGCGTATACCGAATAACTTTTCATTGCACTTACAGGTAATTCTAAACTGTTAAAGATGTGTAATACAGCTACAGTTACAAATGTTGCTAAGTAAAACCAAATGGCTACATATAGGTGACGTTGTCTACGTTTTAAAATGGTAGCAATTAAGTTCCATCCAAATACAACCCAAACTACAGCAATAGCAATATCTATAGGCCATTCTAATTCTGCATATTCTTTAGACGATGTAAAACCTAGCGGAAGTGAAATTGCAGCAGCAACAATAATAAGTTGCCAACCCCAAAAATTAATATTACTTAAAACATCGCTTGCCATTCTTGCTTTAAGAAGACGTTGCGAAGAATAATACACCCCTGCAAATATGGCATTACCAACAAATGCAAAAATTACAGCATTGGTATGTAAAGGTCTTAGTCGACCAAAACTTAACCAAGAAATACCGTCGGTAAGATTGGGAAATATAAATAAGAATGCAAGTAATAAACCGACAACCATCCCAATTACACCCCAAAAAATGGTTGCATAAATGAATTTTTTAACGATTTTATTATCGTAGTAGAATTGTTGTATTTCCATAGTGATGTTTAATTATTCTTTTTTAGTTAGTATGGTTTTGTTAGGTTTTTTTGTGACTAATTCGTCTTCGAATAGCATGCGTACAGAAGGCGTATAGCTATCATCGTACTGCCCGTTTTTTACCGCGAAAATAAATGCGACAAAAAAGATCAGTGCTACAATAACACTTACTCCTAATAAAATATAAATTACGCTCATTTTTTGCTTAATTAATCGGTAAAAGTAATAGGCTCATTTTATTCAAAATATGACATTTGTCATGTTTTGAATATGGTTAAACTAATTTTCTTCCAGCCCAGTTAGAAGCTATTGTTGTAAATACAACAATACTAATAGAACTTAGGGGCATTAGAATGGCTGCTATAACAGGTGCAAGCTGCCCAGTTATAGCAAAATAGAGACCTATGCAATTATATACTAAAGATAATAAAAAACTCCATTTTACAATTTTAATAGCCGTTTTAGCCGCTATTAAGAATTGTTCTAATTTGTAAAAAACGGAGGCATCCATAATACCATCGCAGGCAGGAGAAAAAATATTAATATTTTCAGAAAGTGCTATTCCAACTTCACTTTGTGCTAAAGCTCCAGAATCGTTAAGGCCATCTCCAACCATTAGCACTTTGGCGCCTTCGGATTGGTGATATTTAATGTATTCTAACTTATCGGCAGGTTTCTGATTGAATAATAATTTGGTTTTTGTGGGTAATAGTTTTTTTAAATTTTCCTGTTCTCCTTCATTATCTCCAGAGAGAATGGCTAAATTATATCGTTGTTTCAAATTATTAAATAATTTTGAAAGTCCTGTTCTGTAACTATTATAAAAGGTGTACTTTCCTTTGTAGTTTTCGTTACTACTAATATACACACTTGTGCTTAATGATTTTTGAAGCTCTTTCTTGCCTACAAAATTAGCGGAACCTACTTTTATCACATTATTTTTTAACGATGCCTGAACGCCTTGTCCAATATGTTCTTCAAACGTATCTAGCGTAACAATATCGTTTGCTTTTAAAATATCGTAAAGTGTTCTGCTTAAGGGGTGGTTAGAACCACGTAAGGTGTTTTTTAATAAACGCTCTTCGTCTGGAGTTAATGGCACACCATCGTAAGTTGCTGTACTTTTTTTATTGGAGGTAATGGTTCCTGTTTTATCGAAAATAATAGTATTTATAGCTGCTAATTGCTCGATAACACTAGCATTTTTTAAATACAATTTATGTTTTCCGAAGATGCGTAGTATGTTCCCAAAGGTAAATGGCGCGGCTAAAGCTAAAGCACACGGACATGCAATAATAAGAACTGCAGTAAATACATTCATCGCTTTACTAGCGTCGTAAAACAACCAAAATACGGTGGAAATTACAGCAATACTTAAAATTGAAATAGTAAATCGTTTACTTATAGTGTTCGTTAAGTTAACAAAGGCGTCTTCTTTATTTTTGTTGAAAATATCATGACTCCAAAGTTGTGTCAAGTAACTTTGTTTTACGGCTTTTACAGCTTCCATTTCAATACTTCCAGAGGTTTGTTTTCCGCCAGCAAATAATTTGTCTCCAGAGATTTTACTAATGGTTTCCGATTCACCTGTTACAAAGCTATAATCAATCGACGCTTTTCCTTTTATTAAAATCCCATCAACAGGAATTAATTCTTCATTTCGGATCAATAAACGGTCACCTTTTTTTATGTCGTAAATCTGAATTGGAATTTCTTCAGTTTCAGAAACAATTTTAGTCACGGCAATGGGGAAGTACGATTTGTAGTCTCGTTCGAACGATAAGAAAGAATAGGTTTTCTGTTGAAAAAACTTTCCTAATAATAAGAAGAACACCAGTCCTGTTAAACTATCGAAAAAGCCCTGTCCAAGGTCGAAGATAATTTCAACAGTACTTCGTAGAAATAACACCAAAATACCAATTGCAATAGGTACATCTATATTTAAAAGTCCAGCTCGCAATCCTTTATATGCGGAAATAAAATAATCACGTCCAGCATAAAACACTACAGGGAGCGAAAAGGCAAACATCATCCATCTAAAAATGGGTTTGTACTGGTCTAACCAAAACTCATTCACCTCGAAATATTCAGGAAACGATAGAAACATCACATTTCCAAAAGCAAATCCAGCAATTCCCAACTTATATATTATCGAACGATTAATATGTTTTTTGCCGTCGCTATAATCATCTAAACTAATATAAGGTTCGTAACCAATTGTGCTTAAAAGTAAGACAACATCTTTAAGGGAAGTCGTTTTGGACAAATAGGTAATCCGAACTGTTTTTTTATTAAAATTTACCTGAGAACTTGTGATTTCAGGTTTTAGCTGATGCAGATTTTCTAAAATCCAAATGCAAGAACTACAATGAATATGCGGAATATATAAGGTGGCTATCTGGATAGAATCGTCGTTAAATTCTAGAAGCTTTTCTAAAATCTGTGGATCTTTTAGAAAATCGAATTTTCCTTCATTTATTTTTGGGATTGCTCCTGGCGATTTCTGCATTTCGTAATATGCAGTAAGATTACTTTCCGAGAAAATTTCATAAACAGTTTTACACCCGTTACAGCAGAATGATTTCTCGTCGAAATTAATTTCAACAGTATCACAGCTATTACCGCAATGGAAACATGTTTTTTCTTGGGATTTCTCGACCATACTTTTTTAATCAAAGGTTTAAAATAGGAGCCTGTAAAAATATGATATTTGTCATGATTTCACTACTTTTGAATATAATTTAATAATCATTAAATGGGAGATTGCGAACAATGCATGGTGAGAAAGCTAAGTGCTTTAAAAATGTTGAAGGGGGAAGAAATAAAAGCTATATCATGTGCTAAAATAACAAAGCATATTAAAAAAGGCGAAATTATTTTTAAAGAGGACGAGATGCTTAACGGCGTGTATTGTATAAGCTCGGGAGTATGCAAATTAACCAAGTTAACAGAAAAAGGAAAAGAGCAGGTCGTAAGGTTAGTTGTTAAAGGAGAACTTTTAGGACAACGTTCGGTAATAATAAATGAAGTAGCAAATTTAACGGCTACGGCATTGAATGATATGGAAGTATGTTATATTCCGAAACAAGAAATCATTCAAGACTTAATGAAAAATAATGATTTTTCTTTGAGTATGTTAAGACGAATGGCCGAAGATTTAAAAGATGCAGAAACGGCTATTATTAACATGGCACAAAAATCGGTTAGAAAACGATTGGCAGAAATTATTCTGTATTTATGCGATAATTTTGGTGTCGATGAAAGTGGTTATTTAAAAGTTACATTATCTCGTGATGATTTTGCAAGTATTGTTGGGACGGCTACAGAGTCGGTAATAAGAACATTATCTCAGTTTAAAAAAGAAGATTTATTAAAAACAACAGGAAAGAAAATCCGAATTATAAATCGTGAAGAATTAGAAATGATGGAATAAATTCCGTTTTTATTCTGATTTTAATAAAATATAAAGTTGATTTGCCGTAAAAGGTAACTCAACTTTTTTTAGTTATAATATTATGTGAAAGCCATTCGTTTTATGTCAGTAAATTAGTATTTTTATAATGCTATGAAAAAAACAATTCACAAAAAAGGGTTTGTATTTCAAGTTTACGAAGCGGAAAATCAATCGCCATTCGATACACTTTTTGAAATATTTAAAGAACTCATTACGCATACCTCTGGCGATTTCGACGAAGCCATAAATTGGTTGCGTGACCTAGATAAAGAATATAAACTTACCACCGCAGAATATACTATTGATGATTTTATAGAAGACCTTAAGAAAAGAGGGTATATAAAAGACGATATAGACGATAAAGGTAACGGCGGGACAAAAATTACTGCAAAAACAGAGCGGGCTATTAGGCAACAGGCGTTAAACAATATCTTTGGAAAACTAAAACGCAATGGTTCTGGAAACCATAAAAGTAAATCTCCTGGAACAGGAGACGAGCATACTGGAGAATTTAGAAGTTACCAATTTGGAGATGCTTTAGATAAAGTGTCTATTACCGAAAGTCTGAAAAACGCACAAATTAATCACGGTATCGGAAGTTTTAATTTAACCGAAGACGATTTGGTAGTCGAAGAAACGCTTCATAAATCGCAAATGAGTACGGTACTAATGATTGATATTAGTCATAGTATGATTCTCTATGGCGAAGATCGGATTACGCCCGCTAAAAAAGTTGCGATGGCATTGGCCGAATTAATCACGACGCGTTACCCAAAAGATACTTTAGATATATTGGTTTTTGGTAATGATGCTTGGTTAATTAAAATTAAGGATTTACCGTATTTAACCGTTGGGCCATATCACACTAATACGGTTGCAGGGTTACAATTAGCGATGGATGTATTACGTAGAAAACGACATACCAACAAGCAAATTTTTATGATTACCGACGGTAAACCGAGTTGTTTACGAATGCCCGACGGACAGTATTACAAGAACAGTATGGGATTAGACGATTTTATTGTGAATAAATGTTACGATTCTGCACAACAGGCGAGGAGATTACATATTCCAATTACCACATTTATGATTGCAAAAGATCCATATTTAACACAGTTTGTTCAAGAGTTTACAAAGGCAAATCAAGGGAAAGCATTTTACACGGGATTAAAAGGACTTGGTGAAATGATTTTTGAAGATTACGAAACCAACCGTAAAAAGAGAATTAAAGGATAAAAGAATCTAGATAAAACCATAAAGAATTTTAAACTTTAGAGTAACCCCAATAATACAGGGCTAATACTAAAATAGATAAGAATGAAAATTGAAAATATAAAAACACTAGGAGCTTTAAAGGCTTCAGGATATAAGAGTAAATCGATTAAAGATGAATTACGTGATAATTTAATTAAAAAATTAAAGAATGATGACGTTGTTTTTGAAGGGGTTCACGGTTACGAAAACACCGTTGTTCCAGAATTAGAACGTGCCATTTTATCGCGACATAACATCAATTTATTAGGATTACGCGGACAAGCAAAAACGCGTTTAGCACGATTGATGGTGAATTTATTAGACGATTATATTCCTGTCGTTGCAGGTTCGGAAATTAATGACGATCCATTACGGCCAATCTCTAGGTTTGCAACAGAATTAATTGAAGAAAAAGGAGATGATACACCCATTACTTGGTTGCCAAGAAGTGAACGTTTTGCAGAAAAATTAGCAACACCCGATGTAACGGTGGCCGATTTAATAGGAGATGTAGATCCTATAAAAGCAGCACATTTAAAACTGAGCTATGCAGACGATCGCGTAATACATTACGGAATGATTCCTAGAGCTAATCGCTGTATTTTCGTGATTAACGAAATACCCGATTTACAAGCTAGAATTCAGGTGGCTTTATTTAATATTCTTCAAGAAGGAGATATTCAAATCCGCGGATTTAAATTGCGGTTACCTTTAGATCTTCAGTTTGTGTTTACTGCAAACCCAGAAGACTATACCAATCGTGGAAGTATCGTGACACCTTTAAAAGATAGAATTGGTTCTCAGATTATCACGCATTATCCGGTAGACTTAGCAACGGCTAAAAAGATAACCCAGCAAGAGGCTAAATTAAACGCGCATCAAACCGAGATGATTGCTATTCCTGAATTGGCGAAAGATATCTTGGAACAAATTGTTTTCGAAGCTCGCGATAATGAATTTATAGATGCAAAAAGTGGAGTGAGTGCACGTTTAGGAATTACAGCTTTAGAAAATTTAGTGAGTACAGCCGAGCGTAGAGCACTTATTTCTGGCGATGATAAAACGACAATTCGTTTAGGTGATTTTGTGGGAATAATTCCTGCAATTACAGGTAAAGTAGAACTGGTTTACGAAGGAGAACAGGAAGGTGCTTCTGTGGTTGCCTTCAATTTAATTGGTGATGCTATTCAGACGTTGTTTCCAAAATATTTTCCGAAGATTGAAAAATTAGAAAAGCAAGAAGACGAATTGCCTTACGACGATCTTGTATCTTGGTTTTTTAATAGTGAAGACGGTTTTGAGTTGTTAGACGACTTGACCGAAAAGAAGTATAAAGAAACTTTAGATGCTATAGGACCATTAAACGCATTAATGACGAAATATCAGCCCGACTTAAAGGAGAGTGAACGCTATTTTGTAATGGAGTTTGTGCTTTGGGGATTGGTGCAGTTTAATAAATTAAGTAAATTTAGATATACTGAAGGGATTCAATTTAAAGATCCTTATGGAAGTTTTATAAAAGGCCTTTAAAAATATATAAACCAAAAAAACGCCATCTTTACGGATGGCGTTTTTTTATGGTTTAATATGAAATAATTAAGTTGTAATTTATAACATTTCAGAATTGACATAAAAGTCAATATCTACTTCTAACGTTTTATTTTTAATAGGCATAGATTTCCACGCTTCTGTTGGCGTAATCCATTGCGATTTACCATCAATAGTCACTTGAATAGGCATATCGAAACCGCTAACTATATTAGTCCAATGGTAATTTAAGGCATCATTTTTAAATTCATATTCTAAAGTAGGAATACGAATATCTCTTAAATACTGATTGAAAAATGCAGTTAAATCGATATCAGATTCTTGACTAAGATAATCTTCTATTTGCTTGGTACTTACCGTTTGGTGATAGAACGTTTTGTTAAGTCCGCGTAAAATTTGTCTCCATTTCTCATCATCATCGACTAATTGTCTCAGTGTATGAAGCATATTGGCTCCTTTGGTATACATATCTCCAGAACCTTCACTATTTACGTTATAGACTCCAATAATAGGTTTGGTGTTTTTAATCGATTTACGTGTTCCAATTACATATTCTGCAGAGGCTTCTTTACCGTAATGATAGTCTACAAACAGATTTTCAGAATAGGCTGTAAAGCTTTCATGAATCCACATGTCTGCAATATCTTTATACGTAATATTATTGGCAAACCATTCGTGACCTGATTCATGAATGATTATAAAATCGAATTTTAATCCCCAACCAGAACCTGAGACATCGCGCCCGTAGTATCCGTTTTCGTATTTATTTCCATAAGTCACAGAACTTTGGTGTTCCATACCTGGGTAAGGTACTTCTACCAATTTAAATCCGTCTTCGTAAAATGGGTATGGTCCAAACCAGTGTTCGAAAGCCTTCATCATTTTTGGGGCATCTTTAAATTGCTTTTTAGCTTTTTCAAGATTATCTCTTAATACATAATAATCCATATCTAAAGGGCCTTTTTCGCCAGGAAAAACTTCGGAAAAATGAACGTAGTCCGCAATGTTTACATTTACACCGTAATTATTTATAGGATTTTTAACCGACCATGTAAAAATCTTTCTTCCATCGTCTAAAGTTTTTGTATCCGTTAGTTTTCCGTTAGAAACATCCATGTAACCTTTTGGAGTGGTCACGCTAATATCCATACTATCTACTTCGTCGTACATGTGATCTTTACAAGGCCACCATACACTAGCACCCAAACCTTGATTAGATGTGGCTATAAAATCCTTTCCGTTGTCCTCTTTTTTCCAAGAAAATCCGCCATCCCAAGGCGCTTTTACTGCTTCTTTCGGATGTCCTTCGTAATAGACATCAATACTATTTGTTGCTCCTTTTGTTTGTGTTTTTGTTAGTGTTATAAAATGTGCATTTCCTTCAGTAATCACGTTTAAAGATTTACCATCTTGGGTGGCTTTTGTGATTTTTAAAGGCACTTGTAAATCGATTTGTAGCACATTCGCAGGTTCTAAAACGGTATATTGAATCGTGTTTTTTCCTGTAATATATTTGGTTTCAGGTAGGACCTCGATATTTAAGTGATAATAAGTTAAATCCCACCAAGCACGTTCGGGAGTTATGCTTCCACGAAGGGTGTCCTGATGTGTGAAAACGGTTTTATTAGACAACATTTGGCTATATGCCGAAGTTGCTAAACATAAAAAAGTAAGAAATAGTAAGTTGAATTTTTTCAAAGTTTAAAATTTTAAATAATTTAATTTTTTATAATGCTATTTGGGAAAACGACAGGGCTTTCAAATCCGTTTTTATTGATAGATGCCACACCAAAATAATAATTATCAATAACGATACCTTCTAATGTGAAAGCTGTAATGTTGCCCACAGTTCTGCTATGATCCCAAGTTGGAGACGTGGTGTCTCTCCAGTAAATTTTATAACCAACAGCACCTTGAACCGTATTCCATTTTAATTTAGCCGATGCTTGAACAATACCTCCAATGGCTACGGTAGATGGAGCAGGAGCGGCAGACGCCAAAGACGCTAAATTAATGGCGTTTACTGCTGTTAATTTCTTAGCATAATCAAAGTTTACGTGTTCAAAAGTATCTCCATATTCAATACCATTTTCGGTACGAACGTCTTGATGTTGTTGCGTATAATTTTCGTGAGCTTCCATGATACGGACTCCCGCATAGCCTAAATCGTTAAAGGGACGGTGGTGACCACCTCTTCCAAAGCGATCTAATCTGTAAATCATCATAGGATTCATTTCTGGCATATACGTTTGTGTGGTTTTATGAATATATCGTGCTAATTGACGAGAAATACCATCGACTTCACCTCCATAAAAACGACGAGATTTTCGCTCTTTTTCTGTTTCAGTTTGCGGTACAGGTTCTGAAAATATTCGGAAAGATCTGTTATCGATCACTCCATCTACACCTTCAATATTACCAATCATATCATTATTAAAGACTCCAATAATATCCCAGTTATTCGCTTTGACATAGGCTGCAAATCCAGCACCTCCAAATAACCCTTGTTCTTCACCAGATAAACCTAAATATACAATACTGTTTTCAAATTTATACTTAGATAATACACGAGCGGCTTCGATAGTACCAGACATTCCTGATGCATTATCATTTGCTCCGGGGGCATCGGTTTTAAAATCCAAAGTATTGCTAGCTCTAGAATCGATATCTCCCGTCATAATTATATAACGGTTTGGGTAAGTTGTACCTTTTTGAACGGCTACAACATTCACCACCCAAGTGTCATGGGGTACTCTTGCGTTACTTTTTTTGGTTACAAAATCTTTCTGATAAAATACATTTAGGCAAGAATTGCAAGTGCTGGAAATCGAATCAAATTCATTCTTAATCCAACGTCTTGCAGCGCCTATCCCTTGTGTATTAGATATGGTATCACTAAACGTATTACGTGTACCAAATTCTGTAAGTGTTTTAACGTCTTCTTTAATGCGGTCTGCAGAAACCGAATCAATAATACTGTATATTAATTGATGGTTTTGAGCAGATAATAACATGCTACTACAACAAAATAGTAAGCATAAATATAAACGACACGTCATAGTAGTTCTCAAATAAAATTTAATGTTAAACAAAAGTCTTTAATAGTTCACGAACTTCATCTGTGTTTTTAATGTGGTATTTCGCACTTGTTTTCTTGAAACCTACTTTTACTGTATAAGCTGAGTCAGGCAATTCTTCAAACATATATTCGTCTGTCCAATCGTCTCCAATAGCAAACATAAAATCGAAATTATCTTGAGTAAGTAAACGTGCGGCTGCTCGCCCCTTATTGACATTACTGCTTTTTATTTCGGTGACTTTATTTCCTTTTAAAACGGTAAGACCATGGTTCTCAATTAAACTATTAAGTACTGTGTTTAACTCTGTCGTTCTTACTTGCGCTAATTCAGGATCTGTTTTTCTGTAATGCCATGCTAAAGAATATTTCTTCTTTTCTATAAAAGTTCCAGGCGTTCTATCTACAAACGTTTCTAAAACGGGAAGAATATTTTCCATCCAATCATTTTTAAGACGCTCTAGCATAGTCCATTCTTGATCTTTTTCTTTTAGCCAGACACCGTGGTCGGTAACTAAAGTATAATCTTTTCCTGCGAACCAATCTTCAAAAGTTTCTCGATCTCTACCACTAATAATTACAAGCTTTACACCCTCATTAGCGTTTATTTTATCTAATAATTCAAATAATTCAGCGTCAGGTCTACAGTCTTTTGGATTGTCTTTAAATCCGACTAAAGTGCCATCGAAATCCAATAATAAGAGTTTTTTCTTTGCATTTTTGAATGCTTTTGAAATATCCTGCTTTAATTCAGGGTTTAATCGTTTAGAAATAAAAATTTCATCTTGATCTTTAGTAGAATCTAATGCTTTTAAAAATTCTTCGGCCCATTTTTCGACACTATAACGTTCTAATCTATTTTGAAGAATTTTAATTCTATTTTGCTGTTCTTCAATAGGCATTTCTATAGCTTGCTTAATGGTATCTGCTATTTGATCGAAATTATTAGGGTTTATAAGTAGCGCTTCGTTCATCTCTTTTGAAGCTCCCGTCATTTCACTTAATATAAGGACACCGTCTTGATTGGTACGTGTAGCCACATATTCTTTAGCTACTAAATTCATTCCATCTCGTATAGGCGTAATTAAAGCAATATCTGATGTGGTGTATAAATCGATTAAATTTTCAAATGGCATAGAACGATAAAAATACCAAACAGGAGTCCAACTTACGGTAGAGAATTTTCCGTTAATCCGTCCTACTAATTCGTCTGTTTCACGTTTTAGTTTCTGGTATTGAGGGACGTTAGAACGCGAAGGCACAGCGAGTAAAATTAGTCTTACTTTTTCCTTATATTCAGGATATTTAGTTAAAAAATATTCGAAAGCTCGTAATCGTTTCGGGATCCCTTTAGTATAATCCAGTCTGTCTATAGACAGTATAATTTTAGCATCGGAATCAGATTTTATGTGTTCATCTAAACGGCGTTGTAGTTCCGTACGTTCCTTTTTTTGCTGCGTATTGTTAACTAAAGCCGCATTATAAAATTTATTGTAATCGATTCCCATTGGGAAAGAATCTACTTTTATGGTGCGGTCGTGATAATCGATATTATTAAAATTCACTTCTAATCTTAAAATACGTTTTATAGAACTTAAGAAATGACGTTCGTAATCGTAAGTATGGAAACCAAGTAAATCGGCACCAAGCATACCTTCTAATAATTCTTCACGCCAAGGGAATGTTCTAAAGATTTCGAAAGATGGAAATGGAATATGTAAAAAGAAACCGATAGAAATGTTCGGTTTTTTGTCTCGAATTAATTTAGGAAGCAATAATAATTGATAATCATGTACCCAAACGGTATCTCCGTCATTAACATTTTCGAGAACAACATCTGCGAATTTTTGATTTACGGCTTTGTAAGATTCCCATTCTGCATGTTCAAAAGACGTATATTCCATGAAATAATGAAATAAAGGCCAAAGTGTTTTATTACTGAAACCGAGGTAAAAATTATCGACATCTTCAGTAGTTAGAGGAACAGTGACACATTTTTCTTTTGTGACCTCTTTTTTTATTTCTTCTTTTAATTTTGGAGTAAGTTCTTCTTCAGTTAATCCTGACCAACCTATCCAAATGCCATTGCCTTCGGCATGTACAGATTTCATTCCTGTCGCCAAACCACCAATACTTGGTTTGATTTCGAGCTTAGAATCTTCTAATTTTACTTGTAAAGGGAGTCTATTTGAGACTATAATAGTCTTATTCATGGGGTTGAATTTTGATTAGCAATAAGTTTTTCGTTAATTTAAAGAAAAATAGGTTGCTAACCATATAAAATATAAAATTTAATGAATAATTTAGATTATGGAATTATAGGAAATTGCAGAAGTGCTGCACTCATTTCGAAAACAGGATCTATTGATTGGTGTTGTTTACCAGAATTTGATTCAAGTTCTGTTTTTGCTAAGCTTTTAGATGAAAATATTGGAGGGCAATTCGGATTTTCCGTAGACGACAGCTACACTATTACACAAAAATATCTTAACAATACAGCTATTTTGGTCACTTCATTTAGTAATGGAGTCGATGCTTTCGATATTTTGGATTTTATGCCGAGATATCATAAAACTTCAGGAGGTTACCAATCGCCTCCAGAAATTATCCGATTTTTAAAATATAAATCAGGACGCCCAAAATTCACTGTAGATTATGCTCCAAAATTGGAATATGCTTTAGGTGAAACAAATACTTATATAAAGGATGACTTTATTGTAAGTTTGACCGATAAGGAAAAATTTGATACCTTATTTTTATATACAGATTTAGATAAGGATGCTGTGATAAATGCTAAAGAAATTGAACTGACAGAAGATGCTTACTTCTTAATAGGTTATAACGAGAAAATATTTAAGCCAGATGTTCAAAAGGCATATATCGAGTTTGAACGTACCAAAGTGTATTGGTTAAACTGGATGGATAAAACGCCTGCTTACGAAGGATATACTAAAGAAATTAACCGAAGTGCAATTACTTTAAAACTGTTGACTTACGATAAGTCAGGAGCTGTTTTAGCTGCGGCCACAACGTCTTTACCAGAAACAATAGGAGAGGTTCGTAATTGGGATTATCGTTTTTGTTGGATTCGAGATGCATCGATGGTGGTGAAAGTGGTATCACATTTAGGTCATAAAAATATTGCAAAGCGTTATCTAAAATTCATTATTGATTTAATTCCAGATAAAGATGAAAAGCTTCAGATTATGTATGGGATTAACAAAGAGAAAAAGTTAACCGAAGAAACCTTAGATCATTTAAGCGGTTATAAAGGGTCTAAACCAGTACGTGTTGGAAATGCAGCTTACGAGCAAAGACAGAACGATATTTACGGTATTTTAATGGATGTTATTCACCAACAATTAGTTAATTTTAAAACTGATATTGAAAACGGTGAAGAAATTTGGACCATTACAAAAGGAATCGTTTGGGTGGTTAACAAGCACTGGAAAGAAGCAGATAAGGGTATCTGGGAATTTAGAACAGAAGAACGTCATTTCACCTTTTCTAAAGTATTGTGTTGGGTTGCTATAGATAAAGCGATTAAAGTTGCTGAAATTTTAGGAAAAACAGCTAAGTTGAAAAAATGGATTCCTTTAGAACAGGAAATTAAAGCAGATATCATGAAGAATGCTTGGAACGAAAAGGTACAAGCATTTACACAATCTTATGGTTCAGACGATTTAGATGCTTCTGTTTTATTAATGGAACCTTACGGATTTATAGATGCTAAAGATCCTAAGTATGTGAGTACTGTAAAAGGTATTGAGCGGGATTTAAGCAACGACGGATTACTGTATCGTTATAAAAATAAAGATGATTTTGGATTACCATCTTCATCGTTTACAATTTGTACATTCTGGTTTATTAATAGTTTATATAAGATAGGAGAGGAGCAAAAGGCGAAAGCCCTTTTCGATCAGTTATTATCGTATAGTAATCACTTAGGTTTATTTAGTGAAGACATAGATTTTGAGACCAAAAGATTGTTGGGTAACTTCCCACAAGCATATTCTCACTTAGCATTAATTGAAACTGCAATTAACTTATCGAAAGTCACAGACGAAGAAAAAGTTAAAGTGTGTATGAGAGATAATGTCGATGAAAATGACAAATTATAAAATGTGATTTAAATTATCATACATAAAAATAAGAGGCCAATTCTAGTATAGAATTGGCCTCTTTAATTAAAAGTAATTTGAATTAGTCATGCATTATTTTTAGAAACAATATTTGTTTTCTGATTTTACTTTTTCTGCGATTTCGTTTCTTAAATCTACAATATCTGGGTAATTTACATATTTTGTAAAACGTTTAAGTCCCATTAACATCATGCGTTGTTCGTCTCCTTCAGCAAAAGAAATAATACTCTCTTTTCCTTTTTTCTCAACAATGTCTACAGCTTGATATAAATATAATTTAGACATTGCGATTTGCTCTTTCTGAGAATCTTCTCCAAAACGCTTAGCATTCTTTTCGGTTCTTAAAATAGCCGATTCCGCCATGTAAATTTCGATTAATATATCTGAAGCAGCCATTAGCAATTGTTGGTGCTCTTCTAGAGCAGGTCCGAATTTTTGAACGGCAGCACCGGCAACCATTAAAAATACTTTTTTCAATTTAGCCACCATTGCTTTTTCTTCCGAAAGTAATGCAGAGTAATCAGGAGTGTCGAAAGACGGAATTCCCATAAGATCTTCTTGAACCTTCATGGCTGGACCTAATAAATCCACATGACCTTTCATTGCTTTTTTTACTAACATTCCTACGCAAAGCATACGGTTAATCTCGTTAGTTCCTTCGTAAATTCTAGCGATACGCGCATCTCTCCAAGCTGCTTCCATAGGCGTGTCTTCAGAGAACCCCATTCCTCCAAAAATCTGAATACCTTCATCTGCACAATGTTGTACATCTTCTGAGACGGCTACCTTTAAAATAGAACATTCTATAGCGTATTCTTCAACACCTTTTAATTCTGCTTCTTGATGTGTGTTTCCGGAAGCCTGACGCATGGCGATACGGTCTTCAATATTTTTTGCCGCTCTATAAGATGCAGATTCACCAACATAAGCATTCGTTGCCATTTCAGCTAGTTTTACTTTTATCGCTCCAAAATCTGAAATAGGCGTTTTAAATTGTTTACGTTCATTAGCGTATTTAACTGCGGTTGTTGTTATACGACGCTCAGAGTCTAAACAGGCAGCAGCGAGCTTAATACGACCAATATTTAAAGCATTCATCGCGATTTTAAAACCTTCACCACGACCTGCTAACATATTTTCTGCAGGCACGACGGTATCGTTAAAAAAGACTTGTCTTGTCGAAGAAGCGCGAATACCTAATTTGTGTTCTTCTTCTCCTAAAGTGATACCATTTGGACTGTTTTTATCAAATTCTACGATGAAACCTGTAATGTTTTTATCGTCTTCGATACGTGCAAAAACAATCATTAAACTACAAAACCCTGCGTTCGAAATCCACATTTTTTGTCCGTTAATCACATACGATTTCCCATCGTCTGAAAGTTTCGCAGTTGTTTTACCTGAATTGGCATCACTACCAGCGCCCGGTTCTGTTAAAGCATAAGCTCCAAACCATTCGCCTGTTGCTAATTTAGGTACGTATTTTTGTTTTTGTTCTTCGGTTCCATAAAGTGTAATTGGCATGGTTCCAATTCCTGTATGCGCACCAAAAGCGGTACTAAAAGATCCCGTTCCACTAGAGATATAGTCGCAAGTTAACATGGTCGATACAAACCCCATTCCGAGTCCGCCATATTCTTCGGGTACAGAAACTCCCAGAAAACCAAGTTCTGCAGCTTTACGCATCACTTCTTCTGTAAGCGCGTAATCTTTCGCTTCGAACCTTGCTTTATGCGGAATTATTTCACGGTCGTTAAATTCAATAACGGCTTCTTTCATCATTTTTTGCTCCTCAGAAAAATCCTCAGGAGTAAATATATCATCACAAAGGGTTTCTTTTACAAGAAATTGCCCGCCTCTAATTATATCTTTTTGTTTAGTTTCCATGTTTTTAGTTGTTTGTATTTGAGAAAATAGATAATAGAATAAAGAGCATAGATTATTGACTTAAGCTATTTTGAAAACTCATTGTCATTCTCTGAAATTCTTCTAATTTATTTTCTAATTGTTTTAATGTTTCTTGGTTTATATATTGTCTGTGATGTCCTATTAATAATTGCGTTCCTAATTCAAAAGAAGAGCCTAAAGAAATGTTTAAAAAATGACTAAAAGATTTGTTTGTTCTAGACGAACCTTCTGCAATGTTGCTTGGTATTGATACAGAACACCTGCTTAATTGAGAACTTAAATCGTACATTTCATGTTTTGGAAAATTTAACAATAAATCAGAAGTATCATTAGCAATTTCCAATCCTAGCTTCCAAATTTTTAAATTCTTATAATTATGACGTGTACTCATCTTTAGCGTCCCTTTTCTCTCTTCTATGCTCTATTATCTTACATCTTAATTTAGGAACTCAAAAATCCCACAAGCACCTTGTCCTGTACCTACGCACATGGTTACTGCACCATATTTCCCTTTCATGTTTTGTTTACGCATTTCGTCAAACAGTTGTACAGATAATTTAGCTCCTGTGCATCCTAGTGGGTGACCTAAAGCTATAGCACCTCCGTTTACGTTTACAATATCTGAGTTTAAATCCAACTCACGAATGACGGCTATAGATTGAGACGCAAAAGCCTCGTTTAATTCTATTAAGCTTAAATCCTCTTGTTTCAATCCTGCTTGTTTAAGTGCTTTCGGAATCGCTTTTACCGGACCAATTCCCATGATACGAGGCTCGACACCTGCGGCTGCATAATTTACTAAGCGCGCTATAGGTTCTAGTCCTAATTCTTTCACCATATCTTCGCTCATAACCATAACAAATGCAGCACCATCACTAGTTTGAGATGAGTTACCAGCTGTTACACTTCCGCCTGCAGCGAATACGGCTCTCAGTTTAGATAATGCCTCTATAGTTGTTCCTGCTCTTGGACCTTCATCTTTGGTTATTGAATATGATTTTGTTGCTTTTTTTCCGTTAGTATCAATATAGGTTTCATCGATATTAATTGGCACAATCTGATCTTGAAAGCGGTTTTCGGCTTGTGCTTTTAACGCTTTCATATGCGAATTGTAGGCAAACTCATCTTGATCTTCACGAGATACTTTAAACTGAGTTGCTACAGCTTCAGCAGTATTTCCCATACCCCAATAATAGTCTTCATGTCCAGATTTTACGATGTCGTAATTCAGTTCTGGTTTATACCCTGTCATCGGAACAGAACTCATGCTTTCGGCACCACCAGCGATAATACAATCGGCCATACCAGATCGTATTTTTGCTGTAGCCATTCCGATTGTTTCAATTCCAGAAGAACAAAAACGATTGACGGTTACGCCAGGAACATCTACAATATCTAATCCCATAAGTGAAATTAAACGCGCCATATTAAGTCCCTGTGAGCCTTCTGGCATCGCGTTACCAACAATAACATCGTCGATACGTTTTGGATCTAAACCAGGCAATTCCTTCATCATATGTTTGATGGTTTCGGCAGCTAATTCATCCGTTCTTTTAAATCGGAATACACCTTTATGTGCTTTTCCAACTGCTGTTCTATATGCTTTTACTATATATGCTTGTTTCATATTAGCCCCCTAGCCCCCGAGGGGGAATGCCTATTAGGGGTAAATAGGATTTTATGTGTTATTTCTTATATTTTACTAGGTTCAAATAGTATTGAACTCATTTTAATTTTCCCCCATTGGGGGTTAGGGGGCCACTAGTTTCTTAAAGGTTTTCCTGTTTTCAACATATGCTGAATACGTTCTAAAGTTTTACGCTCTGTACATAGACTTAAAAAAGCTTCGCGTTCTAAATCTAATAAGTATTGTTCGTTGACTAAAGTCGGCTCAGATAAATCTCCACCTGCCATAACGTAAGCTAGTTTATTCGCTATTTTCTGATCGTGCGGACTAATAAAACGGCTGGCTTCCATAGAATCTGTTCCTACTAAGAACATTCCTAAAGCTTGTTTTCCTAACACTTTAATGTCGGTACGTTTTATAGGTTGCGTATATCCAGATTCAGCCATTAATTTAGCATGTGCTTTAGCAGTTGCAATTTGTCTGTCTCTATTTACGACCACAACATCTTTACCGTGTTGAAGTAAACCTAAATCGAAAGCTTCGTATGCTGAGGTTGATACTTTTGCCATACCAATGGTTAAGAAATACTCTTGGAGCGTATTCAATTCTACATCTCCTTTTTTGAAAGTGTCTTGCGCTCTTAACGTCATTTCTTTAGAGCCACCACCACCAGGGATTACACCAACACCAAATTCTACAAGTCCCATATATGTTTCTGCAGCAGCAACTACTTTATCGGCGTGAAGCGATAATTCGCAACCACCACCAAGTGCCATACCGTGAGGTGCAGAAATGGTAGGAATAGAAGAGTAGCGCATGCGCATCATAGTATCTTGAAAATACTTAATGGCCATGTTTAATTCGTCGTACTCTTGTTCTGCAGCCATCATAAAAATCATTCCAATGTTTGCTCCAACAGAGAAGTTTGCACCTTGATTTCCGACGACTAAACCTTGAAAATCTTTTTCAGCTAAATCAATCGCCTTATTAATTCCAGCTAAAACATCACCACCAATGGTGTTCATTTTAGATTGGAATTCGCAATTCAAAATACCATCACCTAAATCTTCAATAACAACACCTGAATTCTTAAAGACTTCATTTGATTTTCTTATGTTATTCAGAATGATGAATGCATCTTGACCAGGAACTTTTTCTTGTTTTTTGGATGGAATATCATAAAAGTATGATGCACCTTGTTTTACCGCATAGAAAGATGAAATCCCAGAAGCTAACATATCGGTAACCCATGCTGCTGGTTTAAAACCTTCGGCCTCCATGATTTTAATTCCTTTTTCGACACCAATAGCATCCCAAATTTGGAAAGGTCCATGTTCCCAACCGAAACCCGCTTTCATGGCATCATCAATCTTATATAATTCGTTTGAGATTTCAGGAATTCTATTCGAAGCATAAGCGAATAAGGCAGCAAAGTTCTTTCTATAAAAATCTCCTGCTTTATCTTTTCCTGCAACTAGTACTTTAAAACGATCGACAACCTTATCAATCGATTTCGTTAATTCTAAAGTCGCAAAATTTGCTTTTTTGTTTGGACGATATTCTAACGTATTTAGGTCAAGTGACAAAATATCTTTAGTTCCATCTTTATGACGTTCTAGTTTATAGAATCCTTGTTTTGTTTTACTTCCTAGCCATTTATTTTCCATCATTTTACTAATGAAATCTGGCAATTTAAATAGGTCATGACGTTCATCTTTGGGAACGTTATCATACAACCCATTAGCAACATGAACTAAGGTGTCTAAACCTACAACATCTACCGTACGGAAGGTTGCCGATTTCGGTCGACCAATTACGGGACCGGTAAGTTTATCGACTTCTTCGATCGTTAAATCCATGTCTTTTACTGCATGGAATAAACTCATTATGCTGAAAATCCCAACACGGTTTCCTATAAATGCAGGTGTGTCTTTAGCAACAACAGATGTTTTTCCTAAAAACTGTTCACCATATCCATTTAAGAAATCTAGAACTTCGGGAGAAGTTTGTGGTCCTGGAATAATTTCGAATAATTTTAAGTAACGTGCAGGATTGAAAAAGTGAGTTCCGCAGAAATGTTTCTGAAAATCTTCTGAACGACCTTCACTCATAAAGTGAATTGGAATTCCAGAGGTATTAGAGGTTATTAAAGTACCTGGTGTTCTATGTTTTTCAAGATTTTCGAACACTTGTTTTTTAATGTCTAAACGTTCGACAACAACCTCAATAATCCAATCGACATCTTTCACCTTAGCAATATCATCTTCTAAGTTACCTGTCGCAATACGACTTGCAAATTTTTGATGATATATAGGAGAGGGTTTGGATTTTAAAGCAGCAGAAAGCGAATCGTTGACCATTCTATTTCTAACTACGTCGTCTTGTAACGTTAATCCTTTTGCTTGTTCGATAGCATTAAGTTCTCTTGGAACGATGTCTAGTAAAAGTACATCTACGCCAATATTGGCAAAATGACAAGCGATACCGCTTCCCATAATTCCAGATCCAATTACTGCTACTTTTTTTATTCTACGTGTGCTCATTTTATTAAATAGGCTTTCGTTAATATATTTTTTTGTTTGAAATTAAATCGTTGATCACTTCTGCAACTTCGTAAAAATGGTTAATTTTCTCTACTGAAATATTTTCTCTTACAGCTTCGTTGAAAAGGAGAACATGATCTCTTGAGATTTCTCGTTTTTGTTTTCCGAAATCGGTTAAGTAAATTAATACACCACGGCCATCCTTAGGATTTGGTTTTCGTTCTATAAGCCCTTGTTTTTCTAGATTCTTTATAATTCTAGATAAGCTTGTCGCTTCCATGCCCATTTTTGGGCCTAAAGAGGTTGACGGTGTTCCTTTTTCGGGATCTATACTTAGTAAAGCGAATCCGGTGGCCATTGTACTATCAAATTTAGCACCTTGTTCGTTATACATTTTGTTAACAGCTAACCATGTGGTTCTTAGTACATAGTCGATTGTTTTATCTTTCATTTTCTTTTTTTGTCTAAACCAAATATAGTAAAAAATATTATGCATGCATAATAAAAACAAAATTTTAACGAAAGATATAGACAAAAAAAACTCCTTATTTTTATAAGGAGTTTAATAATTTAAGGACGATATATAGATTCTATCAAAGGTTTGTATATTTCTTTGATGTTTTTTCGTTTTAGCTTTAAGGTCGGAGTGAGGTGCCCTAATTCTATCGACCAAGTTTCTGGAGTAATTTTAAAAACTTTAATTTGTTCCCAATTACCAAATTTTTTGTTTGCGAAATCTATTTCTCTTTGAACACGATTTAAGAATTGTTCATTGTTTAAGATTGCGGACATATCGCTAGTATCCAACTTATGACGTTTTGCCCATTCTTTTATAAAATCGAAATTTGGCTGAATTAAAGCAGCTGGCATTTTTTCGCCTTCACCAATAACCATAACCTGTTCTATAAAACGGGATTGTTTTAATCTGTTTTCTAAAACGGCAGGGGCAACATATTTACCACCACTTGTTTTAAAAATTTCTTTTTTACGATCGGTAATTTTTAAAAAACCTTCCGTATCAATTTCTCCTATATCACCAGTATGGAAAAAATCTCCAGTCATTACGGAAGCTGTTTTTACAGGATCTTTGTAATAGCCTAACATAACATTTGGACCTTTTACAAGGATTTCTCCGTCTTCAGCTATTTTTACTTCAACCTTATCGATTAGTTTTCCAACCGTTCCAACTTTGAAACCAAAATTTCTTTCGTCGTTAACAGAGATAACAGGAGAGGTTTCGGTTAAACCATAGCCTTCCATTATTGGTATGCCTGCTGCTGCAAATGTTCGTGTTAATCTAGATTGTAATGGCGCACTACCAGATACCATTAATTGTATATCCCCACCTAAGCCTTCTTTCCATTTACTAAAAATTAATTTTCTAGCTATGCTTAATTGTTTTTCGTACCACCAGCCATTTTTTCCATAAGGTTCATACTTAAGGCCTAAGTCTAGAGCCCAAAAGAATAATGCTTTTTTAATGCCTGTTAATTCACCTCCTTTAGCAACAATTTTGTCATATACTTTTTCGTATAATCTAGGAACAGCCGTCATAACATGCGGGTGGACTTCCTTTAAATTATCACTCATTTTATCGATGGATTCGGCAAAATAAATCTCTACACCACAATATTGGTATAGATAGAGTAGCATGCGCTCAAAAACATGGCAAATAGGTAAGAAGCTTAACGCACGGGAAGCTCCCTTATCGAAAGGTACTCTGCTTTCACTGGCTAAAACATTGCTTACTATGTTCTCATGAGATAACATAACACCTTTAGGTGTACCTGTAGTCCCAGACGTATAGATTAAGGTCGCTAAATCGTTAGGCTTAACGTTTGCTTTGTGCGCTTCCACTTCTAGTTGGTTAGATTTATTCTTTCCTAGTTCTAAAAGATCTTTCCAGCTATTTTCATTCGGAATGTCATCAAAAGTATACACGCCTTTTAATTGGGTGTTGCCTTTAATTTTGTTCAATTTATCTAAAACGCCTGTATCTGAAACAAAACAGTATGTAGCTTCAGAATGATTTAAGATATATTCGTAATCTGTTTCAGAAATTGTTGGATATATAGGTACATTTTGAGCACCTATTTGTAAAATACCAATATCCATTACATTCCACTCCGTTCTATTATTCGTAGAAATTACAGCTATTTTATCGTTTGGTTTTATGCCAAGACGAAGTAAGCCTCTGCTAATAGCATTGGCTTGATCTATATAGTCTTGTGTGGATAGAGATACCCACTTATCTCCGTATTTTGTTGTTAAAGACTTATTTAAATTATACTTCTCTAACTGATAATACGGGAAATCAAATAATCGTGTTATGTTTATCATGAATCGAAAATGTGAATCAGTATTGTAAATTATATTATTGTCTAAGACATTACAAATTTACAAATATTAAATTATAATTAATATGAATGCTAATTAGTTATTAATCTTGTTTTATATGTTGTAATATAGTAAGAATTTAATAACTGAAGAGTTTTTTTTAGCAACTTTAATTGGCTGGAGTAATAGATTTAGCATTATTTTAAGAGTTATATGCCGTATTCTGTGATTTTATTCAAGAAAAATAATTAAAGTTTTAAATGTTTTTTATCAAATCTTATCCCAGTATAGTAATAAAAAGCTTAAAATAAAAAAGACTGTCTTTTTGCAAAGACAGTCTTATAATATGAGTTGTTTTATTTACTTGCGACCCCGGCTTAGCACCTTGTATTCTTCGTAACATCCACTAATGGCGTCAAGAATCTGAAGGTCTGTAGCTGTGTTTATAAAATCTTTAGAGTAATTACATTGTCTAACAATTTCATCTAAATCTACACGATCTACTTGCAAAAGAACGGTTAACATTTCTCGGTCGAAACGTGAGGATAGTAAATTCCTAATCTCATCGTTTTGTTTCATTTGCTTCAGTTTTTTCATTTCCTGAGCTTTTTTTCCGAAGGTATTGTATAAGAAATCGGCGGGATTAAATATAGAACTTAATATCTTATTTACGCCATTACCTTTTCCTGCCTCGTACCCGTATTGTAATCCCGAAATACTATATTGGTAATTCGTGTTAATTGGAACTTGCGCGATATCTACTTCTAAATAACCCGTAAGTCTAAACTGGTTTACAATAACTTCTTCTAATGCTAATGCTAATTCTGTTAAAGCAATCGTTGAACTTCCGAATTTTATCCAGTCGTTTGTAACTTTTACTTTTATAGATTTAAAACCTAAATAAGATAGATGAAGCGTGTCGTTAGCTTTCGCTACGATTTCAAACTCACCTTTCCCATTTGTTGTGCTACCTGTAACTTGATTAATATTTACAATATTCACGCCTTCTAGAGGTTCGTCGTTAGAACCATTAATAATTACCCCAATTACATTTGTGTTACCCTCTTGGGCAAATACAATTGAAGATGTAAAAATCAGAGCTAAAAGGAAAAAAATATATTTCATTATAATTTTGTTAGGCATAAAAGTAGCAAACTAAATAACAATTTAGAAGAAGATTTATTTCTTTTGACTAAATATTAACAGATTGCTTAGCGTCTAGAACGTCTTGGTCTAGATGAAGACGAAGAATCGCTTCTTCTGTCTGAACCAGAGTCAGAATTTGAACGTCTTGGTTTAGAGTCAGAATCAGAATTTCTTCTTCTTCCATCTCCGCTTGGTTTAGAACGTCTTTCTCCTCTAAATCCACCTTCTTTTCTATCTCTACTACGACCACCGCCGCCACCGCCACGACTTCTGTTACCACCGCGACTACCGCCACCTTTGTTTTCTGTTTCTTCAACATTAACAAAACGTCCGTCGTGTTTATAATCAGTAAAGAATTCTAATATTTTTCCTTTAATTTCTTTTTCAGTATTAAAGAAAGAGAAGCTCTCTTTAACATCCACTTTAAAGACATCGTCACGACCTAATTCTAAAACTTCTTTTAAGAAATCTTTTAATTTCATCCAGTCGAAACCATCACGAGTACCAACATTAATAAAGAAACGAGCAGAATCGTCGTTGCTTACATGTTCTCTAGTTTCTCTATCTCTAGAGTTTTCAGCGACGTTTAAATCTTTAGATTTTTGGTAGTAATTAAAGAAACGTGTGAATTCTACAGAGAAAAATTTCTGAATTAATTCGTCTTTAGTTGTATCAGCAAATAATGTATTAATACTATCTAAATGCTTATCAATTTCAGGGTTAATTTCTGTACCGTGTATTTTATTTGCTAGAGACATTAGTTGAACTTCACAAATTTCCATTCCATCTGGAATTTCTTTTTTGATAAATTCTTTTTTAATGATACGCTCTATACTTTTAATCTTTCTAACTTCACTTTTAGAAACAATTACCATAGAGATACCTGTTTTACCAGCACGTCCAGTACGACCAGAACGGTGATTGTAGGTTTCGATTTCGTCAGGTAATTGGTAGTTAATTACGTGAGTAATATCGTCTACATCAATTCCACGAGCAGCAACATCTGTTGCAACTAACATTTGGATTTGTTGGTTTCTAAACGATTTCATTACTAAATCACGTTGGTTTTGGCTTAAATCACCGTGAAGTGCTCCAGCGTTATAACCATCTTCAATAAGTTGTTCTGCTACTTTTTGAGTATCACGTTTTGTTCTACAGAAAATAACAGAGAAAATATCTGGATTAGCATCTGCTAAACGTTTTAATGCTTGGTAACGGTCTCTAGAGTTTACTAAATAGTACTCGTGAGATACTTGCGTACTACCTTCGTTTTTATTTCCTACAGTAATTTCGGTAGGATTATGCATGAATTTTTTAGCAATAGTTGCAACTTCTTTTGGCATAGTTGCAGAAAATAACCACGTGTTTTTATCTGCAGGTGTGTGCGATAAAATATCTGTAATATCTTCTTTGAAACCCATGTTAAGCATTTCATCTGCTTCATCAAGTACACTATAAGTAATCTTAGAAATATCAACCATGTTACGGCTAATCATATCTTTCATACGTCCTGGAGTTGCAACAATAATTTGAGCACCACGTTTTACGTCTCTTGCTTGGTCTTGGATACTAGATCCACCGTAAATAGCAACAACGTTTAAACCTTTACAATATTTACCGTAAGCTTTAATTTCGTTTGTAATTTGTAAACAAAGTTCACGAGTAGGAGATAAGATTAACCCTTGAGTTGTTCTACTGCTTATATCAATTTTTTGAAGCATTGGGAAACCAAACGCAGCAGTTTTACCTGTTCCTGTTTGTGCTAATGCAACTAAATCTATTTCACTTTCTAATAATAATGGGATGGCTTTGTCTTGGACTTCACTAGGGGTTTCAAAGCCCATATCGGTAATAGCGCGCAATAAGTCTTCATTAAGACCTAAATCTTGGAATGTGTTCATTCTTGTAATAAGTATTCGATTAAAGTATGTAAGTGTTAAACTAGAAGGGAATCGACATACTTAACCTTAAACTTCCAAGTAACACATCCTCTCTCTGAGGAATTTAAAGCTGCAAAGGTAGTGTTTTATTCCGAATAAACTAATTATGATTAATTTATTGTAAATCAGTGTTTTAATTTATGATTCTAAACTGTTTAAATATTTAACCAATAAAGAAACCGCTTTACCACGATGACCAATAGTGTTTTTTTGACTTAGAGGCATTTCTGCGAAGGTTTGTTGTAAACCTTTTGGCCTAAAAATAGGGTCGTAGCCAAATCCATCTGTACCGTGTTGCGTTTTCGTGATATCTCCCTCACAAATGCCTGTAAATGTTTCCATTTTATTTTGAAGTGATAAGGCGATAACTGTTTTAAAATTAGCGTCTCTGTTCGAAGACTGTTCTAAATCTGTTAGGAGCTTTTTCATGTTATCTAGAGCATCTCGTTGCGGACCTGCAAAACGTGCAGAATAGACACCTGGAGCACCATTTAAAGCATCTACTTCTAAACCTGTATCGTCTGCAAAACAATCGAAACCATAATTATCTTTTACGTATTCTGCTTTTTGAATTGCATTGCCTTCAATCGTAGGTTGAGTCTCTGGAATGTCCTCAAAACACTCAATATCGGCTAAACTTAAAAGCGTGATATGACTTGGGATTAAGGATTGAACTTCCTTTATTTTATTGTTATTGTTGGTAGCGAATACGAGTTTCATACTTTAGTTTGGAGCTTTATATGGCTAAATTAATATTTTAAAATGATTTTGAATTGAAAATCCATAAAATAGACATTTAGCATATAATTTGTTTTTGGAATGAAATTGATTAAAAACATGATTTTAAGTTAAATACATTTTAATACCGAATCTGTAACGCTTAAAACTGATTATTTCACAATTATTTATGATGAATATCATATGAAAACACACTGTTTATTATTAACTTTATGGGAGAACATAAAATACGATCTATGACTATAAACATTCAATACATTCATATGGCGACTAGTGAAGCTATGAATGCGCACGTAACCGAAAAACTGAATAAATTAGCTTTAAAATACGATTGGATTATTTCTGCAGAAGTCGTTTTCGATACGATCCAGAAGGAAAAGGAAGATGGTAAAATTTGTAAAATTGAATTGAGCGCTCCTGGGCCTCGAATTTTTGCATCTTCACAAGAAAGAACGTACGAAATAGCAGTTAAAAATACGATTGCAGATTTAGAAACTCAACTTAAAAAACGAAAACATATATTGGTAAATTCATGATTTACAAGGCTTACAAAGTAACGGATGATAAGATTTATTTTTTATCATCCGTTTTTTTGTGCTCTAGTTTTAAATCTTAGAAGTTTCAATGAAAACAGGAATTGCTAGTTGTTGGAATTAATGTATTTTTATGCACTCTTCCAAAGTAGATAAATAGAATTGATAAGTTTGGCAGATCGATATATGATTAAAAGAATTGTCATTTTACTACTATTGCTGTCGACTTCCTTTACGGTGCAATCTCAAGTTATAAAGAATTTAGATTCTTTAGATGTTTGGAAGTTAATAGATAAAGTCTTTATAGATCATAATCTAGATAACTACTCGTTGCGTCTTTTTAGTAATTATAAGGTTAAGCAATTTCGGATTAAAAATGAAGATGGCTTTAAATCACGTTATGTTCCTAACAATAAATTTGGTTTAGGTTTTGGTTTTGCAAGCAGTAAACTGTTAATCGATATTGCTTTTAATCTGAAAACGAATAAAGAAAATATTACCAAACGGTTCGATATGCAAGGAACAACCATCTTAGGTAAGAAGAATTATGTTAATTTTTATGTCCAAACGTATCGTGGTTTTAATGTGAGAAACAATTTTGATGAACCTTTTGTGTTTCGTGACGATATTAAATCGGTTACTGTAGGATTTAATGTATTACATACCATCCCTGATATTGAATTTTCTTATTCTATGCTTAAAGCTGGAGTAGATAATTTGGATCGGAAAGTATATATAACCGGTGGTTTTGGAGCTTTTGGTTTTTACGATTACTTTTCTGCTGGCGGAAATATTTTAGAAGATCCGAATGACGATTATTTTAACGAATCTGCACATATAAAGCGTTATAATAGTAGTGCTATTGGTGTTTTAGCAGGTGTGATGTCTGTTTTTAAATTGCCTTATAATCTTACAGCATCATGTAATATTATGCCAGGGATTGGTATTATGCACAAACATGTTACTTTGGAACATGGTACTTATAGGCCTTCTAAACCTATGATTTATAAAATGGATTATACCTTTGCTATGGGGTATAATACAAAGCGGTATTACTTGAGTTTAATTTATGGTGGAGGTGTGTATTCTACAGATCTTGGATATCAAAACAATTATAAATTTAATCTAACTAAGGCTAAACTTGCAATTGGATACAAAATAGGTTCAGGTAAACGTACGGTGTATTATAAATAAGATTATTTGCTGAATCTTATCTATGATGATACGGTTCATTTTTAAGTATAGTGAACGCTCTATACGTTTGTTCTATGATAAATAAACGAATCATTTGATGTGAGAATGTCATTTTAGAAAGTGATATCTTTCCTAGTGCTTTGGTGTAAACATCTGCTGAAAAACCATAAGGTCCACCAATTACAAATACCAATTGCTTAATCCCAGAATTCATATGTTTCTGAAGGTAGTTAGAAAACCCAACGGAATCCATTTGTTTCCCATTTTCATCTAAAAGAATTAGAACATCCGTGGCATTTAACTTCCCTAAGATTAGTTCGCCTTCCTTTTGCTTTTGTTGATCTTCACTCAGATTTTTAACCTTTTTTAAATCGGGAATAATCTCAAATTCAAATTTGATATAGAATCCTAGACGTTTCTGATAATCGTCAATTAAACCTTGTAAAAGTTTATTGTCGGTTTTTCCGATGGCCAATAATTTAATGGTCATAATGCTTTAAAAAAAGGAATTAATATGAATGTTAAAACGGATAAACTCTATCTTAATTTAGCGTATTTACTAGGATTAGTTTCATGCATAATCTGATAAATGGTTTCAAATATATCTTCTAAAGATGGTTTAGAGAAATAATCCCCATCGGTACCATAAGCAGGACGGTGTGGTTTTGCGGCTAATGTTCTCGGCTTACTATCTAAATATTGGTAACCATTTTGAGTATTTAAAACTTCATTTAATATATATGCAGAAGCTCCTCCAGGAACATCTTCATCTATAATTAATAAACGATTGGTTTTTTCAACACTTTTTACAATATCATGATTCACGTCAAAAGGTAAAAGGGATTGTACATCGATTACTTCTGCATCAATACCAACTTCCATCAAGTCTTTAGCAGCTTGCTCTACAATGCGTAAGGTAGAACCATAAGAGACTAATGTAATATCCGATCCTTCGCGAACTGTTTCAACAACGCCGATAGGTGTTTTAAACAAACCAAAATTTGCAGGTTTCTTTTCTTTTAATCGGTAACCGTTTAAACATTCAATAATTAATGCAGGCTCGTCAGATTCTAACAACGTATTGTAAAAACCAGCGGCTTTAGTCATATTTCTAGGAACCAAAACATGAATACCACGTACTAAATTAATGATTCCACCCATTTGAGAGCCTGAATGCCAAATTCCTTCTAAACGGTGTCCACGGGTACGTATAATTAAAGGTGCTTTTTGGCGTCCTTTTGTTCTGTATTGTAATGTCGCTAAATCGTCACTAATAATTTGAATCGCATACATTAAGTAATCTAAATATTGAATTTCTGCAATCGGACGTAAACCACGCATAGCCATTCCTATACCTTGACCAATAATTGTGGATTCACGGATTCCAACATCTGCAACTCGTAATTCGCCATATTTCTCTTGCATCCCTTCAAGACCTTGGTTAACGTCTCCGATAGTTCCAGAATCTTCTCCAAAGATTAGACTTTCAGGGTATTTGCTAAATATGGCATCAAAATTATCTCTAATAATTAAACGTCCATCTACATTCTCGGCATTTTCCGCATAAATAGGTTTAACCTCTGCTATATATTTTACAGACTTATTGCCTTCACTATATAAATGAGAGCTATAATCGGGCTGCACTTTTTCGAAATATTTATCGATCCAAAGTAAAAGTCTATCTTTTTCAGGGGTGTTTTCGTCGATAATGTAGCGTAATGTTTTACGAGCAGCTACAATAATATCACGTTTAACAGGCTCGTCTATAGTTTCGAGGTCCTTAACGAGTTTTAATATAAATACTTTATTTACACTTTTATTAGCAACTAGTTTTAAGATGTTTAAGATATCGGCTTTATCTTTATTTATAGGCTCAACAAATTGAGACCAAGACGTTTTTTTACCAACTCTAACTGCTTTCTTAACTGCTTTTTCTAAATCTGTTAATTCCTCTTCTGTTGCAAAACCGTTAGTAATAATCCATTTTCGCATTTTGGTATTACAGTCGTTTGCAATTTCCCATGCTAAACGGTCACTACTCTTATAACGTTCGTGAGATCCAGATGTTGAGTGCCCTTGAGGCTGAGTAAGTTCATTAACATGAATTAATACAGGTACATGTTGTTCTCTAGAAATTTTACTTGCTTTTTGATATGTTTCAATTAGAGTAGGGTAGTCCCAACCTTGAACACGTAAAATTTCGTAACCATTACTACCTTCTTCACGCTGAAATCCTTTTAGAATTTCAGAAATATTTTCTTTTGTTGTTTGGTGTTTTGCATGAACAGAAATACCGTATTCATCATCCCAAACACTTATAATCATTGGTACTTGTAATACACCAGCAGCATTTATAGTTTCGAAAAACACACCTTCACTAGTACTTGCGTTACCGATAGTTCCCCAAGCGACTTCGTTTCCGTTATCCGAAAAGTTTTTAGTATAAATACCTTTTACATGTCTATAAATTTTAGAAGCTTGCGCTAATCCTAAAAGACGTGGCATTTGTCCTGCTGTAGGCGAGATGTCTGCACTGGAGTTTTTTTGTTTTGTAAGATTTTTCCAATTCCCATTTTTATCTAAACTGTGCGTAGCAAAATGGCCTCCCATTTGTCTACCAGCAGACATAGGTTCTACCTCGATGTTTGTATTGGCATAAAGTCCAGAGAAGAATTGCTCTACTGTAAGCTCACCAATAGCCATCATAAAGGTTTGGTCACGATAGTAACCAGAACGGAAATCTCCGTCTTTAAATGCTTTAGCCATGGCTAATTGAGCGACTTCTTTTCCGTCTCCAAATATTCCGAATTTTGCTTTGCCTGTAAGTACTTCTCTACGACCAAGTAAACTACACTCTCGAGAGGTAACTGCAATTTTGTAATCTTTTAAAACTTCGGCTTTAAAATCTTCAAAAGAAAGTCCTTTCATAGTTTCGGGTTCTATTTGCATGGGGATTTTTGGATTGAATTCACAACAAATTTATGGAAATAAAATGGTTATTACAATGTAAATGGTACTTAATGGAATATAGAATTTCTAGTAAAACCTGTGATTCTGATAGCTTAAATATAGAATTATTAGAATACACTAAATTTATTGCTAATCTACTAAACAATTTTAGTGTTTAATACCATCGTCTCGTGAATAATCCTAATAATGTTTTTGGAGATAAGGTTACAATAAACCTAATTTTTTCGGCGTATTGGGGCTGTGACACTTCCCATCCTAAATTGGAGTAAACCGGGAAATATAATTCGAAGTAATCGGTAATTAAATTTAAGCGGAATCCTGTATCGTAAACAAACTTAGGAGATTGTCCGTGATTTTTTACTAAACCAGCATCTCCATATACTTCAAGATATTTCCAAAGTGTTGTTCCTGCGTTTAGGGTGGTCATCCACTGATTTGCAAAAGCAGGATCTAATTTTGATTTAAATCCACCTTCTGCCAAAACTAATTCTTGACTTAAAAGTCCGTTTTCTTCCGAACGTCCTAAATAGTTGTAGTCGAAAAGATAATCTGTTGGTCTATCCAAAGCAAAACTAAAATAGTCGGTGGTGCCGTACGTGTTATTGTATAAAAAAGTTCCTGCAAAAAAACGAAGATTGTAATTTCTGTTGTTTTCAGTAAGTTTTCTGTATTCAAAATTCACAGCGATTTTACCAAAATTTTTGGCTAACTGCAAGTCTGTAAATCCTGTAATGTGGTTTTTTAAATTCGGATCGATATTTCCGTATCGCATATTAACAACATCGTAATCTGGCTGTCCTTCTTTATCGAATTGATTTGTGGGGTCGTCTTCTCTAGAGATACTAATGTATCTAAGAGATAAATATTGATGCTTATTATCTCTAAAATCGTCATTGTTTCTAAAGCGAAACTGAACGAAGGGCGCGTATGAGGTATAAGATAGGTCTGGGGCGTAATTAGAATATTCACCAGAAAAACCATACCGAATAAAATACAGATTTTTATCTTCTAATCGATGGGTGTAACTCAGACTTACGTTTCCGATAAGCTGTTTACTTTTAATCGCGTATCGTGGTCGGATGCTGTACAAAAATTCTTTTGGAAGCGCTGTTTTATTATATAAACGGATACCCGGAGCAAATCCATCGTAATAGTTATAGGTGAAATCAGGCATAAAAAACACTTGATTGTAATAAGGGTCTTCGATATCTTTAAACAACCTAAATTGTAATGGTTTATTGTTGAAACTGAATCCTTTTAAAGACTTCCAATCATCTCTTAAATTAAATTCAGGAACAGCCATATCGTAATTTAAAACCAGCCTATCGATACTGTCCTTTGGGATACTTATTTTTTCTGTATCTGTAATGTTATTAATCCAAGTTTTATATACGATACTATCGTTTTGCAGACCGAATAAAGAGATAGGCATGCTGTTTTTTCTTTTGTTTTTAATGGTGATTTCTAATGAATCTCCAACCACATCATAACCTTTAATTTTATAATCTATTTTATTTCGAGTACTTATATAGTCTGTGAAAAACCAATCGATATCCTTGTCTGTGTTGCAGCGTAAAAGGGTTTCAAAATCCTTTGTAGAAGTTTGTTTTTGCTTGTGTAAAGAGATGTAACTGTCTATGGTGTTCTGAACAACATCGTCGTTTAAGTAGTCTTCTAAATATTTTAACCCTAAGCCGGCCTTATATTTGTTCGCTATATTTGAGTTGAATTTTATTAATGAATCTTTAGGCATAGATAATGGCTGATCTAAATTAGAACGCGCCATATGCATATATAAAAAGGTATACTGATTATTAAACTGAAGCTGAGAAGCATGAAAAGAACGTAAGCCCCAAACATTTGAAAGTGTCCCCAAAAGCTTCATATTCGGATAATATTCGTCGACATATTTCATTAAATAATACACTTGCAAACCATCGTTAAGCCAATAATCCGTTCTCGGATTTATAAGCAACATGTTTTCAAAATAATTGTTTAATGCGGTTTTAATTAGTTTTAATTCATATTGAAAATGATTAGGAAAAGGTCGAATAAAGTTGGGTAATTGATTTAGACCATAAATCGGATTTTTTTTATAATCAATTTCAGTAAGCAGTAATTTGTCATTCGGATAATTACCAAAATTATCGGTTATAAACGTTATAATTTTATCTGTGATTATAATCCGTTCTAGGTCATTTAATTTTTCTTCGTTAATATTTGTAACTATTGAAAAAGAATCATTTCCGGTGGTGTTAAAATCTGACGTTTTGGTTAGAAACAACTTCGAGTCTACGCTGTTTTTACCCGTTAACGAAAGTATAGTGTTGCCTTCTTCTATTCTAGTATTCGTTGTTTTTAGCTCGGAAATTAAAGTGTAATAACTCGGAAATTCAATTTCTAAATTGATGTCGGAAGCAGGAATATAAAGATCGTCTAAATCTTTATTACTATAATAATTCCATGAACCATCGTAAACCGCCGGTGTGATATACCAATATCTTAAATTAAAATCGTTTGTACTCGTCCAACCGTAACGTGTAAAATTATCGTTAGGTACTTGTACAATATAGTTTAAGTGGATGTTGTATGTTTCTCCTCCTTGGAGTGGCGTTGGGAGTTTAATTTTTAAAACATCCGGATGATCTTTAATATGAGTAAAGTCTAGATTAGTGTTGTTTTTAGTAATGCTAGTTATTACGGTGTAGCCGCGATCTTGACTTTTTGCAAAATGAAAATTCGTTTTATACTCTTCTGTAAACCGCTTTGCTAAAGGTGTTGTTTTTGTAGAATAACTATTAGGCCAATCGTTTAAATAAATGGCATGAAGCGTATCTTGAGTGGTGTTTTTATATTGAATAGTTTGAGAAATACTAATTTGTTTAGTCGCGACATCGAAGGTGGCTTTTACGTCAATTTTATTCTGACCATAAACAACCATATTTATTAAAATAAAAATAATGAAGCAAGTATGTTGTAATCTCAATGTAGGGTTTTAAATTTTGAATTGTACAATTTAATAGCGTTCAAACGCTATTGCTTTATATCGTAATGCCAATATAATGTGATAGCGTTTGAAAGATAGATTTTTAAACTAATTTATGCACTTTAATTGTGTTAAAAATTTAAGCTAAAATTAGACTCGTCGTAGAATTCGTTAAGTATTTCAACCACTTCATCTTCAGTGTCTACTAGGTGAATTAAATCTAAGTCTTTTGGGCTAATGGTTTTGTGTTTGTCTCGCATAGTCGCTTTAATCCAATCGATTAAACCTTCCCAGTATTCTTTCCCAACTAAAATAATAGGGAATTGTTCTATTTTTCCAGTCTGAATTAATGTGATAGATTCAAACAATTCGTCTAACGTTCCGAAACCTCCAGGAAGCACTACGAAGCCTTGAGAATATTTTACGAACATTAATTTTCTAACAAAAAAGTAATCGAAATCTAAGCTTTTATCAGCATCGATATACGGATTGTCATGCTGCTCGAAAGGCAGTTCTATATTTAGTCCAACAGAAGTCCCGCCACCTAAATGAGCGCCTTTATTTCCCGCTTCCATAATTCCTGGTCCGCCACCAGTAATTACACCGTAACCTGCATCTACAATTTTATTGGCAACGCGTTCTGCTAATAAGTAATATTTATCTTCTGGTTTAGTTCTTGCCGACCCAAAAATGGAAACGCAAGGCCCAACGGTACTCATTTTTTCAAATCCGCTTACAAACTCACCCATGATTTTAAAAATCGCCCATGAATCGTTTGTTTTTATTTCATTCCAACCTTTTGGATGTTGTTTTTTAGTCATAATAATATAATTTTTATTCTAATTCCTTTTTAAGGAATTTCGCTGTGTAACTTTTTTTGTGTTTTGCGACTTCTTCAGGCGTACCTTCTACAATCACTTTTCCACCACCTTTTCCACCTTCGTAACCGATATCGATAATGTGATCTACAGTTTTTATAACATCTAGATTATGTTCAATGATTAGAACAGTATTTCCTTTATCTGCGAGTTTGTTTAGCACAATCATTAGGACACGAATATCTTCAAAATGAAGCCCTGTAGTAGGTTCATCTAATATGTAGAACGTATTTCCGGTATCTCGTTTACTTAATTCTGTAGCTAATTTTATACGTTGTGCTTCTCCTCCCGAAAGGGTCGTGCTTTGTTGCCCAAGTGTGATATATCCCAATCCCACATCTTGGATGGTTTTTACCTTTTTATGAATTTTAGGAATGTTCTCGAAAAACGGAACGGCATCATTAATTGTCATGTTTAGCACATCGCTAATCGATTTTCCTTTATATCTAATTTCTAAAGTTTCTCTATTGAAACGTTTCCCTTGGCAAGTTTCGCATTCTACATAAACGTCTGGTAAAAAGTTCATTTCAATTACGCGTAAACCTCCTCCTTGACACGTTTCACAACGTCCGCCTTTAACATTAAAACTGAAACGTCCCGGTTTATAACCTCGAATCATGGCTTCTGGAATCTTAGCAAATAAGCTTCTAATTTCACCAAAGACACCAGTGTAAGTTGCCGGATTACTTCGTGGTGTTCTTCCAATAGGCGATTGATTAATATCGATAACTTTGTCTAAATGCTCTAAACCTTTTATGCTTTTATAAGGCATTGGTTTTTTAACACCATTAAAATAATAGGCATTTAAAATAGGGTAGAGGGTTTCGTTAATTAAAGTCGATTTTCCACTTCCTGAAACACCTGTAACACCTATCATTTTTCCTAATGGAATTGAAATGCTAACATTCTTTAAATTATTTCCTGTACAGCCTTTTAGAGTTAAAAACTCACCGTTACCTTCTCGACGTTTTTTAGGAATTTCAATTTTCTTAGTGCCATTTAAGTAATCTGCTGTTAAGGTATGTTGCTTTAATAATTCGGCAGGCGTACCCTCACTAATTATTTCACCACCATAACGTCCCGCTTTTGGTCCGATATCAATTACGTAATCGGCACGTTCTATCATGTCTTTATCGTGTTCTACCACAATAACAGAATTCCCAACATCACGAAGGGCGACTAACGAATTAATTAATTTTTCGTTATCTCGCTGATGTAAACCAATACTAGGTTCATCTAAAATATAAAGTACACCAACGAGTTGGGACCCAATTTGCGTTGCCAATCGGATACGTTGTGCTTCTCCTCCAGAAAGTGATTTAGAGCCTCGGTTTAACGACAAATAATCTAAACCAACATCTAATAAAAACTGAAGACGTGTGGTGATTTCTTTTATAATCTCTTCACCAATCTGAAGTTGCTTATTCGATAATTCTGTATTTATATTTTTAAACCAAACCGATAAATCGCTAATATCTTTATTTGCTAATTCGGCAATATTTAAACCGTTAACTTTAAAGTATAAAGATTCTTTTCTTAGACGTGTTCCACCACATTCTCCGCAGTCTACTTTGTCCATGTAATCTTTAGCCCAACGTTTTAAAGTGGTCGTCTGTGCATTTTCAAACTGACTTTCAATAAAATTAGCAACACCTTCAAAATCTATTTTATAGTCGCGCGTAATGCCTAAAGTTTTGCTTTCTACAGAAAACTTTTCTTTACCACCATATAAAATCATCTGCTTAGCAGCCTCTGGAATATCTTTATAAGCATCGGTCATATTAAAATCGAAATGCTGTGCAATAAGTTGTAATTGTTTAAAAATCCAACTATTTTTTTCTGGTCCATGTGGAGCCAAAGCACCTGCTTTAATCGATAATTTTGGATCCGGAATTATTTTAGATTCATTTACCTGATATAATTGCCCAATACCATTACATTTCGGACAAGCCCCTTTAGGAGAGTTGAACGAAAAATTATTAGGTTCAGGATTCGGATATGAAATTCCTGTAGACGGACACATAAGTAAACGGCTAAAATAACGGGCTTCTTGAGTATCTTGATCGATAACCATTAATACATCGTCCCCATGATACATAGCTGTATTTATAGTTTCAGAAAGACGCTTGTCATTATCTGCAGTGTCATCAATTTTTAAACGATCGATAACTATTTCAATATCATGTACTTTATAACGGTCTAATTTCATGCCTTTTACAAGGTCACGAATTTCTCCATCTGCTCTTACTTTTACAAAACCTTGTTTAGCGATTTGTTCGAATAATTCACGATAATGTCCTTTTCGAGATCGAATAACAGGAGCGAGTATATTTATTCGTTTCCCCTGATAGTCCTTTATAATTAATTCTTTGATTTGCTCGTCGCTATAACTCACCATTTGTTCGCCGGTGTTATAACTATAGGCATCACTAGCTCTCGCATAAAGGAGACGTAAAAAATCGTAAATCTCTGTGATGGTTCCAACGGTAGATCGTGGCGATTTACTCGTTGTTTTTTGTTCTATAGCGATTACAGGCGAAAGTCCATCAATTTTATCGACATCAGGACGTTCTAATCCACCTAAAAATTGACGGGCATAGGCAGAAAATGTTTCGATATAGCGGCGTTGGCCTTCGGCATAAATAGTGTCGAAAGCTAAAGACGATTTCCCACTTCCCGATAAACCAGTAATTACCACCAGCTTGTCTCTAGGAATAGAAACGTCTATATTTTTTAAGTTGTGCACTCTGGCACCTTTAACTTCAATAAATTCTTCGAAATTGCTCATAGAAATGCAAAGCTTCAAATATACAGAATTTCAGATGAAAAAGGAAGTCTGTTCTGTCTTAGTATAGTGTTAAATATATGATGCTCATTTAACTTAAAACAAAGGAATCAATCTGGGTAACTTTTTAAATTAGTCAAAAAATAAAAGCTGATGCATTACGCATCAGCTTTTTGATTATTATCTGGTTTTGTTTAAATTAACTCATAATGTATAAAATTAATAATGAAGCTATAAAAATTAAAAAAGGTAAAATCCATTTGGTTTTAGGCGCTTCTTTTTTCTTTTTTTTATTTGTTCTTACCCTTGCCTTTTTTTCAGGTTTCACATATTGCCCTTGTTTAAGAAACCCTGGTAACTCGGCAGGTACATTTTTTATAATCTCGTCTTCTTGAAAAAGAAGTGCTATTTTCAAGGTGTCTAAAGTATATCCTGATTTTCGTATATAAGCAAGAATCATAGGGCCTGTCATGAGCATAATGCGTGATACGGAAGTCTTTTTTACTCCCGAAGCACCTCCTAAAATATCAAATAAACCTGATTGTTTGTTTCCAAAAAGTAGATTAAGCATGGTTGTTCCTGCTTCTACTGTAGATTTTTTTCTGTCGCTTGAAAGCGATCTAGGTAAATCTAAAAGTACTCCGGATGTGTCGAGGTCGTTGCTGTTTACAAGACTCATAATCATATCCATTGTTGTGATGTCTTTACATTTGTTAAGAAGTCCAATTAAGAGGGTTGGAATAGCACTAGACATCGTTTTGTATACATTAGATTCGGTTTCTCCTAAAGTGTCTGATGCTTGTGTAATTAAGTCTGGAGTAATGTAATTATTCAAGGATTTTAATAAATCGTTATCCATGTCAATTCGGTTAGTTATTTGATCAAAATTAGTAAATTTAATCTTCTGAAATTGAATTTTGACTGTGTTTTTGAATAAGAGTGTACGATTACTCTTTTATTGGAATGATAAATACAGCATATATTCCTAGAAGTTTTTAATGATAAATTTACTATTCTTGCTTAAAATATGAACATTTTAGCCACCGGATCGAGAATAGATCATTCTGAATTTGGAAAAGGAGTCGTTACGAATGTAACATCTACGGAATATTGGGTGACTTTTATTGAAAACGGATTAGAAACCATAGCACATGATGCCGGATTTGATATTATTGAAGCAACTGATTCTCAAGATTTAGATACAGTTAGTTTTTATGATATTGAACGCAGTTTAAAGCATATTTTGAAGACATATAGCGATGTGAGTGAAATTGTTCCTATTGCCGATAAATGGAAAGGGGGAACTTTAGTGTTAACGCCTGGAGATGCGAATCTTCAAGAAAAAGTAATTCCTATAGAGTCATTCTTTAGTAAAATAATCATGGTTAGAGATCGCATACGTGTGATGGAACAAAAAGTAAATTCAAGTAAACTGGATCCACAAGAAAAAGTAGATCTACAGCAATACATTACTCTAATTTATGGAAGCTTAACAACTTTTAATGTGTTGTTTAAGTCAAAAGATCAGCAGTTTGTTGTACAGAAAAGTAAATAGTTACATGGCTGTTTTAATACCTGTAATTTCTAAACCTAAAAACAATAATTTATGAAACTCAGGAAGCTGAGCTCCTGTTTCTGTAGTCGTCCAATTGCTCCAAGATGCTTCTAAACCTTCGATAGGTAAAATAGAAACCCACATTTTAAAAGCGGTAGGTTTATTGTCTTTATCTAATAACCACATATACGAATCGCCAGGTGTACTTCCTCCAGATGTATAAGAAATTAAAAGGCCTTTTTTGTTGTTTTCTAGAGGTACTAAACTTCGGGTTGTGCCTGCGTCGAAAACCTTGTAGGGCGCAACAATCCAGAAGGAGTCGTTGTTGAAATATTCGACAGCTTTTTCAATGTATTCCTTAGAATCGGCTGTATTTAATGTGTCTTTACTAACTAAAACAGTACTTGAATTTGGAGCGTTTATGTTTAAGTCTACTTTAATATCTTTCCAATACACTTCACAGAAGTCTTCATTCTTTTTCCATTTATAATGATGACGATTATTAAATGTCCATTCAATATAGTTGGTGTTTTTGTAGGCATCGTAATCTAAGGTATCTAGCATTTTTTGTGCTACAACATCGGCAGCCTCGCTAGGTGTAACTTCAGGTAAATCTTCGTTATGTTTAAAATATAAATACCCAAAAAACAAGAGACTAGGTAAGGTGAAGAATATTATAATTCCGGCAACGATTTTAACGATTTTCTTTGGAGACATATAGATGATTTATAACTGCAAAATTACGATTTATAATCCGATTGCGGTATCATCTCCACGATAATCTGCTCCGGCTTCTAAGGTGCCATTTTTCAATTTTAAAATACCATCTACACGACCAATTATAGGAGCGTCTTCTTCGTTAATATGATATCCTTTTGCTTCCAGTTCTGAAATGCTTTTTCGATTGAATTTATTTGGTTCCATTAAAATCTCATCAGGTAGCCATTGATGATGAAAACGCGGAGCATTCACCGCTTCCTGCATGCCCATATTAAACTCGTGTACGTTTAAAATGGTTTGTAATACACAGGTAATTATGGTTGAGCCTCCAGGCGTTCCAACCGACATGTAAAACTCACCATCTTTTTCTACTATGGTAGGCGTCATAGAGCTTAACATTCGTTTTTGAGGAGCTATACTATTGGCTTCGGCTCCAATTAATCCGAACATGTTTGGCTCGCCAGGTTTGCTGCTAAAATCGTCCATTTCATTGTTTAAAAAGAAGCCCAATTCCGAACAATATAATTTAGAACCATACGCCCCATTTAAAGTCGTTGTTACCGCAATAGCATTTCCAAATTGGTCGACGATCGAATAATGTGTGGTTTCATCACTTTCAATACCTTCTATATTTCCATGTGATAAGGATGAGGAAAGTGTTGCTTTTTCAAAAGAGACATTAGACATGCGATCTTTAAGATAAGCGTCACTTAATAAGGTTTCTGTCGGAATGTCTACAAAATCCGGGTCGCCTAAATAGAAACTTCTATCGGCATATGCACGACGTTCGGCTTCTGTAATAATCTGAATAGCCTTTGTGCTGTTATGGCCATATTCACTTAAATCGTAAGGTTCTATCATGTTCATTATCTGTCCTAAACAAATACCTCCGCTAGAAGGTGGCGACATGGAAATAATTTTTAAATCATCGTAATTAAAGACAACGGGCGTTCTCCATTTGGCTTCATAATTAGTTAAATCAGCTTCCGTAATAATACCTCCATTATCTTGAATAAAGCGCGCTAATGTTTTTGCGACTTCACCTTTATAAAACCCATCTTTACCCATTTTCATGATACGCTCTAAAGTCCCTGATAAAGCGGAATATTTAATCGTATCGTTGACTTTCCAGTCAGCATCAAAAATAATGGTATCTTTATTTACCTCTTGAAATAACGCGCGTTTATCTTGAATGCGTTTTGCTTGTTTCTCGGTAACTACAACACCTTTTTTTGCTAAATTTATTACGGGTTCTAGAATTGTAGCTAGTGGTAATGTTCCGAATTTTTTATGAGCGGCAAATACACCGGCAACAGTTCCTGGAACACCAATAGCCATACTTCCTAGTGTGCTTTTATCGGGTATTACCTCTCCATTTTTATCTAAATACATAGATTTGGTTGCTGCCATTGGTGCTTTTTCACGATAGTCTAAAGCGCCAATATCGCCATTGTTTAAGCGGTAAACCATAAATCCACCGCCACCTAAATTTCCAGCATAGGGATAACTTACGGCAAGTGCTAACTCTGTGGCCATCATGGCATCGAACGCATTTCCACCTTGTTTTAAAATTGAAGTACCTATTATAGAAGCTTCTTTTCTAGCAGAAACGACTATGGCTTTTTCCGAAGTAACGCCTACAACTTTTTCCTTAGAATTGGGTGTAGATTCTTTGCAGGTTAATAATAACAAAAAGCATATAAAAAGGTAGTAAATAGACTTCATATGGTCTCTAAAATGGTTTTTAATTTTGTGTGTGAAAATGCGCATAACTCATTAAAAAACGAGGTGAATTCAGCCTCAAATTCGTCGTAATGTGTTTGCAATTCATTAATAGATAAATGCATTTTTGATAGGTTTTTAGTGCGTTTATCCATCCCCATAAGCACTTTTTCTATCCCATCGATAGTGGCGTAACTTACAAGCCAATTGGCTTTTTTCATATACGGTAAAAGATATTGGGTTCGTTCTGGCAATTCCTCATAATTACTTTGTAGCAAGGTGTAAAAATTTTGAGCATAATCTGCTAAAGGTATATCAGAATATTTACTCCAATTTTTTGCCAAAAAATGATCGTAAAAAATGTCTACTATAATTCCAGAATAGTGACCGTAATTTTTATGTAAACGCTTTTTGCTTTGTTTTACGGTAAGATGCGCATCTGTAAAGGTGTCAATCTGCCGATGCAGTAAAATGCCAACTTGAATGGCTTTTGGAAATTTTTGATACGATTTTCCGGTAATACCATTTCCATCGGCAATAAAATTTCCGATAGTTACTTGGTCATGGTTTTCAGAAAGATAAATATGAGCTAAATAATTCATTTGGGGAATTTACAAATTCAAAATATAAGATTACCATAATGAAATATTATATTTGTTGAAACTTAAACTATTTTATGACACTTATTAAATCAATTTCAGGAATACGAGGTACCATTGGTGGTGCTGTGGGAGATAATTTAACTCCAATTGATGCCGTTAAATTTGCTGCGGCTTATGGGACATGGATCAAGAAGCAACGTAATAAAGAAGACTACCGTGTAGTTGTAGGTCGTGATGCTCGAATTTCAGGAGAAATGATTCAGAGTTTAGTTATGAATACGTTAGTGGGTATGGGTATTCATGTTATCGATTTAGGTCTGTCTACCACACCAACTGTGGAAATTGCTGTACCAATGGAGCATGCCGATGGAGGTATAATCTTAACTGCGAGTCATAATCCGAAACAATGGAATGCATTAAAATTATTAGATGCTAAAGGAGAATTTTTAAACGCTGAAGAAGGCGCTAAAATATTAGAATATGCAGAAGCCGATACGGTTCAGTTTGCAGATGTAGACCATTTAGGAGAAATATCTATAAACGATGCGTATATCGATATCCATATCGACGAAGTTTTAGATTTACCATTAGTAAATGTAGACGCGATAAAGGATGCGAAATTTAAAGTAGTTGTCGATGGTGTGAATTCTACTGGAGGCTTAGCTATTCCGTTACTTTTAGAGCGTTTGGGAGTTGAAGCTGTAAAGTTATTCTGTGAGCCAAACGGACAGTTTCCTCATAATCCAGAGCCTTTAAAAGAACATTTAACCGATTTATCTGAAGCTGTTGTTAAAGAGCATGCCGATTTTGGTATTGTAGTAGATCCGGATGTAGACCGACTAGCCTTTATGGACGAGACAGGCGAGATGTTTGGAGAAGAATACACGCTTGTGGCTTGTGCCGATTATGTTTTAAGTAAAAATCCAGGGAATACTGTAAGTAATATGAGCTCGACACGTGCACTTCGAGATGTTACTGAAAAACATGGCGGAACTTACGAAGCTAGTGCTGTAGGAGAGGTGAATGTGGTGACTTTAATGAAAAAGAATAATGTGGTTATTGGAGGAGAAGGTAATGGCGGAATTATATATCCAGCTTCGCATTACGGACGTGACGCCTTTGTTGGTGTTGCATTATTTTTAAGTTTATTAGCAGAGAAAAAGATGTCGGTTAGTGCGTTAAAAGCATCATACCCGCAGTATTATATGAGCAAAAAGAAAATTGCTTTAACACCTCAATTAGATGTTGACGGTATTTTAAAAGCGATGGAAGAGCAATATGCTTCGGAACAAATTACAACTATAGATGGTGTGAAAATTGATTTCCCAACCAACTGGGTACACTTGCGTAAAAGTAATACAGAGCCTATAATTCGTATTTATACAGAAGCAGGTTCGCAAACAGAAGCCGATGCTTTAGCAGATCGCTTTATAGCTGAAATCTCTGAAATTGCAGGTTTGTAATTTTTTGAATAACAGCTAATAAGAAAGACCTCACAAGTTTCTAAAACTAGTGAGGTCTTTTTATTTCACATGGGTGTCATTCTAAATATATTTCAGAATCACATTACAATGATAATCAATCACCATGAAAACCTGAATCCAGTTCAGTTTGACAAATATCTGATTTTTTAATGCTCCTTTATTGCTATTGAAATTCTGCAGGCACTTTGTCCATATGTTTCCAACGTTTGTGAGTCCATAAATAATATTCTGGAGCTTCTTCAATTTGTTTTTCGACCTTTCTTAAGAATAAATCGGTAATCTCGTAGTTTTTGTAATCTTTAGCATTTTCTGCTAATAACTCGAACGTTGTTTCGTAATACCCACGTTTTAAACGCTTCACTCTAAAGAATACTGCAGACATATCTATACGTTTCGATAGCATTTCTGCTCCGGTGTACACGGGTACTTTTATACCCATAAATTCGGTCCAATAATGGGCGCTATGTAATTTAGGAGATTGGTCTGATACAAATCCGCAGATCGTTAAATCCCCGTTCACTTTTGCACGCATAAGTGTCGGTACGGTTTCTTTAGTGGTGATTAAATAGCTATTATATTTTGCGCGTATTTTTTTTACTAATTTATCGAAGTAAGGATTTCCTAATTTTTTATATACGGCATAACCTTTAACATCGAAATAAGATTGAAGTACAAAAATCCATTCCCAGCTTCCGTAGTGGGCACACATTAAAGCAACACTTTTGTTTTTATCTATTAAATCTTGGATAACATCTAAGCCTTGAAACTTGAACCGTTTTTTCATTTCAGCATCAGAAATGGTTAACGATTTCATAGCTTCAACAGTCATGTCGCATAAATGATGATAAAACGCTTTGGTAATACGTTCTTTTTCTGCTTCAGATTTATTAGGAAAAACCAAATCTAAATTCATTTTTACTGTTTTTCTTCGGTACCCAATAACGCGATATAATAGTATATACAAAAAATCGGAGAATGCGTATAACATCCTAAATGGGAGTATAGATATTAGCCAAATAAATGGATAAACAAGAATATAGGCGAGGAATTGCATTATTTAGTTTTAGTTTTGCAGTAACAAATATATAGTATATTTGAATGATAAGATTATAGTTTATGGGTAATTTAAGTTTAGTAACTATTGTAATTATTGTAGCCAATGTAATTATCTCGATGAAGGGCTTCAATGATTTTTCGTTTTTTGAAAAATATAAATTTAATGTAGGTGCCATAAATCGTGGTGAAAAAATTAGAATTTTTAGTTCTGGTTTTTTACATGTCGATACGTCGCACTTGTTTTTTAATATGTTTACGCTTTATTTTTTTGCAGATGTCGTGGTATCCTTTTTGGGTAATTTTAACTTTATAGTGGTGTATTTAGTAAGTTTGGTTTTAGGGAGCTTATTGTCTTTGTATTTCCATAAAAACGAATATCAATACAGTGCAGTAGGAGCGAGTGGTGCGGTAACAGGAATTTTATATTCTGCGATCTTACTACAGCCGAATATGAGTTTGTATATGTTTTTTATTCCCATACCTATTCCGGCGTATGTGTTTGGAATTGGATATTTATTATATTCTATTTATGGGATGAAAAACCGTGTTGGAAATATTGGTCATGATGCCCATTTTGGTGGTGCCATTGGAGGATATATTACCACACTAATATTACTTCCCGTGTTATTTAAAACCGACTTATTAATGATAGGTTTATTGGCTATTCCGATTATTATTCTGTTTGCAATGCATAAAACCGGAAAGTTGAATTAAAGTTATTTGTAATAATTTAGAAGAAAGTGCTTGGAGTCTGCTCATAATACTTTTGTGATTTTATTGCTGTCGAATAATTCTAAAGATTTTTTTTAAGTATAAAAAAGCCTTCATATTTTAATTAATATGAAGGCTTTTTATTGTACTAGAATTATAAATTTAGTTTAATAATTCAGCAATTTTATTTTCTAAATCTTGTCCTCTTAAACCAGAAGCAACAATCTTACCTTTTGCATCAATAATGTACGTTGCAGGAATTGCACGGATATTAAATTGTTTTGCAATCGGGTCGTTAAAGTAGTCTAAGTTAGACATTTGGTGCCATGCTAAACCATCTTTTTCGATAGCCGCAATCCATTCTGCTTTTGCATCTTGTTGTCTTGGCGTTCCGTCTAAAGACACACCTAAGATTTCTAAACCTTTTTCGTGATATTTATTGTAAACATTCACTAAGTTCGGGTTTTCTTTTCTACAAGGTCCGCACCAAGCAGCCCAAAAATCGATGATAGTAACTTTCCCTTTAATTTCGTTTAAAGAGATGGTTTTACCTTCTGGATTAGGAGCAGAGAAGTCTTTAACAACGCTTCCTATTGTAGTAGCAGATTCAGCTTCAATAGCCATACCTACAGTTTTACCAGGACGTGTGTTTTTTAAATCTTCAGTAAAATTATTATAGATTTCTTGTTTTTGTTCAGCCGTAACTTTAGGGTTTCCTAAATGACGTTCTAAAATTAAAGCAGACACAAGTGCATCGTTATTTTCTTTCATAAATTCTAAGTCGTGAGCTAAATTCTCATCAACCATAGCCATATAACGTGCTTGAATATCTGCAACTAAAGCAGAATCTTGACTTTGTTGCGCGTTTCTAAAGTCGGCACTTAATAATTGATTCTTTTTTTGAAGACCTACCATATACTCTTGGTAAGTATTAAAAGCATCATTTTCCTTACTTCCTTTTACGCGTGTATTAAAAATACTATCACTATTTATTGAAACTGTCATTTCTTCATTTTCAATAATTAAAGGAATAGTCCCTCTAACTTCGTCAATTTGGATAAAATAAATGTCTGGAGATTCTACAGATCCTACAAAAACTGCTTTTCCATTTGTAACTGTAACAGAGTCAATAACTTCTTGTTTTTGACCTTCTACTTTTAATAATTTTACAGACTTACCATTTACAGCATCGTTAAATGAGGCATTAAGAGCAAATCCATCTTTTTCTTTAGCACAAGAAAAGGCTAAAGCTACTACACCTAGTAGAGCAATCTTTTTAAACATATTAAGTTGTTTTTTATTATTTACCACAAATATAACAGAATTATGATGGAAAATCTGTTAAGATTTAGATAACTCTATACCCTTATATTATTAATGAATATGATTACTTTTGCAGTATGAATTATAACGATACAATTATTGCTTTAGCAACACCTTCTGGTGCGGGTGCTATTGCTGTTATCCGATTGTCTGGTAAAGATGCTATACGTTTAGCGAGTGATGCTTTTAAATCGGTGAGTGGAAAAACATTGGGAGATCAAGCGACTCATACTATTCATTTAGGACATGTTTTGGATGGACCGCGTGTAATTGATGAGGTTTTGGTATCTATTTTTAAGAATCCGAAATCGTATACAGGTGAAGATGTAATCGAAATATCTTGTCATGGTTCGCAATATATTCAGCAAGAAATTATTCAGTTATTTCTTCGAAAAGGGTGCCGTATGGCTGATGCGGGTGAATTTACCTTAAGAGCATTTTTAAATGGAAAATTAGATTTAAGTCAGGCGGAAGCTGTAGCCGATTTAATTTCGAGTGATAATGAAGCGAGTCACCAAATTGCGATGCAACAAATGCGTGGTGGATTTTCTTCGGAAATAGCGAAACTTCGCGAAGAGCTTCTAAACTTTGCATCGTTAATAGAATTAGAATTAGATTTTGCTGAAGAAGATGTCGCTTTTGCCGATCGTACTCAATTCCGTGAACTAATAACACGAATTACGTTTGTGTTGAAACGATTAATTGATTCGTTTGCGGTTGGAAATGTGATTAAAAACGGAATTCCTGTAGCTATCGTAGGAGAACCAAATGTTGGAAAATCTACTTTATTGAATGCCCTTTTAAATGAAGAACGTGCCATTGTAAGTGAAATTGCAGGGACAACTCGAGATACAATTGAAGACGAATTAAGTATTGGTGGTATCGGATTTCGTTTTATAGATACTGCTGGAATTCGTGAAACTACAGATATTGTTGAAGGTTTAGGTATCAAGAAAACTTTCGAAAAGATTGAGCAGTCTCAAGTTGTTGTGTTTTTAGCCGACGGAACGAAATTAGATTCCGAAACAAAAATTCATGTCTTTAAGATTGAAATTGAAAAAGTAAAAAATAAGTACCCTTTAAAACCGATGGTTATTATCGTGAATAAAGTGGATCAATTAACTGAAGCTTCTATTTCTCATTTAAAAGAAGAACTTCCTGATTTACATTTATTATCTGCAAAAACAGGATTAGGAGTAGAGGAATTAAAAATGAAACTTTTAGATTTTGTAAATACAGGTGCTTTAAGAAATAACGAAACGATCGTAACAAACACGAGACATTATGATGCATTACTAAAAGCATTTGAAGAAATTCAGAAAGTCCAATACGGATTAGACACCGATTTATCTAGTGATTTAATGGCGATAGATATTCGAGAAGCACTTTATCATTTTGGAGTCATTACTGGTCAAGTTACGAATGATGAGTTGTTAGGGAATATATTTGCTAATTTTTGTATCGGGAAATAAATACACTCTACAATTATAACTTCTTTGTATTGTAAATCAAGGTTTTATGTTGTGTGGTGTTTCGATTGGGATTCGTAATATATAGTATGCTTGTTACGGTAATTGTACAACTTTAGATCATTTTAAATGTAAATGACCTAGAGTTGTAAAATTAATTTAGAAACAGAATTATATTAGGGATAGGGTGGAATATAAGTAGGGAAGTATTATAAAGTACGACCTGTTTTAAGTCCGTTTTGATAAATTTAATTAATCCCTGTAATTTAATGCTGGTGCTCTATCGCCAAGCAATGACTTGTATTTATAATCTCCTTTAGATTGTATAAATTCTTCTTTTGCTTTTTGTATTAATTCTGGGTTGGTAAATAAATCAATGGCTGTAAATGCTAATGTTTTAGAAGCGACCATCATACCTTTTATACCTATTTCTGTACCGCCAGAAGCTACCGCTTGCCAGCTATGTGCACTTGTGCCTGCTACCCAAGTTGCAGCTCTTAATCCTACGGTTGGAATTGCGTAACTTACATCTCCTACATCTGTCGAGCCAAGTGTTTTTGCAGTGCTTAAAGGTTTTACTATTTCTACAGAATTTATAGCGTCTAATTTATTTGTGAAGGTTGATTGCATTTTTTGTGCAAAAATGATTTCAGTATCTGTATAGGTTACGCCTCCAACTTTTTCTAAGTTATTTTGCATGTTTTCGGCTAATGTTTTATTAATTAGCAGGTCGTGTACACCTCCAATTATTTCATAGTCCATTGTTGTTTCTGTACCCAAGGCAGCGCCTTCAGCGGCTTTTTTAATTCTTTCGAAAGTAGATACAACCTCGGTTTTTTCAGGGTGTCTTGCATAATAATATACTTCGGCAAATTCAGGAACTACATTTGGGGCTTTACCACCATTTGTAATTACATAATGAATTCGAGTTTCTTGTGGTACATGTTCCCTCATCATATTCACCATATTATTCATTGCCTCTACAGCATCTAGTGCAGAACGCCCTTTTTCTGGTGACCCAGCAGCATGCGAGGCCTTACCATAAAACCGAAACTTAGCAGATATATTAGCCAATGAACTTGAGTTAGTCACCAAATTGTCGTCGCTTGGGTGCCAATGTAATACAGCATCTACGTTATTAAATAGGCCTTCTCTTACCATATACACTTTTCCGCTACCTCCTTCTTCTGCAGGACATCCAAATACTTTTATTGTTCCTTTTAGTTTTCCGGACTCTAATAATTCTTTTACTGCAATTCCAGCAGCAACAGACCCCGTGCCAAATAAATGATGTCCACAAGCATGTCCATTTATTGAATTTGCATTTGGTGTTTTTATAGGTGAATTGTCTTGCGAAAGGCCTGGTAAGGCATCATATTCTGCCAAAATCCCGATTACAGGCAAGCCACTACCATAGGTTGCGACAAAGGCGGTAGGCATTCCTGCGACTCCTGATTCTACCGTAAAACCATTGTTTTTTAATGTGGTTTGTAACAATGTGGAACTTTTTTCTTCTTTAAATCCCAATTCAGCATAATCCCAAATAGTCATCGCCATTTCGTTATACGCATCGTAGTTCGATTGTATTGTTGTCGCTGTTTCTGTTTTTAACGCATTAATAGCTTTTTTGCTTTGACCCAAGCAACTTAATCCAATAGTCAGTGAAAAAATACAGGTAATAATTAATTTCATAGTGTTTATTTTAATGAAGATTTTTCTTTAAATAATTCGATATTGAATAAACTGTATCGTCCTGAACAGGAAATACAGTTAGAAATTGTTTTTAGTCTGATAATTTATTAAATATATAGTGTTCAATTTTTTAACGATATATAATCTCATCTTTTTAAATAGCAATTACGCCTTGAGTCATGTTATATTGGTAACTATGGTTTCTCTGTCATAGCAAGTATCCATCTGTTTTCTTTTTAGTATTTCTATATACACATTGCTATTGTGAGTGTTATCTGCATATCCAATCATATATGGTTTTAATTTATTATTTAACAATTATCCTATATTATTTTTAATAAAACATCATGATTGCTTAATTATATTCTTAAAACGATCTTTTTTAATAATAATATTGAAATGTTGTCTATATATATGTTATGATTTGCTTAATTTATTGAGACATTGCAGGATCGTAACTACAATTATAAAAATTTAAAGCAAAATTTATGCGAGAATATGGAGAATCAGCAGCAACTACGACCCTAAATATAGGTAGCTCTGCTGTAAAACAAATACCAGTATCTAGTGCATCGCATATTTTGCCTGTAAAGATGTCTGATGCTTTAATTTGGAAAAAATTAAGAGAAGGGGATAAATTGGCACTAGGAGAACTTTATGATAGATATGTAGATGTTTTATTCTCTTATGGCATGTATTATTCTAAAGATAGAGGATATGTAATGGATTGTATACATGATTTATATGTCGATTTATATAAATATAGAAGTAATCTTTCTAAAACAGATAACGTGAAATATTACCTTTTTAAATCTCTAAAACGGAAGATTAATAAAAAATATAATAAGAAAAATAATTCAGTGTCTATAGATGATTATGACTACGAGATAGAAGCTTTAAATAAAAATCATACAGATTCTTTTGAAAAAAGTATAATTATTAAAGAGCACACTTCGGAAAGAAATAGAAGGTTAAAAAAGGCAATAAATACGTTAAGTGAAAAACAGAGAGAAATATTGCTTTTAAGATTTGAAGAAGAAAAAACTTATGAAGAAATCTCTGAGGCCATTGGTGTAACTGTGCAATCTGCCAGAACCTCTATATATAGAGCAATAAAAGCGTTGAGAAAGTTAAATTTCATTTATATGCTTCTTACTATAATTTCTTTTTTAAAGTAAAAATTGAATTTAACGTCTATATAGAAATTATTTAGTGCTATTAATATATGTAGTGCTTCTAATACTAACAATACAGTTTATAATACATAATGAAAGAAAATTTAAAAAATAAAGTGAAAATTTTACCAATTACTAGATTGGAAAAAACTGCTTTAAAAAATAAAATTTTTAATTCCTTGGATAGGAATAACCCTAGAAAAAGATATAAGTTTTTGGCGATTGCAGCAATGGTTTCTGTTGTTTTTTGTGCAACGTTCTATTTAATGTTTTTTAATAATTATTCTTCATCTTCTTCGATTACTGAATTTGTTAATTCTACTGAAGAAATAGATTTTAGTAAAGCAGGCGAAATCGTTCTTATTCTAGGAAATGGTGAGAATCTAGAAATTGAAGAAGATAAAAGTAATATTCAGTATTCTAACTCTGGTAAGACCATAACTATTGGTGGTCAAAAAGAGATTAAGCAAGAGATATCTAGAAATAATAAAAAAGCGTTTAACACGATTATGATTCCATATGGAAAGAGATCTAAAATAATGCTTTCAGATGGTACAACTGTATGGCTTAATTCTGGGTCAAAATTAGTATATCCTGTTGCTTTTAATAGTGATAGAAGAGAGGTTTATCTAGAAGGAGAAGCCATATTTGATGTTTCTCACGATAAAAATCATCCATTTATAGTCTTGTCAAGTGATCAAGAAATCGAAGTTTTAGGAACTGTTTTTGGAGTTACAAATTATACAGATGAGCGTGCTATTAAAACTGTTTTAAAAAGCGGTAGTGTTCAGATAAGTTATCATAATGATCCTTCTCATTTATATACAGATAAAATAAAAATTACACCAGGAACTAAAGCAACTTATAATAAATCGACTAAAAGTATTGTGTCAGAGAAAGTTAATGTCGATAATTATTTTTCATGGAGAGAAGGCGTTTTAGTTTTTCAAAACAATGACTTAGAGTATGTTATTAATAGAATTTCAAAATTTTATAATATGGATGTTGAGATCCAAAATAAAGAATTATTGAAGGAAAGGTTTTCAGGTTCTCTAGATTTAAATGAATCAATACATAAGGTTATCGAGAATATAGCTTTAAGTACTAATTTAAATTACATCATCAAAGACGATAAGGTAATCATTAATTAAAAGAGTTAAAGGTATGAAATGAATAGTATTGGAATTAGTCAAAATACCAGAAGATGCGCCAACATCTTCTGGCTTATTTTAATCTCATTGCTGTAAGGAATAGCAATTAATAATCAACAACAAAAATATGAAAAAAAAAACAACCATAGGATTTAAGATACTTATGAGAATATTTCTACTATTTATTAGTCTAAGTCTTAGTACTGTTTATGGAAACACTGCAATAGGTCAATCAAAAATTAATATTGATGTAAATAGTGTGTCGATAGCAGATTTATTTAAGGAGATTCAAAGCTCGAGTGATTATATCTTTTTTTATAAAGATGATGTTCTAAGTATAAATAAAAAGATATCATTAAAACTAAAAGATGTGAATATTGAAGATGTATTAGATAAAGCATTTTCGAATACCGATTTAAGTTATAAAATTAATGATAGACAAGTCGTTATTAAGAAGCAAAGTAATTTGCAAAAGACTGGAGCATTAGGAAGTAATCAAGTAATGCAAAATCATGTCATTTCAGGAAGTATTGTCGATAAATCAGGGATGCCGCTACCAGGAGCTTCTGTTCTAGAAAAGAATACAGGTAATGGTGTTACTTCAGATTTCGACGGTAATTTTAAAATTACCGTTAAAAATACTGATGCTGTTCTAGTGGTAAGTTTTTTAGGCTACATAAAACAAGAGATTACGGTTCGCGACACAACGATTCAGGTTGTATTACAAGAAAGTACTGAGAATTTAGACGAGGTACTTGTCGTGGCATATGGCGAGCAGAGTCAGAAATCTTTCACAGGTTCGGCAGTAGGCTTAGACCTTGCTAAGGTTGAGGAAATGCCAACATCTTCTTTTCAGGAGAATTTACAAGGAAACGTATCGGGAGTACAAATGTCTTCAGCAAGTGGGCAACCAGGATATTCGCAAGATATTTTAATTAGAGGTGTAGGGTCTATAAATGCCGATTCTAATCCATTATATGTGGTAGACGGAATTCCTGTTGTTTCAGGAGATATCTCTACGCTAGCTACTAGTTCTAATACAATTGCAGGAATTAATTCAAAAGATATTGAAACAATTACGGTGTTAAAAGATGCCTCTGCAACATCTATCTACGGATCTAGAGGAGCAAATGGAGTTATTTTAATTACCACTAAAAAAGGAAAATCTGGTAAAACTAAATTTGATTTTAGTACGCAATATGGAGTCAGTGAAATGATTTTTTCTGACCGAAATAAATTATTAACCACTCCGGAAAGTTTGGAATTACTAATAGAAAGCCGTGTAAATAATGGTGAAAGTTTTGAAGATGCAGAGAAGTATATTTACGATAATGTAGACGAAAATGTAAATACAGACTGGAAAGATGTAATTACAAGAACGGGGCAGTATAAACAATATGGATTTAGTGCAAGTGGAGGAAGTGACAAAACTGTGTTTTACTCTTCTGTAGGGATTTACGAACAAGAGTCGGTTATCATTGGTGTTGACTATAAAAAGTTGAATGCAAAATTGAATGTAAATCATCAAGCAAATGATAAATTATCTATGAGTTTTGGCGTATCGGCAAGTAATCAAATATTACATACTATAAGCGACGCGGGAAGTGCATATAACCCAGTTAGAGCCATGTATAGAGAAGTGCCATGGCAACCTGTTTATAATGAAGATGGATCTTATAATACCGATATTTTACTGACATATAACCCTGTAGGATTAGTCGAAGAAAACGAGAGAGAATCTAAGTTATATGGTATTTTAGGAAATGTTGGTTTGAATTACGATTTCACAGAGAATTTGTCTTTTGAAACTAAAGCTAATATTGACTTTAATTTAGCTGATGAATTTCAGTATGATAATCCGTATTTTGGAGCAGGTAGAAATGATGGTGGTCGTGGTCGATCTTCAAATAACATTGTTTTAAACTGGAATGTAACGAACTTACTGAAGTATAAATTAGATCTAAATGAAGACAATACTTTTAACTTCTTATTAGGTCAGGAAGCACAAAAAATAACAAGTAATTCGGTGTATGCTTATGCGAGTAATTATGGGGCAGAAGGGCTAACTACTCTAGATAATGCTTCTGTGTATCAGGACGCATCTAGTACAGAAACAGCATCTTCATTATCTTCTTTATTCTTTAATATCAGTTATTCGTTTAAAGATAAATACTATTTAAACGTAACGGCAAGACGAGATGGTTCTTCAAGATTTGGATCGGATGTTAGATATGCCAATTTCGGATCTGTTGGAGCAGGTTGGAATATTGATCAAGAAGCGTTTATGGAAGATGCTTCATTTATTAGTAAATTAAGATTAAGATCTAGTTATGGTGTAAATGGAAATCAAGAAATTGGAGATTTTGCTTCAAGAGGTTTATATAGCACTGGAGACGATTATAATGGTGAACCAGGATATTCTTACAGTCAGCAGTCCAATCCGGCTTTAACATGGGAAAAGAATAAACCCTTTAATGTGGGTTTAGATTTCGGACTTTTTCATCGTTTGACAGGTACAGTCGAATATTATACTAGAAAAACATCTAATTTACTATTTGAAGTACCAATATCTTCAACCAACGGTCTTACTAGTTATCTAGATAATGTAGGTGAAATGAAAAATAGTGGAGTAGAGCTATCTTTATCTGCAAGAATTATCGATAATCCTAATGGGTTTTCATGGAAATCAGATTTTAATATTACCACAAATACAAATGAAATCACAAAACTAACGAATGACGAATCTATAGTTGGCGATAATTATATTCGTGAAGTAGGTAGCGATTTTTATACGTTTTATATGCCAGGTTATGCTGGAGTAGATAGTGCTAATGGAAATGCATTATGGTATACAGATGGAACAGAAACAGCAACTACAAGTAGCTATAGTGAAGCAGAATCTTACGAGCAAGGGAGTGCTTTGCCTAACTTTTATGCAGGATTTACAAATTCTTTCAGCTACAAAAACTTTAGTTTGTCGGTTATGCTTTTCTTAAACGAAGGAAATAAAGTATACGATACTTGGGGAAGATATGTGGCAAGTGACGGAAGTGCACAATTAAACGATCGTGGAAACTTAACACGAAAAATTTATGAAAATAGATGGCAAGAACCAGGAGATATTACCGATGTCCCAAAAGTAGTTTGGGGAAACACACAATCTGGTTTATCTAATCAGCATTCAACACGATTTTTATATGATGGGACATATGTTAGATTAAGAGATATTACACTAGCATATCAATTTCCGAGTGAATTGGTTAAAAAATTGAAAGTCAGTAATGTTAGGTTTTATGTTAAAGGAACCAATACGTTAACATGGGTAAAAGACAAGGGATTAGAAATAGATCCAGAAGTCGGTATTGATGGTACAGCTAACTTAAGAATCCCAATTTCTAAACAATTCTTAATGGGATTAGATTTTTCATTTTAAAAACAAAAACACATGATCGTAAAATTTAAACATATATTAATTCTTGCTACTACGGTATTTACCGTTTCATGTAGTGAATCTTTTTTAGATATAGATCCGGAACAAAGTATTGCAGCAGAAAATGCTGTTGTAGATCTTTCTAGCTTACAAACCTCTATATACGGCGTATATAGTAAATTACAGAGTAATGATTATTATGGAAGAACCATGTATGTCGTTCCTGAATTAATGGCAGACGATTTGTATCTGAGTTCTAGAAATACAGGGCGTTATTTAGAATTTGAAAACTTTGTAGTTTCAGAAAGGAATACAGAGGTAGAAGGGTTATGGGATGCAAGCTACGAAGTTATTGTAAATGCCAACCGTGCTATAGATGGTGGAGAAAAAATAGAGACTTCCAATACTTTAGAGCAAAATGCTATTAACCAATTAGTGGGAGAAGCTTATGCGATTAGAGCATTAACCTATTTTGATTTAGTAAGAATGTTTGCTCAACCTTACAATTATACTGCAGATGCTAGTCATCTGGCAGTTCCTGTTATTACAGAAGTCAATATCGATGTAACCTCTCCATCACGAAACACAGTAAACGAGGTATACACGCAAGTTAAAGCCGACCTTATGTCTGCTCTTAATTTATTACAAGATGAAAAAGGAGAAGGTCGCTTTTCTAAAGGTGCAGTAAACGGATTAATGGCTAGAGTCGCTTTATACGAAGAAGATAATATCAATGCTATCACATACAGTTCTGAAGTCATCGATAACGGAGGATATGCTTTAATTTCTAATACAGATTACAGCACACTTTGGAGTACAGACTTTAATACAGAAACACTTTTCGAAATTGTAAATACAGTCTCAGATAACGAGGGAAGTAATAGTCTTGGACATTTTTTTAGTGTCAAAGGGTATGCAGATGCTTTAGTAACTACAGATTTATATAATCTTTACGACGCTCAAGATGTTAGAGTACAGGCAGTGCTTTCAGGAGAAAAACCAAGTGCAGAAACAAATGCGCTTTTTGTGAATAAATTCCCTAATGAAACTACTGGCGATGATAATATTAAAATCTTGCGCTTAGCAGAACAATATTTAATAAGAGCAGAGGCTTATGCAAAAGGAGGAGAAACAACTTTAGCTCAAGCAGATTTAAATGCTGTTATAAAAAGAGCGAATCCAGATGCTTCAGACATCACGGAAACAGGTACGGCATTATTAAGTCGTATTCTTGAAGAGCGAAGAAAGGAACTGGCTTTTGAAGGCCATAGATTGTTTGATTTAAACAGAAATAAAATGGATATTAAAATAATTCAATCAGATAAAGAATTAGTTATTAGCTATCCAAACGATAAATTTATTCTTCCTATTCCATTATCAGAAATTAATTCAAATCCCAATATAGAACCACAAAATACTGGCTATTAAATGATCTCAGTAGAAGTTAAACCGTACCTATTACTTAAAAAGCACGTGTTTAGAATTGCAGGAGGTTCTAGAACGAGCACTCCTGTAGTATTAGTCAGATTAAAATATAATGAATTTGAAGGCTATGGGGAGGCATCTATGCCTCCCCTATATGGCGAAACTATAGCGTCGGCGCAAACTTTTATTAAAACGTTAGATTTTAGTAAGACTTCTTATCCGTTTGATCTAGAAAATATATCAGCATATTTAGACCGTCATGCAAAAGGAAATACAGCCGCTAAGGCAGCCATAGATATGGCGTTACATGATCTAATCGGGAAAATAGAACAGGTGCCTTTATATCAGTATTTTAATTTGCCTAAAGTAGCTCTTAAAACCAGTAAAACAATTGGAATAGATAGTGCTAAAATTATTGAAGAACGGGTGGCCGAAGCTGACGAATTTCAGTTTCTAAAAATCAAATTAGGTAGCGATAACGATGCCGAAATAATACAAGCCGTAAGGAATGTTACCGATAAACCTTTGTTTGTAGATGCCAATCAAGGCTGGACAAATAAGGAAGAAGCTCTAGATAAAATTGAATGGTTAAAGGAACAAAACATAGTCTTTATTGAGCAACCTATGCCTAAAAAAGCCTTTTCGGATATGGAATGGTTGGTCGCTAGAAGTCCTTTGCCTTTAATAGGAGATGAAGGGATACAACGTTTAGACGATGTAAAAACGGCTAGTCATTTTTATCATGGCATTAATATCAAATTAATGAAATCTACGGGGTTGCATGAAGCTTATAAAATGGCTAAAATGGCCAAATCGTTAAACCTGAAAATCATGTTGGGATGTATGTCCGAAACTTCATGTGCTATAGGCGCTGCAGTGCATTTGGGAGCTATGGCAGATTGGGTCGATTTAGATGGTAATTTGGGCGTTACTAATGATCCTTATCAAGGACACGACGTTAAAAATGGAATTATTCACCTTAATGATACTAACGGAATTGGATTAATTAATCCCAATTGGGACAAGATTTAAATTTATGTGTAAACGACATCAGATTGCTATCCTTTTATTCTTAACGCTTATACTTAGTAATTGTAAAGAAGAAAAAAAGAAGGTTGTAAAAATTATTGACACTGTACAAAATGATACTTTAGATCGCTATTTTTCAAAATTATATGAAGCTAAAATGTTTAACGGGGCAGTAGCCGTAAAACGAAAAGGCAAATTAATTTTTAAAAAAGGATATGGTATTGCAAACTTAGAACAGCAAACTCCCTTTTTACCAAATACGTCCTTAGAAATCGCTTCGGTTTCTAAACAATTTACTGCAACCGCAATTTTATTATTACAACAGGATGATAAACTAAAAGTAACCGATTTTGCTTATAAATATTTAGGTGAAGACTTTCCTTATAAAGATATTACAATTTCACAGCTGTTGTCTCACACTTCAGGATTAGCAGATTATTCTGCTTATTTTAAGGCAAATTGGGACGCAACTAAAATTGCTTATAATAAAGATATTCTTCAATATTTTAAAACAAATACACCTGAGCTTTTAAGCTCGCCAGGAGAAAAATATAAATATTCAAATACGGGTTATATCTTTTTAGCAGAAATCGTTAACGCGGCAAGTGGAATGACGCTAGCCGATTATTTATCTGAGAAAGTGTTTACTCCAATGCAAATGGAAGATACTTTTTTTGTAGGCAGAGATAGCATTTGGGATAAAGATAATTATGCGCCAGGTTATATGTTTAATATCGTGAATTGTGAGCATGTAATACCGGAAACACTGCCAAATAAGGCGTATTATCGTTTTTTAAGCGGACGTTTAGGATCAGGAAGATTATCATCTAGTATAGACGATTTAATAAAATGGGATCAGTTTTTATACAGTGATTCTATTTTTAATAAAGCGTCAAAAGTATTGGCTTTTACACCGCATCCGCCAACAAAAGAAGCTTCAGATTACGGATATGGGTGGCATATTAAGGAAGATAGTTTAAGTGGTAAAGTTGTGTTTCATACAGGAAGCTGGGCAGGAAACTTAACGTATATCAGTCGGTCTATAGATACAGAAGATCTTATCATTATTGTAAATAACACTTATAATCGAGTTTACTTAAAAGAAATAAGAGCTAGCGTCAATGGATTTCTAAATAACGAACCGTTGCAATTGCCAAAAGTGAAAGCAAGTGAATTGTTTAAATTAAATTCCTGTGACTTGTCTGCAGAGATACTAGACCAATGGTACAAAGAGCATAAAGACATAAATTGGGATCTGGAAAATTTATTAAAACTTCAAGATGACTACTTAAAAGTTGAGGCAACAGATAAAAGTGACCTATTAAGCGTGCTCATTAAAATTATTCAAGCAGATAAAAATTTTCATTAGTCATTTTATCAAATGAATCTATCCATTGCTTTTCGCTCATAATCAAATAAAGACTAATTGATTCTATGAAAAATTTAAATATACTAGTTACTGCTTGCTTTCTGATTTTTATAAGTTGTAAAGATGATAAACCTGTAAAAAGAGATGTTCGTGTCGATATACTTATACAAAATGGTATTGTTTACAATGGAATTAACGTCGAACCAAGTCATATTTCAATAGGAATAAAAGAGGATAAAATTTATTATATCGGTGATGAAAGCACTTTTAATATAATCGCTTCGAAGGTTATTGATGCTAGCGGATTAATAGTTTCACCAGGTTTTATAGATCCGCATACACATGCAGACAAAGACTTGAATGATATAAGCACTTCACAAAATCTTCCATTTTTAATGCAAGGCGTGACTACGGTTGTTATTGGTAACGATGGTAGGAGTTTTTACCCTATATCTAAGTATAAAAAATTATACGAGCAAAATGGTATCGGAACAAATGCGGTCTTATTAGTGGGACATGGTACGGTTAGAAATGAAGTTGTTGGTAATAGTAATAGAGAGGCGAATAAAGACGAAATTCTAGGGATGCAAACTATTATTCAGAAAGAAATGGATGCAGGAGCGTTCGGCATATCAACAGGTCTTTTTTATGCTCCAGGAAGTTACGCGAGTACAGATGAGGTAATCTCTCTGGCAAAAATTGTTGCTCAAAATGATGGGATTTATGATACGCATTTAAGAGATGAAAGTGCGTATTCTATAGGTTTAATTCCTGCAATTGAAGAAGCTATTGAAATTGGTCGTCAATCAAAACTACCCATTCATATATCACATATTAAATGCTTAGGAGTAGATTCTTGGCACAAAAGTGACTCTATTATAAATATAATAAATACTGCAAGAAGAGAAGGCATTGATGTAACCGCTAATCAATATCCCTATGATGCTTCTGCAACTAGTTTAAAAGCCTCTGTAGTGCCGCGTTGGGCAGAAAGTGGAGGTATAGATTCTTTGTTTTTTAGATATGAAACACCTAGCCTAAAGCATCAGATTTTAGAGGAAACCAAGACAAATATCGCTAGAAGAGGAGGTGCAGATAAATTGTTAATTGTAAAAGCTGAAGAATCTTCTTTTGTGGGCAAAAATTTATTAGAAATCTCCAAACAATTAAATAAGACCCCCGAAGAAGCTGTGTTTAATATAATAAAATTAGGAGCAGTGAAGGTCGCTTCTTTTAATATGATTCCTGAGGATATACATAATTTTATGAAACAAAAATGGGTCGTAACTGGATCTGATGGAGGATCTGGACATCCAAGAAAATATGGATCATTTCCAAGGAAATATAACAAATATGTAAAAGAAGAACAGCAAATTACTATAAGTCAGTTTATAAATAATAGTACATCCAAAACAGCCGAAATTTTAAAAATTAAAAATAGAGGAGTGTTGAAAATTGGGAATTATGCCGATGTTATCATTTTCGATCCAGAGACATTCAAGGATTTGGCAGATTATACAGATGCATTTCAATTTGCACAAGGTTTGGAATACAGTATAATTAATGGTAAAATATCAGTCGAAACGGGCAAAGCAACAAAATTGTTAAATGGTAAAGTTTTAAAAAAATAACAGCTATGACAAAACATAATTATATTATTTATGTGATACTATTAGTGTCCGTTTTCAATTGTAAAGAAAAAGAAAAAACAATAGTATCGACTAGTGATAAAGAGATTGGTGATATTATTAATACCGTTATAAACGATAAAGAGAGTTTTTATTTTATAGATTTTCTTAATTATCCACACAAAGATAATAACCTTCCCATTGGTGTGTTTGATTCAGGAATAGGAGGGTTAACGGTTTTAAAAGCTATAGTCGATTACGATCAAAATCAAAATGGAACTAAAACCCCTGGAAGTGATGGTGTTTTGGATTTTACTAATGAAAGTTTTATTTATTTAGCAGATCAAGCCAATATGCCATACGGTAATTATTCTGAAGTTAATAAAGTAGACCTACTTAAGGAGCATATAATTAAAGACACACAGTTTTTAATGGGGAACAAGTATTATTCTAATCAAGAAGATTCCACATTTAACACAGACAAAAAACCTGTAAAAGTTATCGTTATTGCTTGTAATACAGCCACAGCTTATGGTAAAGATCATATCGAAGAATTTATAAAAAAAGCAGATTCTGATATTAAGATAATTGGGGTGATTGATGCAGGTGTTCGAGGTGTCTTAGAAACGATGCAAAAAGATGATGATGGTATAATTGGGGTAATGGCAACGGCCGGTACAGTGGGATCCAAAGGCTACGAAACAACTATATTAAGTTTGAAGGATCAATTAGGATTTACTGGAAATATAGAGGTGTTCTCACAAGGTGGTATTGGAATTGCAGAGGCCGTTGATGAGGATACAGATTACTTTAATAAAAATCTTAGCAAACCCAGGCAAGAGTATAAGGGACCTAGTTTAAACAGTGATATTAAAATAGATAAAACCTTATTTGATATTTATAATTTCGATTTTCAGAATAGTAAAATGCTATGTGATACCGATAAAGCAGATGATTGCTCAATTTTACAAATTAATGATCCTGAAAACTATGTGCGTTACCATGTTGTTACGTTGTTAGAAAATATTAGAAAATCAGAAACTAAAAACCAATTGAAATCAATTATTTTAGGCTGTACGCATTATCCTTTTTTAATAGATGAAATAAAGTTAGTGTTGAATGAATTATATAATTATAAAGGAAATGATGGACAGTATGTGTATCGGAAATTCATGGTTGAAGATATTAAACTAGTTGACCCTGCTATAAATACCGCTAAAGAATTATACGCATATTTAAATCAAAAATCCCTATTTAATGCTAATGGGAATATAAAAGATAGTGAGTTTTATATTAGTGTCGCCAATCAGGATAACAGGAGTATTAAAATTGATGCTGAAGGACGGTTTCCTTACGAATATAAATACGGAAGAAATGTAGGTCAAATTCAAGAATATATAAAAAATGTACCTTTTAGTAGAGCTAATATTTCTGAAGATATACTAAACAGACTTGAAACGCAGATTCCTAATGTTTACCAATTAATTCATGAGTTTAATAACTCTAATAATAAGGTTGATTTTTTAGAAAACAAGGATAAAATCTAGGTGTTTACTTAATATGATTGAAAAACTGTAATGCTTATTACTGTTTTTTGAATCACGATCCTATTATAAAAAGTATGTAAGTTTAGAGTTTATCTTAAACGAGTTACGTTGTGCGATCAAGTAACAAAATAAGGTAACTTTTAACGAGATACACATCCCGTAAATTATATTTTGTGTCTCAAAACAGCAAAATGAATTGGTTAATTAGTGTATAAATTTATTATACGGTGAAAAATATTTTTATTATCAATTCTATGTGCTTCACGTCTCTAAAATTCCTTAATATATGAATTCTTTATATCGTGTGTCGAGTAAATGGATTAAAAAATAAAAAGCAATTTGAATAAACAAAACTTTTTTGATTATTATACTCCTAGAACAACTAAAGCGCTGCACCTAGCTTCTAAAGAGTAGATCACAAAATTTTAAATGACAATCTAATTTACATTTTGAACGAAACGGATATGTCCACCTCTTATTTCATTTATAAGTCCGTCGTCGTAAGCTACAGGTCCATAAACCACACCACCAGATTCATATATTTTCAGAGCTAATAATACTCCAGATTCATTCTTTGATGAAGTTAAATAAAAAGCACGATCTCCCACGTTGTTAAATGGATATACAGTTGTTCCCGAAAAATTTAAAGACATGCCATATGTATTCACTCCATTAAATTCCCATATTAAATGATTTCCTCTAGTGAGTGAAGTGTTTGAATTTCTATTTAGTAGTACCTCCCATTCTTCAACCGAAGGTAAATGCCATCCATCGGGAATTTGTTGCAAAAGTTCTTCCCATAGAACTATTTCACCATCATAACTCAATGTCTTTCCATTATTTGTATTGCTTTTGGGTGGTTCTTCATCAAATAAAACAACCTTAGCTTTATTATTAACTAAATAATCTGTTGTTGTCCACCTTTGGTTATCAATTTCAACCCAAGAATATTCAGTATCAAAAGTTTCATTTGTAACTTTACCAACCTTAAACACGTCTTCTTGTGGGTTCACCTGATACATTATCATATTTAAATCGATTGATGTTTTATCTTCTATGTAATAATTTAGTTTATTAATTTCATGGTTTGAGGAAAACCATAAAACGACTTCAGATTCAGTATTGCTTTTAATAAATAGTTGCTTTTTTTGCATTTTGGAATAAATCTCTGTCCACAATAATTGCGTATAATTGCTCGCTAATACTTTATCCATTTTAAAACTGTCATCAAATCTGCTTTCTCCAGATAAAGATTTAGCAATACCATATTCAACATCATTTAAATCAAATTGTAATCCGATTATCGAACTCAAATATTTCTCGGAACTTGTTTTTAAGCTGACCCTATAGAGGTATGTTGCTGTTAATAAATTATTAATTTGCTTCTCTTGAATGTCATCTTTGTAAATCGTATTTAATAAACTATTGTAACTAAGAACAGACGATTCAATGGTTTTAGTGTGTTCAAAATCGACCGTATTTGGGTCAATATCATCTCCTTCAGAACAAGAAATAGTTAAAAGTATAAGAACACAAATACTACTAATACATGATTTCATAAGTTTATTAATTTTTATAACGTTACATGTTTGTATAGTTGCGATTTTGTATGCTGAGATTTTATGAAAAAAAATTAGCAGCTAACAAAAGAGCAACTCCTTATGTTAGGTCTAAAAATAAGGAATGTTTTTTACACCGTCTTATATACAGTGTGTTATTTTTTGCAGTTATAGAAAGTGATTTATGCGCCTTACTTTATGGGTATTTCTAAGGTCTAACATTTTAGAGTATCGATTACGCGTAGAAAATGTGTGCGCCGAAACAGTTGTATATGTCAAAGTCGGAAATAGGTAGAGAGAATTACATCATTACGTTTTGTATTTAAGTCTTTTAATAGGCTTATTTTTTCTAATAATTGTATGTTATTAGCTGGTATAAAAACCAACAATAGGTAATAACCGACCATTAATAAAACACTAACTACAAAATTAACATTCAGCCATTCTTAATTATGAAAGATGTGTGTTTAGGCTAGGCGCCTTTTAATTTATAGAATTGGAAATAGATTTTACTTGAGCTACCGTTTACTTTGTTCTTTTTTTTCTTGATGTAAGAGTAACCTGATAAAAAATAGTTACTCTAAGAAATTCAAATCACGATTACATTGCCAGAATAGTAAATTACACTGCACTTTTTTATTAGAAAAATTTTTTACAGGTATTTTAATGTATAATTTATAAAATAGCTATATATTTTGTGAAAATTTAAAAATAATGACAACCCAGAAATCCTATCGCTCAGCATTTATTCTATTAACATTATTATTTTTTCTCTGGGGATTTATTACAGTACTTGTAGATTCCTTAATTCCGAGATTACGTGAGTTATTTACGTTAACTTATTTCCAGGCAGGATTAGTGCAATTTGCTTTTTTTGGAGCTTATTTTTTATTGTCAATTCCTGCCAGTTATATACTTTCCAAGATTGGATATAAACGAGGTATTATTTTAGGTTTACTAACTATGGCTTTAGGGTGTTTGTTGTTTTATCCAGCCGCATCTTATCGCATTTTTGGTGTGTTTATGTTGGCTTATTTTGTTTTGGCCGCCGGGATGACGGTGTTGCAAGTTGCAGCCAATCCTTTTGTGTCTGTATTGGGGCCAGAAGAAAGTGCTTCCAGCCGATTAAATCTTTCTCAAGCTTTTAATTCTTTGGGAACAGCTATTGCACCTGCAGTTGGGGCGCTATTTATTTTAAGTGATGTGGTTAAAACCAAAACGGAGATTGCCCAACTTGAAGGTACAGCAAAAGAAGCCTATTTAACAGCCGAAGCTTCTGCTGTACAAACACCGTTTATAGGTTTAGCTATATTTATCAGTTTAATTGCTGTGGTCTTCTTATTCGCAAAATTACCTGAAATGATAAGTGAAAAATCTACTGGAACCTACGCTGCAGTATTCAAGAATAAAAAGGTAATGCAAGGTGTTTTGGGAATCTTTTTTTATGTAGGTGCAGAAGTCGCTATTGGAAGTTACCTCGTGAATTATTTTTTAGATATGAACCTCGTTTCCGTAATTAAGGAAAGTGGATTTATGGTTTTTATAGCAGAATCAATTTTAAATTCAGGATTAGCAGATAACGATAATAAGGCCATTGTTGGTGTGTTTGTAACCTTCTATTGGTCTGGTGCCATGATTGGTAGGTTTGTTGGTGCTTATCTTACTAAAATTATGAAACCAGGAATTGTTTTGGTCATTTTTGCGACTATAGCTATTAGCTTAATTTTAATTTCCATTAACACGGTTGGATTATTAAGTATGTGGAGTATTCTGGCTGTGGGTTTATTCAATTCAATAATGTTTCCAACAATCTTTACTTTAGCTATAGACGGTATAGGCGAGTTAAAACCAAAAGCTTCAGGTTTATTATGTACAGCCATTGTTGGAGGTGCGATTATTCCTCCTGCATTCGGATTTCTAACCGATCAAATAGCTTTTAAACGCGCTTTATTATTAGTCATATTTTGTTATGCTTATATTGTTTGGTTTGGTTTCAAAAACGGAAAATCTAAACTGCTAACCGCTTAAATTATATCAATTAACCTGTAACAGATGGATGCTTATTTTCTTCAATTTAATACTATCAAACTTAGACGTATTTGTCCTTAGAAACAATATTGGGATTATGTAAAAAGAGAGTTTATCTGTCCTGACATACAAAGTGTCTCCAACTTTTTATTGGGATATATCCGTTTCATTAAAGGGAGCGGAAAATCGAATGACTTTAAACCTTGTGAAACATTGATCTCACAAGGTTTTTAGTTTTTAACCAAAATTGATTTTTAGTAGAATTGTCCATACTATAGGCTGAAATATCCACACTAATTTCTTATTAAGACTCTATTTTTATACACTATTAGATAGACCGTTTTTTTAAAGGTCATAAAAATTATCATTCTAAATTGAAGCTAAAAATGAAATTAAAGTATCACGTTTTTATAGTGTTTTGTTTCGTCTTGTGTTCAGAATTCTTATTTGCACAAGATTCTCAACATCCTAGAATTTATATTACCAATGAAGCAAAATCTGATTTTCTACAAAGTATAGAGCAAGTAGATTGGAAAAAGGAATTAGTAGAAGAGAAAAAGGCGAATTTAGAAAAGTACTTCGGTTTTTGTGAAAAAGATCCGAATTGGTTGGTGTCTCGATTACAAATGAATTGGAATACAAAGCATGATAAAGTCTATTTAAAAGGAGGTGATTTTTCACATTCAGAAGGATCTGCACCTGTGCCAACCGTGCGATATTCAGGAACACGAGATTGGGCAACCGATTATATGAGCCCGAAATTAGAAGAGGTTCAACCTTATTTAGATGATCCAAAAGGATTGTATTTAGAGCATAAAACGACACATAAGAAAGAATGGATTCATCCGTCTAAAGCAGGCTTTACCATTGAAAAAATAAATGAGCAAATAATGAGAATTGCCGAAGATGCGTCCTTTTTGTATTGGCTCACCGGTGAAAAGGAATACGCAGAATTAGCGGCTCCTATATTTCTGACTTATATGGACGGTATGTTTTACAGAGACGCTCCAATTGATTTAAACAATACAATACAACAAAAAGTTTCTGGTCTCGCTACTTTTGAAGTTATTCATGAAGGGATCGTTGTTTCTCTTGTAACGACTTACGATTTTTTATTCGATTATTTTAAGTCAAACCATACCAGTTTAGATCGTACTGTAGCCGTATTTCAAAAGTGGGGAGATCAAATTATAACGAATGGTATTCCAGATAATAACTGGAATCTTTTTCAAGCTCGATTTTTAACCTATATAGGTTTGGTGTTAGACACTAATACTACGTACAAAAACGGGAAAGGGAAGGAGTACTTTTTAGATCATACATTTACAACATCTACAGATCGACAATTGGCTATAAAAGAATCACTTTTAGTCTATGATTATGATACAGGTATTTGGCCCGAATCACCATCTTATTCCGTTCATGTTATTACGACGTTATTACGCATTTTTACCTTATTAGATCATGCTACAAATAATAACGAATTTCTAAATTATCCTATTATAGAAAAGGCAGCTTTAGCCTCATTTCAGTATTTATTTCCTAATGGGTATACGATTGGTTTCGGTGATGCCGATCATAATATATTGCCACCAGAGAATTTTGAATTACTCATTTCTAATTATCAAAAATACAATGAGACGGAAAAAGAAGCTTTAATTTCTGGATTGCTTTCTAATATGATTTCGGATGACTTATATACTAGAAAAGCAAAGGACTTTTTTCAATTGTTTTTTTATGTAGATGAATTAAAAACAGATCATAATATCGCTGAAGCTAGTTTAGAAAGTTTAACCTCGCCCACATTTTATGCGCCGAATGTTAGTTTGTTTAACCAGCGTATGGGAATAGGAGATGACGCGATGATGGTGTCTACGGTCGGGTCTTACGGAAATCATGCACATTCCAATGGTATATCAATCGAGTTGTATGCAAATAATTATGTGTTGGGTCCAGATTCGGGGAAAGGCCCAAGTTATTGGCATCCGACATTTAGAAATTATTACGCCCGCATGCCTGCGCATAATACTGTAATTGTCGACGGGAAATCCAATTATAATAATATGAGAACCTATCATCCATTTCAACTGGATCATAGTTTTCCTAAGTCTGGTGAGACTTCAAATTTCAATACAGTAACCTATTCTAAAGTGTCTTTTGTAGAACCAGAGACAGGTTCAGATCAGCAACGGTTTTCAGCACTTATTAAATCGAATGCAGGTAAAAGTTATATGGTTGATGTATTTAGATCTAGAAAACAAGAAGAAGGGGAGCAGAAGCATGAATATATTTATCATAATATTGGTCAAACGCTAGATGTTTTTGATGGAAATAACCAGGCTTTAAAATTTCAAACTACCGAAGAATTAAGTTCTAAACAAGGGGATTTAGTGGGGTATGATTTTTTTACCGATAAATTAAAAACTAAAACCTCTGGTGATGCGCGTGCAATATTTAGTGTGAAACGTGAAGGAAAACCTACTCAGTTCACAAAGTTATGGGTAAAAGGGAGTAAAGATCAAGTTATTTATAAGGTGAAATCACCAAAGTCGAATGCACTTTCCGAAGGTACAGCACCTGCCGAGCTATTAGATCAGCCGCTTCCTACTTTAATTTTAAAACGTCAAGCAGCAGCATGGGTAAATCCGTTTGCAGTGGTTTTTAATCCGTATGTTGAAGGTGAAATTAATCCTATCGCGCAGGTAACTTATACTCGTTTTAAAGGAAGTCCGAACACGCAAGTTATAGATGTTGTATTAAACGATAAATCAACAGATCGTATTGTGGTAAATGCGAGTACAAACGATATCGCGACCCATAATGAATTTTATCAAAAAGGGTTGCTATCCATTATTCGTGAATCGGAAAAAAGTTTAGATTTTATGTTGTTATCCGGGATGACTAAATTTGAAAAAGATGGATGGAATATTATAGCATCGGCTAAACCATTTACAATGTCTGTAGAGCGCACAGCAGAAGGTTATGTCTTACAAAATAATGAACCATTAACGATAAATATGCCGTATGTTAAAGGGAAAACCTCGGCTGAATTGAGGTTGTATAAAGACGGGGAAATTGTAGACAAAAGGATGGGAACTAAAAACAGGAATAATGATAATCAATTGGTTTTTAAATTAGAAAAAGCCTACGATAAAGTTGTGATTTACCTGATGGATTAAACTGTTAAAGAAGAAAAGTTATGAAAATTGTTTTTTTAACTTTTCTTCTTCTTTAAATTTTAATCCTTAAAAGTTCTAAAAAATTAAAGGCCAAGTATCGACGTGTCGCTGCAAATCGGTTTGATCAATTCTGCCAATAACCCACAAGTATTTATCATCCAGAACGTCCTAATAAATTAAGACACCGTCGCCGAATTGGAGCTGTGATTTAAGTGTTCTAAATTGGCTTTTAAAGTTATAAAGTATAGTTGAGAATTGGATAATAAACGGGAAACCGTAATCTCCTTTATAATGTAAACTCCAAGAAGCGCAACAGTTCAAAATAATAGATTGATTTTTTATTAGATTACAAACCTCATCCACGTCTTGTTTTACCGATACATGAGACTTTTAGAATACACGTTTTAGCCTCCGTATTATGCATTCTACACCAGATTTATGTGTGGTTTCAATGGAATGAAACCCATAATCAAAATCAAGGTAACATTTTTAGATTTCTTCAAAATCTCGAAAACAAATAGGGTTTATTTTTCTGAAATATATTTAAAGACGTTTATTGATCTATTTCAATTTTATGACTACCACTTGAAAGTGTAATCGCTCCACTATTCTGTTTTATGATGTCCGTATTTAACGCGATTTTTGTGGTATTATTTGGCAATATAAATTCTGCCGTCATACCTTCAGGAATATTTATAATGTATGAAATGTGTTTACCTGTTGTTTTATGCTCAGCATAAATAAAGCCATTTATAGTCGGCACTTTTATTTTAGAATAGTCTAAGTCTACTAATTGCGGATTAATCTCAGCAACCTTAAATCCAGGTGTTTTTGGCTTGATACCCCACATATAACGTGTAATTGCATTTAGTGGTGCCGTACCCCAAGCATGATTCCAATCGGAGTTGGGTTTGTATTTCATATCCCAAGCTTCCATTGCCATAGTAGAGCCTACCTTAATCATATTCCACCAATTTCGGTCACCTTCAGTTTCTACAATTAATGATGTCGCGTACTTTGCTTCATTATTTTTATATAAACCTTCCAATAAATATTGTGCTCCATACACACTGCACGCCATTCCTCTAGATTTTACAAATTCGGCTACAGTTTTTACATGCGCTTTAGGAACTAAATCGAAGGCAAGCGGAAGCATATTAGCGTGTAAAGAAGAGTGCGTCGAATTCTCACCATCTAAATAATACCCTTTCGAGTGGTTAAATAATTTAGTATTTATCGTTTCTTTTACTTTAGCTGCCTTGTCTCTAAATAACTTAGCGTCGTCAGTTTTATTAAGTGCGGTTGCAATATCCGTCATTAACTTTAAATTGTAATAGTAGAAGGCATTAACAACCGTATTTACGGGTACAATATCATAACCATCACGTTCGCCTTCTGGAGTTGCTAATTTCCAACCTGTGTCTTTTTGTGCTCCCGGCCAATCTATAATATCCCTTATGTTTGTATTTGCTTTTTTAAAACCTAATTCTAAAATAAGTGCTTCATTAAGATTTGTCGATTTCGAACTTATTAAACCATCCGCTCGCTCCAAATCCATAAGTGTTTTTAGTTTCAGATTTTCATAGTGATCTTTTAAAGGTTGAATATCGCCCGTATACATATAATCGGCATGAAACATTAAAACCGTATGCAGCAACCATTCGGTTGGCCACGTCGGGTGCTTTATAAAATAGGCATTTGTTCTTCTTGCTATTGTGTACTCATTGTCTACACTATAATGACTCAGCTGGTTAATGTATGCGTCTGCTTCATAAGGAATACGTTCTCTGTCTCCATCTACATAATAGCCCATAAAACTAGTGGCTTTTATAGTGTGCTTGCACATTTGCCATATAGAATCCATTATTTTATTGGAAGAAGAAAAGTAACTCGCATCATCATTGAATTTATAGTGAGTGGCTTTTTGTGAAATGTGAAGGTCTTCAATAGGGATTTTTAAATTCTCAATCTCCAAATATCTAAACGGCATAATTACCCCAACATCTTCGGGCAATGTAATGGCAGCAGGACCTGTATTTCTTTTGTCTGGAGTCAGTTTTAGTGTCGTCTTTTGGTTTGCCACCAATTGGTTTAAAGCTGTGCGTTGGTAACGAATAGTTCCTCCAGGATTTCGGTCTATTTTATTTTGAGTCTCTAATTTTTCACCTAAATGAAAAAAGATAGAGTCATGTTGTGTTTCTTTTGAAGTGATTTCTACTGTTCCAAAGAAGGCTTTTCCAAAATCGATAAAATAATGTCCGTTACCTATTTTTATGATCTCTTGTGGACGTATTAGCGACGACTCGATGTCTAGTTTATCGGTTTTATGTTGTGACTTCGCTTGAAAACATACGAATGCTAATGAAAATAGAAGAATGAATTTTTTCATTTCATATTGAATTTTAAACAAACAAAACAACTCCGTGTTTAAGTTATCTTATTTGTTGTGATTTTAAATCTGGTGTTTTTAATAAAAATCTGGACTACTAATAATTTTGTTAGTATACATGGCATCTAATCCCATCTGAATACAAATTGCAGTATTTGCCCCCGTAACGACATCTGAAATCGGCTTTTTATTTAAGAGGATACTGTCTTTAAAATCGATTAAAGTCTGCTCACTAGGTTCTGTGTGTTCTACGTTTATAGGAATACCAAAGCCTTTTTTCCAAGTGACTGTAGCTCCCGAAACGCCATCTACTATGCCTAACTCTTTATCTTTATTTTCGATACCTTCTGGGTAAAACCATGCATGTGAATAATCTAAAATAATGGTGCCTTTATCTCCCATAACCTTAATTTGATAACCATCTTTAGCATTACTAGTCAGGCACGTAAATTTTGCCTTTACACCACTAGGATAGCTGTAAATTAAGTGAATATTATCGAAGGTTTCTCGGCCATCTTTCCAATAGTCAACACCTCCTGCACCCATAACTTGGCTAGGCTTTTCATCTAAAACCCAATTTGCAAAATCTATTTGATGCGAACACAATTCTGCAACTAATCCTCCTGAATATTCTCTGTACATCCTCCAGTTAATTTGCTTTTCTAATTCAGGACTAGGCACTGGGCGTCTCCAATTCCCTTGTCGGTTCCATTGGCATTCGATTGCTGCTACTTTTCCTAGTTTGCCATCTTTTATTAAATCGACTACATGTGTGTAAAGTCTAGAGCTATGATATTGATGCCCCGTTTGAAACATGGTTTTAGACTGATTCACTTTATCAACTAAATGCTGTATCCCTGGATAACCTTTGGCCATTGTTTTTTCACAAAAGACGTGTTTACCTGCATCGAGAGCATCTATAGCTACTTGAGAATGCAGATGAAAGGGGACAGACACCAAAACCGCATCAATATCTTTGTTGTCTAATAATTTTCGGTAATCGCTATAGCCTTTCGCTTTCCCTTGTGCCGATTTTAATCCGTTTTCTAATCTAAAGGGTAAAATATCGGCACAACCAATAACATTGAAATTTTTAATTTTATTGATATTGGAAATCATTCCAGTACCTCGATCTCCGGTTCCAATTACGCCAATGTTTAAGGTGTCGTTTGCATGATTAAAATCAAGATAATTCCCTAAAGCTACTGCCGACGATGTTAGTGCTACCGTGGCAACAGAACTTTTGATAATAAAATCTCTTCTTTTCATGTGATGTAAATGTTGATTTTTATAGGTCTTCTCCAATTGTAATTTTGGAAGAGAAGGCGTAACAATGCTTGTTTAATGACTTTAAATTTAATAAAAATAGAGCGCGAGCTTACATTCTTAAACAGGCTTAATTTCCCATCCTGGCTCGTATGTTCTAGACCATAATTTCATGGCTTCTCTGTTGTAAATTCTTCCAGTGGTTTCATCGACTTCAAAAGAGTCGTCTATTCTAGAGGCAATATTTGCGTAGTGGGTTAGCATTTGGCTAATCGCACCTTCATCAATAGGAGATGTTAGTGCTGCTTTTCCTCTAATGGCATCAAAGAAATTAACAGTATGTGCTGCAGAAAGTTGTCCGCCGCCACCAAGAGCATTCCCGTCTTCAATTCCAGGAACCATATTTTCTTTAATTAATTCTCCTTTAAGATTATACAATTTATAACCATCTCTGTTAATCATAGTCGAACCTTCAGACCCATAAATAAGAGTTCCTCTTCCTGCGCCATATTTATCAAAACCATTTCTACTACGTCCGTCCCAGTGAATGGTTTTATTGTCTGCAAATCTAAAAGTAGCATCCATAGTGTCGTACATTTCCCATCCATCATCTTTATATTGGAATTTTCCGGCATTTACATTTACGTGTTCTGGATATTTTACACCTAAAGCCCATCGCGCGATATCTAATTCATGAGTCGCATTGTTACCCATTTCGGCAGTACCATAATCCCAACCATACCAATGCCAGTTGTAATCCCATGTATTATCGGTGTAGTCTCTTCTTGGTGCTGGACCTTGAAAAAGTTCCCAGTCTAATCCTTCCGGTGGCGCCGTTTTTGTTTGATGTGGAACAGGCCCACGCTTACTGGTATAAAACGCGATGGCATTGTAAACATCTCCAATAACACCAGCATGTATGTCTTTTATAATTTCTTGCGACTGTAAGGAAGAACGCTGTTGGTTCCCCATTTGCACCACTTTATTGTACTTTTTTTGATAAGCAACGAGTAACTCGCCTTCTTGCGGATTGTGACTACATGGTTTTTCTAGAAACACATGTTTTCCTGCCTGCATGGCCATACACGCACCAGGTGCATGCCAATGATCGGGAGTCGCCATAAATATAGCGTCCACTTGTTTATCGTTTATAACCTTTCGGATGTCGTTTTCTAGCTTTGGTTTGTTACTGAGTTTGGTGGATAAATTAACAGCTGCTTTATCACGCTGACTTTTCATAACATCGCATAAGTACAGTAATTCTATATTGTTTTTTTTGTCGGCTATTGGCGGAATATATGCACCGTAACGTCTACCTAAACCTTGAATAGCAATATGAATCCTATCGTTAGCTCCAATTATTTTTGAATAACTTTTAGCAGACATTGCGTTTGCTGAAACGGAGCCTAATGTAACTCCTACGGCACTTATTGCTGCTTTTTTTATAAAATCTCTTCTATTTGAACTCATAATTGTTTAGTCTTTAGTTGTGTTAATTGGGCGGATTTTCACGTTTTTGAATGATACCAAATCACCATGATCTTGTAATAATATTTGCCCTTTTTCCAATTCACCAAAATTTGGCCATTTAGCGTATTTACTTTCTGAAACTAGTCTCTTGAAATCATCACTCTTTCTTTCATATTCTAAGACTTTCGCACCGTTTAACCAATGTTCTACATGGTTGTTTTTAGAGCTAATGTAAGCGGTGTTCCACTCGCCAACGGGGTGGATGGGTTTGTTAACATCTGCCTGTATTAAATCGTATAAAGAACTAACGGTTCTACTTCCTTCGTGATTACCTAGTTTAGCATCTGGATGTAAATCGTCGTCCAAAATTTGATATTCTAAACCAATAGAAGAACCTGCTCCTTTATTAATGTTTGTATCTACATAATATTTTATACCACTATTTCCTCCTGCATTGACTTGGAAATCTACTGTTAATTCAAAATCGCTGTATAATTCAGAAGTTACAATATCTCCACCTGCAGTAGATTCTGCACCGCCAGATGCTAAAACGCTAAGAATGCCGTCTTCAATTTTCCAACCCGTTTCAGGAAACGCTTCAAGTTTAGCGCCTTTCCATCCGTTAGTAGTTTCTCCATCCCATAATAATTTCCATCCATTTTTCTTTTCATCAATAGTTAAATTGTTTTTTGTAATGATTGGTTTTACTGGAGATTTCTGACTGTATTTAGACAGACTGTCTGTAAGAATTTTAATGTTTTTCCAGATAATCTCGGTACCTTCTTTTTTATCAGCTTTTATACTGTGAACTTGTAAGCAAATAAATCCGCTTTTCGTTTTTTCGTCTATTAAGTGTGCTGCTGCAACGCCGTTAACCCACGTTTTTATAGTATCTCCAATAGCTTCAATGCGGTAATGATTCCAGTCATTTTGTTTGAAAGCTTTTTGTGCTTCTGGATTGTTATCTAGCGTATTTAACCAGCCTCGTCTTGATTCATCGTAAATACCTCCACTCCAAGCACGCTCCGAGGGATCTATTTCAACTTGATAGCCGTGAACACGACCATCTCTATATTGAGGAAGACTGTTACTGCGTATTTGAATTCCCGAATTCATAGTCGAGTCTACCTTGTAATCTAATTCTAAAATAAAATCATCATACATTTTATCTGAAGTTAAAAAAGAGTTGGTTGTGTTATGAACGGTTGTGCCAACAATAGTCCCTTCTTTAACAGTATAGGTTGCATCTCCTCCTTTTTGATGCCATCCATTTAATGTCGATCCATCAAATAAATCAACCCATGGCGTTGTGTCTTTAGGTTTTTCTGAACAACTATAGAATAGAGAAACACTAACAAGTAATATAGCGCTATAAAATAAAGTAGATTTTTTCATCTTAAATTTTGGTTTGTTAATAATGTACTAAACTAGGGTAAATAGTAATAAATTACATGGATAAATAGGTTCAAATTATGGATTTTATAAACAAATGATTGATAAAGTCGGAACGATTTGTTTGTATATAGATCTTCAGAGTAGCAGGTTTTAAGAGTTCAAAATATTAAAACAGTCAAGTTTTAGAAATTGTAGATGTTTTTTGATTAGTTAAAATGTCCATATTTCAGATTAAAATATCCATTTGTTAACAACTCCTTAACACTATCTTAGCTCTCAGTATAACTAAACAAATTAAACATGGAAAAAATGAAATCGTTATTGATTGCCTTACTAATAGGTGTTACTGCGACCTCTTGGGCACAGAGTAAAGTAAGTGGAGTTGTGTCCGACAGTCAGAATATTCCTATTCCGGGGGTCAATGTTATTATTAAAGGAACCTCGAATGGTGCGGCTACAGATTTTGATGGAAATTTTCAATTAACCGCAAAAAAAGGAGATGTATTTGTGTTTTCTTTCTTGGGTTTTGAAACTAAGGAACTGACGTATAATGGTCAGCCTACAATGCGAGTTCGTCTAGAAGACGATGCTGCAGAACTAGATGAAGTTGTCGTTATCGGTTATGGTTCTGTTAAGAAAAGTGATTTAACAGGAGCAGTTGCTTCTATGGACACTGAAGATTTAACCGAACAAAAGAAAACCGATGTTGGTAAAGCAATTCAGGGTAGAATAGCAGGTGTAGACGTTAGATCTTTGAGCAATAAACCAGGTGCTCCAATTTCTATCGATATTAGAGGTAATACCGTAATTAAAAATAACGACGCAGGTACTGACGGTATAAGCGATAGTGCTGCATCAGATCTTTCTAAACCTTTATATGTTGTTGATGGGGTGTTTTTTGAAGATATAAATATCTTAAATCCTTCAGATATTCAACAAATGGATGTTTTAAAAGATGCTTCTGCAACTGCTATTTATGGTGCTAGAGGAGCTAACGGGGTTGTTATTATTACGACCAAGAATGGAATAGAAGGTAAAACAGTATTTACTTTCGAATCTACTTTAGGTTTAAGTACTGCAACCAACAGGCCTGATTTCTATAGTGGTGATGAATATGTAGATTTTGTAGATAAAGTATTAAGAAGTACAGCGTGGAAAGGATTATTTCAAGATGGATATGTAGGTACGGTAAGTGACTATAATAATATAGAAGTCGATATTTCAAGAGAAATTAAGACCACTAATGAAGAAGCCGATAACGTAGCAAACCGACGTTATACAGATTGGGCTGGCGATTATATTCACTCAGGTGTGCAAACTAGCCAAAATATTGGTATGTCTGGAGGAAGCAATGGTCTAGTGTATAGCGGATCTATTGGATATTTAAGTGATGAAGGTATTATGGGGATTGAAGGTTATGAGCGTTATAACTTAAGTACGTCTTTAACTAAAAAAGTGTCAGATAAATTCACTGTAGGTTTAAAAGCATATTTAGCCCTTTCAGAAAGAGAAGAAGGAAGTAGAGAATTATTTAGAAGTACATTGCGTTTAGCGCCAACAGTAAATTCTTATGATACTGATGGGAATGTCATATTATTTCCAGACGATCAGGACGGACGTTTTACAAATCCATATTACGAGGCGAATGGTGCTTGGACAACAAATACAAGATCTTTAGATGTTATTGCAAATGTATTTTTACAATATGCACCAACGGATTGGATAAGTTTTAAAACACAGTTTGCGCCAAATTTAAATAGCACAAGGTTTGGAGAATTTAGAGGTTTATATACAAAATCATCTAGAAATGACCCTACGAGAGTGCAATCCATTTATGACTCTTCTTTTAAGACAGCATATACTTGGGATAATATTTTAGATTTTAATTTTGATATTACAGAAGCACAAAATTTAAAAGCAACTTTAATTTCTTCAGTATATTATAACCAAGCTGAAGGAGGTAATATTGAAACAAAAGATTTTGATACAGATTCTTACTCGTTCTATAATACAGGAGCAGGTTTAGATGTTAGAGATTACGGTACATATTATAGAAAAGAAACATTGTCTTCATTTGCAGGACGTTTAAACTATAGCATTCTAGATAGGTATTTATTTACGTTTACAGGTCGATATGATGGATCTTCAAAATTAGCTGTAAATAATAAATGGGCATTTTTTCCTTCAGCAGCCTTTGCTTGGAAAGCTAGTGAAGAAGCATTTTTACAAGATACAGATTGGTTAAGTAATTTAAAATTGCGTTTAAGTTATGGGGAATCAGGAAACGATAGTCCAGTAAGTGCTTATAGCTCACTTGCATTTTTAGGTGGGTCAGATTATTTATATGGAAATACACATACAAATGGAGTACGCGTAGGTGGATTACCTAACTACGATTTAACATGGGAACGTTCTAAAGAATTTAACATTGGTTTAGACATGGGAGTTTTTAATAATAGAGTACGTTTCGGATTAGAGCTTTATAGAAAAAAGACCGTAGATGCTATTCTTAATAAAACCTTATCTAACATAACAGGGTATGGCTCTGCGATTGGTAATTATGGTTCTGTAGAAAATAAAGGTATTGAGATTACATTAAATACGGTAAATATTCAAACCAATAATTTTAGATGGACTACCAATATAAACTTCGCTAAAAACAAAAATCAAATCTTAGAATTAGATGGCGATTTAGATAAAGAAACTTATGGTACGCATGGTGTGTTACAAGTAGGTAAACCTGTAGATGCCATTTACAGTTACGAACATGATGGTATTTGGCAAATAGACGAAACAGCGGAAGCTGCCGTTTATGGTGCTTTTCCTGGACAATACAAGATCGTAGATCAGGATAATAGTGGTACTTATGGAGCTGAAGATAAAGTCGTTTTAGGTCAAGTATCTCCAGATTGGATAGGAGGTATGACAAATACATTCAGCTACAAAAATCTAGATTTCTCAGTTCAAATTTATACTAGACAAGGCTCTTTCGGTCACTCAGAGTTTTATTCGCATTTTACACCGTATAACGGAGATGATGCTAAATTTAACAGTCTTGATTTAGATTTCTGGACGCCTAATAATCCAAATGCCAAGTATCCTGCTCCAGAATATGGAAATTCAGGTTGGTATTATGAAGACTTAAGTTTTGTTAAAGTTGGGAATATTGGTATCGGATATCAGTTACCAAGAGATGTCTTAGAAAGCTTACAACTAAAAAGCTTAAGGTTGTCTTTAGACGTGCAAAACCCATTTACGTTTACGGGCTACGAAGGGCCTGATCCAGAAACGGCATTGCAAAATTCTTATAATGCGGGTTATCAAACAAAAACAGTGTTGTTTGGTCTTAGTGTATCATTCTAATTTTAAAACTTAATCAAAGATGAAAAATATAAAAAACATAAAGAATATAAATAAAGTAGTAGTCTTACTGGGGTTAATACTATCGTTTAGTGCTTGTGACGAATATCTAGATGAAGATATTTACAGTCAAATTACAAGTGAGAATTTTATTGATGAAAGCACAGCAGATCAATTGGTTGTCGGAGTATATTCAGCCATTAGAGGTGTGTTTAAGAGCACCGATTATAAATTCTCAGGAACAGACTTATTTACAACGCAATTAGAACTCTATGCTGTATCGAGCAGTAATGATTATGTAGGCTTTAATGCACCACAAACAAATGGAGTATGGAGTGGAAATTATACCGTAATATCTAGAGCAAATACTGCAATTAATAGATATGAGAATGAGGTAAATTGGAGTTCAGGTAACTTAGGAGAAAAAGCTTATGGTATAGCTCAATTACGAGCATTAAGAGCCGTTTCATTTTTCAATTTAGTACAGCAGTACGGCGGTGTGGTTCTCGATTTAGAGGAGCCTCAAAGTATTCGTAATAATTATACCAGATCTACAGAAGAAGAAACGTTTACTTTAATTATTTCAGAATTAGAAGCGTCTATTCCTGATTTAAAAGAAGATCCAGAAACAGGAAGATTCTCAAAACGTGCAGCACAACATGTTCTTGCAGAAGTATATTTAACAAGAGCTTACACGAGTTTTGGGGAAAGTTCAGATTTTCAAACAGCAGCCAATCTAGCAGAAGAAGCAATAGATGGGTATGATATTAGATCGCAATCTTTTGCTGAGGTTTTTGCTTATGACAATCAAGTAAATGATGAAATTCTGTTTGCAGGACAATGGGGAGATACAGGGTTCTCTGAAGATAGAGGAAACGATAAGCATGCTTTTATTATGTATCAAATTTTTAATTTACCTGGAGTAAGTAGAAAAAATCCATACGGACTTAAAACGAGTAATACGATGCTTACGCCATACTTTTATTCTTTGTTTGAGGATAATGATACGAGAGAAGATGTCACTATTCATAGAGCGATTATAGCAGATGAAGAAAGTGGTTTAGGGAATGATGTGATCAAGCCAGGAGATACTTTAGTTTACTATCCTAAATATGCTTTAGGTGAAGCCGAATTAAAAGACAGATTAGACCGTTACTGGGTATATCAACCAGACCAATATTTATTTGGAAGACCAGCAGATGTCGATGGTGTTAATTATAAATATTCTTTAAATCCTGAATTTATTAGTTTTCCTATATTGAAAAAATTCGATGACGAAATATTTGAAGAAGGCGGAAGTGGAGCTAGAGATAGTTTTATATATAGAATCGCGGAAACACATTTAATTGCTTCTGAAGCTCATTTAGGTGCAGGAAACACTAGTCAAGCCTTATTTCATTTAAATAGAGTTAGAGAAAGAGCAACAGGAGTTGCAAATCATTATAGTACAATTGATTTAGATGAAATCTTAGTTGAACGTGCTCTTGAATTAATTGGTGAAGGTAACAGATGGGCCGTATTAAAACGCATGGGGAAATTAGAAGAAAGACTAAAATATAACCCTCATTATGTAGATCATGGTACTTTCGATTCTTCAAAACACTTATTACGTCCTATTCCAATTAAAGAAATAGAGATATCTCCAGAAACCATGACTCAAAACCCTAATTACTAAAACGGGTTAAAATTATTTTTTTCGTTAGTTTTTATGTTTGTAAAACGGGTAGGTAGAGCTATCTACCCGTTTTATTAAGCATATAAGACCTCTCTATAAATATATATGATATGCTGAGCCTACTAAAAAAACACTTGCCATTAGCTTTTCTTTTTGTTTTTTCCTTTACCCTTTTATCTGCTTCTAAATTTCCTGCTGAAAACATATACCTTATTAAAGGTAAATTGGCAACACCAGTGGAGTTAAGTACAATAGAAGATTTAAAACAAGATTTAAATAAAGTACTAGGTACAAAAATCCAAATTATATCAGAGTTAGATGCCCAAAAACTTAAAGAAAAAGGGGTTTTCTATATTCTAGGTACACCGGAAACAAATTCATTAATACAACAACTAGCACTAAATAAAACGATCAATCTGTCCAGCGAATTTCCTGGATCTAGAGGCGGTATTTGGGCTAAAACAACATTGCCTAATGGTGAAAAATCTATAGTTATTGCAGGGTCTGATGTAGAAGGACTTCAATATGCGATTTACGATTATTCAAAAGAAATATTAGGCGTAGATCCTTTAGAATATTGGACAGGTAAGCTGCCAATAAAAAAACACAATGAAGACTTGTTTCGTTTTTCTTCAAAAACAATAGCACCTCCAAAAGTACCAGAGCTTTCTTATTTTGAAAATGATGTAGATGAACTTGCTAACTACAGAGGTAAATTACTAGAATACGATTGGGAATCTTATACCCAATTAATAAACTCCTTAGTCCGACTGCGTTACAATTCAATTCAATTGTTCGACATGTTAGGGCGACCAGAGTTTTTTATCAGACCAGAATATAAAGCACTAAAGCCGGACTATCAAATAGATATTGAATATGTAGATAAGATGATTGATTATGCTCACGAAAAAGGGATGAAGATCGCTATCGATTTTGCATTGGGATATCAAATTCATCCAATGTCTGCAGATAAAGCAGATTGCTGGGCAACATATAAAGACGATTGGATAAAAGCTTGGCGCTATTATTTAGAAGAAACACCATTGTCTAAGACCGATATTTTCATACTAAGACCTCGTCATCAAGTTTGGGACTGGGAATATAAAAGCAGTTGTGGCGAAAGTAAAATAGACGTTTTTACAGAAGTTTATGTTGCTTTTGGCGAATTAGTAGACGCGTATAAACCGGAAGCTCAGAAAGTTTTGGTCTGTTACTCGGACGGGATGCAAATGTGGAATGATGGATTTAGACCTCCGAGCGATTGGACAGTACTGTGGTCTGATCATGGTTTTGGTGAATTCGATCACTTACCAAATACTACCGATGGATACGATTTTGGGACCTACATGCACGCCGGGTATTGGTTAAATCATACGGTGCATAATCCGTATCCAAACCGTGTTGAATCGGTTATGAACGAGATGTTCAATTCGTACAACGCAGATAAATTTTGTTTAGTTAATGGACAAAATTTCAGACCATTCTTACTGAATTTAGAAGCGTATAGTGCGTTTTGTTATGACCCCGAAACATTTGATGGTGATCGATTTTATGAATCTTGGACAGCGCGTTATTTTAATAAAGAAGAAGCAAAACATGCCGTGTCTTCAATGAAATTGTTACATGAAGCACAAGAAGGTAGAAAAGGGTATGTAGAGCATTTATGGGAAATTCGTGAAGCCGTTTCTTACCTCTCAAACGCTCCAATAAGACGGCCTGGTAAAACACCTATCCCTTTCGATTATAAGCGCGTAGAAGGCGATTTGGAAAATACAGCACGGACTAAGACTTTCGTACTTAAAGCGAGGGAAGAAGCAAAAAAAGGATATGTAAAAAGGGAAGATAAAAGCCATTTCTATCATTCATATATACTGTTGCCAACCATTATATATTCAGATTTAATCGCATTTGAAACGGTACTCCACACTATGGCAGTATTAAAAAAAGAATTTGAGGACACTAAAAATCTACAAGCGCTAGAAGGAGCAAGACGTTTACTTCCAGAAGCAAAGCAGAAATTAGAAATTATATATAAAAATAGAGCGTCAGGCGATTTAGATGAAAAATGGAAAGGTTGGTATGCTATAGAAAACAGGAGACAAAATAATGGATTTCCAACTGTAGAGATGTTGGAAGAAATAGAAGCCAATTTAAATAAAATGGCACTTTAAAAAGAAAAATAATGAAGCTAAGTCAACGTATTAAAAGCCGAGTTGTAGGATTAGGAATCGCGTTATTTTTAACAGTCTCTTGTAATACACAGGATAAGAGCATTGCAGAAAATATACATGTAGCTCCTATAGATTATAGCGCAAAAGTATATCCTCAACTCGATACTGAAAATTCAAGATGGTTTTTCTTTTCATCTGCAAGTAGACCTTTTGGGATGGTAAATTTAAGTCCCGATACACAAATAGGTGGTTCTTGGGGAAGTGGCTATCGTTACAAAACGGATACGATTAAAGGATTTAGCCATATTCATGCTTGGCAAATGTCTGGCGTGTCTGTGATGCCTGTTACTGTGTCTGAGGAAAATAGCAAAACGATATTCACCGATTTTTATTCAAAATTCAGTCACAAAAAAGAAAAAATAGCTCCTGGATATCATTACGTAGAATTAGATAGATATCACATAACATCAGAATTAACAAGTACAAAACGGGTAGGGTTTCATCAGTATTCGTTTCCTGAAAACGAAAAAGCAGCTGTGCTTTTTAACCTAAATACGCTATTAGGACCTTGTGAAAATACTAATGGATTTTTAGAACAAAATAACAAGAACGAGCTTTCAGGGAAGTTGGTTATGGAACCAACGCATAGAAGACCTAAACCAGTAACGGTTTACTTTAAAGCGATATTTAATTCAGATATTTCTGAAATAGAACACGATGAAAACACAGGGAATTATCTTGTCAATCTTAATAGTGATAACGGTAAAGTTTTAATGAAATTAGGGATTTCATATACCTCAGTAGAGAATGCTTCTAATAACATAACACAAGAATTACCACATTGGAATTTTAACGAAGTAATCTCGGATTCTAAAACAGAATGGAATGGATTACTAGGGCGAATCGCTATAAAAGGCGGAACAGAAACCGATCAGAAAAGGTTTTACACAGACTTATGGCATGCATTACAAGGCAGACGTACTATTAACGATGCTAATGGTGCTTATCCCGATAATACTGGAGAGCAATTTAGAATAGGTCAGTTGCCTCTAGATGAGAACGGAAAGCCTAAATTTAATCATTTTAATTCCGATTCTTTTTGGGGCGCACAATGGACTATCAACACGCTTTGGGGATTAGTGTATCCCGACATTATGGAAGATTTTGTGCATTCTTTATTACAATATTATAAAGACGGAGGTTTAATTCCTCGCGGACCTTCTGGAGGAAATTATACATATGTCATGACGGGTGCATCTTCGACTCCTTTTATAGTGAGTGCTATTCAAAAGGGAATAATCACAGAAGATTTAGAATCGATTTACCAAGCTTTAAAAAAGAATCATATGCCTAATGGTATTATGGGGAAATCGGGTTACGAACACACCACAAATCTTGGAGGTGGCTTAAAGCATTATATAGAAAAAGGGTATGTACCGTATCCTATTCCTGAAGGTAATTTTGGATCGCATGAAGACGGTGCCAGTTTAACTTTGGAATATGCCTATCAAGATTGGACCCTAGCACAATTGTCTAAAAAATTAAATCATCAAGACGATTATGATTACTTCATGAATCGTTCAACGCATTATAAAAATGTATTTGATTCCGAAATTGTGTGGATGCGTCCTAAAAATATTGAAGGCATTTGGAAATCAGATTACGATCCTTATCAATCAGAAAACGGATTTATAGAATCCAATGGTGCACAATCTACTTGGTTTGTTCCTCACGATTTAGAAGGTTTGGCAGATTTAATGGGTGGAAAAGATAAAGCGATTGAGAAATTAAATGAACAATTTAAAACAGCAGAAAAAATTAATTTTACTGCAGGAAATTCTCATGCCCAAGAATTGCATCCAGAATATAGCAGGATTCCTGTAAATTATGGAAACCAACCTTCTGTGCAAATGGCCTTTATTTTTAATGAATTGGGACGAAGCGATCTGTCTCAATATTGGTCTCGCGCTGTCGTAAATAAGGCTTTTTCGGGTTTGTCCCCGTCCACAGGATTTAATGGAGATGAAGATCAAGGATTAATGGGGAGTCTTTCTGTACTTATGAAAATTGGGTTGTTTCAAATGAATGGAGGTACAGAGACTAATCCAAGATATACCATAGGAAGCCCTTTATTTGATGAGGTTCGTATTAAGTTAAATCAAGATCACTTTCCAAATAAAACATTCACTATAAAAGCGCTTAATAATAGTGCCTCTAATGTTTATATAAATAAGGCGAGTTTTAATGATAAAGCTATTTATGATTTTAATATTTCTCATCAAGACCTTATAAATGGAGGTGAGTTAATTTTAGAAATGGCTAATCGTACCCACGCGAAACATTAATAATTATGAAATTAAAACTTTCAATAGTACTTATTCTTCTAACGACGTTTTCAGTCTTTTCTCAACTTAAAAACAAGCCAGAGTTAGATGAAAATTTCATGGATATGGGGTTTGGGATATTTGTCCATTGGAGTCTCGATTCTCAACTAGGAAGTGTAATTAGTCATTCCTTGGTTGGGGCTTCAGAGGATTATGTAAATAAATATTTTGAAGAGCTTCCTAAGACATTTTATCCCGATAAATTTGATGCAGATGAATGGGCACGATTATTTAAAGTCGCAGGAGCGGAGTATGTCGTTTTTACAGCGAAACACCATAATGGTTTCTGTATGTGGGATACTAAAACAACCGATTTCAATATCATGAATACACCTTACGGAAAGGATATTGTTGGAGAGTTAGTACAGGCTTTACGGAAACAAAATTTAAAAGTAGGAATCTATTTTTCTCCAGAAGATTTTAGCTTTATCCATAAGCAAGGGCATTTAATTTCTAGAAAAGGCCCAATGACGCAAGTAACGGCTAACAAAGCACTTTTTGAATACGATAAAACTCAAGTTAAAGAGCTTATTGATAAATACGGACCAATAGATGTTATGTTTTTTGATGCCTTTCAGGCTAAGCCTATGGCACAGTATGTTCATAAAATTGCACCCGATATTGTAGTGACCAGAGGTGAAATGAAAACGCCAGAGCAGAAAATTCCTGATGGGGCTTTACCAGGGCCTTGGGAAACGTGTATGACTATGGGGACGCAGTGGCAGTATAAACCTACAAATGAAGACTATAAAGGAGGCTCCGAACTCATAGAAAAACTGATTGAAATCCGTGCAAAAGGCGGGAATTTTCTAATGAATATTGGTCCGAAACCAAATGGTGAAATTCCTGTAGAACAAGAAGAGCGTTTGCGCGAAATTGCGTTATGGATGTATGTTAACGGGGAAGGTGTTAAAAATGTAAGAACCGTGCCAACCATAGTTAAAGATGGAAAAATGTGGTTTACAAAAGGTAAAGACGATAATACGGCTTATGTGTTTATTACAAAGCAGGAAGATTGGTTCAAAGGGTTTAGAAGAAATTTTCTGTTGAAAAACATGCGGTCGACTAAAAACACTACAATTTCGGTACTTGGACAAAACGATTTAGTCGTAGAATACTGGCCAGAAAACACACCAACGTCTCGATTTATTCAGCATGAAGATTTACTTGAAATATCTATAAGTAGAGCGCAACGACTTTACAATGATAAAATTTGGCCAAACCCTGTGGTGGTGAAATTAACGAACATAGAATTTATTACAAAGTAATAGTTAGTATCGCAAACTTTTCAAAATAGTATAAAATGAAGTACAACAGATCCCGAAGACATTTTTATTGCAGTTTAGGCTTTCTACTTATTTTTATGAGCAATGCTTTCGCGCAATCATCAGATAAAATGGAGTGGTGGAAAGATGCCAAATTTGGTATGTTTATGCATTGGGGCCTATATTCTCAAACTGCTGGATATTGGGATGGGCACGTGGCAAAAGGGAATGAGCATTTCATGATTCATGAAAAAATATCTTTAAAAGAGTATGCTACTATTGCCGACGATTTTAATCCGGTTAATTACGATGCCGAAAAATGGGTGCTTACTGCTAAAGCGGCAGGGATGAAATATATCATCATCACCTCCAAACATCACGATGGTTTTGCCATGTTCGATTCACCATCCAACGATTATAATATTAAAACCAGAACGCCTTACGCCAAAGATCCCATGACGGAATTGGTTGCAGCTTGCCATAAACACGATATGAAATTCGGGTTTTATTACTCTTTAGGTCGCGATTGGGAAGATCCAGATGTGGCTACAAATTGGCCCCATAAAGGTGGACGAAGTAATTTGGTAGATTATCCAGATGAAGATATAAAAGTGTTTAGTCGCTATTTTGAAAGAAAGGTGAAACCACAAATAAAAGAGTTACTTACCCAATATGGTAAAATTGATGTGATTTGGTTCGATACACCAGAATTAATTAGTCCAGAAGAAAGTAAAGAATTAAGAGAGTTGATACTTGGCATTCAGCCAGATTGTATCATCAATAGTCGTATTAAACATGGTTTTGGCGATTATAAGGTTACAGAGCAAGAAATTGTTGAAGGTCTAGAGGTTGAACCTTGGGAAGCATGCATTACCATGGGGAAAAACTGGGGGTATATTGAGTATGATACCATTTATAAATCGTCAGAATTAATGACGCGTCAGTTATTAGAAATAGTAAGTAAAGGTGGGAATTTATTATTGAATAATGGGCCAACTGCAAAAGGAGAAATTACAGATTTAGCTCAAGAACGCTTGGCAGAAATGGGCGTGTGGATTAAGCAAAATTCTGAAGGTATTTACGGTTCTAAACCTTGGACTGTTCAAGGAGAACGCTTAGTAGAAGGTTCTAAAAGCAATCAAAAAAAGAATACTTCAAAGGAAGAGAACACCATGAAGGATAACCTAAAAGACGAAACCTCTAAAGAGATATTTCCTGAGGTTCGATTCACGATTAAAGATGGATTTATATACGCGTATGTATGTAGTCCTACAGAAAACAATGTTCTAATAAAAGCATTGTCAGCTCAAAAAGAAACAGTAATTAAATCGATAAGCCGATTGAATTCGTCAGAAGAAGTAACATGGAAACAAAATAAAGACGGCTTAAAGCTAGAACTACCTGTGTATAATACTACAGAACTACCAATTACAGGATTTAAAATTGAATTAGAATAATCAACATTAATATAATTTCATATATCAAATGGTGTTAAGAAAAGTTATCATATTTGCGTTGTTAGTCATGCCTATTTTAGGTTTCTCGCAAACCAAATATACGTTTCAAAATCAAGAATTGCCCATTGAAACGCGTGTTCAAGATTTGTTAGAGCGGTTAACGGTTGAAGAAAAAGTATCAATGCTTGTGTCTACCGCAGAAGCAATTCCGCGTTTAGAGGTCGAAAAATATTACCATGGTAACGAAGCTTTACATGGTGTTGTAAAAGGTGGACGCTTCACCGTGTTTCCACAGGCTGTAGCTTTAGCGGCGACTTGGAATCCCGATTTAATTTATAAGGTGTCTTCGGCTATTTCAGATGAAGCGCGAGCAAAATGGAACTTTTATAACCAAGGTAAAGATCAAAAAAATGTGTACAGCGATTTGCTAACCTTTTGGTCGCCTACGATTAATATGGCTAGAGATCCGCGTTGGGGAAGAACACCAGAAACGTATGGTGAAGATCCTTATTTAACCAGTAAAATAGGTGTTTCTTTTGTGAAAGGTTTACAAGGGAATGACGAGAACTATTTAAAAGTAGTGTCTACGCCCAAACATTTTGTGGCTAATAATCAAGAGGATAATCGGTTTGCTTATAATGCTAATATTTCAGAAAGCGCATTACGAGAATATTATTTTCCAGCCTACAAAGCAACCGTTCAAGACGGTAATGCACAATCTATAATGAGTGCTTACAACGCTATTAATGGTGTGCCGAGCACGGCAAATAATTGGTTGTTAAATACGGTTCTAAGAGACGAGTGGGGTTTTAAAGGCTATGTGGTAAGCGATTGTGGAGCGCCAACATATTTAGTGAAATCGCATAAATATGTAGATACCAAAGAGCAAGCTGCAAAAGCAGCATTAGAAGCTGGTTTGGACTTAGAATGTGGGAATGATATTTATGCAAATCATCTACTTGCGGCTTATAAAAAAGGTTTAGTCTCTAAAGAAAATATAGATAAAGCAACGGCGAGAGTGTTAACCGCACGTTTTAAATTAGGGATTTTCGATAGCACAGAAAACAATCCATATACGAAAATTTCACCAGATGTTATAGGTTCAAAAAAGCATCAAGATTTAGCGTTAGAGGCTTCAAGAGAATCCATTGTGCTTCTTAAAAATAAAAATAATATTTTGCCTTTAGATGTAAATACGATTAAAAAAATAGCAGTGGTTGGTTTTAATGCCAATCAGGTTGTTTTTGGAGATTACAGCGGATTGCCGGTTATTAAACCCATCTCGCCGTTGGAAGGGATTAAGGAAAAAGTTGGTGATAAAGCTGAAGTCACTTATGTGAAATGGAAAACGGCCGCGAGAAATTTAAACCTCATTGAAGCCGAAAATTTACGTAACGATCATAATGATGAAACCGGCTTATACGGAGAATATTTTGATGATAAATTCCTAGAAGGTATGCCGCAAACACGTGTAGATAAGGTGGTGAATTTCGATCCTGTAAACAACCCGCCAGATCCGTACACCAATTACAGACATAAATCTATAAGATGGACGGGCTACATTACGCCTAATTTTTCGGGAGCTTACAAAATTGGGGTTAATTCGGATGATGGGGTTCGGTTGTGGTTAAATAACGAACTAGTTGTAGATGCATGGCATAATCGCGGAATGACGACCGATCAAGTTGAAATAGCGATGGAAGCTGGTAAAAAATACGCTATTAAATTAGAGTATTTTGATAATGGTGGCGATGCTATTTGCCAGTTATTATGGGAAGTGCCAACGTTAACAAATGATTTATATGCGGAAGATAAAGCGGTTGCCCGGGCAAGTGATTATGTGATTGCCGTTATGGGCATTAATAAGTCTATTGAGAAAGAAGGTCGAGATCGGACAGATTTAGAATTACCTGAAGATCAAGTTCATTATTTGAAAGAGATTTATGCCGAAAACAAGAATGTTATAGTTGTTTTGGTCGCAGGAAGTTCATTGGCTATTAACTGGATGGATAGTCATATTCCTGCGATTGTAGACGCTTGGTATCCTGGGGAATCTGGAGGTAAAGCCATTGCCGATGTCCTATTTGGGGACTACAATCCAGCAGGAAGATTACCGTTTACTTTTTATAAATCAATATCCGATTTACCTCCCATGGACGATTACGAGGTTTCGAACGGTAGAACCTATATGTATTTTGAAGGAGAAGCACTTTATCCGTTTGGTTATGGTTTAAGTTATTCTGAATTTGAGTATAAAGGCATGAAAATAAAAGAGGAAGGTGATGTTTTAATCGTCTCGACAACCGTTGAAAATATTGGAAATTATGATGGAGATGAAGTGGCTCAGTTATATTTTAAAGCTCCTAATTCATCAATTAAAAGACCTTTGAAAAAGTTAGTCGGTTTTAAAAGAGAATTTTTACCTAAAGGAGAATCAGTTAAGGTGGAATTTGAAGTTTCAAAAAAAGATTTACAATTTTGGGATGTAGATACTAAAGAATGGGCTTTTGCGAATGGCGAGTATCAATTTATGATTGGTGCATCGTCTCAAGATATCAAGCAGCAAAAAAGTATACATTTAAAATAACCCTGATCTAATTTTATTATGAAGTTCACTTTATTGATTATCAGTTTTCTTTTTACATGTTCTCTTTCGGCACAAACTAGAGATACTCTCATGTTATGGCCGGATAAAGTTCCAAACCAAACAGGGCCAAAACATGCTGCCGAGCAATCAGAGAATACCAGTGGTAATGTGATTAGATTAACAAACGTTACTAATCCTATGTTAACGGTATTCAAACCTGAAAAACCTAACCGTTCTAAAGCCGGAATTATAGTGTGTCCAGGTGGTGCTTATAATATATTAGCGTTTGATAAGGAAGGAACAGAGGTTGCCGAATGGCTAAATAGTTTGGGCTATACGGCTTTTGTATTAGAATATCGTGTACCAAATAATAGAGCAGGGGCTTTGCAAGATGCACAAAGAGCGATGCGTTTGGTACGTAGCAAAGCGACCGATTATAATTTAGATCCGCGAAAAGTTGGGGTGATGGGCTTTTCTGCTGGCGGACATTTGTCTGCTAATATTACCACTAACTATCAGAAAATATCTTATGCTTACGTAGATGGAGCCGATGAGGTTTCTAGTCGTCCAGATTTCACTATGCTTATTTATCCCGCTTATTTGGATAAAGGCGACCATAAAAGTTTAAGTCCAGAATTAAAATTAAATACAAACACACCTCCATTTTTTATTTTTGGAACAACCGATGATAATTATGGAAATAGTAGTGTCGTGATGGCTCAAGCGTTACGAGATAATAATACGGCTGTAGAATATCATATGTTGCCAGAAGGCGGACATGGTTACGGATTGCGAAAAGGAAATATAGCGGCCGAAACATGGCCAGGACTTGCGGAAATATGGCTTGAAAAAACTTTAAATCCAAAAAAGTTAAATGATATTCAGGTGATTGGAAGTCATAATTCATATAAAATTGCCATAGAACCACCGTTATGGAACATTATAAATGTAATGGATTCAAAGACGGCCCAAAGTTTACAATATGAACATATCTCTCTGAAAGATCAATTAAATTTAGGTTTACGTAATTTAGAATTGGATGTGTTTTACGACCCTAAAGGCGGTCATTTTTCAAAACCACAAGGTTTAAGTTGGGTGAAATTAAAACTTAAAACCCCTTTGCCTTACGATGAAGAGAATAAATTACAAACTCCAGGATTAAAGCTTTTTCATGTTCAAGATGTCGATTTTAGAAGTCATCATTTACTGTTTAAGGACGGTTTACAGGCCATGAAAGCGTGGTCGGATAAAAATACAAACCATCTTCCTGTTATTATCCTTATAAACTCCAAAGATCAAAAAGTGAAAAACACACGGGATCCACTGCCTTTTACAACAGAGGCTTTAAATGAAATTGATAAAGAAATTAGATCCGTTTTTAGTGAAGATAAATTGATTACTCCGGATTTAGTTCGTGGTGAATATGAAACTTTGGAAGACGCCATTTTAACCAAAGGATGGCCAGATTTAGATACGGTAAAAGGTCATTTTTTATTTGTTCTAGATGAAAAAGAGGATAAGATAAATCGTTATTTAGAAGATCATCCATCATTAAAAAACCGCGTTTTATTTGTGAATAGCACAGAAGGAAATCCTGAATCGGCATTTAGAATTGTGAACGATCCGATTAAAAATTTCGATTACATACACGATTTGGTCTCAAAAGGCTATATGGTAAGAACCCGAGCCGATGCAGGGACTAAAGAGGCGCGCACAAATTCTTATGAACGGTTTGAAAAGGCGGAGGCATCCGGTGCTCAAGTGATTTCAACCGATTATTATATTCCATCTACTTTATTTGAATCTCAATTTAAAGTGATTTTTGAAGATGGTACTTACGAAAAAATAAAAAAATAGCATTATGCTTAAAAAAATACTTTTACTAGTAATCTGTTCTCAGGTTATAGTCTTAAACGCTCAAAAATCTACTATCTCAGAATTTATAATTGTGGATGGAGATGTGTCGACTTCTATTTTAATAGATAAGAACGATGCGAAAGTCGTGCAGATTGCTGCGGAAATTTTCACGAAAGATGTCTTCAATATTTCAAATAAAAAGATTTCAGTCAACACCAAAAAAACGAATGATTCTCAAATTATTCTAGCAGGAACGATTGGTGGAAACAGTTGGATTGATGCCTTAATTTCCAAAGGTAAAATTGATGTTTCGCAGTTTAAAGATCAGTGGGAGCGCTATGCCATTCAGGTGGTAGAGAATCCTATAAAAGGCGTTGATAAAGCTTTAGTTGTGGTTGGAAGTGATAGAAGAGGAACTGCATATGGGATTTTAGAACTTTCTAGAATGATGGGCGTTTCGCCATGGGAATGGTGGGCAGATGTCACGCCAGATAAACGTGAAAGCATAAAAATTGCTGTTGAAAATAAGGTGTCTAAAAGTCCATCGGTGAAATATCGCGGTGTATTTTTAAATGATGAAGATTGGGGATTACAACGTTGGGCAGCTTTAAATTTCGAGCCAGAAACAGGTGATATTGGTCCAAAAACGTATGCCAAAGTATTTGAATTGCTATTGCGATTACGCGCCAATACTATTTGGCCCGCGATGCACTCAAGCACTAAACCCTTTTATTCGTATCCAAATAACAAATTGGTAGCCGATGATTATGCCATTGTGGTTGGAACTTCGCATGCAGAACCGATGCTGAGTAATTTCAACACCGAATGGAAACATGCTACGATGGGAGAATATCGATACGATACGAATGCTGAAACTATTAAGAATTTCTTCAAAAAGCGTGTAAAAGAGACGGCTGATTTTGAAGGGATTTATACTACAGGTATGCGTGGAGAACACGATTCGCCTATGATAGTTGGTGAAGACGATACCGATTCTCAAGTACAACTTTTAGAGCAAGTAATTACCGACCAACGTAGTATTCTAAAATCGGAAACCAAAAAGAATCCGAATACTATTCCGCAGGCCTTTGTGCCTTATAAAGAAGTGCTGAAATATTACCAAAGCGGATTGAAATTACCAGAAGATATAACATTAGTTTGGACGGACGATAATTATGGGTATATCCGTCAATTAAGTAATCCCGAAGAGCAAAAACGCGCAGGTGGCGCCGGCGTGTATTATCATACATCGTATTGGGGAAGACCTCACGATTACTTGTGGTTAAATTCTACAAATCCCGTATTAATGTGGGAAGAAATGTCGAAAGCCTACACGTTTCAATCTAAAGATATTTGGATTTTGAATTGTGGAGATATCAAACCACACGAATACAATATTGAGTTGTTTTTAGATATGGCTTGGGATATGAGTGATTTCGATAAAAGTACAGCCGTAAAAAATCATATGATGGATTGGTCTGCACGAGAATTTGGAGCTACTTCAGCTAAAGACATCACCGCGCTGATGTTCGAAAATAATCGTTTGGCATATATTAGAAGACCTGAGTTTATGGCTTGGAGTCAAGTGGAACCCGTAACCAAAGAAGGCGAAACAGAATTAACGCAGTTTCATTATAACGATGAGGTTTCGACTCGGATTAACAGTTACCAAAGCTTAGTTGAAACGACTGAGGATTTATATAATGCCATACCTGAAAATAGAAAGGATGCGTTTTATCAACTGGTGTATTATCCAGTTATTGGCGCTTCAAAATTAAATCAAAAGTGGTTGTATAGTTTTAAGAATAAATTTACGGCTAAGCAGAATCGGGAAAGTGCTAATTATTTCGGAAAGCTTTCAAAAGAATCTTACTTAAGAATAGAAAAAGAAACCGATTATTACAATACGACGTTAAAAAACGGAAAATGGAATCATATCATGACCATGTCGCCACGTTTTTTACCTGTGTTCGCACAACCATCGTTAGCATATGTAAATACCGAAAATAAGGCGAGTTTAGGCTTGGCATTAGAAGGGTATCAAATGGAGGTGAATCAAGATGTGATTAATAGTTATGCCGATGTATTGCCTGTTTTTAATAGCTACACCAATAGCAGCTATTTTATCGATGTGTTTGTAAATGGAGAAGGCATGGTGAATTGGGAAGCAAAACCTAAAGCCGAATGGATAAAATTATCAGAAAGTAAAGGAATACTGAATACTAGCTCGGGAAAAGGAGAAAAACGAATTTGGGTCACCATAGATTGGGATAAAGTTCCGAAAGGTGAAAATAAGAAAGAAGCACCTTTAGGTCACGATTTTCAGTTGATTCCGCCAAGTTATAAAGTAAATAGTGGTATCGATTTTATGTCGGATGGCAAAACAACAACTATCGGAATATCTGTTTTTAATCCTAAATTAGAAGCTTTAAAAGGCTATAAAGGTTTTGTCGAAGATAAAGGATTTGTATCCATTAATGCAGAACATTATACACGTAAAAAAGAGGGGCTAGAAGCACATTGGGAGATTTTTGAAGGCATGGGGTATACCAATAAGGTGATTACTGCCTTGCCGAGAAATGCCACTCCAATTTTAAAAGCAGATGAAATAAAAACCAAGAGTCCTGTTTTAGAATACGATTTTTATACCTTTAATTTTGGAGAAGTTGCCGTAAATTTACAAGCAGTGCCAACCCATGCACCACATGCCGGAATAGGAGTGCGCTGTGCCGTTGCTATTGATGATGCAGAACCGGTAATTGTTGATTTTCAAACTTCTGGACGCAGTGAAGCCTGGAAAGAAAATGTACTTAAAAATGCTTCTGTACAGTCTGTAAACCAAATCGTGAATAAAGCCGGGAAACATACTTTGAAAATTTGGATGGTAGATCCAGGTGTTATATTAGACCAAGTTTTAATAGATTTGGGTGGGTGGAAACAGAGTTATAGTTTCCCGAAACAAACTTTAAAAGAATAATGAGCATTACCCTATGAGATTTCAAAACCAATTTATACTGCTATGCGTTCTGCTTACAATGGTCTCTTGTGCCAAGAAACTACAACCAGAATTTAAGACCGTAGAGATTGCTTTTATTGCCGATGCCCATTTTCAGGATATTTATGCCCATTTTGAAGATGCGGATTACAAAGGAATAAAAAACCCTGAAACCGGCACATTTGTGAATATCCGAACCATGCAGGCGCAATTAACATCTACACGACTTTTTAATGAGAATTACTTTGCGTTTTTAGCGGCCCTAGATGATATCGCAGCCAGAGGCATAAAATATGTTGCGCTTCCGGGCGATTTTAGTGACGATGGTCAACCAATACATGTAAAAGGGCTGCGTAAAATATTAGATGCGTATACGGCTAAATATGGCATTTTATTTTTTGCGACCACAGGAAATCATGACCCTGTAAGACCGTTTGTTCAAGAAGCGGGTAAAACCGATTTTTTAGGTGAAGGTGGTCAAGAACAAATCATTGTCAGTTCATCAGAAAATTTAAAAGCTGAGGTCAGTGGCCAATTGAAGCCCATTATAACTTCAGAAATTAAAAAATGGGGATACGATGAGATTTTAAATGAAATGTCTGCGTTTGGTTTCTATCCACAGAAGAAATACCTGTATTGGGAAACCCCTTTTTCAACCTATAATTATAACAATTATTCCTTAGAAAAAGCTCAGGAACAATCGGAGTTAAGTAAAAGGGTGTATCCGGTTGGTGCGCATAATTTTCATCCCGATGCGAGTTATTTAGTAGAGCCTACAGACGGCGTTTGGTTATTGGCTATCGATGCGAATGTATATGTTCCGAATACAGAATTATCTGAAACTTCAAATAATCCGAAAGATTTTTCTGGAGCAAGTATCGGGTATAATAATGTGCTTTTACAGAAAAGTCATTTAATCGCTTGGGTAAAAAACGTAGCAGCACAAGCAAAGCAAAACGGGAAAATATTGATTGCTTTTAGTCATTATCCGATGGTCGATTTTAACGATGATGCTTCCGAAGATATGAAGCACTTCTTTGGAGCCGATAAAATGCAATTACATCGTGTGCCTAAGGAAGACGTTGCCGAAACCTTTGCAGATGCAGGGATTCAAATTCATTTTGGAGGGCACATGCATATAAACGATACAGGAGTTAGAACGAGTACAAAAGGGCATGCATTATTTAATATTCAAAGTCCGTCTTTAGCGGCTTATATGCCTGCCTATAAAATTCTATCGATTAAAAATAATACTGAATTTGAAGTTGAAACGGTGGTTATTGATGCTGTTCCAGAATTCAATAGTTTGTTTTCATTATACCAACAAGAGTATGATTATTTAAAGGAACAGGAATCTGCTTCAATTTGGAACAAGGATATTTTAAAGGCTAAAGATTATAAAGCGTTTTCTGCATGGCATTTAAAAGAATTGGTACGCCTAAGATTTCTACCAAAAGATTGGCCGAAATCAGTCTCTGAATCCTTGATTAATTCTTCGGGAAAAGATTTATTATTAATAAATGAGTTTAATCAAGACGAGATATCTAAAGAATTAATTTCAGAAGAATTATCTTTAAAAGATTTTGAATCTTGGACTGGTTTTGATATGATTTATGATTTTTATAGATTGCATAGTGCAGATGCATTGGCGATAACAGATATTGGTGAAAATCGCTTAAAACAATACGAGTTCGTTTGCAATCAATTAATAAACTCAGAAGACCCGTTCTATCAATTATGGTCTAAGATTTTTAGAAAGACAAGGCATGGAAAGCCTTCAGATCATTTTAAAATAAATCTAAGCACCAATACCATAGAAACAATAAAATCATAATTGTATTTAATGAGACTACATTTTAGTATTACCATCTTATTCTTCATGACTTTTTTTTGCGCTCAATCCCAGAGTGTGAAATTTGAGCATTACAATGATAATGGCGGGTTGTCTCATAATTCAATACGTCACATTGTACAAGATAAACATGGTTTTTTATGGATAGGAACCTTTTCAGGGCTTAATCGGTTTGATGGCTATGAATTTAAAACCTATTCTAGCGATCAAGAAGGCGGGAGTAAAATTCAGCATGACGATATTACGGCTTTAGAGTTTGATGAAGAATCTAATAATCTTTGGATAGGTACAAGAAAAGGACTGACGTTATATAAAACAGATACGCATGAGTTTACCACGTTTCTGCCAAACCCAGAAGATGGGAATAGTTTGCAGGATGAGGAAATTAGGTCAGTATTTATAGATAAAAACAAACGCGTTTGGGTGGGAACTAAAACGGCTGGACTTTATTTATTCTTTTTAGAAGAAGAAAGATTCGAAAAAATAAATATCGAAGGTTTTAGCTATGTCAAAGAGATTTTTGAAGATAAAAATGGGTCCATTTGGATTGGTAGTTACGATAGCGCGTCTGTTGCTAGAATCTCATTAAATCAGAAAGGAGATGTTGATCAAGTGTATACCTATACGCTAGATATACCCCATTCTAAAGATAAAAACCCATACCTGAATTTTATATATCAAGATGGCAAGTCCGATATTTTTGCGGGTACTAGAGAAGGCCTTTACAAACTAAATAAAACATTAAACCGTTTTGAAAATCTCTACATCGAAAATAACGAGACTAGAGGGAATTTAGGGCCATACTTTTTATCGATTGCACAAGCGCCGGATGGTAAATATTGGTTGGGGACTTTGGGCGGTCTTATTGTTTGCGATCAGTTAGAGGATATTCAACACGGCGATTTTAAATGGTATTATTCGGTTTTATCTGATGATACTTCAATAGTAGATAATCTAGTTTCCGCTTTATATTTTGATAATTCAGGGGTGCTTTGGATTGGTACAGAAGACGGTTTAGATAAATACGATCCGTACGGAAATCAATTCAATATTAATAAAGATATTTCTCGTTCTATAGGGAATCAAGTGCCAAGAATTAGAGGGTTTTCTAAAACCTATAATCAGGAAACTATTGTTGCTACAAGGCATAACGGTTTGTTTATTTCAGATGGTGATCGGTTTTTACCGCTTTATAATAACCAAAGCGATATAGCGAGTATTTATTCTATAGACGGTAACGTTTTTTATTGCGGGTTGTGGAATGGGGAATTAATGATTTACGATTACTTAAAAAACACCTCTCAAGTTATAGATGTAGGTTTCGAGAAATCGCCGGTATTCGCCTTCGAAAACATGGGCGAAGATCACATCATGTTAGGGTCTTTTGGGGAAGGTGCAACCGCATTAAATACGCGTACTTTGGAGTTAAATACCACAACAGGCACATTATTAAAAGGGTATGAAATAAACGAAATTTTAAAGGAGACGAATAATATATTTTGGTTTGCTACAGAAACAGGTGTAATACAGTACAAAATAGATTCGAAATCTATGGTGGTTTATAAAACCTCTACCTTAACAAAGACGGGGCTGCCACATAATAATGTGAGTGATATTACATTTGACCATGAAGGGAAACTTTGGGCTGCCACCCGAAATGGAATTGCCTTTTTTGATACCAATACTAATAATTTTGTAGCGGTTAAAGAACCCAAAGCGCTTGCTGGAAAATGGGTCACAGATATGGTTACGGATACTAATGGAGATTTGTGGCTAAATATGAATAATAATAGTATTGCAAGGCTTAGAAAGAATTTGAAAGACTACAATGTGTATCATGTTAACAGCGGAAACCGATTAGATGTTTTTAGCTCAAGTGGTTTCTATGTTTTTGAAAATTCTAATATATATCTGGGAGGTAAAAATGGTGTGATTCATTTTTCACCTTATAACATTAAGGAAAATAGTATAGCGCCAGAGCCTATTATTACCGAGTTTAAAATTCAGAATGAAGAAATAACACCAGGGTTAGAGATTAATGACGAAGTGCCTTTACGAGTAGATTTTAACGAATCTAAGAACGTCGAGCTTAATTATAAAAACAGGAATTTCTCGTTGCAGTTCTCGTCCCCATCTTATGCAAACGAAAAGTTAAACAAGTTTGAATATAAGCTAGAAGGCTTCGATGAAAATTGGGTAGCTACAAGCAGTAATTCTAGAAATGTACAGTATACCAATTTGTTTCCTGGCGATTATGTGTTCAGAATAAAATCTAGTAATAGCGACGGACTTTGGAGCGACGAGGTGGCTTATGCTATAAAAGTAAATCCGCCATTTTGGTTAACGTATCAAGCACTGGGTTTATTCGTATTATTGCTGTTTTTAGTGTCTTATATTTTAAGAAATGAAATTAAAAACCGTATTCGTTTAAAACAAGAGTTGGTCACAGAAAAAGTAAACAGAGAGCGAGATATTAAGTTAAACAATGAGAAGCTTCGTTTTTTTACAAACATATCTCATGAACTAAGAACACCTTTAACGCTTATATTAGGTCCTGTAAAGCAACTTATGGAAGAAGGTGAGCATAGCAGTACAGAATACCAAAGAAGCAAATACAATCTGATACATAAAAATGCAAGTAGACTTCTAAATCTAGTCAATCAAGTGTTAGATTTCAGAAAAGCGCAAACCGGAGAATTGAAGCTAAAAGTGTCTAAAACAGACGTTATTTTATATACGAGAAACACATTTGACTCCTTTAAAGAGTTCGCCTATAATAAACAAATTCAATTAAATTTTAATACCGAAGATGAAGCATTATCCGGGTGGATAGACAGGGATAAATACGATAAAATTTTATACAATTTATTGTCTAATGCCATTAAGTTTACAAACAAATATGGGCATGTGGAGTTGTATGTAAAGCTGAAAGAAGGCAAGGAAGATTATTTAATTATAGAGGTTAGCGACGATGGTATTGGAATTCCTTTAAGAAGTCAAGAAAAAATATTTACCAGATTCTACCAAGCCACAAATAGTAAAGAAAATAACACCGGTTCTGGTATCGGATTATCTTTGGTAAAAGCTTTAGTCGAGTTGCATAAAGGAACTATTAGTGTGTATAGTGAGCCTGGAAAGGGGAGTGTGTTTACTGTAGAGATTCCTGTAATTAGAGACCTTTACGATAAAGATGAGGTTTTTGAAATCGAAACATCGAGTGACGACGCACAAGAAATACCAGATTATAAAGCCGTAAAAAAGATTACAACTAATACCGATATAAAAGAGAAGATATTAGTTATTGAGGATAATTTAGAGCTTAGAAAGTATTTAATAGAGTATTTATCTGATTTCTATAAAGTGTACGAAGCCGAAAATGGAGAAGAAGGACTTCAGATTTGTCGTCAAATAAAACCCATTCTATGTGTGGCAGATGTTATGATGCCTATTATGAGCGGACTCGAATTTTGTAACGAGTTAAAGAACGATGAATTTATAAGTCATATTCCTGTGATTTTACTTACTGCACTATCTGAAAATGAAGATAAAGTAAAAGGCTACGATTTAGGCGCAGATGGGTATTTGGTAAAACCTTTTGATCCATCATTACTAAAAACGGTGATTGCAAATGTTATAAAAACCCGCTTAGATCTAAAAGCTAAGTTTTCTGGAGAAGTCGAGAGTGAGGTGAGTTTGTTGACGCATTCTCCTATCGATAAAGATTTAATGGAAAACATCACTAGACTTATAGAAGACAATCTAAATAATGTGGACTTAACCACAAGTTTTCTGTGTAGTGAGTTAGGCATGAGTTCTTCAAAATTATATAGAAAAGTAAAGGAGTTAACCGATTTGGCGCCAAACGAATTTATAAGAACCATGCGTTTAAAGAAGTCCGCTGTACTTTTAAAAACGAAAAGGCACAATGTATCGGAGGTCACCAGTCTCGTTGGTTTTAACGATCCGTTATATTTTAGTAGATGCTTTAAGAAACAATTTGGTTTTCCGCCAAGTAAATTGTTAAAATAGTCCGTATTCCTTAGTGAGACATGGGGATGTCTGTTTTCTCCATGTTTTTGATTTAAAAATCCATTTAGTTGCATCGCGCAAACTATAGTTTAGTTGTTCGTATTTAGATAAACTAAAAGAGATGAAAGAATCATTAGATAAACATCAGCAAAATCCAATGGATAATGTCGATGATTGGGAAGATAATTTATTAGAACGGTATCCAGATCCCACAGAAGATAAAAAGGAAAAAGAAGCCTTTAGAAACTATGTCGACTCAGAACGCTTAGACACGGTTAAAGAATTCTATCGCATAAATCACTTATACCAAACTTATGATTTTGTTTGTGAAAAAGAAGCTGATTTCTTAAAGTTTGATAGAAAAGAAATGTCTATTTGGGAAGCTGTCGATTTCTTAAACACCTTGGTAGACGATAGCGATCCAGATATCGATTTAGATCAATTACAGCACCTTTTACAAACCTCGGAAGCGATAAGAGCCGATGGTCATCCCGATTGGTTTGTCCTTACTGGATTTATTCACGATTTAGGAAAAGTGTTATGCTTATTTGGTGAACCCCAATGGGCTGTAGTAGGAGATACGTTTCCTGTAGGCTGCGCCTATTCCGATACCATAGTGTATTCAGAATTCTTTAAAGAAAACCCCGATTATACCAACGCGCGGTTTAATACGAAATATGGAATATACGAGCCAAACTGTGGTTTAGATCAGGTGAAAATGAGTTGGGGGCACGACGAATATTTATATCAAATCATGAAAGATTATTTGCCAGAACCTGCATTGTACATGATTCGTTACCATTCCTTTTACGCGCAACACAGAGAAAATGATTATCGCCATTTAATGAATGATAAAGATGTCGAGATGTTTAAGTGGGTACAAGCATTTAATCCATACGACTTGTATTCCAAAGCACCCGTAGCACCAAATGTAGAAGAACTATTACCTTACTACAAAGGTTTAGTTGCGAAATATTTACCTGAAAAATTAAAGTTTTAAACTCATTTAATCTAAACTAATTTAACCTGTAGGAAAGGTGTGAAATCGTTTCTACAGGTTTTTTATTGCCTATAAAAATCATAAAAACACTATGTATACTGTTCTAACTTTTTTTGCTTTTATTGCCTTTGTCGCTTTTTATTCTTGGTATAAATTAAGGAATGAAAATTTGAATTCAAAAGACGGTTATTTTCTAGGAGGAAGAAGTCTTACGGGTGTTGTGATTGCCGGTTCTATGTTGCTAACAAACATTTCGACAGAGCATTTAATTGGTATGAATGGGTCTTCGTATAAAAACGGATTCATCATTATTGCATGGGAAGTGACTTCGGCATTAGCCTTAGTTATTGCAGCCATTTATTTTGTTCCAAAATATTTAAAGATGGGATTAACTACCATCCCTCAATTTCTTGAAGAACGATTCGACAGCACAACAAGAACCTTAGTAGCCTTGTTTTTAATGGTGTCTTTTGTGGTTACGTTATTGCCTATAGTCTTGTATACAGGTGCCATTAATTTAGAAAGTATTTTTAATGTGTCGGAGGTTTTAGAGGTCTCAAAAGATAGAGGACTTTGGATTACAGTGGTGGTGGTTGGATTATTAGGATCGGTATATGCCATATTTGGAGGACTGAAAGCCGTAGCAGTATCCGATACAATAAACGGTTATGGATTATTAATAGGAGGACTTGCCATTCCTTTAATTGCATTGGTGAGCATAGGCGATGGAAATCCTTTATCGGGGTTGATAAAAGTGTATAACCATGCACCAGAAAAGTTTAATGTTATAGGCGCCAAAGATTCTGTTTTGCCTTTTGAAGTGTTGTTTACAGGCTTAATCATTAATCAATTATATTTTTGGTGTATGAACCAAACGATTATTCAACGGGCACTTGGAGCAAAAAACTTAGTTGAAGCTCAGAAAGGGTTACTGTTTACAGGCGTTTTAAAAATAGTGGTACCCATTATTATCATACTCCCTGGAGTGATTGCGTTTTATTATTATGGCGATTCACTTTATGAAAATCAAGACATGATTTATCCCGAATTGATTAAAAAAGTATTGCCAGTTGGGCTAGTAGGGATTTTTGCTGCAATAGTCATGGGCGCTGTATTGAGTACCTTTAATAGCGTTTTAAATAGTGCAGCTACCATATTTACTATCGATATTTACAAAAGACATTTTGGGAAACGTAGCGGTGATTCTAAGTTGGTGAGGGTTGGTAAATTGACATCTACTATTTTAGCCCTTTTTGCCATCATGGTTGCTCCGATGGTCGCTAATGCTCCCGACGGATTATATCAATTATTACAACAATTAAACGGCATCTTTTTTATTCCAATAGCGTCTATTATGTTAGCAGGATTCTTTTTAAAGAACGTATCTGCCACAGGTGCAAAAGCGGCGTTAATTGTTGGCCTGACGTTTTATATTTTATGCACATTTGTTTTTAAAGTTGATATTCACTTCGTACATATTTGGGGTATCGAATTTCTATTAAACCTTGCAGTCATGCTTATTGTTTCGCATTTCTATCCTGCGAATAAAGCATTTGAAATTAAAGACTTACAAATTCTTGAAATGAAACCCTGGCGATATGCCAAAGCGATGTCCATTTTATTATGTGTGGTTACGGTATTGATTTATATATGGCTCGGGTGGATCGGGCAACCACAATAAATTATCTGTTTAAGATATAATTGCGTACCGTAAAACTTTAAGTATCATTTGTTAAAGGTCAGGTTATAATTTGAAACAAAACAAAGTGACTGCTTCGTCTTTAAAGCTGTTTAACGGAATGCGGTGTTCTAAATCGTTTCGCAAGTGTATGGTGTATTCCTGTTATATTTTTATAAAAGCGTGAAGGTTCTTGGTGATTTATTTTGGTTAATGTATGCTTCTCGATAAACTGCGTTTGCTTGCTTCGTCAGAATCTTATTATTCTTCCTCACTAATGTTCGAAGACCGATTCCTATAAGCTTACTAGCCGAGAATAATAAAACGTCATATGTATCAGGGTGTTCGAGCGGAGTCGAGAACTTAGATATATGATATAATATTTCCTGCATTTTAAAAAGAACATGCAATTTACGTAACAATTATTGGGTTCCAATTTACTAAGTGCTTCTCAACAAACTGCGTTTGCTAGCTTCGTCAGAATCTTACTATGCTTCTTCATTAATGCTTGAAGACCGATATAAAGACGGAATATTTATTAGGGTGTTCGAGCGGAGTCGAGAACTAAAATGTATGATATTATGTCTCCTGCATTTTAAAAGGAACATGTAATTTACGTAACAATTTTGGAGTTCCAATTAACTAAGTGCTTCTCGACAAGCTGCGTTTGCTAGTTTCGTCAGAATCTTACTATGCTTCTTCATTAATGCTTGAAGACCGATATAAAGACGGAATATTTATTAGGGTGTTCGAGCGGAGTCGAGAACTAAAATGTATGATATTATGTCTCCTGTATTTTAAAAGGAACATGTATTTTACGTAACAATTTTGGAGTTCCAATTAACTATACACTTCTCGACACCACTCATAGACCGATTAATGTTCAAAACCAACAGTACCAAAAAACAAAGCTACTTCTGTTTCAAAAATGTTTATCGGAATGCGATGCTCTAGATCGTTTAGCAGGTGTATGGTGTATTCGGAGTGTTTTTTATAAAAAAGCGTGAAGGTTCATGGTGATTTATCTTCGTTGTTTTGTGTTAATTCGCAGTGTGTTAGTGTGTTGTGAAATGTTGGGTTTTATTTAACTATGGCGTTTTTGTGACTGCTTTTACCAAATATAAGTCATTAATATGTATCTTTATGTATATATGTTCCATACTATAAGCATGTTATAAACACGGTATAAGCACGCTATACCCCCTAAGTTACTCCCAAGTTGCTATAGGTAGAATTGTAGTTGTCATGCCACATGGTGCGGACTCTAAAACACGATTGTTATGGCAAAGCAAAAAGGTATTATTCCGATAGTAGGTACGCTTGGCGGGTTTAATTTTTATTATTTAAAAGGGAAGCCCATTGTGCGTGTTGCTGGAGGTGGTTTTAATGGTAAAGCGATTAAAACAAAAGCCAGTATGCAACGGGTGCGGGAAAATGGGAGTGAGTTCGGACACTGTTCCCGAGTGAATAAAATATTTCGGCAGGCTTTACAACCGTTTTATGCCGGGTATACCTTTTCGCACTTCCATAGCAGGTTAATGACGTTGTTCACCCGTTTAAAAACGCTAGATACCACAAGTGTCCGTGGAGCACGTCGTGTTGGGATTGGAGTAGACACCGCCATTGGCGTCCGCGAATTATGCGATTTTGAATACACGCCAGATTGCAGACCGCATACCGTATTACCCTTTCCGTTTTCTATGAATTGGGGAACTTATACACTTTCGATATCCGATGTTGTTGTGACTCAAATTCCTTTTATTTCGGGAGCGACACATCTGGTCGTGCAATTTGGGGTATTAGATTTCGATTTTGAAACGCTTAACTATCATTTACACCTGGCCGATGCTGTATCTATTTCTAAAACCTTTAGTGCTACGCTTATTAGCATGACGCCTAATACCGTTCCTAGCGGTGCAGGAATGGTGTTGGCGGTTTGTGGCGTACGGTATTATCAAGAGGTCGCAGGGGAGTTGTATGAGTTAAACCGTTCTGAGGCGGTTGGTTTTGGGGTGGTTGGGGTTTTCTAAAATGTATTTTTTAGGTCTTTAACTTCTGTTTTGGCTACGAATGCATCCTATGTTAATAGGTTTGAGGTGTAAATTCTCCTGAATCCCATTTTAATATGATCTCGGCAACATTGGGGTTCTATCACTTTGAACTTCAAACTCGTCTTTAAGATTTGGATGTCGAATTCATAATTAGGGATTATATTATAGCCAATGTGGTAGTCTCCCGATTCGTCTATAGGTAAAATAAACTGGGACGTATGTAGTGGTAGACTTTTTAAATATCTCATCTGATGGACATGGGTTTTAATAATAATACGTGTTTTATGCGCATCGTTAATACGCACACCTAAAATGTCCTGAAAGCGTTCTAAGTCCTCGGTATATTCTTTTTTATCGAGAGTAAAGGGTTCGCCCGTTTTTATGTCAGACAGCCGATCAAAACCAAAGGCTTCAAATTCCCTATACTCTTTAAGTTGTGCCATCATGAAACTGTACATAAGATTTCAGTTTATGCTCTTGGTTAAACCCATCAGAAAACACTTCAGTAAGCGTAATGTATTCTATGATTTTAAAAAAGGATGACACATTCGTGCTTTCGTCTTCAACAAAATAATAGCCTTGGTGCTTTTATTGTATTTGATTACGATACCAAAATCTATTCCCAGTTTTTCGATCTCACGGGTTTGGGTGCGCCTAGAGATCTCTTGATCCAGATGGTCTTTAATATAGTTTAAAACCGCTTTGGGCGATGGATAGTTGCGTGTACTCACAAACTGAAAAATAGTATTGGTGCATTTTGTTATCGATGGACTCTTCATGGTGCTGCCAATTGTTACAGGCCAAAGATAATTTATCGGAGGGACAGCATTTGGCCATTAGGTGTTTTTTATGCTATAAATCCAATTTATGTACTAGTTGTAAATATACCCAATAATGGGTATTTGGGGGCTTTGTTTAGTATTTTATCTTCGTTATGTGAAATAAAATTACATTGAATTACAAAAGATAGGTGTTCTCTTTTATATGAAAGAAACTAATTTAAACCAACTAATATGAAAAACTTACCTGTATTACTAGTTTTTGTTTTAATATCAATTACATCTTTTTCTCAAACGGAAATTAGAGAAAATCGACACGTTTTTATATTTGATATTTCATTGAATCAATGCCAATTTGATGGTTGCAAAATAACTCCAGTAATTTCTAGGGTTATTGAGAGAGGTTGGAAATTTAGGGTAAGAAACGTTGTTGATGACGGAAAGAATTATGTGATTCAAATTTCTGAATTTACCTCAAAAACTCCTGAAACTAAAATTCAAAATGCTCTAACTTTTAAAAATAGTAATTTTGAAAATATATACTTTAAATTAAGTGAAATTGAATATAAAGCATTTGCTGAAGAATTAAAAAGGAGAGGAAGTTTTGTTGTGGGAGCATCAACTACTTTAGTTAAAATTCGTCCAGGAAATGGAAGTGATAATGAAGATGATGTGATTTATTCAGAGTTCGGGAATGATTTTAATATTGGTCTTACAGCAGGTTGGAGGATAACTGATTATGAGGAAAGTAAATCAGTGTCTGTAGTTGGGGGAATTAGTTTGTCATCTATTAAAGTTACGCCACAAACTACAAGAAATTTTATTGATTCTGAAGCAACTCAAAGTGCTATTACATTCAGTGGTGGACTTATCTTTGAAATAGAAAAATTTCAGTTAAGTACTTTTGTCGGAATTGATACCATGTCGGGAGAAATAGGTAAAAATTGGATTTATAGAAATAGGCCCTGGATTGGTTTAGGTTTCGGTTATGAGATTTTTAAACCAAAAGGTAAAGATGATAATAAAGAGCCATAATAATAATAATAATAATAATAAAGATAGCCAAACCGGAAAACATATTTTAATGGTGACTAATAAGATGTATAAAACTCTTTAAGAATAAATTCCTTCTTCAAATGTTAGGGGAATTTACATGATATTTATAACAATAAACAAGAATTATATGAGAACGAAAATTGTAATAAAAAATCTATATAAATTTAAAAAAGCTTGGCAAATCGGCAAAGCAAGAAGAGTTTCGGCTTTAATGAATCAAGTAATAAATTCTAATGAATTTAAGAATGAAGTATTAGAATGGAAATTTTCAGATAGAAGATATCGGCATTCTTCTAATGAAGACTATCAGGAAATTAGTGACAATAATAAAATTTTAGAAATTTTAATGAAGGGATATGAGCAAAACTCAAATGAAGGGGAAGACTACACTTGGGTGCTGAATATTAAACTTGGTAGACTATTACGGCAAGTTGGAAGAAGAGAAGGTGATCTCATAATCACTCAAAATTGGTTTTTTAAAAAGCCTGATAATGAAATTGAAATTGCTGCTCATTGGTTTCACGAATATTCACATATACTTGGTTTTCATCATGACTATGATAGCACAGAAAGAAGGCCGGATTCTGTACCATATGCATTAGGGACTATTGTTAAAAAAGTATTAGAAAATTCTAATATTATGTAAAAAAAAGAAGAACTATTATCTTTACGTAAATTAATGATCTAAAACTAAAATTATAACCGCCGCTCTCAGGTAGTTTTAATTTTAAATAAAACTAGTCAGATTAAATTTTTTCCATTTAGTTATTAAGGATGTTACTTAATCCTAATACTAAAAACACAATAAATATTATCTAGCTTAAAAGATTTTAAAGTGAGATATATTAATTGTTAAATTAATATGACCTAATTACGGGAAACCGCTTTTTTTACTCGATTTATATAGATATTTTTAAGCTTTAATACGTATTGGTTTACTTTATTAGTGTTCTAAGCTTAAAAATCAACCACCATAATGGCCTCAAGTTTTTCGTTTTTGCAAGATGATTACCCGGAATTATATACTATTTGTGAAATCGCAGAGGAATTAATTCAAATAGATCCCAGTTCAGTACTCACTAAAACCCGTTTATTGTCAGAAAAGATAACAGGCTTAATTTGGGAATTTGAAGATTTAGAACCCTTTTATGGTAATCCAGTAGATCGGATCAATCAATTGTATTATAAAAATATACTCCCTGAGATTATTAAAGGTTTATTGCACACGGTAAGAAAATCAGGGAATAAAGCCTCTCATGATGGAACAGGTTCCAAAGAGGAAGCTTTATTTATATTGAAAAAATGCTTTCAACTAACGAAGTGGTTTTACGAAACTTACAATAACGATTATGTTGAAGCACATACTTACACCTTACCAGAACAACCACAATATAATATTGATGCGCTAAATGCGCAACTCGAGATACTATCTAAACAGGTAGTAGATTATCAGTCTAAGATAGAAAGTCTTAATTCAGATCAGCAAGCAACAGAGGCTCGTAAGCGCAGAGGAGCTATTAATGCAAAAAATATATCTCTAAACGAAAAAGACACGCGTCTGTTATTAATAGATCCCAAATTAAGAACCGCAGGTTGGGAATGCGATACTGAAACGCTGAACTATAAAACACATAAAACACGTCCAGAAAAAGAACGAATGATGGCTATCGCAGAATGGCCATGCAAAGGGAAATGGGCAGATTATGCCTTATTTATAGGGAAAACCTTATACGGTATTGTCGAAGCTAAAAAATATGCTAGCGATATTTCTACAAATCTAAGACAATCTAAAGTGTATGCTGCATGTATAGAACCTGTTCAGGATATTGAATTATTACAGTGTTGGAATGGTTACAAAGTACCTTTTTTATTTTCTACAAATGGTAGACAATACCTAGAACAATATAAAACCGCGTCAGGAATTTGGTTTTGGGACGCAAGAAATTCACATAATTTATCACGTTCGTTATCGGATTGGTTCTCACCCAGAGATCTTATCGAAAAATTAAACTACGATGAAAAGGAAGGTGTAGATAAACTTAAAAATACAGGATATGAACTGTTATCTGATCCGAGTGGATTAGGACTAAGGGACTATCAAATTAATGCCATAAAAGCAGTAGAGGATAAGATTTTAAATAACCTTGAAGATCGACGCGCCTTATTAGCCATGGCTACTGGTACAGGAAAAACACGAACCATGATTGGTATGTGCTACCGTTTAATTGCATCCGGAAGATTTAGAAGAATTTTATTTTTGGTAGACCGACGTATGTTGGGGAAACAAGCTTCAGATGCGTTTAAGGAAGTGCACATAGAAAATCTGCAAACCTTTGCTCAGATTTACGATTTACAAGATTTAGAGGATAAAATAGCACAATTAGATACTAAAATTCATTTTGCTACTGTGCAAGGTATGGTACAACGCATTGTATATTCCGAGCAACCGCCAAGTGTAGGAGATTACGATTGTATCGTAGTTGATGAAGCGCACAGAGGTTATACACTAGATCGAGAAATGGACGAGGAAGAAGTCTTTTTAAGAGATCAGATCGATTTCCAAGGGAAGTACCGCATGGTATTAGATTATTTTGATGCATACCGTATTGGTTTAACCGCAACGCCAGCAATACATACTAAAGATATTTTTGGAGATCCTGTTTTTATGTACTCTTATCGTCAAGCCGTAGTTGAAGGGTATTTAATAGATTTTGAACCGCCCTATGTGTTTCAAACCAAATTATCGCAAGATGGTATTGTTTGGGAACAAGGCGATGAAGTCAAAATTTACGATCCCGAAGCCAATGAAATTGTAAGCACAGGCATTACAGAAGATGAAATAAAAGTAGAAATTACAGGTTTTAATCGCAGGGTAATTACAGAAAGTTTTAACCGCGTGGTATTACATGAATTAGTTGCTACTTATGGTATTCTTCCAGAAAACAGAGCTAAAACCTTAATATTTGCAGCTACAAATACACATGCAGATACTATTGTAAAGTTATTGTACGAGGTGTATACCGATTTGGGTGAACCTGTAGATAACGATGCCATTGTAAAAATTACAGGTAATGTTTACGATAGGGAAGACCTGTTACGCAAGTTTAAAAATGATCAGTACCCTAGTATTGTCGTTACGGTAGATTTATTAACCACGGGGATTGATGTACCTAGTATTTCTAATTTAGTATTCTTACGTCGTGTAAATTCTCGTATTCTTTACGATCAGATGGTGGGGCGTGCTACTAGACGTTGTGATGATATTGGTAAAGATGTTTTTAAAATATACGATTGCGTTGGAGTAACGGAAATCATGGCTAAAGAAGATGTTATGAAACCAGTGGCGCCATTGGTAAACAAGACGTTTGTTAACTTGGTGGAAGAACTTAGTATTATTGAAGATGATTATAGTAAAGAAGCAAAATTAGATCGTGTAATCGCAAAATTACAGCGTAAATTTTCTAATTTTAACGACTACCAAAAAGAACAATTTACCACTTTATCGGGAGCACCTTTGGTTAGAGATTTTGCAAAGCAGTTAAAGTCTATTGATTTAGAAAACCTTAATAAAGCGATGCAAGATTACAGCCATTTATGGGAGTTCTTGGATAGAGAGAAAGGAAAAGCGTATGGACTGGGCACGTTGTTTAGTGACCATGTAGATAGTTTACAGGAAGTCTCTCGGGCTTACGAAAAAAACTTAAAGCCTAAAGATTATTTAGAGTCATTTGCCACGTTTATTCAGAATAACAGAAATAAAATATCTGCTCTTAATATTGTCTGTACAAAGCCTAATAGTTTAACGCGTAAAGATTTAAAAGAGCTTAGACTCATTTTAGATACAGAAGGGTATAACAGGACTAAATTAAATACAGCTTATAGAGAAGTCACCAATACAGATATCGTAGCCGATATTATTGCACATATACGCACCTCTGCTTTAGGCGAAAATTTAGTGAATCATCAAGAGCGTATTGCCAATGCTGTAGCTAAATTAAAGGTATCGCATAACTGGAATCAAATTCAATTAAAGTGGCTCGATAAAATAGAAGCACAACTGCAAAAAGAATCCATAATCACCTTAGAAGATTTAAACAAACCACCGTTTAGTGTAGATGGAGGTTTAAAACGTTTGGACAAAGTGTTTAAAAACGAAGCGGCTCAGATAATAAACGAGTTAAACAACTATTTATACGCATAAATAGTAAAATTAATACCATGAAAAGCTTATTAAAACGGATTGCTCAAATTTCGAAGACATACGAGCAATTAAAAAAAGTATCAGGAGATGCTTTTAATGTATTTGAAGTTATTAACGTAACTACAGATGAAGTACGGTTGCACTCAAAGTTTATAGCAGAATTATTAAATCCTAAAGGTTCACATGGCCAAGGTGATTTGTTTTTAAGGCACTTTGCAGACCTATTTAAAATTCAAATAGATACCAAATCGGCAGAGGTATCTATTGAGAAGTATATCGGACCTGTAAAAGAAATAACCGGAGGACTAATAGATATATTTATATCCGATAATAAGGGGGCTTCAATTACTATAGAAAATAAAATATATGCTAGCGATCAGGATAATCAATTGTTACGGTATTATAACTATTCTAAACATAATATTTTTTATCTAACACTGTTTGGAACTGAGCCTTCAGAAGGTAGTTATATAAACACTGTAGTAGACCTGACACAAGTAGAAGGCAAAACAGCACTAAACCCTGAAACAGATTTTAAATTACTATCCTACAAGTACGATATAAAAGATTGGCTAATAGTTTGTAGGAAAGACGCTGTAGAATTGCCTTTATTACGAGAAGGTATTACGCATTACATAAACCTTATAAATACTTTAACAGGACAATCTGGAAATAATAAAATGAACAAAGAAATAACGGAATACATTACGGCAACCGAAGATAATTTAAAGCATGCTGTTTTAATAGAAGAAAGTCTGACGGCTTCTAAAATTAAAATACAAAGCAAATTTTGGGAACGATTAAAAGAAAAGTTAGAAGAAAAATCTTTTATTATTAATAAGGAACTTAGCGTTACCGCAGACAATATTAAAAATTATTATACGAAGAGTAAAAATAGAGATGTAGAATACGGATTAGTAATCGATTTATATCAAAAAGAACCTTTAAAAATTCAATTTAAAGTAGAATTACATCATCATGTTTACTATGGTTTTCAACTTTTTAAAAACGATAAGCTAATAAGTCAAAATGTAGAAGATTGTAGTAAGTACTCAGGTATACTGGAAAATTCAGAGTGGAAATACGAAAATACAGAAAGGTGGTTAGGTTGGAGATTTACCGATGAGAAACTAAATTTTAGAGCTTTCAATTCAAAAGCTATTTTTGAATTAGCAAACCCAACAAAACTAGATGAAAAAACAACTATTATTGCAAATACAATTAAAGCAGAAATAGATGCATTTCAAGAGGCTTTAAAAGTATTAGACCAAGAACAATTAAAAGATACACAAAACATATAAATGGCATTATCTACTCAAGAAATAGTAAATAAACTTTGGAACCTTTGTAACGTACTTCGTGACGATGGGATTACCTATCACCAATACCTAAACGAACTGACGTTTATTCTGTTTCTTAAAATGGCAGAAGAAACCGATTATAACGATAAACTTCCACAAGGCTACCGTTGGGCAGACCTTAAACAAAAAGAAGGTATTGAGTTGTCTACATTCTACCGTCAGTTATTATTAAAATTAGGAACGGAAAGTACAGGTAGCATTCAGAAAATATACAACAACGCACAAACCAGTATTCAAGAACCTGCTAACCTGCGTAAAATTATAAAACACATCGACGAGCTCGATTGGTTTGAAGCCAAAGACGAAGGTTTAGGTGAAATGTACGAAGGCTTGCTAGAGAAGAATGCGAGCGAGAAAAAATCGGGAGCAGGACAATACTTTACACCACGACCATTAATTAACGTGATGGTGCGTTTAATGGACCCTAAAGTGGGCGAACGCCTTAACGATCCTGCATGCGGAACCTATGGATTTATGATTGCAGCTCATCATTATATTTTAAAACATAATGATCTATATAAATTAAGTGAAGCTCAAAATAACCACTTACAAAACGAGCAATATTCTGGTTGCGAGTTGGTAGGCGACACACACCGTTTGGCCATGATGAATTCCTTTTTACACGGTATGGGTGGAAACATTGCCTTAGGCGATTCTTTAAGTAGTTATGGAGAAAGCATAAAGAACATGGACTTAGTCTTAGCAAACCCACCATTTGGAACTAAAAAAGGAGGAGACCGACCAACTAGAACCGATTTGGTATATCCTACTAGTAACAAGCAATTAAACTTTTTACAAGGTATTTACCGTAGTTTACATACTAGAGGAGACGCAAGAGCAGCCGTAGTATTACCAGATAATGTGTTGTTTGAAGATGGCGACGGACAAAACGTACGTAAAGACCTCATGGAAAAATGTAATCTACATACCATTTTACGTTTGCCAACAGGTATTTTTTACGCAGCAGGCGTAAAAACAAATGTGTTGTTTTTTGAGCGTGGTACCACAGACAAAGCCAACACCAAAAATGTGTGGTTTTACGATATGCGTACCAATATGCCCAATTTTGGAAAACGCACACCATTTACCGAAAGCTATTTTACAGACTTTGAGAAAGCCTACACAGCAAAAGACCGAAACAAAATTAAAGACGAACGTTTTAGCTGTATTACCAGAGAAACGATTACTAAAAAGAACGATTCGCTAGATTTAGGCTTAATTGCAGACGATAGCATTACCAAAGCCGAAGATGTTGGAGAACCTATAGACATTGCCAACCAAGCGTTAACCGAATTAACTAGCATTACCAAAGAGTTGAATGCCTTAATTAAAGCATTAAACTAGATGAAAAATATGTTGCCAAAAAATTGGGTAGAAACAGATTTAGATACAGTTGTTTTGAGAATGACTAATGGTTCTAGCTTGAAACAAGAAGAAGAACCATTTGAAGGTTCATTACCTATTTCAAGAATTGAAACAATATGGAATGAAACAATTGATTTAGATCGTGTAAAATATGTTGATGCCTCTGAAGAAGATATTAAAAAATACGGATTACTAAAAGGGGATGTGTTATTTAGTCATATTAATAGTGATAAACATTTAGGGAAAACAGCAGTATTTAATTTAGATCAAACTATTATTCATGGAATAAATTTACTGTTACTTAGGGCGATGCCTCAATTTGATGGTGATTTGCTAAATTATATTTTAAGGCATTATAGATTTTCAGGTAAGTTTATAGAGGTTGCACAACGGTCTGTAAATCAATCTTCCATTAATCAAAAGAAATTAAAATCGTTTGCAGTTCCACTTCCACCACTAGCAGAACAACAACGCATTGTGGCCAAGTTAGACGAATTATTTGGACATCTAGACACTCTTAAGACACGTTTAAACAATATACCACAAATCCTTAAAAACTTTAGAGAAGCGGTGTTAACCCAAGCGGTAATAGGTAAACTTACTGAGGAATGGCGTGTTGGGAAGGAGTTGGGGAATGAATATCGTTCAATTCAAAGTGAAGATTTTAGAGAGATAAATACCGATGTTCCTGATGAATGGGTTGTTTTGGCATTTTCATCAGTCGCTAGTATAAATTCAAATTTAGTAAACCCTGATTTATATTTAGAATTACCATATGTAACACCTGATTGTATAGAAAAAGAAAGTGGGCAATTAATAAAAGAACAATTAGTTGAAGATATAAAACCTGTTAGCGATAAACATTTATTTGAAGCCAATTCAATTATATATTCTAAGATTCGACCTTACTTATCAAAATTAACCATAGCAAATTATCGAGGTTTATGTAGTGCTGATATGTATCCAATAAAAACAGAACTTATACTAGAGTATCTATTTTACTATATGCTATCTAGTCAGTTTTTGAGTTATGCAAATACTGCTGGTACAAGGAGTGTTTTACCTAAAATAAATCAAAAAGGTCTGTCAAAAATACCTGTTTTAGTTCCATCAAAAGAAGAGCAAACCGAAATAGTAAAACGAGTAGAACATTTATTTGCCAAAGCAGATAAAATAGAAGCCCAATACCAAACCCTAAAAACAAAAATAGACAGTTTACCACAAGCTATTTTAGCCAAAGCCTTTAAAGGCGAGTTGGTGGCGCAGTTGGATACAGATGGTGATGCTAAAGAATTGTTGGAGGAGATACAGAGGTTGAAGGCAGAGGAAAAAAAGAAAGCAAGAAAAAAATCAACGAAGAAAAGCAATATTAAGATTTCAAAAAAGGAAATAATAAAACCAAATCCTGAATTTCCTCTTTATTCAGTTTTGTTAAATTATTCAAAAGGGTTATCAGAAAAAGAATTGTATAAACTTTCTGGTTTGTCCCAACATTTATTTTTAACTCAATTTGATAAGGAACTTGAATCGGGTATGATTAAATATGATGTTGAAAACAAAATGTTGGTTAAGGTGGTGAGTAAATGAGAATAAATAAATTATATATTCATAAATATAAAAATCTAAAAGAATTCAAAATAGATTTTTCTAACTCTTATTACATAAGTGTATTACTTGGTAAAAACGGAACTGGAAAATCTAATTTTTTTGAGTTCCTAACTATTGTTTTTAAATGTTTGGATTTAGCTGATAGCCCAGCTGCATTTAAAGAGTTTTTTAAAAATGAACTTCAATCTATGAGTGAGGTTTATACCGATTTTAGTTTGGATTATACTATTAATAGTAATAAAATTAGAATAGTACTAGAGGGTAATGATTTAAAAATTAGAGATGTAATACGTACTTCTAGCATACCATTTTCACAATTTTCATCAAAAAAAGAACAACTATTTCCTTCTCATGTGATAGGGTATTATTCTGGAAGAAACGGAAGGTTTGAAGGATTATTTGATAAACATATTGTGGATGCAGAACAAGCTATTATAGATGTTAAAAATGCACAGGATAAAAAAGATGATCAGGAACTTAAAGCTTATCAGGAAGAAATTATAATTCCTGAAAAAGATAAAGTGATAATACCAGAGGAGATTTTTAGAAACTTGTTTTTTGCAAAACATCAATACTCACAACTATTGTTATTAACTCTATTTGCGTTTAAAAATAAAAATAGTGCGATTGATGTTTTGCTAAAAGAATATCTGAAAATTGATGGATTTCAGCAGTTCTCGTTGACTTTAAAAAGCCCAAAATTTAATTCCAAAATTTCATATGATGATGGTGTTGAAAAATTTTGGGGAGCAGCAGGTTCTGCATTAGATAGTGCTTCTTTTTTATATCGTATTTCTAAAAGATACTTAATACTTCCAATTGAGCAGGTAAATGCTATGAACATTAAAAGCTCAAAAAAAGAAGCAATTACTTTTTTAGTAAATGCAGAAAAATTTATTGAAGAAGTTACAGCAGAGTACAAGCATGATATGGCTGAAACATTCCGTCACTTGGAGAGTTTGTATCTATCGGATTTATTACAAGAAATTGTTCTTGATGTAAAACGAGGTGAAGATATTATATCATTTTCTAATTTAAGTGAGGGAGAGCAGCAAATGATAGCAACATTAGGGTTGATGATTATTACAGGTACAAAAAATAGTTTGTATTTACTTGATGAACCAGATACGCATCTTAACCCTAAATGGCAAAGAGAATACATAAACATTATTAAACAAATGGCTAAAGAAGATGACAATAGCCATATTATGATAGGTACACATAGCCCTTTTATTCCTCAGTCAGTAGTAGCTTCTGATTTAATCTTATTTAAAAAAATAGATCAAAAAACAGAAGTACGAAAATTAGATAATATGCATACTTGGAAGATTGATCAGATTTTAACTAGCGAGATTTATGAACTTGAAACAACTAGAGCTTCAGATATAGAATATGCTATCACTAGAAGAGATCAATTAAGATCTTTAGTAAGAGAATTAAAAGGCAATGAACTAGAAGAACTTAGAGAGATTGAAAGCACAATAGAAGATCTTGGTGTAGGCAGAACATCCTATGAAGTGAAACTGAATGAAAGAATGAAAAAATTATCTGAAATATTTAGTAAAGTAGATAAATCATGATAAAGATCCATAAGTCAGATATAGTTCCAAATCGTCTTGCTACAGCAGGATTAGAAGAGAAAGTTAAGGACATGCTCGATTTTGTGTGTGACTCTAGACCTTACACAAACACTGCTAGAGGCAGTGATATAAAGGGTTTTAAAAATAGTATTTATGGAGATACCACGGTAAAAGAACAATTAAAATCGGACCAACACAATAAGTGCTGTTATTGTGAAAGCAAATTTACTACTAATAGTCCAGGTGATGTTGAGCATTTTAGACCCAAGGGACGTTATAAAATACCAGGAGTGCCAGGTTATAAAAAACCAGGCTATTATTGGTTAGTATATGACTGGAATAATTTGTTTTTTTCTTGTGAAGTATGTAACAGGGAGTATAAGAAAGAAAATTTTCCGCTTAATGATAATTGTGATAGAGCTATACCGCATTTAAAAAATCACTTAATTAAATCAGAAAAACCAATTTTAATATGTCCAACTGAAAAACCAGAGAATCATCTAGAATTTAAAGAAGATACATTAATAGCTAAAGATTTACGTGGTGAGATGTCGATTAAATATTATGGTTTAAAACGTAAAGGACTATTGGATGATAGGTTATCTTCATTCAATAGATTAAAAGGTATTGGACCTTTAAAAGGTGATTTGAATAAAGTAACTCAAGAAATAGTAAATTTCATAAATGAAAATTTGAATGAAAATTATACTGTAGATAGTCTTAGGGAAATTTTTAAATTAAATAATGATTTAATCAATGAGTCAATTATTGATGCTGGTGAATTTTCTTTAATGGCTAGAACTAGTTTTAGTATTTAATTTTTTGTCTTAAATTTGAATTTTGATAATTATCTAACCCTAAACATATTTAAATGTATACAAATATTTGAGATTTATTAAAAAAGTTAAAAAATGAATAATTCTGTAAAATAAGATCGAAAGTTTAAATAATATTGATTTTAATAAACTTCAAATTTAATTATAGTAAGTTTATATAAAGTATTTGAAATTAGTTTAGTAAAGCTGAAATCTAACTCTATAGTTACTTTTTTATAACTTACAGTTAAATTATGATGCAATGGTTTAAAGGTTTGTTAACTTTATTCTATCAGATAGTAAATAAAACAAGAATCCAACAAGTCTTTTAAATAGTTTTTAAAATTTATCTTTATATAAGTCAAAGAGGATTCATAAAGCATACTAAACAAACCACATAACCCTACTTTAACTTAAAGATCCACGGCCACCATCCCAATTCCCCAAGACCAAATAAACATATCCCAACATTTTAAACACTATAATCCATGTTCCTGTATTTGTTTCATGTCATAGCGGGTTCCTTCGGGAGTGCTTCAATAATCCTTCGAGGATGCTTCGTAAAAAGCCCTGTTTTAGGGAGCTGACTCGAACAATCCTCGAAGAAGTGTTGAACAAAGCTCCCAAAAGGATGAAAATTAGTGTTTGAAGGTGACAAAAAAAGCGATACATATCTATATCATGAGGTGAAATTTGTGAACGTTTTAGGGAATAATGAGGTAATATAGGGTGTAGTATTCTAGACGGTATTAGCTTTTAAAAGTAACGCGTTGCAACCTATGTGTTTGATGTGTAGTAGTATTTTTGGTATGCGTGCTTGGGTAAAATTGACAAGTCGGTGGTGTGCGAACCGCATAGGATATCATCCCATTCCCGATTTTGGTAAAACAGCGGGAGTCAGCTATATCAAAAGCATCCTCATCATTCTTGTTTTTGGTGCATCTTTATGGCTAGTATAAGGCGTTACTTTTTACATCAGATAAAATCAAAATCCTCATAGATGATGTTTGCTTTCGGCACATTCAGGGTGTCAAACCCTTTTAGTAAGGCTGTTCTTAGATTTTTCGGACTGCAAATAAACAGGGTTTTGTCGTGTGGCCCTTCAATAGCACTGCTTTGTATATGTCCTGAGATATTGGAACAGTGTATGTGCACATGAAAATGAGGCATACGCGCTGCTAGGGTTTCAAAAGCTTTCCTATGAAAGGCCTCTGAACTTTGGTGCACACAGTAGTATAAATCCACTTCAAGCTCAGGCCATGGGTGACGTTCTAAATCGTGACACCAGCTGACAAACGGGGCGATGCCCACGCCTCCCGCAATCCATATTTGTTTGGATGTTCCTGATTTATAATCGAAGCACCCATAAGGTCCTTCGGCCAAGACTACCGTATGTGGCGTTAAGGTGTTGTACAGCGTGGTGGTATAATCGCCTAAGGATTTTACCAGTATATGTATTTCATGCTGTTTAGGGGAACCACAGATGGTAAAGGGATGCGATTCCATGCTGAGGTCTGGGTGTTTAAACTGAAAGAAACAAAATTGCCCTGGTACATACTTAAAATTGAAGTTTGCATCAAACAACGTAATGTCCATAACCGTGGCGTTTAATTTATCAATGGCTACCACCTCGAAGGTTTGCTTTTTTGCTAACCATTTATAAAACACAGATTTATATAAAAAGGCCAATACAGCTAGTGAGCCCAGCACCATAAAATACAAAGCGAGATAGGTGTTGTGTTGATAAAAATGCTGAACCCCAAACACATGAATAAGCACTAAGATTAAGCCAAGGCCCATAAATTTATGAGTGATTTTCCAGCTGTTATACGGCAATTTAATGACGAGCGTCAATAGAATTAGTACAATTAATAGGAGTAAAGCCCAACTGCCCGCATTGATTTCTAACTTTCTGTGCAGAGGCAATATGTACCAAAATGCTTTTTTGATATCGTCTGGAATCCATCGGAGTAATAAGAATATTGGATGTGCTAAAATCATGAAAAATGCCCATTTTCCGACGGTAATGTGTTTCTGATACAGTTTATCGAGTCCGCCAAAATAGGTTTCTATAATTTTAAGCCGTGTGGTTAAAATAAAAGACATGGCAAATAAAGAAAAACCAATGATACTAAACCACTGACTTCCATATACAAAAAAGGGAATCGCATCGTGTTTTATGGTGGTGTTAGGAAAAGTGAGTAACCAAAGCCCAGAGGGGATGATTACGGTAAGAAGTATGATTAATACATAGCGATGTTGCGTTTTCATAATACAAAGTGTTTACCCTAAATGTGTAGGAGGAAATGAAACCGAACAGTGTGGTGTGCCATACATTAAACCTGTGATTTAATAATGACCGTGCGCATTGTGCAAGGATAAATGTACATGAGATTTATAAGAAGAACTATGACTTAAGGCATGTTTCGCTTATTTTTTTGATAAGCAAAGAAGCTATGGGGTGCTATGAGGAGGTGTTGAAAGATATGCAGGGGCTTATTGGCACCATCCGGCTTTGTGCTTATAAAACCGCCTGTGTTTGTACTTTTATTCTGATTTGTGGACTTCCAATTCCATTTCGATCATGAATTTTGGTACGGCAAGTTCGGTAACCCCTAACTAGGAGCCGGTTGGAAAGTGTTTGGTGTAAATGGTGCTTCGGAAAGCCGCGTGTTCCAGAAATAAAGCCATATGGGTTGTAAATACATTTTCGACTATAACATTGTCGAACGTACAGCCGTAATGTTTTAGTATTTTATCCAGATTGGCATAACAATTCTTCATCTGTTGTCCGAAATCGCCTATGGCTGTGGGCTGGCCAGTATCGTCCATGCTTGCAGCTCCCGAAATTTTAATCGCGTTTCCTGTTTTTACCGCATGTGCATAGCCGTATGCCTTTTCGACTTCAGGACGCAATAAAAAGTATTCCGGTGTTTCATGTGCTTTTACGACCTCTTTTTCTATGGGTTGTGGCGTTTCTTTTTGCTGTTGGTCACAATTAAGTACTGAAACGATAAGCGCTAAGGCCAACATGATTCGCATGGCTTGGTGTGTTGGTGTTTGCATAATAGTGATTGTTTAGTGCCAATTGTATTCGGTTTTTGGCTATTCCGTTTATATACAAAGTGGTATTACAGCTGGTCATGCTATATGGAAGAGATGGGGCAATCCTATAATGATGCGATATAAAGATCTTAATTTTATATCACTTTATGTATACCCAATATTGGGCATATTTAGTGGATATAGAGCGGTTTTTGGCGTGAGTTTTAAACGCTCCACGGGTGTAGGTTTGGGAGCGTTCTTTTGGGGATATATATACTTTTCTATAAACTAAAAAACCTTCCGCAACTGCGGAAGGTTTAGTCTTATGAATTTATTGTAATGCTTAAAAGGTATTACGCCTTATTTAGACCAAGCAAAAGGTTTAAATGCCGCATCTACAGGTGTATTTGCAATATGATTTGTGTAATTACTAATCACTTTTTGAGATAATCCTAAGATGATTTCTAGCACTTGAGGTTCGCCGTATCCCGCAGCATAAAATGCATCTAGATCTGCTTGAGAAACGTGTCCGCGATTTCTAACAATCGTTAAGGTCATGGTCCTTAATGCTTCTAATTTAGCATCTGCTAAAGGTGTTTCGTTACGTAACGCTTCTGTAATATCGTCATTTACTTTCATCATTTTAGCGATACCTGTATGCGCTGGCACACAGTAATGACAGGCATGCTCTACGTTAATGGCTTGCCATACTACAGTTAATTCTTCTTCGTTAAAAGAGGTTTGTGTAAATAACTCGTGTAGGGTTTGGTAAGCTTCTAATATCTTTGGAGCACCTGCTAATACACCGTGTAATCCAGGAATCATCCCGTAAGCTTTTTGAGAGTTTTCTAATAATGCTTTGCTTTCTTCTGGTGCACTTTCAATGCTGTGTACTTTTAATGTTGTCATAATTTTAAGTCTTATCTAATTATTAATTCTTAACTAAACGTTCGTTTAGAAATGTTGTAAAAAAAATGTGCTTGAACATTTGTGACGATGCTATCTATACAATCTTCTATTTCTTTTTTTGCATTTACGCGTTTTTATTATCGCTATGCTATGTTTTACCAACACTGAATAGTTGATTGCTACGCATCGTACGCTCTTATGGTCGACATTAAAGTTGGAACTTACAAAAATGTAAAAAAAGTTTACGCCTTGTTTCTGTATTAAGGCTCTTTTTAAATTTAGAAGGCCTACTTGGAACTTTTTTGTATACTATTTTAGAATCTTAGTGTGTTGATTATAAAATGATTAAATCATTGTTTGCGCAATACACCTTTTAAGTTTCATAGTACTATTGACGGTTATCGGTTGAATATGGTTATTATTAAGAAATAGAGGTCATTGTAACGATATAGCCAGTGGCAAGTATCATTTTACACGACCTATGCTATTGCTTTTTTTTACAGCATGTCGTTTTTAGTTCCTTCTAAATCTTCCCCTGTAAACTGCTCCAACCTCCACCATTAACGGCGGTGAACCCATTGGCAGTAAGTACTTTTTTTGCTTGTGCACTTCTCATTCCGCTTGCACAACAGGTGATGATTGTTTTGGTTTTACTTAGTTTAGAAGCTTCTGTAGAAAGATTATTTAATGGCATATTTTGAGCTCCTTTAATATGACCTTGCTGAAATTCTCCTTTTGTGCGGACGTCGAGTATGATAGCGCCTTCTTTTACTAATTGAGCATAATCTAATTTTGGTCCGAATCCGAAAAGTTGTTTAAGTGTATTGAACATATATTTAATGTGTTTGTGATTGATAATAATTAACATTGAGCCAAGAGCTGCTATTACAACATGCACGACCTTGTTTTTCTTGGATTAGCTGTGCGGCGCTCACTTTATTCGGTTTTAGATTTTTCTTTATGAAACATATTACATACTAATCCTCCTAACAGTGCACCATACAACGTACTGTTTAGTGGTCTTGACGTCATGGCACAAGTATCAGTCATACAACCCACAAAATGATAATACAAATAGCCTACAATGGCGCCTATTAATACCCCGATTAGAGTGTGTTTGTGTTTTAATATATGTGTCATGTATGACTGTGTTTGATGTTACAAAGATGCGATATTGATTTCGCTTTGGCTGTCACATTTGTTACACTGGTTATTTTGATTGTCAACCTTTTAAGATCTCCGATTTTAGATTAAATTTACAACCGTAAATAAGTGTACTAATAGCTTTGTTTTTAGATCGGATTATTTAAGCTGATTGTACTTACTAAAAAACAAATCCACCTCTTCTTTAAAAATGTCTAACGGAATGCGATGCTCTAAATCATTTCGAAGATGGATGTTGTATTCTGGGTGAAGTGCTATGGTTTCACTTAGAAATTGAAGTGTTTCTGTTGGATTCACCACTGTATCTGCTGTGCCTAAAATAATATGTTTTAAAATGCTTTTTTGATGTGTGAATTCAGGAATATTTTGCTGTACCGAGCGTCGCGCTAAAGCAGGGTTAAATAGTAATGCCGGACATTGAAATTGATTAGACACATAATAGCCCGCAAAGCCACCCATACTGCTACCTATAACCACATGCATGTTGGACGTTTGATAGGTAGTAATAAGTTGGGCAATAGCATCTGCGTTATTTTCATAATCGATAGACGGCGCGTATACGGTGCCATAGTGTTCTAAAACAGATCGTTTTTCGGCGCTTAAACTGCTGTTGAGTCCGTGGATGTATAAAATGTTCATATGTGATGTATTTTACGGTTAACTATTAAAAGGTAGACACAAATATGGACATAGACACTGACAAAACATGTCAGTCTTAAAATTATTTTGGTAAAAGTGAATAGGATTATTTGTTACCGAACTGGTAATTAGGCTTTATATTTTTTATAGATAGCTTCTATTTTTGACTTTATATGTTCGCGATACCACATGGGCTCTAGGACTTCGACTTCGGAACTCATTTTTAAGATTTGAGTGTCAAATTCGTAATTCGGTCTAATCTCATAGCTAATTTTAATGTCCTCTGGGTTTTTGTCATCTAAAATCACTTGAGAGTGGTGTAGGGGAAGGCTTTTTAAGTAGCGCATATGTTTTTCGTCCGTTTGAATAACTATGCGTGCTTTAGGCGTTTCATTTATGCGGACCCCCACAATATCTTTAAATTTATCTAATTCCTGTTGGAAGTTTTTCTTTTGTACGGTAGTGAGTTCGCCTTGCTGGATTTCAGAAAGTCTATCTATTCCAAAAATACGCAGGTCTTCGGTTGCTTCTATAATACCAATTACATACCAGCGGTTTAAGTACTCTTTAACCATTAAGGGCGAAATGGTGTAGGCTTTTACGGTGTCTTTATAATAGTTATAATGGGTAAACGATAGCTTACAACCTTGTTTTATGGCTATTAAAATAGGCTGTAAATTTTCGATACCTTTCAACTCTGGTGTGTTTTCAAAATGCACATATTCCATTAGTTTTTTGTCGCCTCTTAACCCATCAGAAAACAGTTCGGCTAGGCTAACCAGTTCTAAAAACCTAAAAAAGGAGGGAATATCTATACTCTCTTCTTTATTAATAAAATAGCCGTTATATACTCTGTTGTAGGTGATTTCGATACCAAAATCGGTTCTTAGTTTTTTTAAATCTCGGTGAAACGTTCGGTAGGACACTACGAGATCGTATGTTTTTAGATAGTCGAAAATCTGATTTATGGAAGGGTAGTACTTGTCTTTTATGAATTGCAGAATTTTAAGCGTGCGTTTGGATAAATGTGGATTATTCATTTGTACGTCAGTTATAAAGTTGATTGTAATTCACCCTCTTAAAAGTATAAATAAGATTTTAATCCGACAAGTATTGTTTGTGAAAGACACAGACTCAGTTTTTTACAATCGAAACCTTGGAAAGCAAGAAAAGACTAATGCCGATGAATGATAACACCTACAGTTAATTTTTAAATAAATTTTATCAAAGCGATTTATAATGTATTGGATCATGTTTAAGTGTATGAGATGATGTGAAACAAAATAATAAAATGTTTTAAAACCTTTGGTATAACGTGATCTAAATATATGTGGGTTTCAATATACTTTTAGGATAAAATGTGAAGTATGAAGTTTTGAAGTGGATTTGAAATGAGCACCTATAGTATCTTAAATCATTGAAATGTATTAGATTATATGTCTTATCCGTTAGGTATTAGAGCGTCAATTAAAGTAGGTGTTTTTATATAAAAACAGGGTTAAAGTATATACCTTAACCCTGAATTCTACACATTTAAATAGCATGTTCCTGTTGCTTACAATTTAGATATGCTATATGTGTTCTGATATAATAAGTTATTTAGAACCTATATTCAGTTTTGCAATTATAGGAAAATGGTCTGAAATGAATTTATCACCACGTTGTCCGTCTAATATTTGTAAACTTAATGGCTTGATATTGCCTTTATAATAAATGTAATCTATTCTGTTTTCAGATGTTTTGTTGGCTACATTCCATCCGTTAGAACTGTATTCTGGACCATAAACCTGATCTTTGTCTAGTGTAAGATAAGGGTCTTTAAATCCGTTATTTAATAAGATTTCAGTAGGTTCGCTATCTGGAGCACTATTAAAATCGCCAGTAACTATTACAGGTTCGTTTTTAGCAATAGTATTTATTTTTTTACTTATTAATTTAGCACTCTCTAAACGTGCTTCCTTGCCTTTATGATCGAAATGGGTATTAAACAGATAAAAGGTTTTGCCACTTATTTTATCTTTAAATAAGGCCCAAGTAACAATACGGGGCAGATTAGCATCCCAACCTTTAGAAGCAACTTGAGTAGGGGTTTTAGATAACCAAAATGTTTCATGTTTAATGATTTCAAATCTATCTTTTCTGTAAAATATTGGTGAAAATTCGCCTTCATTCCCACCATTTCTACCGATACCAATATGTTCATAGTTTGGTAAAAGCTTTTGCATGTCTAGAAGTTGAGAGTAGGTAACCTCTTGCCCACCTATAAGATCTGCTTTTATAAAACGCATGCTGTGCGTAAGCCATTCTTTTCTGTTATCCCATATGTTTATTCCGTCTTGATCGCTATTATATCTTACATTGAAAGATACGACTGTTAATTCTTGATTTTGAGCTTGAGAAAAAACACTACTACCTAGTAGTAGTGCAAGTATTAGTATTGAAAGGTGTTTCATTAGTTCCAATTTGGGTTTTGTTCAAGGTTAGGATTGAGTTGTAATTCTAGACGAGGTATAGGATATAAGTAATCTTTATTTTCATTAAATTGCCTGCTGTTGTAATCTGGATGCGGATCGACTAATCCATTAGCATCTAATGAGATATCTGAACCTAATTTATAGTATTGTACACCACTTATTGTGTTGTCGGGTCTATCTCCCTCGTAGATAACTACGTTTGTTTCACTGTTTCCAGTAAGATCGTAAGATCCTGGTCCAGGAAAGTATAAACCACGAATTGGTTGCGTTAATGTTTGGCCTGCTTTCCAGCGTACAACATCGTCCCATCTAAAATCTTCCATATACAATTCGATTCTTCTTTCTCTCCTTATTTCTAAAATAACGCCTTTATTTCCACCAGTAACATTTGTGTACTGATTTGCCATAAAAGTATCTGGAGTAGTATTTGATTTATCTAGATTTAGATTTGGCATATTAATACGTTTACGCAGAAGATTAATAGATTTATCTAAATCTATTTGTGTTAAAGTACCTAATTCTGCCTTAGCTTCAGCATAATTAAGGACGACTTCCCCTAAGCGATAAATAGGTAAGTCGGTTATGGATTGGTTATTGGTATCATATACCGGTTCTGTAACATATTTTATAATTTGGTAACCGGTTACTGTAGCCCCTAAATTTGGTGCTAGGGGAATACTTTGACCTTTTCTTGTATAACCAGGAGTTCGGATGGTTTGCGACAAACGAGGGTCTCTGTTTTTTACCTCCTCAATAAATGGTGTTTTATCGTAATTTGGTGCGTCTGTGAAGCGTGAACCATCACTGTTTAAATAGCTATTTACTAAATCTTTTGTCATACCTGGACGACCATAAGAACTTGTTGTGGTATAGTAGTTTACATTATGACCTATACTTAAATCTTTAGAATATGCACGCGCAAGAATAATTTCTGTTTCATTTGCATTATGAGCATTAAAAAGTTCTAAATAATCCATATTAGGCGTACCTGTTGTGTAAATCTGATAAGGAGAATTGTCTATTAACTCTAAGGAAGCTGATACGGAAGCCTCTAAATATGTTTCGTAACCACTATTTTCTCTGTATTTTTGAAACGTACCCTCATAAAGACCTACTCTAGATTTTAGAGCTAAAGCTGTATACTTATTAACTTCGTAAGTGTTTTTTTCTGACTTTAAGTTTGCTATAGCCCAATCCAAATCTTCAAGAATTTTTGCTACGATGAATGCTCTAGAATCTCTAGGTTTTGTTAGTGCCTCTATATCGTCTGGAGAAATAGGTTTGTCATACCATGGTAGAGCACCAAATCTTTGAAGTTTATCGAAATAAAATCTCGCTCTGAAAAAATGAGCAACACCTCCATAATGCGCTTTAGCGGCTTCGTCCTCACATTTCTCGTATTCTTGAAGGAAAAAATTTATATCTTTAAGATATTCCCAATCCCAGCCACCACCAGTAGATGGTACTAGCCGTGTACCTCTAATTTCATCACTTAATTCCGTTTGAATAATATTATCTGTGATAGCGTCTCCATTATAAATAGAAGTGCTTGGCCACATGCGATAAAATCCGTTGGTATATAGTTGTAAATCGCTAGAGGTATTAAAAAATGTTTCTGCAGTAATTTCAGACAATGGTTGTGTATCTAATAAATCGTCACTGCATGAATACAAGCAAAATGCTGTAATTAAACTGTAAATTATATTTTTAAAATTCATGATTATTAGGTTTAAAATTTTAGAGACATACCTATCGAGTATGTTTTAGAAAAAGGAGTAGTTTGCGCTGTACTTCTGTTAGATGAAGCAGACGGACTGTTTAGGTTAACAGAATTACTTGCGGCTTCTGGGTCGATGTAATCTGTTAATGAAGAGAGTGTTAGCAGGTTTTCTCCACTAAAGTAAAAACGAAGTCTTGTTGTAGGCGATTTAAATATAGCTTTAGCAGGTAAAGTATAACCGAAAGTTATATTTTTCATTCTAAGATAAGCTACACTTTGTAAATATCTATCATTCACTTTTTCTAGTGAACCACCTAAGGCAATGTATCCGTAATTTCTAGGGAAATATGCATCTGTGTTTTCAGGTGTCCAAATATTATCTGCTAGATCTTTTCTGATATATGAGTTGTAAGGTCTGTTGTATGGTCCCCAGAATAATCTAGAATCAGAATTAGGATACCAATCTTGTTTTCCTACTCCTTGAAAGAATACGGATATATCGAACCCTTTCCAGTCAGCATTTGCAAGAAAGCTGTAAAGGTATTGAGGAGCGGAATTACCAATAATTTCCCTGTCTCCAGAATTGTTTACAGTATTTTCGCCTTCTCCAATATATCCATCACCGTCTAAGTCGATGTATTTTACATCGCCTGGTTGCAAGCCACCACCAGATGTTATACGGTTTGAGACAAAACTCTGATCGGCGTGATTCGCGATTTCACTTTCGGATTGAAAAAGCCCATCAATTCTGTATCCCCATAGCTCGCCAATAGTCATGCCTTCATAAAAATCGACTAGACTCAAATTTGGATTTTCGAAGTTTGTTATTTTTGTTTTTGAATTAGATAAGTTACCTGTTACAGAAAAAGAAAACGGATCGCCAGATAGATTAAAAGAGTCGGCATAGCTTGCAGATAATTCAAATCCTTTAGTTCTTAAATCTGCTGCATTTTCTAAAGGAGAACTTGTACCTAAAACACTTGGTAAAGTTGCTCCAGGCGATAACATACCATCAGTGTCTCTCATAAACCAATCGAAAGTTAACGATAGGCGGTTTTTTAACAAATTAATATCTACACCAAAATCTAGAGTACTTACTTTTTCCCATGTAATTTCCGTTGGGTTTAATGTTGGAGATTCTATATAGTTTAATTGACTATCGTTTAAAACATAATTATATAAACCGTTTGGCATTGTTGGAAAGTAGGCATAATCATCAATGTTTTGATTTCCTAAAGATCCGTAAGATGCTCTAATTTTAAAAAGATCAAATGTGTTGCCTGTAATGTTTTTGAAAAACCCTTCCTTATTTAATAGCCAACCTGCAGAAGCAGAAGGGAAAAATCCCCATCTGTAATCAGATGGAAATCTCGAAGTTCCATCATATCTTCCGTTAAATTCAAACACATATTTGTCTTTGTAATCGTAAGTTAAACGGTAAAATAAACCTTGAATCGCCCATTCTGAAGCACTTCCAGAAGCATTAGGATTAGTAGTTGCTAGACCGAGTGAAATTAAATCATCCGAGATTAAATTCTGTTTAGAAGCCGATATACTTTTTGTAAGGAACGTTTCTTGATTAAATCCAACTGTAGCTTTTAAGGAATGATTTCCAAAGTTTCCTTTGTAATCCCCATAAATGTTAAAAGCATTATATTCACTTTCGGTGCGAAATTCATTCAGGTAATCGTTCCCCATAAGATCTATTTGTTCTGGATAAATTGAATAGGGAATCTTGGTAGAGCGTTGGTATCTGCTATAGTTATTTCTTCTAATAGCATAGCTTGCATTTAATTTAACATTACGTAAAGGTGTTATTTCTACAGAAGCAATGTTTGAAAACTCGTTATCTGTCGTTTCCTGTTTCGATGTGCCTTGTAACAAAGCGGCATAGAGTCCATCCCCGATAGTATAATTATTTAATTCGGTACGCCAAAGTGCTCCTCCGTTTGGATTTATAGGTACATAAGAGGGTAGTGCGTGTACCCACATATTACTTTTCCAGACATTACTGTAACTTCCATATTGACTTCCCCCATGTTCTAAATCTTCAGAACTATTGTATTGCATATTGTTTGTAAATGTTAACCAATCTGCAGCTATAATATCTGTTTTACTTCTCAAGTTATATTTATCGTATGTGTCTTCTTGAACCTTTAATATTCCTTCAGATTTGTAGTTTCTATAAGAAAAATATGTTTTTATTTTATCAGTTCCTCCGGAAATAGAAGCTGAATATATCTGTGTAGGATAACTCTTTTTGAAAAATGTATTCCACCAGTCTGTTGCCCCATAATGTACATATTGATCCTTACCATTTCGTTGGTCTATTACAACCCTTGCAAGAGATGGGTCTTGAGATACCTCGTAAAGAGCTTGCATATCCTCTTCAGTATAACCAGTATAAGAAGCTCCACTATTATTTCTAAAGGATTCGTCGACAATAGATACCGCTTTAAAAGGATCTTTAAGGAAATCTGTATTCATAGTAGGAGAATTCATTGCAGTTGTAACATCTACATTTACTTGTATGTTCCCATTAGATGCATTTTTAGTTTTCACTAATAAGACTCCAAAAGAACCTCTTGCACCATAGATGGCGGCAGCACCAGCATCTTTAAGCACACTTATTGACTCTACGTCGTTAGGGTTTAACGTGCTTAGGTCACCTTCTATACCGTCGATTAAAATTAATGGCGTACCTCCATTAATAGAAGTAAATCCTCTTATGTTAATGATTGGCTCGGAACCTACTTTTCCTGTGCTTTGAGTGACATTTAAACCCGGGCTAACCCCTTGTAGACTTCCACCGACATCGGCTATTGGTCTTTGTTCTATAAATTTAGTGTCGACCGTATTTACTGCAGTGGATATTTTTTCTCGACTTGTTTCTCCGTATCCTACAATAACGACTTCGTCCAGCGCATTTTGGTCGATCTCCATTTGAATATTTAAGGGATTCAGATTATTAATCGTGATTTCTTGAGATTTATAACCGATATACGATACTTTAATAACTGCGGGTAATTTTGATATGGCAAGAGAAAATTTTCCGTCGAAATCTGTCGAACTTCCATTTTTACTTGATATATCTACGACTGAAGCGCCAGGTAGTGGTATTCCATTTTCGTCTAAGATTGTACCATTAATATTTTGTTGTTGTAGAATGTAATTTGTAATTGTTTTTTTATGATTCTCATTTTTTGTGTAAAAATTGGTTTTAGCTATTACCGCTGAATAATTAAAAAACAAAAGAACGGCGACCAAATAAAAGACCGTATTATTTTTATTTTTATTAGAATTTATTAAATTGTATTGCATTAGAATTTAATTATGGAGTTTTTACTGTAATTTAATTTTTAGTATCCCGTTTCTGTTAGAGCAGAAGCGGGTTTTAAATTTTGGATTAATTCAAGGCGTTTATTCTTATAAGCTTAGGTTTTTAAGGAGGTGATGAAATTTTTTACAAATAAATGAAATTGTTATTTCCTATATCTACTTATAACTTTAACTAAGGATTAACTAAATATTAATTGTGATATGTTTTCTGTGGAAAGATTAACTTAAAGTTTACTTTGCGCTTAAGATGAAATAGAATTTTTGGTTAAATGTAGACTCTTGTAGAAAGGAGGATGTATTTTGAAAGAGTTATTTAATAAAGCAATTTATAGTGATTTGTTTTTTGGATAGAGTTTATTTTTAGTTAACTATTTAAGTAAAATATAGCACTACTTCTTTAAAATTAAAAAAGGTAACAAAACGGATTACGCTCTATTACCTTTTTTGGAGATAAATTATGTGAATTTATCTTGTACACTAAATGATATTTAAACTTCTAGTTTGTAAACTCAACTATATAAGCAGATACTATAACTTTTTTACTTCCGAAGAATGGAAAAAAGGAATTTTTATATTCAACAGTTTCGTTTATTATGGCTTTCGAGCTTCCTAGAATATCAGCATTCTCTAACATATTCGCTTTAGCCTCAGCAATTAATCCATTTCTAGAAAGACCTCCAAAACCTAAGATATATCTTGCTTCAGATTCACCTTGTACTCTTTCAAGGATTTTGTAGTTGTTTTTAGCTAAGACAACTTCTGTTGTATTGTTGTTTAAGTTACTAGTCATCCCTTCATGGACGGCGCAACTTGATAAAAACATAGAGCAAAAAATAGCTGCTACTACTGTGATTTTTTTCATTATAAATCTATTTTTAATATTTTGCCGTACTTTTTTTAAAGGAGTGTTCCGGTCGAATTCTTGTCCCAACGATAATTCTAAACATGAAGTACATTTAGTTCTTTTTTTATTAAAATTATCATTTAGGCACGAATGTAAATATTTAATAAAATTATATGTTACGGTAAACCGTAGTCTGAAAGCGTTTTATTTCTATTTATTTTAGTCGAGAAGTAACATGCTGTTATGTTGTGTGTAGTGAGGTTTCGTTTTAATTGTATTTCAAAAAAACAGCAAAATAGATAGTTATTCAATTTAAGTATCCAGATGGGTTACGTGCACTACATTCCCAGATCTAACTTTTAAAATCAAATTTAGTTCCTCATCATCTTCCTGTAAAGACAAAACAACTTCAGGTTTATTAGTAATTGATAGGTGGTGGTTGACATAAACTATCCGAAGCATAAAATTATCGACCTTTGAAACCGACATAGAACATCTTAAACATTATTAAGCGTGATGTCGGGTAAAATACAAATAGTAAGATAAATTGTTCACTTTAGAAATTTGTGTGATATTTAAATCTGTCATATATTATTTAAAAAAATATATTCTAACTGACTTTCCTTCAGCTTACTACCAAACCCATTATCTTTCTTTCTGCAAAGTACGGATATCATTAATGAGTGCGGTCATGTCTAAAGCGACAGTGCCATTATAAATACCACGAATCCTTTTGGTTTTATCGACTAAAATTAAATGTTCTGTGTGTAGAAATTCTGTACTGTCTCTGCTGAAACCTATATCTTCTTCGGCGTAATACGACTGTCGGGCTAGTGTATAAATATCACTTTTTTTACCTGTTAGAAATTGCCAGTTGGTATTAGTTATACCCTGGTTTTTCTTGTATGCGTTTAATACGCTAGGCGTATCGATCCATGGCGTAACGGAATAGGATAAAAATACAATACTGTTATCTTTTTGCAAGCTATCACTAACGATTTTTAGATGATCCGTCATGACAGGGCAAATACTACCACAACTCGTAAAAATAAAATTGGCGACGTGTATTTTACTCTCAATAATATCTTGATTCACTAAAACACTGTCTTGATTTAAGAATTCAAAATCACCAATAGTATGTGTGATTTCGTTTTCAACGCGAGAGGTATCCTGAATAAAAACCGGAGTAAACGTTGGGTCGTTATAGTAGGGCAACGCTAATGCCTCCTTTATGTTAGGTTCTTGTTTTTTGCTGTGATTACAGCTTATAATTAAAAAACTACTTAGCAATAAAAATACTATCCGATACATTTACACAATTTTTAGTTCCTAATAATCCATATCTTTTACCTTCAACAATCACGTAATTGGCCCTGATTTTTCCGTTATCATACCATAATTTTTGCGCACCGTCTTCTTGTCCGTTTTTATAGTTTGCCAAATGAAATAAAAATCCGTCGCTATTCCATTCTTTCAATTCGCCTTCATACCCATCATTTTTAGCAGAATATTCGAACCGTTTATTTCCGTTTTCCCAATAGGCAACTTGCTTTCCGTTTTTTTGTCCTGAAGCAAAATAACGCAGCTCCATCATCTCATTTCCTGCATACCATTTTTTTGAAACGCCTTCTTTTAATCCGTTATAATATCCTACTATTAACAGGGTATCTGCGGTTTCAGGGTAGAGTTCGTAAACAAAACCGGAATAGGTGTTATCATCTACGTAAAGCAAGTTGCGTTTTGTGGTTGTTTCAGATTTTAAAACGAATGACGTTGGGACTATTTTATCAATAATCACGTCGTTCGTTTTGCTTTTGCACGAACAGAAGTAAATACACAAGAATATTAAATAGCTATATTTCATTATTGTGTTACAGTTCCAGGTGTTCCATAATAACCATTTCCGTTTATATATGGGTCCGTATTCGTAATGTGATAATGGTAAATCCCATCAGGATAATCTTCTGTAGCGTGCGAATGACCATGATAAGCGTCTAAGCCAGTAACATCTTCTCCATCTTCTTCAGGACCATAAACAGGGAAACCATCTAGTAGAAAACCTAATAAAGCGGACTTGCTAGCAGTTACGGTTGTTAAATATAATGGTTCAATATGATAATGAAACGTTCCATTTCCTGTTGGGTGTCCCCAATATTGATCAAAACTTTTAAACTCGTCTGTAAGTGGCTGATTTGGGCCTGCATACTGATTAAATAAAGGCACGCCGTTTAACGAAACCCCTATAGCACCAAGTGGTGTTGCGGCATGGTTGGTCGCTACTGTTGGGTTTAAAGGGATTTTAAAAGTATAATCGAACGTAGCAATAGTATTCGGGTTTTTTACAAATGAATACCCCTCAAAAGTGGTCCCGCTAAAGTCCTCGTATAAATCGCTTGACGTCGGATAATACACACTTTTATGGTCTGGCGTTCCATCCGTTTTAATGAAAATATACGTGCCATCACTTGTAATACTCGTTGCGCCGTAAATTTTTGAATATACTTCAGGAACCTCTATAGTTTCTGTGGTTGTTTCCTCATCAGTATCTATGTTTTCATCATTTTCACTGCAGCTAACAAGGTTTAATAGAATGAGTATTAAGGCACAATTTTTAAGACTATTTAATTTCATATTGTTTTTTGAATTACGTTTAATTAGTGTTTCATTATAGTGTAGTCAAATGTAGTTCCTAGAGGTGTTAAAAAAAAATAGCATCAATAGAATGGCTAATTACATCAACGAAATCCTAGAAGCTAAGCCTTAGTCGTTCCTTAAAAACAATATAACGAGCAGAAGTTAGTGTTTTAAACCGACCAGAGATGAATATTATTTAGCGTATTTTTATCTGAATAGAAAGTAATATATTTAATGGTTTAAAATTTGATTGTGCATTCTTTATAAAGGGAATCTAGGTACTATGACAAAAGACATTCCATCTGTTACATTTAATCCTGAAAAACTCGATTCTGAAATCTCTAAAAATTTCGGTTTTGAAATTGTGCCTATTGAAAAAATTGCAAAATTTAAAAATAAGGGGAGTCATAATCCAGAATTACCACATCAGCTTAAGTTTTACAATCTCATTTTTTTTACAGAAGGATCTGGAAGACATTTTATCGATTTTAGTTGGTTTCCAGTACAACAAAATAGTTTAGTGTATTTAACCAAAGAACAAGTTAATGCCTTCGAGTTTTCAGAAACGCTGAAAGGGTTTTGTATCATTTTTACCGAAGCTTATTTTGTGGATTGTTTTTCTAATTTGTCTAAAGATTTTGTGTTCAGATTATTTAATCCGCAACTCTTTTCTCCCATATCACAGATTCCTAAAGCTTCAGATTTTATAGATTATTTTAATCTTTTACAGAAAGAATACAACACGTCTGATTCATTCAATCAGAAAAATATTATCAATGCGTTGTTTACTATTTTAATATCTAAAGCTGAAGATATTAAGCAACACCAAACCTTTCATATTAAGGATGCTTCAAAAGTTAACCTATTTCATAAATTCACTTCGCTAATAGAAATAAACCTTTCAAAAAGTAGAAATGCTAGTTTTTACGCCAAAGAATTGGCCATCTCATATAAGCATTTAAATGCCGTTTGTAGAGAGCTGGTTAATAAAACGGCAAAACATGTGATTGATGATTATATTATTCTTCAAGCGAAAAGAAATCTAATCAATTCTAGCATGAAAAGTTCAGAATTGGCCTATCGTTTAGGGTTTGATGATCCCACCAACTTCATTAAATATTTCAAGAAAAACACAGGATTAACCCCAAAAGAGTTTGTAAATTCACTTATAAAACAGTAATGGTTCAACTTTAACCATTTTAACACCGGTTTTCATCTTTTCTACACGCTGTAGTTGTTTCATCTTTGTACCATAATTAAACCCAAGAACATGAAACACATAATTACAACGGTTGCTGTTGTGCTTTTAACAACCACTAGCCATGCACAAAGTCAACAGCAAATCAATAACAACTTAGAAAAAATGGAAACTACCTCAGTAAAATCAAATAAAGACAAAGCGACAGCATTAATTACAAGTTTAGAAACTGGCGATAAATCGACTATTGCCTATATTAATCCAACGCACTACACCCAACACAATCTTGCCGTTGCCGATGGATTGAAAGGTTTTGGAGACGTCTTACATCATGCTCCAGAAAGCGGATTTAAAGCCAATGTAGTACGCGCTTTTCAAGATGGGGATTATGCGATTACGCATACCGAATACGACTTTTTTGGACCGAAAGTAGGGTTCGACATCTTTAAGTTTGAAAACGGTCAGATTATAGAACATTGGGATAATTTTTCAGATTTAGCGACTACAAATCCAAGTGGAAGAACACAAACGGACGGTGTTACAGCGGTTACAGATTTAGATAAAACAGCGGAAAATAAGGCTTTGGTAAAAGACTTTGTAAATACTGTTTTAATTGATGGGGAGTTCGATAAAATGTACAACTATTTTGATGGCGACAACTATATACAGCATAATACAAGGATTGGCGATGGAGTTTCTGGTTTGGGGAAAGCGCTAGAAGACATGGCAAAACAAGGCATTACTATGGTGATTAACAAAAATCATATGGTATTGGGTGAAGGTAATTTTGTGTTAACTGTTAGTGAAGGTACTTTTGCAGGTATACCAACATCTTTTTATGATTTGTTCCGCGTAGAAAACGGAAAAATCGCAGAGCATTGGGATGCCATTGAAGCCATCTTGCCAGAATCTGAACGAAAAAACAACAACGGAAAATTTAATTTTTAATTATAACTTTTAAATCAGAATAAAATGAAATCAAAATTAGTCACATTAATTTGTCTTCTTGTCATTGGTATCGGACAAGGTTTTGCGCAAACAAAAACAACAGAAGATGCTAAATTTCAGTTTAATACTCCGGAACATTATATGGATGGCTATTCGTTAAATTTTCAGTACCAAGATGGGAAAGCCATACATATGGAATTTGATAATGGTAAGGCCCAATATGAATGGATTAGCGGACCAGGAACAGGGAAAGGGAATTCAGATATTCCGTACCGTTCTCGTAAAATTGGAGAAAATCTCTATCTCGTAAATTGGCACGAAACGGGACTTAAAGATTATTTAACTATTGTGTTTGATTTTGAAAAGATGATCATTCATAGTTCTGTAATTATTGGATACGAAAATCAGCCTGATAGACCATTAAAAACGGTTTTTTTAACAGGAGTTATCGATCATTTAAAAAAAGCTGAATAATATGAGTACAGTAGCAAATTGCCCAACATGTGGTGGCAAATCAGTGATAAAAGAAGCAAACGGAGAAACCACTTATGATGCTTTACAAGACGATGAACTTATAAAAAAAGTGGGTCAGCTTAAGAAAGCGATGCAAAAATTTAAAGCTAAAGCCGAGGATTTAGAGCAGGAGTTGGAAGATTTGAAAGCTTCTAAAAACGGTTGAAAATAATATTAAAACATAGATTATGACTATAGCAGTAACATCGGCAAGTGGTAAATTGGGATCTTCAATTATAGATAAATTACGTACCCATATAGGAGCAGACCATATAATAGGCCTTGCCCGAACACCAGAAAAAGCAAAATATTTAGGTATTGAAATACGCAAAGGCGATTATAATAATCCGGAAGATTTAAAGGAATCCTTGAAAGGGATAGATGTGGTCATGCTATTGTCTGGCATGGACGAACCTCAAAAAAGAATCCAACAGCATCGCAATGTTATCGAAGCTGCTAAAGCAAATGGCGTTAAAAAAATAGTGTATACCAGTATTATTGGCGACGAAGAACACAATGCGTTTAGTCCGATTGTGCAATCCAATAGGCAAACCGAATTAGATGTAAAAAGCGCTGGATTGGACTGGGTAATTGGTAGAAACGGTATTTATATAGAACCCGATTTAGAGTATATAGACACCTATGTAAAAGACGGTGAAATTAAAAATTGTGCGGCTGACGGATTATGTACCTACACGAGTCGAGACGAACTGGCAACGGCTTATGCCCATATGTTACTAGAGGATAAACATAACGGGCAGACTTACAATCTTGTAGGCGATCCCATCACACAATCGCAATTAGCGCAGTATATTAATGACGTTTATAATACAAATTTGGCATATCATTCTGTTTCGGTCGATGCTTATTTGGAAGAACGAAAGGAAGAATTAGGTGACTTTTTAGGAACTGTCATCGCAGGTATTTACGAAGGTATTAGAAATGGAGCGAATGATGTGCCGTCCGATTTTGAAAAAGCAGCGGGAAGACCACATCAATCGACTTTAGAGATTATAAGAGCCTTTCAATAGGAAGTTGAAAAATTAAAACACCAGAATTAAATGGCAGGAGTAACAAATTTATCTGAATTATTAAAAGGCATGACCCCAAAACTGAATCCCGGTGAATACGTGTTTACAACTGTGAGGGATTTAGATGAAATTAGCAGAAAGGATACGGTTTGCGAATTTAAAGAAGCGGAGGGCACCACGATTGTTATCGCACAAAGTAAAGCAGACGAGCTTAATTTGAACTACGACTATATTGCGTCTTGGATTACACTCACCATTCATTCATCGCTGGATGCTGTGGGATTGACGGCTATATTTTCAACCGAACTAGCAACACATAATATTAGTTGCAATGTGATTGCGGTCTATTATCACGATCATATTTTTGTAGATAAAAAAGATGCGGACAAAGCCATGAAGGTGTTGTTGGATTTATCCGAAAAGCATTGAATTTGTAAATGAACCTTCTAGATTGAATGTAAAATAGTGAAAATCCATGTTTTTGTATGGTGTTCGAGCGGAGTCGAGAACTTAAAGAAGCAATAATTTTTTTTCTTGGACTTACTACATTAATGTAAAAACACAACAAATAGAAATAGCCATTATATTAAGCTCAAAATATCAAGTGATTGATGTTTTGAGCTTTTTTTTATGTTAAGATTTTACGGTAACATAGCAGATTTTATTTTACGACATATATTATGAAGTATTACAAATTATACATCTGTTTAAAGGCAAGATATTCATATATTTAGGCTTGAAAAAAGAAGTAACCACAATTAAAAAACTGCAAACCGGATGACAAAAAACGCATTTTTTAAGATAGACACAAAACTTGCAGAGTTATTAGGCGAAACATATCGTTCTGCTGAATATGCAATCAAAGAATTAATAGACAATGCTTATGATGCCGATTCGGAAAAGATAATTATTACATTTCCTGAACCATTAATTCCAAATCCTAAAATCATTATTGAAGACAATGGTTCTGGAATGAAAGAAAATGAAGTAAGGACTGAATATTTGAATGTAGCTAATAGTAGAATTGTTAGAAAAGGAGCTTTGTCTATAAGTAAAAAAAGAAAAGTAAAAGGTCGCAAAGGAATTGGGAAATTTGCAGGTTTAATGGTTGCAACTAAAATGCAATTAGAAACTTATGCGAATGGAGTAAAAACAACTTTATTAATTGATAAAGAAGAATTAGCGAAAGGTAATTATGATTTAGAAAAGGTTCCTTTACCTATATCCACAGAAAGTTGTGAAAAAAGTAAAAACGGAACTACAATTACATTAAGTAATCTTAATCAAAACTTGGAATTTCCAAACCCAGAAAAAATGAAACAAATATTAGTTTGGGAATATGGAAGAGATACAGATTTTGAAATAATAATTAATGGAGGTAAAATTGACGTTTTAGATTTACAAGGAAAATCTTTCACAGAGGAAATTGAATTTGAAGGAAAAAAAGCAATTTTAAAATATACAATTACACCTAAACCAATTAAAAATTGTGGTATTGTAACCAAAATTGGAGATAAAGTAATCGGAAGACCTCAAAATCTATTAGCAAATGAAGAAATCATTCCAAAGAAACTTCAAAATAGAATTTATGGAGAAATAATCTGTGACGATTTAGAAGCTGATGTAACTGCCGATTGGGGAGCAATAATAGAAAACAGCAAATTATATACTTCGATAAAAGAAACAACTAAAAAGCACCTTAAAAATTCTGTTGAAGATGTTTTTGCCACAGATATGAAAATGGCAAAAGCTAGATTTCAACGTACGATAAATAAGGAGTTAGAAAAACTTCCTGAATTTAAACAACCTTTCGCAAAAAAAGCACTTTACAAGACTTTGGAAAAGTTTTATGGGGAATCTGAAGAAAGAATTAGCACAGTAATTTCTGTTATGATATCTGCAATGGAAAAAGACCATTATTGGGGAATAATAAATAATATTGAAGATTGCCGAGAATCTGATGTTGAAAAATTTGCAAATGCATTATCTGAATTTGGTATGTTAGAGATGAGCATAATTACAAGTCAAACAATTAATAGATTACGATTTTTAGACGAGTTAAGTATTTTAATTGCTAATCCAAAAGCACTTGAAAAAGATATTCACCAAGCACTTGAAAAAAACACTTGGGTATTAGGAGATGATTATTCTGTATTGTTTTCTGACGTAAACTTAAAACGAGCAATTAAAGAAATGCTTGATAAGGATTACACAGGTGAAAATGTATTAAATCGACCAGATTTATTTTTAAGTAAATCGAAAAGTAGAAATTTAGTCTTAATAGAATTTAAAAGACCTTTTTTTACATTATCAAGAGACACTGAAAATCAAGCTGTGAAATACAGGGATGAATTAAGTTCTTATTTTGGAAATCAACCAATAGAAATTATTCTATTAGGTGGAAAAATTAAGCAAAATATTATGGACGTTCCAAGAGGAATAAAGTATTTAACATATTTAGATATTATTAGTACAGCAAAGAACAACCTTGAATGGATGATAGATGAATTGAAAATAGAAAAATAATATTTCGAACACATTGTAAAAATTAATTACATAGACATACAAACTCCTCTACCTACACTCCAAAACCCAACTCAAGCATACTTCTCAACCACCAAATCGCCCCATTCGGCTATCGAATTAATTAGCGGAATCAATGTTTTTCCGAAATCGGTTAGTGAATATTCCACCTTTAAAGGCGGTTTAGACGTGTATACTTTTCGTTTTATTAGTCCGTCTTCTTCTAACGCTTTCAGTTGTAAACTTAGCGTTCTTTCGGTTACCGTGGGCATCGATTTTCTTAATTCATTATAGCGTAAAGTGTCCTGTGTTAAATGATATAAGATCACTGTTTTCCATTTTCCGCCAATCAGTCCCATGGTTAAACTTGCACAGCATGGATATTTTTTGCCTTTAAAACTAATCATTGTAGTGTCTTCTGTTTTCATAAATGTATACTATCCTTTTTAACCGTTATTGCAAAGATAGTTTACTATACTTACATTTGCAACTATAAAAAGTATAGTTATATAAAACCATAAATATGAACACACCTAATATTTCAAAAAAAGACATTATCGAAGCATTTCAATTTAGACATGCAACCAAAGAATTCGATGCCACTAAAAAGTTATCGGACGACGATATTCATTTCATTTTAGAGACTGCGCATTTATCTCCGAGTTCATTCGGATTCGAACCTTGGCATTTTGTTGTGGTTCAAGACAAAGAACTACGCGAATTACTAAAACCTGTAGCGTGGGGCGCACCGGCTAAATTAGATACGGCAAGTCATTTTATTTTAGGATTAAGCATGAAAGCCCCCATGATAAAACACGATGCAGATTATATCATGCACATGATGAAAGATGTAAAGCAACTTCCAGCAGAAGCTATCGAAATGTATTCTAAGTTTTATAGAGAATTTCAGGAGCGCGATTTCGATTTAGATACCGATAAAAAACTTTTTGATTGGTCTTCGAAACAGACGTACATCGCACTAGGAAACATGATGACTGCTGCGGCATTAATCGGAGTAGATAGCTGTCCGATAGAAGGGTTTCATCAAGAAAAAGCGGAAGCATTATTAAGAGATAAATTTGATATAGATACCGATAAATATGGACTGTCTTTTATGGCCGCTTTCGGTACTAGAAAGGAAGATCCTGCGCATCCAAAATCAAGACGTGATTTTAACGATATTGTCACTTGGAAATAAGAGTACTCTTGGTTTTTTAAGTTGTATTTAGATAGAAATAGGGGTGAAGCAAATTGATTTCTTCAATAGCATTACAATTCAAATATATTAAGCTTACTACGTCAAGACATTGATGTTGTAAGCTTTTTTTTGTTCATGTTTGTAGGAGTGCCTCGAGATCATAAAAAACAAACTAAAGTAAGGCGATTGATTCGCGTTTAGGGCTATTGTATTCTAAACAAAAAGTTATACGTTTTCATGCATATTGACAGCCGTAACATGTTGTTGATTGTCTATGTTTTTACTATATTACATTCGAAACAACTAACATCTAACCATTGAAATTATTTAATCTTTCAGTTTTATTTCTGCTCTTAATTGTCGCTATAAAAACTCAAGCTCAGGAGCACCCACCTATACAAGTATATTCTCCGGTAGATTATGGTGCAGATAATCAGAATTGGTCCATCTCTCAGTCCGATACTAAAAATATTTATGTTGCAAATAATAAGGGATTACTAGAATTTAATGGTGCGAGTTGGGATGTATATCCGTCTCCAAATAATACAATTATTAGATCGGTTAGTGTCGATGGGAAAAAGGTTTATACTGGCTGTTATAAAGAGTTTGGGTATTGGGAACGTAATGAGTTTGGAAAATTAGAGTATGTATCGTTATCGGATACATTAAAAATTTCGTTCTTAGAAGATGAAGATATTTGGAACATTATTGCTATTGATGATTGGGTCTTATTTCAATCTTTAAATCGGATTTATATTTATAACAAGAAGGATGCTACAGTTTCTATGTTAAACTCAGAAACTACAATCTATAAAATGATTAAAGTAAATAATAGTGTTTACTTTCAGAAGGTTAATGATGGGGTCTACGAAATTGTAAATGGAAACTCAAAATTAATATCAAATCACTCTGTTTTAAAGCAAAATTTATTGGTTAATATTTTTAATCAGAATGGCGATATTTTATTTCAGACAGAAGATAACGGTTTCTTTAAGTTAGAAGACAATAGTAATTTAGTGAAATGGGATATTCCTTCAGATTCTACGTTGTCTAATATCCGGATCTACCGAAGCTTAAAGTTAAAGGATAACAGTTTTTTATTAGGAAGTATTTCAAACGGAATTTTTCATTTAAATGAAGCGGGCGAGATTATTCAACATTTAAATCAGAATAATGGTTTAAGCAATAACACCATACTTTCTATTTTTGAAGATGCCGATTCTAATATTTGGTTAGGTTTAGAAAACGGAATAAACTGCGTTAATATCGATTCGCCATTTACTGTATATAATGATACCAACGGAAAATTAGGATCTGTAAATACTTCTATTTTATATGATGGCTTTTTATATTTAGGAACAAATCAAGGGTTGTTTTATAAGGAATTAGGTGTCGATGATGTGTATCGTTTTATCGACGGTACTCAAGGGGCTGTTTGGTGTTTAACTAAAATCGGAGAGACTTTATTTTGCGGACATGACTCTGGGACTTTCGTGGTGGAAAAGAATACAGCAGATCGTGTTGCCGATATTATTGGAACGTGGATTATAAAACCTATTAACGAGAATTTACTATTACAAGGGAATTATTCAGGTCTATACGTATTAGAAAAACAAAATGATCGTTGGCAATTAAGAAATAAAATAGAAGGTTTTAATGTGTCTAGTCGCTATTTAGAATTTTTAAATCCCAATCAGATTCTTATGAATCATGAGTATAAAGGTGTCTTTAAAATTACGCTGGATTCGGATTTAACGAAGGCCACGGAAGTCGTGAAAGATCAATCTGTAGAGCAAGATTTGAATACAAGTCTGACTAAATATAATGACAAATTGTTATTTGCCAATAAGCATGGCGTATTTACTTATAATGATAAGCTTCAGGAATTTGAAAAAGATACGGTGTTAAGTGTCTTTTTTACTAAAGATGAATATTCTTCAGGCAAATTAATAGTCGATCAAGAAAACCAAAGGTTATGGTCGTTTTCAAAATTAGGGTTAACATATATTGCGCCAGGTAAGCTGAGTAACGTGCCTATGGTAGATAAGATTGCCCTTCCAAGCTTTGTTAGAAATGATATTCCGGGTTACGAAAATTTGACTTATTTATTTGAAAGTAAATATTTATATGGCAACTCGCATGGCTACATTATTTTAGACTTAGATAAATTAGAGCACGAACCGTTTAAAATACATCTGAATTCAATTTCAAATACGACCTCAAAGAATAATGATACGATTCAGCTTTACAATAAGAACACAGCGGTCAATTTTAAGAATAAAGAAAATAATATTGAGTTTAATTACAACATCCCAGAATATAAAAAATATTTGGTACCCGAATTTCAGTATAAATTAGATGGCATATACGACCAGTGGAGTCCTTGGTTTAAAACGTCTTCGGTCTTGTTTGAAAATTTACCTTTTGGCGACTATAAGTTTCAGGTTCGAGCGCGCATAGGGAATACGGTTTCAGAAAATACAGAAACATATAGTTTCTCTATAAGCAGACCGTGGTATTTAACTAATGTAATGATTGTGTTTTATATCATACTTACGTTTCTCTTCTCTTTATTGATGCATAATTTATATAAGCGTCATTACAAAAAGCAACGGGAAGAATTATTGGTTAATAATCAGCGTAAATTGGTGTTAATAGAATTAGAGAACAAACAGCAGTTAATGCGTTTTAATCATGATAAATTACTTCAGGATATTGAAAATAAAAATAGGGAGTTAGGCTTGTCTACAATGGCTTTAATAAAAAAGAATGAATTATTAAATAGTCTAAAGAACGAATTATTAAAAGTAGAAGATACCAAGCATATAAAACCAATTATTAAAATTATAGATAGTAATATTAATAACACAGACGATTGGCAGGTTTTCGAAGAAGCATTTAATAATGCTGATAAAGACTTTCTAAAGAAAATTAAATCTATACATCCCGAACTCACTTCAAACGATTTAAGACTCTGTGCATATTTACGATTAAATCTGGCTTCTAAAGAAATTGCACCTCTATTAAATATCTCACCACGAAGTGTTGAGGTGAAACGGTATCGTTTGCGTAAAAAAATGAATTTACCTCACGAATCCAACTTAACAGATTACATTTTAGAGATGTAATAACCAATACAGCTATTAAAATCACCTATACATTACCACAACATTTGGTATAATACACTACTTTTTAGAAGATTGTAAGGCTTTAACAAAACCTTGGGAAAACGCTGTGAAATTGGTTTTTTGTTAAATAACGATGTCTTTTTTTATCATGTATGTTTTTTGTTGCGGTATTATTTATGAATACCTTAATCATAAAAGCTAGTTTTACTTTAAACAAAAACTAATTTTTATGAGACACACACTATTCAAAATTTTAACCTTATTCTTTATAACGTTTTCTAGTGCACAAAATATAGATGTGTTTGGAACTGTTCAAGATGAAACTGCGTTCCCTATTCCAGGTGCAAACATCATTATTAAGAATACAAGTAAAGGGACTACCACAGACTTTAATGGTGGCTTTACTTTAAGCGAGGTTGAAACGGGTTCGACAATTTCAGTGAGTTATATAGGATATATAACTAAGGAAGTAGTGATTTCTAGTAGCGGCGAATTAACCATTCAGTTGCAAGAAGATTTAGCACAGCTAGATGAGGTTATTGTAGTGGGTTACGGAACACAAAAGAGGAAAGACGTAACAGGAGCTGTAGCCATAGTGAATTCAGAAACTATTGAAGCATTAAGACCAGTTGATGCCGCTCAGGCTTTACAAGGAACTTCGGCAGGGGTTTCGGTGACTGCTCCTTCGGGTTCTCCGGGTGGAGGATTTAATATTTTAATTCGTGGTGTAAGTTCTAATGGAGACAATGGGCCTTTAGTTATTATAGATGGTTATAAAGGGGATTTAAATTCTATAAACCCTAGCGATATCGAAACCTTTTCAATATTAAAAGATGCGCAAGCTGCCATATATGGTATTGAAGGTGCGAATGGTGTTGTGTTAGTCACTACAAAATCGGGTAAGCGCAATACGAAAGCAAGAATTAATTACGATGTGTATTCAGGTTTTCAAGACACGACTCGTGAATTACCTTATTTAAATGCCACAGAATATGCGTTAATTTTAAACGAAAGTTATGCGGCTAATGGGCAAGCCTTACCGTTCTCAAATGTTAGTGATTTAGGTACGGGTGTAGATTGGCAAGATCAAATATTTAATTCGGCTCCAATTACAAGTCATAATTTATCTGCTGCAGGTGGTGGCGAAAAAAGCACCTATTATTTCGGAGGTTCTATTTTAGAGCAGGATGGTATTGTCGCTAGCGATAAGTCAAATTACACAAGAGCAAATGCGAAAATTAAATTAGCGTTCGATGTGTTCGATAAACTTAAAGTCACCACTTCGGCCAACTACTTTAATAATAATAGAAAAACCATTGGCGAGAATGCTTTGGGAACACCATTGTTTAATGCGTTAAACTATGCACCAACCTATAGCATAGACCAACAAGATACGTCAGGGTTTTTAGGAAATGAAGTGGTAAATCCCCTTTCTCAAATTGCAAATACATATAATAAATATTCAGGAAACTCTATAGAAGGAACATTTCAGTTAGAATATAAACCTATTGATGGATTAACCATAACGTCTCGTATTGGTGTGAAATCTTATAACGATAACGCCAAGGTATTTTCGCCTATAGTTAATTACGGATCAGGTAAAGTATTTAATACCGATAGAAGTACGGTCACTCAGACTAAAAACACAAACAACTCCTATACTTGGGATACGTTTGCAAATTATGAAAACACCTTTGGAGAAAACCATAATACATCATTTACATTAGGTACCACGGCGCAACGTGCATGGGGAGATAATTTAAATGCCACAGGTTTTGATGTGCCAAATAACTCTTGGGAGTTTGCAGATATTTCTTTAGCGAACGGATTAAGTGAAGCCAAGTCGACTAGCTCTTACATTTACGATTCTAGATTGTCGTCTTATTTTGCAAGAGTACAATACGATTTTAAAAGCAAGTATTTAATTTCAGGGATGATTCGTCGTGATGGGGCTTCAGATTTTTCTACAGACAATAGAATCGACTACTTCTCTTCGGCAACGGCAGGTTGGAAAGTTTCGGATGAAGATTTCTTAAAAGATTCCAATACCATTAACTTCTTAAAATTAAGAGCGAGTTATGGTGTGCTTGGTAATAATAACAACGGACAAGATTTATACAGATCGTTATTAACCGGTGAAGCGACTTATGTGTTCGACGGATCTTTAGTAACAGGAACAGCAAACGGAAGAATTCCAAATCCAGATGCGACTTGGGAAACAGCCGAGAAATTAGATATTGGTTTGGATATTAATTTATTTAATAACAAACTAGAAGTTGTAGCCGATTATTTTATTGAAGACCGAAACGATTTACTTATCCAAGACTTTCCAGTATCTGGTATTTTAGGAGGAGGTGCTCCAGGTGCAGGTTTACCAACAGTAAATGCAGGAACATCTAGAAATAAAGGAATCGAACTCTTCTTAAATTATAAGCAGGTTGTTAACGATAATTTTTCTTTTGGTGTAAGTTATAATGTGACGCATATTAATAATGAAGTTATAGCTGTAAGTAACGGTGTTGTTTCCGAAGGTGGCTCTTTTGGTGTCGGACAACCTTTTATTTCTAGAATGGAAGAGGGACAGCCTTTAGGGTATTTCTACGGACTTAAAACAGATGGAATTTTTCAAAACCAAGTAGAAGTTAATGCACATCCTTCGCAATCTGGTTTAGGCGCAACTGCCGCCCCAGGCGATATTCGTTTTGTAGATGTTAACGGAGATGGCGAAATTACTCTAGATGATAGAACGTATTTAGGTAAACCTCAACCAGATTATATCATGGGATTAAATTTAAATTTTGAATATAGAAACTTCGATTTTAGTAGTTATATGTATGCCGAATTAGGTAAAGAAACAGTTCGTAATTACGAGCGTGACCAACCTAATGTAAACAGACTGAATTTATATTTAGACAGATGGACCGGAGAAGGGACTAGTAATTCAGTACCAAGAGCAACAACAGGAGCGACTTCAAACAAATTATTCTCTGACTTTTATGTTGAAGATTCTGCGTTCTTAAGAATTCAGAATATACAATTAGGATATTCCCTATCAGACCAAGTGATTGATAAATTAGGGATTAGTAAATTCAGATTATATGTTTCTGTAAACAATGCGTTTACACTTACAAAATATAACGGATATGACCCCGCTGCAACTAATGGTGATGCCATTGGTGGCGGAGTAGACTATGGTTTCTACCCAATTTCTAGACAATTCTTATTAGGCTTAAACCTATCCATCTAAAAAAAAGCAATATGAAAAAATATATAAACAAAATATCAGCAGGATTAGTTGCATGTCTATGTGTCTTTGCAATCCATTCTTGTAGCGATAATTACTTAGAAGAAGTCGATCGCTATAGTATCGATTCAGAAAGTTATTTCAATTCTGAAGACGATTATTATAATGCCTTAGTTGGTGCTTACGACTTATTACAATCTACTTACTTAAACGTCATCTTAGGTGAAATCGCCTCAGATAATACCGTTGCAGGAGGAGAAAGTGCGACCGATGTTGTGTCTTGGCAACAAGTAGATAAAATGATACATACACCCGTAAATAGTGAATTAAAAAATCTATGGGATTGGATGTATGCAGGTGTAAATAGAGCTAATTTTATTTTAGAATTTCAAGATAAAACCGACTTCGACGGTAAAGAAATTATTCTTGGAGAAACACGCTTTTTACGAGCGTATTACTATTTCGAGCTTGTAAAATGGTTCGGACCAGTGCCTTTAAAAGAAACAAGATTCGAATTCGGAGACGAAACGGTTTTACCACGTGCGCCAATTACAGAAGTATATGCTTTAATTGAAGCCGATTTAAATTATGCTATAGAACATTTAAACTATACAGCTCCAGAAACAGGAAGAGTAACTAAAGGATCTGCTCAGGCACTTTTAGGAAAAGCACTTTTATATCAAGAGAAATTCTCTGATGCGACTACCGTTTTAGATAATCTTATCGCAAACGGACCTTATCAATTAGTAAGTGATTACGATACCATTTTTGAAACAGACGGCGAAAATAATAGTGAATCTGTTTTCGAGGTGCAATATTCAGATGCCGAAGGTGCAGGATTTGAATGTTTAGTATGTAGTGAAGGAAATGTTGCTGTTGGTTTCAACGGAATTAGAAATTATACAGGACCTGTATTCGATTCTGGATTCAGTTTTAATTTACCAACGCAAGAAGTTGTAGACGAATTTGAAGACGGTGACTTACGTAAAGATGTTGCTGTTTTAGATATCGTAGCATGGGCAGCTGCAAACGATGCGACTTACGGAGAAGGTAATGAGCATACCGGATATTACAATAGAAAATACATTGCTAGAAAAGGAGATTTAAATACAGGAGATCAAAACCTAACCAATCCAAATAACTACAGAGCAATTCGCTTTGCAGATGTTTTATTAATGGCTGCCGAAGCTTATAACCGTGGTGGTATTAGCGATGGAAAAGCGCAAGAATATTTAAATAGAGTTAGGGCAAGAGCTTTTGGAACAGCAAACGATGTTACAGCTACAGGAACAACACTTACTGCTGCTATTGCACACGAAAGACGTGTAGAACTTGTTGGTGAAGGTCATCGTTTTTTCGATTTAGTAAGAACGGGTAGAGGTTCAGAAATAGACGGATTTACAGCAGGTAAGAACGAGGTCTTTCCAATTCCAATCGAGGAAATTCAATTTTCAAATGGAAACTGGGAGCAAAATGCAAACTATTAAAACTAAGAAACTATGATGAAATTTATAAAATACGCATTCAGTTTAGCGGTTATTGCGCTTATCGCAATTGGTTGTTCTGAAGACGATAATACCGATTATGTTAATGCGATTGCAGCGCCTACAAATGTATCGGCCTCTGTTCGTGTGACTCAAGATAATACAGGTTTGGTAACCATAACGCCATTAGCAGAAGGTGCCGTGAGTTACGATGTGAGTTTTGGAGATGGCTCCGAAAAGGAAGTCAATATTACTCCTGGGAAAGGAGCAATGCACGTGTATGCAGAAGGTACTTACGAAGCGACCATAACAGCTATATCGTTAAACGGTTTAACAACCGAAGCGAGTCAAAGTGTCGTGGTGTCGTTTAAAACGCCTGAAAATTTAGTTGTCACTATCGAAAATGATCCAGCGATTTCTAAACAAGTCAATATATCTGCAACTGCAGATTTCGCTACAGGTTTTGAGGTGTATTTTGGAGAAGATGATGCAGCAGATCCTATGCCATTAAATGTAGATGAAACGATTTCATACCAATATGAAGACGCAGGAACGTATACTATTAAAGTGGTTGCCATGAGTGCGGCGGCAGAAACTACAGAATATTCAGAAGCGTTTGTGGTGACTGCAATTCTTCAGCCATTAGAAGCGGCTCCAGTGCCAATTAGAGCGCAAGCCGATGTGATTTCAATATACAGTGATTCATATACAAATCCAGAGTCTATAGATTATAATCCAAATTGGGGACAATCGACTACATATACAGAAATTCAAGTTGGAGGGAATAACACCATTCAATATGGAGATATTACCTATCAAGGTATCGATTTTAGCGGCGCTCCGGTTAATGCTTCAGCAATGGAATTTGTCCACATCGATGTATGGACAGCCGAAGCCGATTTTAATGCTTTACTTTTTCCTATTACTGCAGCAGCAGATGGGGCAACAAGTGAAACGTCTTACGAACTTGAATTAAAACAAGACGAATGGACATCTTTCGAAATTCCGTTATCAGTGTTTACAGCTGCAAATGGATCATTAGATTTTTCAAATACAATTCAGTTTAAATTAGAGGGGTTGCCTTCTGGAAGTGGTACAATATTTATCGACAACCTATTCTTTTATAAAGTGCCTTCAGGAATTGATACTGGTTTAGTTGGAACATGGAAATTGTCTTCAGCCGCAGGTTCACTTGGTGTTGGTCCAGCAGTAGGAGATATTACATGGTGGAATTGTGATGCAGATTGTGTTACAGATCGTGCATGTTATTACGACGATACCTATGTGTTTAGCGCAGACGGTACATTTAAAAATGTAATGGGTGATGCCACTTGGGTAGAATCTTGGCAAGGCGGATCTGATAGTTGTGGCGTACCAGTTGCACCGCACGACGGATCTAACGCAGCAACTTATGTCTATAATGAAGATATAAATTCTATTACACTTAATGGAAAAGGTGCTTTTATAGGACTGTCAAAAGGAACAAATTCAGGAGAATTAACAAGTCCTGCAGACGCTCCAGATTCAATTACATATAGCGCAGCATTCTCAGATCCAAATACAATACAAGTAAGTATTGAAACCGGAACAGGTTCAGGTACATTCTGGCAGTTTACTTTGGTTAGAGAAGGTGTCGTGAGCTCGCCATTAACAGGAACTTGGCAAATGTCTCAAGACGCAGGTTCGTTAGGTGTTGGTCCAAGTGTAGGCGATGTGTCTTGGTGGAATTGCGACGATGCTTGTGTTACAGAACGTGCATGTTATTACGATGATGCTTATGTATTTGGAGCAGATGGTACTTTTAAAAATGAATTTGGCGGATCGACTTGGTTAGAATCTTGGTTAGGTGGAACCGATGGATGCGGTACACCAATAGCGCCATTCGACGGGTCTATTGCGGCGACCTACACGTATAGTGGCGGTGTATTAACCATTAATGGTAAAGGATCATTTATAGGACTAGCAAAAGCAAATAATGAAGGGGAACTTTCTAATGCTGCAGATGCACCAGATGCTATAACCTACAATGTCACATTTATAGATAATAATACTATTAGTGTCGCTGTCGAAACAGGAACAGGTTCAGGTACATTCTGGCAATATAAATTGGTAAGAATCTAAAAAACTAAAAATTATGAAGAACATAAAATATTATATAGGACTTTTTCTTTCGTTTACCTTTTTGCTTACAAGCTGCCAGGAAGACGATGTGTCCATAGGTGAAATTATTGCGCCATCTGCAGTGACTATATCTGCAGAAATAATGGGAGTAGATACCGATAATCCTTACGGTGATGGAAGTGGAATTGTAGTTTTTACATCTACAGCCAATAACGAAATTACATATCAATTTGATTTTGGCGATGGAAAAACGGGGGTTGCGCCGTCTGGGGTAACCGAACACCGATTTACTAATACCGGTATTAATACCTATACCGTAGTCGTTAATGCGGTTGGTACAGGTGGTGTTAAATCGAGTACAGCTATGGATGTAGAAGTGTTTAGCTCATTCTCTGATGTTGATGCAGAAAACTTAATGGCAGGAGAACTTGTTGGAGATTCTAAAACGTGGTATTGGGCAGCGAATATACCTTTACATGTTGGTTTAGGACCTATTGAAGAAGATTATGGTAATGGAGAATTTGCTTACGAAGCGTGGTGGAATGCTATTCAAGCTTGGGATGAAGAAAAGTATTGTATGTATACCAATGAGTTTGTGTTTACACGTACTACAGAAGGATTAACGTTTGAACAAACCGTTGGACCCGCTTTTGTTCCTGGTGCTTATGCAGATGAACTTGGAATATCTGGAGATACGTGTTACGATGAAACAGTAGCGACCGGAATGTTTGGAGTTAAAAAGGTTTCTTTTTTACCATCAACTTCAAAAGCAGCTGTAGAAGGAAGTTATAACGACGAACCTTATAGAGGAACGGCTTTTGAAATTTCTGATGACGGATTTATGGGATGGTATGTAGGTGCGAGTTCTTACGATATTATTTCAGTAACAGAGAATACATTACACGTAAGAATCATTCAACCTGGATTTGGGGCTTGGTACCAAGTATTTACTTCTAGTAAGCCTGTTGAAGGTGAAGTTGATTTTGAATCAGAATTTAATGACTTAGTATGGTCAGATGAATTTGATACCGATGGTGCACCAGATGCTACAAACTGGACCTACGATTTAGGTGCAGGCGGATGGGGAAACCAAGAAGTCCAAACCTATACAGACGATGCTAGTAATGTTATCGTTGCAGATGGAATACTTAAAATCACAGCCAGAAAGGACGGAAGTACTTATACGTCTTCAAGACTAAAATCTGAAGGATTAAAGTCGTTTAAATACGGGCGTATCGAAGCCAAAGCAAAATTACCAGGTGTTCAAGGCACATGGCCGGCGATTTGGATGTTAGGTTCTAATTTTGAAACCGTGGGATGGCCATTATGTGGAGAAATAGATATCATGGAACAAACAGGTGGGGACAAAAACACTTCTTTAGGTACGTTCCATTGGTTTGAAACTTCTACCAATGCCAAAGCGAGTTATGGTGAAACTTTAGAGGTCACTAATATGGCATCAGAATTTCATTTATATACACTAGAATGGACAGAAGAACATTTAATCATTTTAGTCGATAATATTCAAGTGGTCAAACTAGATAATAGTGAAGCATTACCATTCTATGATAAAGAATTCTTTATGATTTTAAACGTGGCCATGGGCGGAAGTTTAGGAGGTGATATTGACCCTGATTTTACTAGCGATTCAATGGAAATTGATTACGTAAGAGTTTACCAATAATATTGTTTGTAGTTTGTTTTTAGGGGCAGTTATGTTAGATAAACTGCCCTTATAGAAACAAAACAATTATACCAAAACAAAATTTTAACCAAAGTAAGCAGTCTTTAAATAAACAACAGAACACGGTGGTTTGATTTATAGCGCTAAATGGTGTTTAAATTTTTAAAGAGTACCAATATAATTTAAGATTAATGAAAAATACGATGCATAAAGAATCACAAAAATACAACAGCTCAAATACTAATAGTTCAGACACGAAATTAGTAACTCTTAATGGCGAAACATATTATAAAATTTCGAATAGCGATAGCATGCGTCCATTTTTTATGAGCATTGTTAGCGATTCTAACCATTGGATGTTTATTTCTAGTAATGGCGGATTAACAGCAGGGCGAAAAAATGCAGAATCGTCGTTGTTTCCGTATTATACCGATGACAAAATTACCGAGTTAGCCGACATCACAGGAAGTAAAACCATTCTTCAAATTCATATAAAAGGACAATCTATTATTTGGGAACCGTTTTCCGAAAGACAGACGGGATTATATAATACCACAAGAAATCTATACAAGAATAGCTACGGAAATAAAGTTGTTTTCGAAGAGATTAATCACGATTTAAAACTCACGTTTAGATATCAATGGAATTCTAGTAATCAGTTTGGATTTGTTAAAGAATCTACAGTAGAAAATCATTCAAAGAACACAATTAATGTTACCGTATTAGATGGGTTACAAAATATTTTACCTTCTGGAGTGACTTCAGAATTACAAAATAGTAGAAGTAATTTGGTTGATGCGTATAAGAAAAGTGAACTGCAAACCGAAGTTGGTTTAGGGATTTACGCCTTAAGTGCAGTCATTGTAGATAAAGCCGAGCCTAGTGAAGCTTTAAAAGCAAATATAGTATGGTCTTCAGGATTAGATAATCCAACACATTTATTGTCTTCAAGGCAACTAGATGCCTTCAGAAAACATGAAGTTATTACACAAGAAGTTGATGTGAAAGCAGAAAAAGGGGCATACTTTATTGTTTCAGATTTAAAGTTAGAACCAAAAATAGAAGCGCGTTGGATGTTTGTAGCCAATGTAAATCAATCTATTTCAGATGTAGTTAAAATTTCTGAACGTCTTAAAAATGAGGCAGACATGGCAAATGTCATTCAAAAAGATATTGATGCCGGAACAAAACGCTTAATAGAATTGTCTGGCGCCGCAGATGGATTACAAGTGACTGCAGACCCACTTACCAACATGAGACATTTTTCTAACACCTTATTTAATATCATGCGTGGTGGGATTTTCGACGATAATTATCAGATAGAGAAAGACGATTTCGTTACATATCTATCAAAAGCAAATACAATTGTTTTCAGACAGAATGAAAACATTATAAAAAAATTACCAGCAATATTCTTGTTGGACGACATAAAACAGCTAGCAGAATCTAGCGAGGATCGTGATTTTAAACGCCTATGCTTAGAATATTTACCACTTAAATTTAGTAGAAGACATGGCGATCCAAGTAGACCTTGGAACCGTTTTTCTATTAATACGCAGAGTGAAGTAGACGGATCTAAAATTTTAGATTACGAAGGAAATTGGCGTGATATTTTCCAAAATTGGGAAGCCTTATCGCATGCTTATCCCGAGTTTCTGGAAGGAATGATTCATAAATTCTTAAACGCGACCACTTTCGAAGGATATAATCCATACCGCGTGACTAAAGATGGTTTCGATTGGGAAGTGATCGAAGAAAACGATCCGTGGTCTTACATTGGGTATTGGGGAGATCATCAGATTATTTACTTATTAAAATTCTTAGAATGTATCGAAGATTATTATCCGGGAACATTAGCAAAACGCTTCAATCAAGACGTGTTTGTATATGCTAACGTGCCTTATAAAATCAAGAGCTATTCAGATATTTTAGAAAATCCGAAAGACACTATAGATTTCGATCATAAACTCAATGCAACTATAGATGAAAAACGAGCTGAATTAGGAGCAGACGGTGCTTTGTTAACTGATAAAAATGCCAATATTTACCGTGTTAATTTAATAGAAAAGTTGCTTGCTACAGTGTTGGCTAAGGTGTCTAATTTTATTCCTGAAGGTGGTATATGGTTAAATACACAACGTCCAGAATGGAACGATGCCAACAATGCTTTGGTAGGAAATGGTGTGTCTATGGTTACGTTGTATTATTTAAGACGTTTCTTAGGGTTTTTTAAAGATTTGGTTGAGAAATCGGACGTAGAGCAAACAGATATTTCGGAAGAGTTAGTGATGTTCTTCAGTTCAGTAGTTTCAACTTTAGAAGAAAACAAAGGTATTCTTAAAGCCGGTGTAACAGATCAAAATAGAAAAACCGTTTTAGACGGTTTAGGGACAGCGGGAAGTATGTTTAGAGAAACCATTTATGACTCAAGTTTTTCTAGTCAGAAATCCTCTATAAGTAAATCAGAATTATTAGATTTTATTTCAATTACCACCACATATTTAGAGCATAGTATCGATGCCAATAAACGCGAAGATAATATGTATCATGCCTACAATTTAATGACTATTGAAAATGACGCTGAGGTGTCTATTTCATATTTGTCAGAAATGCTAGAAGGTCAAGTTGCTGTATTGAGTTCAGGATATCTTTCGGCAACACAAGCTTTGAGTTTACTCGATAGTTTAAAGCACAGTGCACTGTTTAGAGAAGATCAATACAGTTATATCTTGTATCCGAATAAGGACTTAGCGCGATTTGATCAGAAAAATAATATTCCTTCAGAAAAGGTAGAGCAATCTAAATTATTAAAAATGCTGGTTCACGATGGAAATAGACAGGTTATTGAACAAGACTTTTTAGGGAACTATCACTTTAATAGTAATTTCAATAATGCAAAAAGTTTAAATGCCGCATTAGCCGATTTAGGTGAAAACTATAAAGTATTAGTCGATGAAGACAAAACAGAAGTTTTACAGATATTCGAAGATATTTTCGATCATAAATCCTTCACTGGGCGTTCAGGAACCTTCTTTGGTTACGAAGGTTTAGGCTCTATTTATTGGCATATGGTTTCTAAACTATTATTAGCGGTTCAAGAGACATGTTTATTGGCGATAGAACATAAAGAATCTGATGCTGTTATCGGACGTTTATTAGATCATTATTACGAAATCAATGCTGGAATTGGAGTACATAAATCACCAGAATTATATGGCGCATTTCCAACAGATCCATATTCGCATACTCCAGCTACCAAAGGCGCACAACAACCAGGAATGACAGGGCAAGTTAAGGAAGATGTGTTGAGTAGAAGCGGAGAATTAGGAGTGTACGTTGAAGCTGGGAAAATTGTGTTTAATCCACGATTATTACAAACCAAAGAGTTTTTACAGGTTCCTGCAACATTTCGTTTTACCAACATTCAGAAAGACAATCAGGTTTTAGAACTTCAAGCAGGTGAATTAGGTTTTACCCATTGTCAAGTTCCTGTGATTTATAAACGCGCAAAGACAACAGATATCGAAGTTGTTTTTAACGACAATACAAAGCTTTCATATGAAGGAAATACTTTAGACGAAATAGTTTCTAAATCTATTTTTGAACGTAACGGACATGTCAATCATATCATAGTTTTTGTAAACAAGTAATAGCGCATGGTTAAACTAAAAACCTATATAACACTTTTTATAGTATTTATGATGTTAGGATGTAACGATAAATCTCAGAATGCAAAAGAAAAAACAGCAGCAGATATTTTAGGAAATCCAAAATACCTAGCTATTTCTTACGGCGGTTATCGTGAAAACACGCGAGATATTCAACCTACTATTCCCGAATTAAAGGATGATATGAGGATTCTTTCGGCTATGGGAATAAAAGTATTACGAACCTATAATGTGCATTTAGATCAGGCGGCTAATCTTTTAAAAGCGATTAGTGAATTAAAAACAGCAGACCCAAGCTTTGAAATGTATGTGATGCTTGGCGCTTGGATTGATTGTAAAAATGCATTTAATTCCTCCAACGGAGAACCGGATCATAATCTAGAAAGTGAGCGTAATGCTGTTGAGATAGAAACGGCTGTTCGGTTAACAAAAACGTATCCAGATATCGTGAAAATTATTGCTGTGGGTAATGAAGCTATGGTAAAATGGGCGACGAGTTATTATGTACAACCAGGTGTGATTCTAAAATGGGTGAATCATTTACAGGACTTGAAACAGTCGGGTGAATTGCCAAAAGATGTATGGATTACAAGCTCAGACAATTTTGCATCTTGGGGTGGAGGCGATGCCGAATATCATACCGAAGATTTAAACCAATTGATTAAAGCCGTCGATTATATTTCCATGCATACCTATCCGATGCACGATACACATTATCATCCTGTGTTTTGGGGTGTTGAAGAAAATGAAGCTGATTTAGATGATGTAGAAAAGATTGATGCGGCTATGGTACGCGCAAAAACCTATGCTATTTCTCAATACGATAGTGTATACAATTACATGACCAGTTTAGGCGTAAAAAAACCAATTCATATTGGTGAAACAGGGTGGGCTAGTCAGTCTAACGCATTGTATGGTGATACTGGTTCTAAGGCCACAGACGAATATAAAGAAGGGGTGTACTATAAATCTATGCGAGAGTGGACCAACGAAAACGGAATGTCTTGTTTCTTTTTTGAAGCTTTCGACGAGCAGTGGAAAGATGCCAATAATCTGTTAGGGTCTGAAAATCATTTCGGACTTATAAACTTACAGGGCGAAGCAAAATATGCCTTGTGGGACTTAGTAGATCAAGGCGCTTTTAAAGGGTTAACTAGACATGGTAAGCCTATCACAAAAACTTTCGGAGGAAATAAAGACGTTTTAATGAAAACCGTAGTTGTACCACCAATTAAAAACTAAAAGTTATGAAATATATCATCGTTTTATTACTAATTATCGTCTCTGTTGTGTCTTGTGAAAGCACAACGACAGCGGATTTGGTTTCTGTTTCTGGAGCACATATTTATGTGAATGATTCAAAATATACCATTAAAGGCATTTGTTATCATCCGGTACCACAAGGCTCAGAACAAAGAGATTTTAAGACCTTAAGTCAGGATTTAGCTTTAATGCAGGATGCTGGAATAAACACGATTCGGACGTATGCACCTATAGATGATAAAGCCGTTTTAGATGCCATTGCCGAGGCAGGTATTAAAGTCATTATTGGTTTTGGCTACGATCAAAAAGGGTTTTTCGATGTGTATTCAGGGAGTTTTATAGACTATGTAAATACCTATAAAAATCATCCTGCCATCCTCATGTGGGAATTGGGTAATGAATATAATTATCACCCAGAATGGTTTGATGGCGATGTGAAAAACTGGTACATAGACATGAATGCTGCAGCAGATTTAATTCATAAAAACGATAAAAATCACCCTGTGGCAACGGCTCATGGCGAATTACCAGACGATACCGCACTTTCACTATCACCTAATATAGATGTTTGGGGGATGAATGTGTACCGATGGGATAATCCAGAGGAAATATTTGCGCAATGGGCAGCAAAAAGTGACAAGCCCATGTATATCTCTGAAGCAGGAGGCGATAGTTATATGACTATTGAAAGCGACGGATTTCAGCAAGGAGAAAATGAGTCAGCACAAGCACAAGCAAATGCTATGATTCTAGATAAAATCATTGCAAATATTGATCAGTGTGCAGGTGTTACTCTGTTTTCGTTTACCGATGGTTGGTGGAAGGCAGGGAATCCCGAAAAACAAGATATTGGTGGATGGGCACCAAAAAGTAGTGGTGTGCCTTACGATGGTTCTCCCAATGAAGAATATTGGGGAATAGTAGATATCAACAGAAATAAAAAAGAAACTTTTAATGTTGTTAAAACCAAATACAATCAGATAAAATAATTAGATATGAGCAAACGAAACTACGTCGCAATTTTTTTAATGATGATCGCATTAACGAGTTGTAAAACCGAACAAACCAAAAGAAAAACCGCAAATAGCATGACATTTGAAGTCTATGAAACCTCTGAAAAAGGTAATAGTTTAACAAAGTTAGAGTCATTTGTTGCTGCTAAAGATTCTGTTACAATTAAACTATCTCCTGACCAAACATTTCAAACAATCACTGGGTTTGGTGGTGCATTCACAGAGTCTTCAGCTTACTTGTTAAATAAATTAAGTAAAGCGAATCGAGATACAATTTTACAAGCTTATTTCGCTAAAGATGGCGCGAATTATTCGTTAACGAGAACGCATATGAATTCATGTGATTTTTCTCTTACTAACTATTCATATTCTCCAGTAGAAGGCGATAAAGATTTAGAGCATTTCACTATTGAAGAAGATATGGATGATTTAATTCCGATGATAAAAGATGCTTTGGATGTATCTGAAGACGGATTTAAAATATTCGCATCGCCATGGACTGCTGCACCTTGGATGAAAGACAATACCAAATGGGTTGGTGGTAAATTGCTTCCTGAATACTATGATACATGGTCTTTATTCTTCTCCAAATATTTAGATGCGTATAAAGCTGAAGGTATTGATATTTGGGGATTCACAGTAGAAAATGAACCTCATGGCAATGGTAATAATTGGGAAAGTATGCATTTCTCGCCTAAAGAAATGACAGATTTTGTGGAGTTTCATTTAGGTCCGAAATTAGAGAAAGACGGATATGGTGATAAAATTATTTTAGGTTACGATCAGAATAGAGCAGGTTTAGATGAATGGGTAGACGAAATGTATCGAAGCGAATCCTCGTCTAAATATTTTGACGGGACAGCGATTCATTGGTACGAAAGTACTTATGAAGTTTTCCCTGAAGCCTTGCAATATGCGCATAACAAAGCGCCAAATAAACTTTTAATTGAAACGGAAGGGTGTATAGATTCTCAAGTTCCTGTTTGGCAAGATGATGCTTGGTATTGGAAAAAAGAAGCTACAGATTGGGGATATGATTGGGCTGCACCAGAAGACAAACATTTACATCCAAAATATGCACCTGTAAATAGATACGCAAGAGATATTATTGGTTGCCTAAATAATTGGGTAGACGGTTGGGTAGATTGGAACATGGTTTTAGACCGTCAGGGCGGACCAAATTGGTTTGAAAATTGGTGCGTAGCTCCAGTTATTGTAGATCCGGATGCGGACGAAGTTTATTTTACTCCGTTGTATTATACCATGGCACATTTTAGTAAATATATGCGTCCAGGAGCAGCGGTTATCGGTGTCGAAAATTCAGACGACTCATTAATGGTGTCATCTGTAAAAAATCCTGATGGTTCTATTGCTGTAGTCCTGTTTAATGAAACAAAAACTCCAAAAAATATCAGCTTAACATTACATGAAAATACAGTAGAATTTTCAATTGATGCACAAGCCATTCAAACAGTAATGATTACTGAGTAATATTAAAGGTTCAGTAAGTATTTAACTAATTAAAATAAACCAGCAAAATGTCTAATATAAATAAAGTTCCATTCGGTCAAAAAGTAGCATTCGGAATTGGTATGCTCGCGAATCAAATGTTTCCAGCTGCAATGGGAATTTTTATGGTTGTATTGGTACAAGATTTAGGATTTCCAGGATGGATGTGGGGTGTGATTTTCTTTTTGCCTCGAATTTTCGATTCGATTACAGATCCAATTATGGGGTTTATTTCAGATAACACGAAATCTAAATGGGGACGTCGTAGACAGTATGTTTTTATTGGAGCAATTATAATGGGAATCTCATTTTCAATCTTATGGCAATTGCATAGAGAAGATGGTATTGATTATAATTTTATGTATTTCATGATTTGGTCTTTTATATTTTATTTAGGACTTACAATTTTTAGCGTGCCTTATGTGGCCATGGGGTATGAGATGAGCGACGATTTCCATGAGCGTACAAATATTATGGCCGTTGCGCAATGGATCGGACAATGGGCTTGGGTTATTGCACCTTGGTTTTGGGTGATTATGTACGATCAAGGTTGGTTTGAGTCCGCAGATATTGCTACACGAAGTATAGCCGTTTGGGTAGGTGTAATCTGTATGGTTTTCGCTATGATTCCAGCCATTTTTATTAAAAGTAAATCTACAGTGAATGAAGATTATGCGCCCTTAAATATGAAAAATATAGGGAATAGTTTTAATGGTATTATCGACGGATTTAAAGAAGCTTTTAAAAATAAGCCGTTTAGAAAATTATGCGTAGCTACGTTTTTAGTGTTTAATGCTTTTAATACTGTAGCGGCGTTTACGTTTTTTATAGTCGTTTATTATCTATTTAATGGAGATGCTAGTGCTGCAGGAATATGGCCTACGCTTTTTGGTAGTTTAGGTGCTTTGGCAACCACATTTTTGGTGATTCCAATTGTAACACGAATGTCTAAAGTCATGGGGAAGAAGAATGCATTTTTAGTATCTCAAAGTATTTCAATCTTAGGGTATATTTTACTTTGGTTTCTATTTATACCTGGAAAACCCTATATGTTTATCATGGCCTTGCCATTCTTTGCCTTTGGAATAGGGAGTTTATTTACACTTATGATGTCCATGACAGCCGATGTAATTGATCTAGATGAATTGAATACAGGATTACGTCGGGAAGGTGTTTTTGGCGCAATATATTGGTGGATGGTAAAGTTCGGATTTGCTATTGCGGGCTTATTGAGTGGATTAATACTATCGATGATAGGATTCGATGCAGATGCCAGTTCTCAGTCTGAAAACGCCATATTTGGATTACGGTTTTTCTTCTCAGGATTACCAGTGTTGGGAACACTAATTGCGATTTTAGTCATGCGTAAATATGATCTTACCGAAGGCAAAGCAAATGAAATTAGAACAGCGTTAGAATTACGTAAAACCGAGATTAAAAAGTAAACATACGATAATATGTCTTATAGAAAAGAGAATGTTTTATCGCTTTCTGGTGGTAATAATGATAAGAAAACCACGAAAGGTTTAGAAAATACATTCCGTCGTCTTTTAAAAGAAGGTATGCATGGTGTGTGCTTTAGTGCCTATGAAGAAGGTCAGAAAGCAGGTGATAAAATTAGTGAAGCTCAAATAAGAAGACGTCTAAATATTTTAAAACCCTACACCAATTGGGTCCGTACATTTTCGTGTACCGATGGTAATGAGTTAATACCTGAAATTGCTAAAGAACTGGGTATGAAAACACTTGTCGGTGCGTGGTTAGGGAAAGATAAGAGTATTAATAAAAATGAAATATCAGGACTAATTAAACTTGCCAAAAATGACTGTGTGGATATTGCTGCCGTAGGTAATGAAGTGTTGTATCGAAAAGATTTAACGGAATCGGATCTTTTAGTGTATTTGAAACAGGTGAAAATGGCCATTCCAGAAATTCCTATGGGATATGTCGATGCCTATTACGAATTTGGAAACCATCCGAAAATCACGGAAGCTTGCGATGTTATCCTAGCGAATTGTTATCCGTATTGGGAAGGTTGCGCTCAAGAGTATGCTTTAATTTATATGAAAGACATGTTTAATAGAGCAAAAAAAGCAGCTCAAGGTAAGAACGTTATCATCACAGAAACCGGTTGGCCAAGTCAAGGATTAGGGTTTCATGGTGCTAAACCTTCATATGAAAATGCAATTAAATATTTTATAAACATACAAGAATGGTCTAGAGCAGACGATATAGATTTGTTTTATTTCTCGTCTTTTGATGAATCTTGGAAAGTGGGAACAGAAGGCGATGTTGGTGCATATTGGGGATTATGGGATAAAAATGAAAAACCAAAATACTATAGTAGATTGCCTTTTATCCGTCAAAAAAGAAAGTTTTAATAACTCCGTATATTTCTTATTAATGTACTGCTTGTATTCTCATTTTATAATATCCTCTTTTCTTCAGAGTCATTTACCAATGCATAAAATCAAGATGACGTTATATCTAAAATAGCCATTTGTGTATGTCTTTAAATCTATTATTACTTTTTAGGATTTTGTATTTGCTCTAATCTTGATTCCTTTTTTTGCAATCTCTTTTTCCTTATTAGATAAATATCCTTTCTTAAATTCTATAACGCTATTTGTTTACCAACAAATAAGGTTCAGAGGGCTTGAATTTTCTACCAAACTCAATATCTACCCAATATTTTTATCGTTTTATTCACTTTATAGCATCTAAAAAAGGTTGTAATACTTAGTGGTCTTTACTAGTCCATAGAAAGGCTAAAGTCTACCATATGTTTTCTGTTTTTGGTAATCACTCTTTTATATCGATTAGTAAAATTGACCTCAAACGTAATTGTACTGGATTTTGGGGTATTCGAAATTATAGCATTAGGCTTCACTTATACATAAACCGAATCATTGTAAATCTTAAAATATAATGAATACTGGTGCTATTAGTTGGAAAAAAGGACAATTATCGACTCCTTTTTCCGTGTAAAGAGTATTAAATCAGAGTCTTAAAGAGGTGGTGGATTCCCGTATATATCAAGTGTATTACACGATAATATTTAATTACTAGTCGCTAATGTGTTACTAATTTGCGTGCTGTGTTTAAAACCTTCATTTTAAAATTGATACAATCCACTACAAGTTAAATGACTACCACAACATCACCCATACAACACTCTTAATACGCTAAATACGGGGCGAAATTACCTGTTGTGCGAACACCTTATAAAGCCATGTAAACACGGTTAATATCATGAATATGTCAAAAAAAAGTCGTTTTTATTGAGTTGTATGTTTTTTGTAGTGCTTAATTATGAGAATTTATAAATGTGCCAGCGCTACATTGTAATAAGAGAAAATTGATTTCTTAAACGATTAACTAAAACCATGTATTATGAGAAAAATTACTTTATTATTAGCCATGCTAACCTTGTCTTTAGGCTATGCACAATCGCCTTCAGCCGGCGCACCAACACCGCCAGATAGAAATGCTGTCGATGTTATTTCTATTTATAGCGATGCTTACACAGCTGTCGCAGGTGTTAATATAAATCCAGGTTGGGGGCAAGCAACAGTTACTACCGAAGTTTCTATTGCGGGAAACAACACACTTAGTTATGCGAACTTTAATTACCAAGGGACAGATTTTGCAACACAAAATATTTCAGAAATGGAATATCTGCATGTAGATATTTGGACGAACGACCAATCTCCTAATGTATTTGTTATAAGTTCTGGAGATGAAATGGCTCATGCTATTTCGTCAAGTGCAGGAGCGTGGAAATCTATTGATATTCCGGTTGCTAATATCACAGGTGATTTAAATGTGGCGCGCCAGTTTAAATTCGATAATGGAAATGGAGGCACTATATATTTAGACAACTTATATTTCTGGAAAACAGCAGCAGATCCTTTAAAAGATGCATCTTTAATAGATTTAAAAGTAGATGGCGCAACGGTTAATGGATTTTCTTCTGGTAAGACAAATTACATTTATAACATTCAAATTGGAGCAACAGTAATTCCTCAAATAACAGAAGCCATTACAGGTAATAGTGAAGCGAATGCTGTAATAACGCAAGCTCCTACCGTTCCAGGAGCGGCTATGGTAACCGTAACATCGTCTGATGGCACAACAACTAAAGTATATACTGTTATGTTTGCGACTACGTTACCAAGTCATGCGCCAACGCCAACAACTTCAGATAGTGAAGTGTTAAGTATTTATGGAGATACTGGTGATTTTACTAATAAGTGGGCAAAAGATTATGAGTTTGGAAGCTATGTAGATACGCCAGATTTGGATTCTGGAACAGGAGTAGATAAAGCTATAAAAATGGATTTTTCTATCGCAGGTTACGGAGAAGGTACAGAAGCGACTTCAGATGTTTCAGCATATAACTGGGTACATTTCGATTATTTTGCTGAAGTTGGCGATGCAGGTGTTAGCGGACATCAAGTTCGATTTATTCTGATTGGTGGTGGAGAATTTAATTATGAATTGACACCTAGCGGAAATGATAGTACACTGGTTTTCGGATCTTGGCAAACGGTAAATGTGCCATTATCTTTCTTTGAAGGTAAAGGGTTTAATAAAACCAATTTTTTACAATTCAAATTAGGAACAGATTCAGATTTAAATACAAAGGTTGTCTATTTTGATAATATCTACTTTTCGGTAAATGAAGGTACTGTTTTAGGAACAGAGAATTTTGAACACGTAAGCTTTAAGATGTATCCGAATCCAACTCAGGACAATTGGACGGTGGTAACGCAAAATATAAATATAGAAGGCATAAACGTATTTGATATTTCTGGTAAAAAGGTGTTAAGTTCAGCTCCAAATGCTACTGAAGCACGTATTAATGGATCGCATTTACAATCAGGGATTTATTTCGCTCAAATAAAAACTTCGAATGGCATTAATACTCTGAAATTAATAAAAAACTAACAATGCATTAATTTTGCTGTAACTCAGCATTAATTTAGGATGAGGCTGTCTAATAATATACAATTATTATATTGTGTGTTTTTAGATAGCTTCTTTTTTGTGCCTGTTTTAAAGGCAATAGAATCTAGATAAAACAGTGTTGTATTGTATTTACAAAAAGAGTTTACTGTTCTAATGTGTACCCTTAATGACTCTTACTTGAGTTTTTTTAATTAGATTTTATTATTAAAAGAAAGTAATATATTTAATGCCTTAAATTAACGGACTTTTTTTTGCTGAATACTAGTATCTGGTTTTGATTAAAGGTGCTTGTAGTCATTAGATTTAAATGGAGGTAGAAACTGAAATCGTTCAATTTAAATATAATTTACTTGTATATCGAAAAAAACAGCAATAACCATAAATCATTTTTTATTGAATTATATTTGGGGTTATATGTGATTCCAATTCGAATTATATTGTTGTTTAGAGAAATTCCTAGTTCATTAATCCTAACGTTTCTTATTAATAAATATAATATTCAACGTGATAATCGCAAGTGAATAAAATGAAAATAAGTTTAAATATTTTACATTACTGTCTGTATTTAATTCAAGTGAAATTACATTTACTTTTCAATAAAATAAATCCTGTGTTGTTGCTTTTCAAAATTCCATCTGTTAAGAAACGAATGAAAGAAAGTGATGGTATTGAAAGTCCGACGGAATGGTATAATAATTTCTGGAATGACAAGAAAAATGGATTTGGTACACGATTTATTGGAGGTTCGCTAATAGGAATTATTTCTTTTGCTTTTATAGGTTTAGGTATTATTTTAGTTAAAATTATATCCCCTGAATTAGTTTTAAATTCCTTTTTCTTTATTTCGATGGGTATTATTTCTTATTTGATTTGTTACTTTTTAGTGTTTAAAAACGATCAATATTTAGAATACTTTAATGAATTTGAAGATTGGACAATAAAGCAAAAAAGAAAATATGTTTTTGGGAGTATTAGCTTTATTTTATTAATAATAGTATTGTTTTTTTTTAGTCTATTAGGTTTCAATTAAAGTTGGTTTTAACAATAATCCAAGCTAAAAACAACTCATTCTTGAAAATGAGTTCCTGAAATTTAGGTGTTGAACGATAGATTTAGATAAGGTTTCGTCAGCCTAGATGTTTCTTGTCCTGAGCGGAGTCGAAGGGTTGGTTCGTTTTTTCATCGATGGAAAAAATGAACATCATTTATTCTAGAATCTCTTCATGGTAATAGCCAGCCTTTATGAGAACCTGAATCAAGTTCAGGTTGACGACACTCCAATTAGAATGTAATATATTTTAATTTAATAATACACTATGATGGTTTTTCAAAAATCGTGAATTCCCCGGCCTATCGAAAGTTTATCGTAAAATTTGAAGTGAAGTCACCGTAAAATTTCAGGCTGTTTGAGCGAAACGTATGTAGTCATAAAAGTTGAATGAATTCGCGAGTTCCTGAAATTTAGGTGTCGAACAATAGATTTAGATCAGGTTTCGTCAGCCTAGATGTTTCTTGTCCTGAGCGGAGTCGAAGGGTGGGTTCGTTTTTTCATCAATGGAAAAAATGAACATTACTTATTTCAGAATCTCATTACGCTAAAATCCAACCCTTATGAGAACCTGAATCAAGTTCAGGTTGACGAACCTTTAAGGTTCCAGGTCATCTATTCTGGTTTAGTAATAGCTTCATAATTTTAAAAGAAAACGTAATTCCCCGGCCTATCGAAAGTTTATCGTAAAATCTGAAGTGAAGTCACCGTAAAATTTCAGGCTGTTTGAGCGAAACGTATGTAGTCATTAAAGTTGAATGAATTCGCGAGTTCCTGAAATTTAGGTGTCGAACAATAGATTTAGATCAGGTTTCGTCAGCCTAGATGTTTCTTGTCCTGAGCGGAGTCGAAGGGTGGGGGCGTTTTTTTATCAATGGAAAAAATGAACATTATTAATATATCACCAAACATCTAAAAAAACCAAACGCTTTTTAATATTTTCATTTCTCTAAAGTCTATAAAATGAATATATTTAGAGATGCATAATTTGCTCCTAAAAACCTTGAATACGAACCAACGTTCTATTCTAAAAACAGCAGCATAAATTCAGTCAAAAACAAACTAAACCACATGAACAAATTTTTACTATTCGCATGCCTATTGCTCACAATAGCGTCTCAATCTTATGCCCAAAAAACAATTCAAGGCCACAAATGGGAAACGGTCGATATTACGTTTACCGCAAAAGGACATATAGAAAAGCCTTTTCAAGTCGACTTATCTGCGACATTTAAAGCACCAGATGGTTCTCAAATAACCGTGCCTGGCTTTTACAACGACCATAACGCATGGGTGGTGCGTTTCAATCCGAATCAGGAAGGGACGTGGACTTCTGTAAGTAATTCTTCTCTTAAAAAACTAAACGGAATTAAACACCGTATTGAGGTGTCTCCCGCAAAAGCAGGTATTCATGGCGGAATAAAAGTGAGTGATACGGATGCTCAGAAATTAATATACGAAGACGGTTCGCCATATAATTTGGTTGCGAATGAGGTGGACTGGTTGTTCGCTCTAGATTATGGCAACCCCGATCTTACCAAAACAAAAACCTTAGTAGACGCCATTGCTGATAATGGTTTTAACCAAATTATTATGAATGTTTACGCCTACGATTTAGATTGGAAACAGAGCGAAAACATCGATCCCAAATGGGATTTCGGATCTAAAAAAGAGATTTTTCCTTTTTTAGGCGATAACGAAAACCCAGATTACTCCGCCTTAAATGTGGAGTTCTTTAAACATTACGATCGCGTGATCGACTTACTAGAAGAGAAGGGCATTGTGGCGCATATTATGATTTACGTATGGAATAAAATGGTAAACTGGCCGGAAGCGAATTCCGAGGCCGATAATATGTATTTCGACTATGTGGTGAAACGCTATCAGGCGAAAAGCAACGTGATTTGGGATATCTCTAAAGAAGCCCTGCGCTATGGTTACGACGACCCCAATTACATTACCGAACGTATAGACCGACTAAAGAAATTAGATGCTTACGACCGCTTGGTTACGGTTCACGATTTCGATTATTGCGAGGCGAATCCGGAGAAAGTGGATATCATTTCAGCGCAATTTTGGCATTCAGATATCTATAGTAAAATGCTTAATTTAAAAGCCGAATACCCAAATAAACCCATTATTAATTTGGAAAATGGTGCTTACGAAGCGTGTGAATACGACATTTTTCTAGACAGTAATTATAGCGATCCCATTTCTGGCGTAGAGCGTAATTATCAATGTGCTTTTGCGGGTACGTATACCAGTTATTATTGGCAAGGGATGGCGTGGAATGTGGTTATTTACGATCCGTTTGCCGAGGAGGTCACTGTGCAACCAAAATTTGAATATTATAAATACTTCCAAGCGTTTCTAGATAAAGTTAACTTTCAGAAACTTCAACCCACCGATCGCTACAGTTCTAGTGGCTATTGCCTGGCGAATACCGAGGACGGCGAATTTGTATACTACATGCCTAAAGCGAATAGTGCAATCGCTATAAAAGGACTGCCTAAAGCTGAAAAGTTAGAAATACAATGGTTTAATCCGCTTACCGGAATTTATACCGAGCCTCACGAAATCGACTTTAAAAGTTGGCTGATATTGAACCCTGAATTCGAAGGGATAGACAACGTCATTATCGTGAAACTAATCAACAGAAAGACATTATAAACTCATCATTACAAACAGATATTTATGAAAACTATTTTAAAACCAACCCTTTTGGCTACTGCCGTAATTTTAATTTGCCTTTCCATGACGTCTTGGCGTTCAGACGAACCCACTAAAGACAAATGGGAACACCTCCTAGATTTAGAACTGAGCAAGTGGGACGAGTTTGTTGGAGCTCCGCATCACACCGTAGCTATTGAAGGGTACGAAAAAGGAAATGGTATGGACGAAGGCACGCCGTTAGGATTAAATAACGATCCGTTAAACGTATTTACCACAGTTGAAATGGATGGAGAACCGGTGCTGAAAGTTTCTGGAGAAATATACGGGGCAGTAACCACCAAAAAAGAATACGAAAACTATCATTTAAGTTTGATGTTTAAGTGGGGCGAAAAGAAATACGAACCGCGTTTAGACAAACCGATGGATAGCGGTGTGTTGTATCATGCCATCGGCGAACAAGGCGCATTTTGGAACTGCTGGATGCAGTCTCAAGAATTTCAGATTCAAGAAGAAGATTGTGGAGATTACTACACCATTGCGGGTTCTGGTGCCGATATAAGAGCGATAAAGAAAGAAAATCCTAACTCAGATTGGGATATTTTTATCTACAATCCAGACAGCGATTATAAGCAGTTTAAAACAGGAGAGGACGGACGTTGCAGAAAAAGTGTGAACTACGGAAAATTAGAAGGCTGGAATCAGATTGATTTGGTGTGCTTGGGCGATAAGGCCTATCATATTGTTAATGGAAAAGTAGTATTGGTGTTGGAAAACTCGGTGACTTATGGAACAGACGATGTGGCTAAGGCGCTAACCAAAGGGAAAATTCAACTGCAGAGTGAAGGTGCAGAGGTTTATTATAAAGATATTAAAATTAGATCGGTTAGTGCATTGCCAGCTGAATTTTCCAAGCAACTGTAATTATAGCGTTTAAATCACTCTTTTTAGATTTAGACACCAACACTTACTTAATCATATACTTTTCATAAATAAAAACAGGAGATGCAAGCCATGGTTGAATTAGATTTACCTTTGAATAATTATTACACCAACTACAATAAAGCATCACGTCCATGAATATATTAGAGCAAGAAATGATTTTACCAAATGGGGCTGTCCTAAGTAATAGGATTGCTAAATCTGCAATGAGTGAAAATTTATCGAACAAACATCAGGAGCCCACTGCGGTTCTTATAGATGCTTATAAAGTATGGGCTCAAGGTGGCGCTGGATTGCTAATTACCGGTAACATTATGATTGATCCTAACGCCGTTGGAGAACCTCGAAATGTGGTGGTTCAAGACCGTAAAAACATGGATATGCTTACACGATGGGCAGAAAGTGTAAAAGGGACTAAAACACAATTATGGGCACAATTAAATCATCCAGGCCGTCAAGCCATGGAGCAAATTAATAGTGTTTTAAAAGCACCTTCTGCAGTCGCTTTAAAAACGAGAGGTCGAAAAGATGCCACTAAAAAAATACCTGAAGCGTTAACCGAAAAAGAAATCCTTGACATTATTGAGGGCTTTGCGAATACATCTGCTATTTTAAAAGATGCGGGATTCTCTGGCGTTCAGATTCATGGCGCACATGGGTATTTAGTGAGTCAGTTTTTATCGCCACAAGCGAATGTAAGAACCGACAAATGGGGAGGAAGTTTGGAGAATAGAGCTCGATTTGTGGTCGAAGTCTATAGAACCATAAGAGCACGTGTAGGGAAAGATTTTCCTATCGGAATTAAATTAAACTCAACCGATTTTCAGAAGGGTGGATTCTCAGAAGAAGAATCTATGGAAGTGGTTAAAATCTTGTCGAACGAAGGCATGGATTTAATTGAAATTTCTGGAGGAACTTACGAAGCACCAGCGATGATGGGAAAACAAAAAGATAGTACCATAAAACGGGAAGCTTACTTTATGGATTACATCGAAAAGGTAAGACAAGTTACTACAACGCCTTTAATGCTAACAGGAGGATTCCGTACAACGTCGGTAATGCAAGATGCTGTAGCCTCTAATCAATTAGATATTATTGGTGTGGCGCGTCCGTTTGCTGTGTTCCCAAACATGGGAAATGAAATCATTAACAACAGTCGACCTAATTTCAATACAGACATTAAAAAGACAGGTGTAAAAGGCATCGATGGGTCTATGAATATCATTTGGTACGAAACCCAAATTAAGCGCCTCGGACAAGGGAAACAACCCAATCCAAATTTAAGTGCTTGGTCTGTGTTTCTTAATTATGCCTGGTTAATTATAGAGCAAAAACTAAAAAGCAAAACAAAATAGATTATAGAAAGAAGGGAAGTAAATCTGTTTTTTCTTCAAAGCTATTAGATCGTACTATATCAAGCATACAACGTCAGGTTATTGATGTTGTATGCTTTTTTTATGTTTTAAAGACATGATTAAACACGTTATACGGCCTTATCCAAATAGTTTCGTAAAAGATGAAGCTGTTTGCGAAGTATTAGTGTCCGTCATTCTGAATTTATTTCAGAATCTCATCAAAGTGCTAACCAATCGTTATGAGAACCTGAATCCAGTTCAGGTTGACAAAACCCTTGCGTTTTAAACAATCTAATATGGTTTAACATTATAAATCAATATCAAAAGGTTGATCCTGGTGTCTGGCTCTTTTGTTTCTACTGCTTCTAAAATTTCTGCTATGCTTAGTTAAGTAACTTACCAAAGTCATCGCAACAGAAATTAAAATGATGGCAATCAAGATTTCGTTTACTTCGCTTGGAATATTCATACAAGTAATATACAAAAAAAACTCTCTATTCAGAAATAAAACTACCGTTTCTACCAAAAACACAAAGGTTAATTATTTGAATAACAATATTATAGTGTGCGAAGAGCAAACCAGATAAAATGACTAATACAAACAAATTTTAGAGCTAAAAATCATATCTTAACTTCAAAACTAATAGAGACTAATTACGATGTCAAGTATACAACGTTTAGAAATTGATTTTGTGTGTTTTTTTATGTTGGTATCTTTAAGTGATAACAAACCTGTTAAATTATTACACATCTTCTAAAAACAGAGCGGATTATTGTTTTAAGGCCTTTCAGCTAGAATAAAAATAATATATTTAATTTTTAATAGGTCCTATCCCTTTATGTGAGCTAATAGGACATGCTATAAAAGAAGAAACACCTATAAAAATCTGAAAGCATAGTTATGAGTACGTTAAAAACAGTAATAGCACTTATTTTTTTATCCATTATGGCTACAGGCTGTAGTACAGACGACGATTCAACTACTGGGTCGTATTACACCCTAGACGATTTAGAGATTTTGCATAACAACAGCTCTAAAACATGGCGATTAGAAGCCTACTACAGAAATTATGACACGAATTTAAGTGAGCAAAATGACTGTTTAGTTGATGATACCTATACATTTAAAACAGCAGGTGAAATAGAGGTGGTAAGCGGAACAGAGAGTTGTTATTATGGCGGTGAAGAAATTGCAGAAGCACAGTATACTTTTTACGAAGAAGAAGGTAGCGTTTATGTAACCATGATTCGAGGAAAAATAACAGAGGATATTGCGAGTTCTACTTCCTTTTCTTTACAATTAACAGACTTAAGAACAAATCGGATGGTGTTTTCTGTATCCAATAGCATAGATAATTCTAAAGCTTTAGTTTTTGTAACGGACTAAATAAAATTATTTATTCTAAAAATAAATAGTAAGCATATAACGTCTAGAAAATGATGTTGTATGCTTTTTTTATGACAATCATTTTGGGAAACTAAGACATAATTAAACACGTTTTACGGCCTATTACGATAGATTTAGATAAGGTTTCGTCAGCCTAGATTATTCTTGTCCTGAGCGGAGTCGAAGGGTGGGTTCGTTTTTTCATCAATGGAAAAAATGAACATTACTTATTTCAGAATCTCATTATACTTTTCTAAAAACGCCCTTTCCTGGCCTATCGAAAGTTTATCGTAAAATCTGAAGTGAAAACACCGTAAAATTTCAGGCTGTTTGAGCACGACATATTTTTTATTATCTATAATTTTTATTGCGAGTTCTTGAAATTTAGGTGTCAAACGATAGATTTAGATAAGGTTTCGTCAGCCTAGATTTTTTTGGTTCGTTTTTTCATCGATGGAAAAAATGAACATCATTTATTCTAGAATCTTATCAAATTGCTAACCAATCGTTATGAGAACCTGAATCAAGTTCAGGTTGACGACACTCCAATCAGAATGTAATTTATTTTAATTTAATAATACACTATGATGGTTTTTCATAAATCGTGAATTCCCCGGCCTATCGAAAGATTATCGTAAAATCTGAAGTGAAGTCACCGTAAAATTTCAGGCTGTTTGAGCGAAACGTTTGTCGTCATTACATTTAAATTAATTCGCGAGTTCCTGAAATTTAGGTGTCGAACGATAGATTTAGATAAGGTTACGTCAGCCTAGATTATTCTTGTCTTGAGCGGAGTCGAAGGGTTGATTCGTTTTTTCATCAATGGAAAAAATGAACATCATTTATTCTAGAATCTTATCAAATTGCTAACCAATCGTTATGAGAACCTGAATCAAGTTCAGGTTGACGACACTCCAATTAGAATGTAATTTATTTTAATTTAATAATACACTATGATGGTTTTTCATAAATCGTGAATTCCCCGGCCTATCGAAAGTTTATCGTAAAATCTGAAGTGAAAACACTGTAAAATTTTAGGCTGTTTGCGAAGTATTAGTGTCCGTCATTCTGAATTCATTTCAGAATCTTATCTTATCACTAACCAAAAGCCAACAACAACCAACCTCTCTAAAACAAAAAAGACGAAAACTCTTAGTCTTCGTCCTCTGGTTTAATAATCGCATCATTATATTTCTCTAAAAACGCTCTTTGTCTCGCCATCATATGTTGTCTAATCTTGTCGATGTCCATAAAGTCGTTTCCAAAATCACTACCAAAAAAATCGTCATTAAAGTAATGCTTACTAAAAATCGAATCTTCGGTAAATACATCTTCAAAACCTTCGTTTTCAAAGCCCGAAAAGTTTGTAAAGAATCTAGATTTAAAATGATGGAGCAAACTATCCCGATCTACCTCCGAAAGATTGTCTAATTTATCGTGCGACGACCAAGAATAAATACTATCGTACCTAATTAAATTCCCGTCGGCATCGAATTCTTTGTTCACGTTCCAAGAGCCTTTAGGTTGTTCAACAACAGTGTTGTCGTGTTTTTGTGTTTTAGGTTCTTGTCCGTTGCAACTCATGGTAAGTAAGCCCATCATGGCTAATAAAACATATGCTTTCATGTCTTTAAGTTTTTGGTTAAACTTCGTTTTCGCGGTCTAGGAAAGGTGTTGTATAAACCACCTGTTTCCAAGGTTCTAATCAATTTATTTTGATGAAAAACCGCTACTTTACGTTCCCCGTGTTTATACCAGACGCACTCCAAATAATTATCGTGGTCTATACTGCCCAGGAAGCCGTCTTTTTTAGGGACATATTTTAAAACTTGCATTTTTTGGATGGTCCGTGATCCTTTAACTTTAACCCAATCCCCAGATTTAAATTTTCTTGGCATAACATTAATTTTTAAAGGTTTAACAACTGTTATTATATAGCGGAGACCGCATACACACACGGCCTCCAACTATACATCACACTTTAACTCATACATTCGCGCATCACTTACGAAATGCTAATACTTCTCGCAGGCTTTTGTTTCGCCTCTTCTTTTTTAGGTAGTAGTACCCTTAAAATACCTTCGGAATAGGAGGCATTTATCTTTTCGTCGTTTACACTTTCTGGAAGCGTAAAAGTTCTTTTAAAAGACGAATACCCAAACTCTCTGCGTGTATAATTATCTTCTTTGTGTTCGTTTTCCTCCTTGATTTCTGTAGAAATAGAAAGCAACTGATTGTCGATATCGATATGGAAATCCGATTTTTTAAGACCGGGAACAGCCATCTCAACAACAAAAGCATCGGCAGTTTCTTTAATATTTACTTTTGGTAAGGTGATGCCTGTATTAAAGTTCGATGTAAATACCGATGGCAGATCGCGATTAAAGATATCGTCTAACCAATTTGATAAGGTTGGGACGTTTTGATTTGAATTTCTGTCTGATAAAGTTCCATTTTTAGGAACACTAATTAAATTGCTCATAATTACAAAATTTTAAATTAAACATGTTTTCAAATTAGAAATCACTATCGATTTCGATGACTATAAAACAAAAAAAATACCAAACTGAAAAGACATTCATAGTCTCTAAAATTTTTCTTAAAAAAGAGGTGTTTTGGTGTCAAATTTTCAGAATGCTTGTCATTTTTTCATTTTTAAAAATGTCAATCTGACATTTGGTAGCACTGTAGCTCGCTGTTCTTTAAAAGCCGATTTATAGGTGACTAAAGCGTTTAAAAATGAGAGTCTATTAACCCTCTTTTTTATGTGCATTTTAAATCTGATGAAACCGCCTAAAAAACCACGCCAAATCTGACTATTTATAAGAAAAGGACTCATTTTTTAGCGCATATCTTGTAGGTGGTTTCTGATAGCTGTGACACATGGTGACACAAATTGAACGGTTCTGAACTCGGTTGACCGCTCTTGACACAACGTTGTAATTTTTAGGGGGTTTTGTTCGAGTCTCCTTCGAGTCTTGTTCGGTAGCGCTTCGGATGTATTTCCTAAAAATGGACCGTTTTCCGAATTAAGTACGAATGAGATCTAAATGACACGTGAATAGTTGCTTTTTTTTAGGGTGGAAATTAAGTTGGCGAGGAAGTGTGATTTTGGAGGTTTTGATGTTGAGGTGTTGCAGTATTTAGAGTATGAACATGAAAAGTTGATTAAATGTATAAGTGTCAGTAAATTATATGGGAGATTTTATTAAGATAGTTTATATTTGAGATATAAAGAACATATGTGCTATATACTAACGTTGTGCCACATTAAACCGAACGTAGATTAATGAAAGAAATCTTGATTTTAGATTGTGAAAATTATGACACTATTCTATCATCTTTAAAGGAAATTTTTTCCACTTCCGAAAATGATATTTCGTCTTTTTTAAAGTCACTTGATTTAAATGAAATCTGGGAGAACAGTCAAAAAGAGAAATACGCTGATGAATATTTATTTGAGGAATTTCTTAAAGGATTTAAATTAGATAAATCTAAAATAATCAGAGCTCATTGGTTTCATAACACAAGAGTTTTAAAAGGTTCTGGATTTAAAGAAGGAATTTTACCATCAACGCTTGCAATAAAAAGATTAGAAACATTAATAGATGAGATAGTGAAAAAATTAAAAATAAGAAAAAATGAAAATTCATTAAGAGAATGCTCTGTAATTCAAAATAAATTAACTTCCAAAACAAATCAAGGACCTTGGGCATTTCTAATACGAGAATTTGCATTTGAAAAAACTGTCGGAATACACGATTATTTAAAAAGTCCTGAACTAATTGAAGATATTATACATTTCAAATATCCTGAAAATTACGATTTAATATTTCGCGAATTTCAGAACTCTACAATTAAATGTATAATTAAGTTTAAAACAGAATTTGAATTTCATCCAAAAAGACTCTTATACGTTATAAACTACCTCTATAATAAAGTAAATGATGAAAAAATGGATTGGAGGTCTAACGCAAACTTTAGCAATAATGGTAAGATTATAAGTCCTAAAATGATTTTAAAAATTGAATATTTAGAAAAATAACTACCCACAATAACCAAGTATTCCGCTCGCCGATAGGGCAGAGCTGAATATTGTGTGGACGAGCCTGCAAAAGATATCTTATAGGTAAATCAAAAATATTATTAAAAGCACACGCTGAAAAGCATCAAATTAATAAGCAAAATCACATCAAGCTTACAAATTCAACTACCTTAAAATGTAAGCTTTTTTTAGTCCACAACTCCTAACGCTTTAATATAGTTATTCGCATAACCATTGTTAATCTTAATTATAATGATTAGCTTCGTAACTCGTTAATTTTAATACAAATGGCAGCAGTTACTTTTTTATATACAGTAAAAAAAACGTTAAGGATAGCGCTGTCGTTATATTACCGTCACGACGATATTTTTTTAAAACATTCCAAAGAGTTTATAAATTAATCCCTGTTACGACTCAGAACAGGGCTACTCTCGATTACTCTTAAATTTTAAACTTATTTCTGCTTTACACTACTAGAATCATTCGACACTGGAAGCGCGTTATGTTGCGCACTATTTTGAATGATTGAGTCTACACTACATAGTATACAGTTGGGAATGCAATAAAAAATATGATGTCAGACAAAAATGTAATCTTAACAACCGGAATATACAATATGATTAAAGATCATATCCGAAGAAAAAAAGTAACCAAACAAGAAGAGGAACTTCTACTTTTAGAATTAAAACATGCCAATCAGGTCTATAGACGGGATTTACCAGAGGATGTGGTTACGGTAAACCGACGTGTGAAAATTAAAGATCATACCGAAAACAAAGAAAAAGAATTTATGTTTGTGGCCACTACTAAAACAAACAATAAAAAAGGAAAACTGTCTATTTTATGCGATGTTGCCGTGGCTACCATTGGCAGACAAGTAGGCGATGTTATTAATTGGCCTTTTAAGGATGGCGAAAGAAAACTAGAAATTTTACAGGTTGAAACCATTTAATCTTTAAAAAGAAATAAAGAGTCTTTGTGTTACTAACGCAAAGGCTCTTTTTTATTTCACTAAACCAAGAAGCACTGAGTCTCATGGAGAGCATTTTGTGAAGTGCTAAAATTATAAGGCATCGTTGTAAAAAAACACGTAGTTCGGAACGCTATATTGGGAGAATTTATGCTGCCGTAAATGGATATTCTAAAACCTGATGTTGTAAGCTTTTTTCATGCTATATTTCTTAATGCGTTAATCTATACTATTATACCGTGTCTTTAAGCTGTGTTAAATATTTTTTGTTCTACTGTATTATATACTAGTTATTTAGAGCAGATATCTTATATTTGATAGCGATGTGCCACCTCTAATTATGGTGCATTTAAGTTAAATATCGGGATACAATATGGTATTATCTTCACTATTAATTATTGCGGGCTTTATAAGCCTAATATATGGTGCAAATTGGCTGGTTGACGGTGCTACGTCTTTAGCAAAAAAAAACAATGTTTCCGATTTAGTGATCGGGTTAACCATTGTAGCCTTCGGAACTTCGGCACCAGAATTGGTTGTTAATTCGGTCGCTTCGTTTAACGGCCTGTCGGATATTGTATTCGGAAATATTATTGGGAGTAATAATTTTAACCTGTTTATAATTCTGGGTATAGCCGGTTTAATTTATCCGATTACAGTGCAATCTTCTACAGCCTGGAAAGAAATTCCGATTTCGTTACTTGTAACTCTACTACTATTTGTATTGGCAAACGATTTTTATAGGAGTCAGACGCCTGAGATTTCGAGAGTGGATGGCGCTATATTATTAGTCGGCTTTATTTGTTTTATATACTATGTGTTTAGTCAGTTAAAACAAGACAAAACCGAAGTCGTTACGTACAAGGAAAAATCGAATTACAAGATTTGGGGATTGGTACTTGTTGGTATTTCTGGACTTGTAATAGGCGGGAAGCTGGTGGTAGATCATAGCATAGATGTCGCGACTGAATTAGGTGTGAGTCAGAAAATAATTGGTTTAACCATAATTGCAGCGGGGACCTCACTTCCGGAATTTGTGACTTCTATTGTTGCGGCTTTTAAAAAGAATAGCGATATCGCGATTGGAAACGTAATTGGTTCTAATATTTTTAATGTGCTGTTAATACTATCGGTAAGTGCGTTTGTTGGTCCTATAAAGTATAATCCAAATTTTAACCAAGATCTGTTCATCTTAATGGGGGGTACCGTGTTTTTAATCATCGCCATGTTTACTGGAAAAAGAAAAAAATTGGATAGGTGGGAAGCCTTAATTTTGTTGAGTTTTTATTTAGTTTACACCACGTATTTAGTAGCGAAGGAAATATAAAAATGAGTATCACAACGCAACGCGGTATCTACAAGTAAAAGATTAATAGCCTGTTATGACGTGATTTTGAAGTGTTATTATATTTTTAATGGCTTTAATTAAACGAAAGTAGTGTGTTATATAATCTCGAATAGCGCACTAAATTTGTAAGAGAGAATGTACATAATATCTTATATTTGAAATATGTACGATATGTTAATGTTCTGGTTATGCTGAAGAAAAACTATAATAACCCAGAAGATAATTAAAGCAAATGGCATAATAAACTGAAAAAAACCAAATCTAAAACACACCTACTATGAGAAAAATAATTAGCGTTACTCTAGCATTATTAATGACTATTATTGGTTACGTACCCGAATCCAGAGCCTGTACACGAGTCGTGTATAAAGGTCCGAATAATACCGTGTTAACAGGAAGAACCATGGATTTCTCTATGGAAATTCCAGCAAACCAATGGATTTTTCCTCGAGGTATAAAACGAAATGGTGAAGTCGGAAAAAATGCGCTAGAATGGATCTCTAAATATGGGAGTTTAGCCGTGAGTTCTTGGGATATATCCACTACCGATGGGATGAACGAAAAGGGATTGGTCGCCAATATGCTATGGTTGGTGGAGTCTGAATATCCAAAATTCGAGAAGAACGGAAATAAAAAAGGAATCGCTATTTCGTTATGGGCGCAGTATGTTTTAGATAATTTTGCTACAGTTTCTGAAGCTGTTAAAGCGTTAGAAAAAGAAACCTTTGCTGTGGTTTCAGATTTTATACCAGGTACCGATAAATTTACAACGGTACACTTATCAATTTCCGATGCTACGGGAGATAGCGCGATATTAGAATACATTAAAGGTAAATTGGTAATTCATCATGACGCTGCATATAACGTGATGACAAACGATCCGACTTTCGAAGCGCAATTGGCTATTTCTAAGTATTGGGAAAATATTCCTGGAAAGACCTTTTTACCGGGGTCGGTAACTTCGGCAGATCGTTTTGCTAGAGCGTCCTTTTTTATAGATGCTATTCCACAAACCGACAATACACGTGTGGCCGTTGCCAGTGTATTTAGTGTGATAAGAAACGTGTCTGTGCCATACGGATTTGAAATAGAAGGTTATCCTAATTTATCTACTACGCGTTGGAGAGCCGTAGCAGATCAGAAAAACTTAGTTTATTATTTTGAAACAGCCTTAACGCCGAATGCATTTTGGGTGGACTTAAAAAAGGTGGATTTTAGTGATAAAGGATACGTGAGAAAATTGGATTTATCTAATAATAAAACCTATTCGGGAGAGACTTCGAGTGCTTTTGTGAATACGAAACCATTTAAATTCATCGGACTATAATACAAACCGTGTGGGCGTTCTAGTAACTAAATTAGAAGTCGCAGTTCCGTACTAATATAAAAAAGCTTACATAACCAGTAATGGATTGTGTACGCTTTTTTTATGCGGTATGTTTTCGTTATTCGACTATAAACGGGTCCATTTATTCTATAGTCACTTATAAAATTAGGTATCTATTTGCTAATAAACACACATAAATAAATTTACAAAACTGATTTATATCTAAAAAAAACTTGAGATGGGTGGGGCGTGCTTCAACTACTTATAGCTGAGTGTTGTATGCTGTATTCATCATTTTTTTTATGCTAAATATGGTGAGACCACATGAAAACCTCGCTGGTTTATTATCACATAAACGCGTTATATATTATATTTGAAACCTTGTATTAAAACGACTAGATTTAAATGTGTCCTAAATAGTTAAGGTACAATTAATTCTTGTAAAACCTAATGCAGAGCCTAACCTAAGAGGTTTACAAATGGCTTTTGATGCTACAACCTTTCAGATCGCATTAATGAAATAATTGATAAATACTACACGAATGAAAATCCGCTTACACTTACTATTTTTTATGTTTACTTTTCTGGTATCCCACACGGGGTTTACTCAAGAAGACTATAAGGATACAAAATTAGTGAGCACCATATTTAAAGCCCTAAAGAAGCAAGACGAAAAGAAGGTATTAAAGGCTTTGCCAACATTAGCCGACATTAAGCATCTTATTCCTATTGTAAGCGCTGCACAACCCGATTATAAGTTTCCGGAAGCAGATGCTATACTTGCCGAATTTAAAATGAGAACTATCGAAGATTTCAAAAAAGCGAGTAAAAAAGGAACCGCTTTTGGGGTGGTGTGGGAAGATATCGAATTAAAAGACGTGCGATACACGTCTAACCCAGATCCTAATGTAGCTATAGAGCGTGGCGACTTTGTTATGGAGTGTATAAGTCACGATACCTCGTTTTTAATTACAATGAAAAAGTCTTCTAAAATACGTGGCACTTGGAGATTAATGAATACTTTAAAGTTTACGTTATTGTAAACTGGAGGCAGAAAAAGCTCAGCGCATTTAATTAAAGATGTATTGCGCGTTTTTTATATTCCATCTAAAAAGTTCTGATATTCAGAAACTTAGCTGGATTATGGTTTATATTTGTTATTGTGTAACGCGTTGTAGGTTATTTTAACTGAACCCATTTCAATTATGAATAGAATCTATTTAATAATTTTATGCTGTTTCCTTGCGACAAATCTTTATTCGCAAATCGACACGGGAATTAAATTCTCCTCAGAATCTTTAGAAAAAGCCATTGAAACCTCTAAAAAACTTAATAGGCCAATATTTATAGATTTTTCTACATCTTGGTGTGGACCATGTAAAAAAATGGTGAACTTGGTTTTTACAGATTCCATAATTGGAGACTTTTACAACAAGAATTTTATTTGTCTTAAATATGACGCTGAAAGAGGAGAAGGTATAACGCTGGCAAATACGTTTGAAATTAAAGCTTACCCCACATTATTATTTTTATCTCCTGAATTAGAAATCGAACGTAAGCATGTTGGATATAAAGGACCTACGGCGTTTTTAGAATTAGGTTATACGGTTGTAAATGAAGAATTTTCATATAATATGATTCCGAATTCTTTATCTGACTATGCATTAAACATACAAGACATTACTGAATTTAGTTCCTTTGTTAATTATTTAAGTCCAATTGAAAAGGACTCACTTCTATTTGAATATTTTCAGGACATTCCTCAGGATAAATGGTATATGCCACAATACTTTCACCTCATTGAGAATGATTCTTATTCAATTTTCTCTCCTTTAAGCCAATTTGTTGTTGTAAACCGCAATACATATTCAGAATTGTATGGTAAAGAACGAATCGATAAATTTATTAGTGTACTGATGTCATTTGCTATTGAGACTCCAAAAGACTTATATGGTAAATCTTACAACACCCTTTCTGATGATGAAATACTTACAGTGTTATTTAATGAATTAACGAAAATTGACTCTGGTTTTGCAAATAAGAATAAACTAGATCATGAGATAATGTTATTATGTACGGACGTCAAAGAAAATTATAATGATTCCGAAATCTGGAATTCACTATATACTAAAGTCGAATATTATAATAAGCAGTATTCACATTTTGATGAAGCATGGCATAACTTCCCAAATAATTGGTATTATAGAGCATTAAGTATAATCCCAAATAATTTAGAGATAGCGGGATATAATGAAACAGTGCTGAAACGCGCAAAATCTAGACTGACTGAAAGTGATTATAATGACTTTGCAGAAGGCTTATGTATGGGAACAGTTCAGAAATTTGCATTTGCTGAGAAGCAAAGTGAAAATAGTAAGAAAGAATTAACTAATGCTTTAAAAATACTAGCAAAATCATATGCCGTTTCTAAAGTCTGGGCAAATGATTTTTTATCGGGTATTCATGTATCGGACAACGCTATTATTAATTATAAGGAAGAGATCCTAAAAAACGCCATATAATAAAATGCTTCTATAGGTATCATTTTATATCAAACTTGTCTTAATTACTGATGTAACTATAGCGTGAACATTCAGCAGTAAAACGCTAAAATCATTTGTAAGAACCACTAACATCAGTGCTATTTTGATTGTAATTCCTCGTCTGCTTTTTAAGTGCGTTAATGCATTTTTGAGAACTTTTATAACTTATAATACACGCTAAGAGAGGCTTAAAAATAGTTAGTTTATACTACGACATCCCATTGCATTTCTATACATTATAACAGACTACATCTGTATCGATCTCAAAAGCTGATAAACGTTTTATTTTAGAAACATCGTTTTCTATTGATTACAAGGAGTAAAGAAGGAAAAGGCCTACTTATGGATGGGATACTTATAAATGTTAACATAAAAAATATTGTTTAAAAAAATAGATCCATAGTGTTGATTATCAGTGTTTTAATGTTGATGGTTTTTTAACTGGTTTCAATTCAGAACTTTACAAAATAAAAAATTAGTACTTTAGAAATGTAATTTCAATTAATAGCTATGGAAAATAAAAAATCCAATTTTTATGTCGTTGGTATTGGTGCGTCTGCCGGCGGATTAGATGCTATACAAACCCTGTTTGATAACATCCCCAATAATACCGGCATGGCATTTATTATTATTCAGCATCTTTCTCCCGATTTTAAAAGTTTAATGCCAGAATTGTTAAGTAAGCATACTAGTATGCCGATTTATACAGCAGAAGATAAGCAGACTATAAAGCCCAATTGTATTTACTTAAATCAGAGCAGTAAAAAATTACACGTTAAGGGCTCGAAACTCCATGTATTAGATAAGGAACCTAAACCTAATTTAAGCCACCCAATAGATATCTTTTTTCACAGTTTAGGCGAAGCGTATAAAGAAAAATCTATAGGTGTTATTTTATCTGGAACAGGTTCTGATGGATCCAGAGGAATAAAAACGATAAAAGAAGGTGGCGGTACTATTATTGTGCAAGATCCGGTAACGGCTCAGTTTGATGGTATGCCGAATTCGGCTATTTCTACCAATAGTGTAGATTACATTTTAAATCCTCAAAAAATAGCAGAAATTTTTTATAAAAAGCCCATCAATAGTGGGTTACTTACCGTGAAATTAAAGGAAAACACGTCAAACGAAACTTTAGTCAACGATATTCTTACCATTATTTATGAATATTCGGGTATTGATTTTAGAGAATATAAAAACAACACACTGTTAAGACGATTAGAAAAACGGATGGACATCAATAATATTGAAAATCTGTTAGATTATAAGACGTTTTTATCAAGTGACACAGCAGAACAAAAGGCTTTAAAAGAAGATTTTTTAATTGGTGTAACGCGTTTTTTTAGAGATAGTGAGGCGTTTGATCAGTTAAAAAAAGAGGTTATACCTAGTATTTGTAAAAACAAAAGTAGTAACGAAACCATACGTGTTTGGGTTGCAGGCTGTTCTACGGGTGAGGAAGTGTATACGCTAGCTATTTTACTTGACGATTATATTCGCACCCATCAACTTAATATAGATTTTAAAGTATTTGCAACCGACATAGATTCTAGAGCACTAACTATTGCGGGACATGGTATGTATCACGTAAATATTATAAAAGATATAGAAAAAGAATATTTAGATACTTATTTTATGAAAATTGGAGATAAATTCCAAATCATAAAACGCATTCGTGAAAACATAGTGTTTTCAAATCATAACCTAATAAAAGACCCGCCTTTTATAAGAATGGATTTAATTTCTTGTCGAAATTTATTGATTTATTTTGACAATAAAATCCAAAAGAAAGTGATGTTTAACTTTCAATTTGCTTTAAATCAGTTTTCATATTTATTTTTAGGTACTAGTGAATCTTTAGGAGAAGTATCGGATTGTTTTAAGACTATTGATGTGAAGTGGAAAATTTTCCAAAATGTATCCGAGTCCAAGCAAATCCCATCCCATTCTAATAATGGCGGACGTATGTCTACCATGGCTCATAAATATCCGTCTGTAGCGACGCCCAGAATTGAGCCTCTGTATAAAACCAAAGGGAGTCCGGAATTATATTTTCACAAATTCTTAAGTAAAAAGTTTAGTCCGGCCTCTATTTTTATCGATAAACATTTTAATATTCTGTTTATAAAAGGAGATGCAGGAAAGCGATTAACACATAATGAAGGTGTCTTTGAGTATAACTTATTAAAAACCGTAAATCCGGATATCGCTTCTATTATAAGAAGTGGTATTAGACGCCTTGAAAGTGAAAAACAAGACATTGTAATTAAGGATGTTGTAAATAAAAAGGACGATCGTGATTTTTTATTCGATTTATACTTCCATAAAGCAACTATCGATGATCACATGGATAGTTGTTACTTAATAGAGTTTAGTAACGATAAGGAAGTGGTCGCACCCCAACCTTTAGAGGTTACAAACTCAAATCTAGACCATGTTTCAAGTCAGCATTTAGAAGATTTAGAAAACGAGTTAAAAATTGCGAAAACAGAGTTACAGAATGCTATAGAGGAGTTGGAAACAAGTAATGAAGAATTACAATCTACCAATGAAGAACTAATGGCATCTAATGAAGAGCTTCAAAGTGCTAATGAAGAATTACAGTCTGTTAACGAAGAATTGTATACGGTAAATATCGAAATGCAAGAAAAAAACAAAGAGCTAACCAATTTAAGTAACGATGTCTCGAATTTATTAGACAATACGGGTATAGCCACGCTGTTTTTAGATAGAGATTTACGTATTCGAAAATTTACACCTGGTCTTAAAGAGGTCTTTAATTTACATGAAACAGATTACGGACGCCCGCTGTCTAGTTTTACCTCAAATTTTAACGAAGAAACCAGGGATTTAATTATTAAAGATTCTAAACTTGTTTTAGATAAGCTTACCGTTATAGAAAAGCAAGTAAAGGATATTAATAACAACTATTATTTAAAAAGAATTAGTCCTTTTATTACAGAAAATAAGACGGTAAATGGTGTTGTTATTACGTTGTATAATATTAATGAACTTAAGCATACTGAAGAGGAATTAGCGGCTACAGGTTTAAAGTATCATAGACTTTTTGAAAATTTAAACGAAGGCTTTCTACATGCTAAGATTATAACCGATATTAAAGGCGTGCCTATTGGTTGGAAGTATTTAGATGTAAATCCGAAATACGAAGAACTGTTAGGTGTAGATAAAAAAATATTAATTGGTAATGAGCTTAATGAGGTTATTCATTATTTAAAACACGATCCTACAGAGTGGATTTCAACTTTTGGAAAAACAGCTTTAACAGGAGAAGAGCAAGCCATAGAAGAATATAGAACCTTAGATGGTAAGTGCTTTTATGTTCATTTATTTTCTCCGGTTAAAGGCGAGTTTGGTGCTACGTTTACCGATATAACTGAATTACTTCTTAAAAAAGAAGCACTTAAAAAAAGTGAAAAAGAACTGTTTAGAGTTCAAGAAATAACACATGTAGGTAGCTGGTATTTAGATTTAGCAACCGATAATGTGACATGGACTTCGGAGCTTTATAAAATGTATGATTTAGATCCAAATAAATCTGTTCCTGAATATACAGAACATAAAAAACTCTTTAAAGAAGAGAGTTGGGATAGATTAACCAAGGCGATAGAGAACACCAAACTTACAGGTGAACCTTATCAATTAGAATTAGAAATAATTCGAAATAATAAAGAGCTTGGCTGGATGTGGACACGAGGAGAAATTGTAAAAGATGAAACTGGTACCGCTATTGGCTTGCGTGGTGCCGCTCGAAATATCACCCTACAAAAGCGTAATGAAGAAGAGTTGATAAACGCAAAACAAATAGCCGAAAATGCAAATCTTCATAAAAACTATTTTTTAGCAAATATGAGTCATGAAATCCGAACACCAATGAGTGGGATTTTAGGATTTTCTGAATTGTTGAAAGATGATGATTTACCGCAACCGGAGCGTATTAAGTATCTGGACATTATAGATAGTAATTCTAAGCAACTTTTAAATTTAATTGATGACATTATAGATATCGCTAAAATAGAATCTAATGAAATTAAAATTATTGAAAAACCTTGCCATATTCCTGATTTAATTAAGAACCTTGAAATCACCTACAATCAATTAAAAATAGTAAGACATAAACAAAATATAACGTTTAGAACACACATCCCAGAAGTGTGTCAGGATTTAGTATTGCTCACAGATGAACATCGATTGCAACAAGTGATTTCTAACTTATTAAATAATGCTTTAAAATTTTCTGAACAAGGTGAAATATTTTTTGGTTTTGAAGTAGAAGGAGATTATTTAAAGTTTTTTGTAAAAGATCAAGGTATAGGTATTGAAAAGCATAAACAAGCTGAAATATTTGAACGCTTTAAACAGTTAAACTACGAGAGTAGTGAAAAGTATGGTGGAGGTACAGGTTTAGGACTTTCTATTTGTAAAGGTATAGTTAACCTATTGGGCGGAGATATTATGGTGAATTCAGTATTTAGAGCCGGTTCTTTGTTCGAATTTACAATTCCGTTAAAGATAGAAAAGCGCAAGGACGAAAACAGCAAAAAATTTAATATTCGAAACATTGACTTTCTTAAAGAGAAAACTATTTTAATAGTAGAAGATGGGAAATTGTTTCAGAAACTTTATATGTTAATCCTAAAAAATACGGGTGCACACATTTTATTTGCCAGTAACGGGAGAGAAGCTATAGACGTTTACCAGAATACACCAGGAATAGATGTTGTTTTATTAGATATACGTATGCCAGAAATGAGTGGAATAGAAGCTTTAGGTGAAATTTTGATTCTAAATCCGGATGCAAAAATTATAATGCAAACCGCTAATGTTATGGTGGATGAAAAAGAGAAATGCTTTGAAATTGGGTGTGTAGACTTTTTGGTAAAGCCAGTTGTACAGGAAGACTTGTTTAAAACATTACATAAATGGTTAGAGCCTAATGTATAGATTTTAAAAATTCTGGATGCACCTTTTGAGGCTGGATCTCAGGTTGCACAGAACTGTTTGAAATACTAGTAGAAAAGAGAGGGAATGGTTATAATGTACGAGATTGCAGTCTCACGATACAAAATAACTTTTATTCTAGCTTTTGTGCGTTCTGATAAAATACGTAATTGATCACTTTATTTAATAAAGCACATTTTAGTTATACAAATGCAAAGCAAATCCCAAAAAAAAAGATGAATCAAGACCGTTTCTCTGAATTAATTAAATCATTTTTGATTGAAAACTTTCCGGAATTTATCAAAACCATAAGTTATAAAGAAGATAAATCTTTTGATTGTGCCTTAAGAAATCCGACAGACGAATTCTCTATTTGGGTGGCTACCTATGATGCTGAAATCACAATAGGACTGGAAGATCCTAGTGGAAAAACAGAAATTCATACTCATATTTCTTGTGATGAGGACGCGGATATTAATGAGGCACTGAGTGAATTATCAACTCTAATTAATGACATTAAGACAGGTCACGTGGTTTTATATTATAGCGACAAAACAGGCTTCCAATGGACTGACAACATAAATTTGATTTTAGAAAGAAAAAATACATTAGAAAATATACAGGTGTATCACTGGAAGTAGATAAAAACGTTGTTAAACAACAGTTGAAAACAATGACTGCAATGTGTTTAATAAAAGGGTGTTACGTTTTGTTTATTCTGATTCTTCTTCCTAAGATACGCACACAATCCCGTTATTATCATGTGTAAACGGTAGTGGAATTAAAACTTGTTGTTTCAAATCTAGGATTGGAAATACAAGAAATTTACATTAATGAAAAAATGGAATTTATAAAAGTAAAAATGGGCGTAGCGGAGTGTTTTCTCGGAGAAGGTGTCATTACAAGAAAGCAAAACAGTTTTAGACGTATGGGAAACGGCTTTAAAAAAATAAACAACAACTAACAAGGTACATGAAAAAGTGCTATTTTTAGGCTTAAAGATTAGCTTTAATACGGAATAAATTTCTAATAAAATTAAAACGATAAATTATGAACGGTTTCTTAATGCTTGGCGTTTTTCAAATAATTATAATATTAACTGTTATGTTTCTTGGTATTATACCAACACTTATTGCACTTATCGATATTGTTAGGAATGAGTTTTCTGGAAACAATAAAATTGTATGGATTTTAGTCGTTTTATTTGCGAACTTTTTTGGAGCGTTTTTATATTTTAGTATAGGTCGGAAACAGAAGTTGTCAGTCACAAATACAACACGTTTAACATAGACATGTTAAGTGCGACTTTTAATTAAATTCTGCAATCCGATTTAGGCAAAGGAAATCTAGTTTTATGCTTCCTATTTTCCTGCAGAAGATCCATGCACCATGCTTAGGCATAAATATTGCTATATAACATTTGTCTCCCCAAACGACAAGAGTACACCTCGGAATAATTCAAATCAAATACCCACGTTATATGACGTGTAGCATTTTTTAAACCCTATTCTGTAAAAGAATACCTACTTATGAAAAAAATAATTATAATATCATCATTTATTTTAAGCACATTTAATGTCATAGCTCAAATAGAGAATGTTGAAGAAAAGTTTAATTTACCAATAGAACTGAGTGAATCATCTGGAGCTATATTTTTTAATGATAAACTTATTATCCATAATGATTCGGGTAATGAAAATAAACTTTACGAGCTAGATACCATTTCTGGGCTAGTAACTAGAGCAGTAACTATTACCAACGCTAAAAATGTAGATTGGGAAGATATTGCACAAGATGACACCTCCATTTATATAGGCGATATAGGGAACAATAGTGGAGATAGAACCGATTTAAAAATTTACACAATAAGTAAAAGTGATTATCTAAGTTCCGATGCGGTAACCGCAGAAATTATAAACTTTAGCTATTCAGACCAAGAAGATTTTACCTCCAAACCTAATGCTACAGAATGGGATTCGGAAGCACTAATTTCTTTTGCTGGAAATAACCTGATATTGTTCTCTAAAAATTGGGTCGATGGCACAACAAAAGCTTACACAATCCCAAAAAACAGCGGAACATTTTCGGTAGATGCATTAACAACAACGTTATCTAGCGGCGGATTAATAACTGGAGCGACTTACAATCCATCTACAGAAAAAGTATATTTAATAGGCTATAACACGGTATTACAACCTTTTGTTTGGCTTAGTGAAAACTTTACAAATAATGATATTTTTTCAGGTACTAACACGCAAACATTACTTTCCAGCTTAGCATTTGAACAAGCAGAAGCGATAACCTATATTGACGCTAATAGGTATTTTATTACATCCGAATCGTTTAATATCGGTCCCATATCCGATAATGCCAAATTAGTTTCATTTACCACAAACGACAACGTATTATCTCTTATAGAGCAGCCAACTAGTCCTGTTAGGTTATATCCAAATCCTGTCAAAGATGAGCTTTATATCGATGGGGTAGAATTTTACTCAATCGAAATTTACGATACTAAGGCCGTACGTGTTTATCAAGGAAACAACGAAAAAATAAATGTTTCGGCACTCAATAACGGACTGTATTTGGTTAAGATTATTTTAAAAGATCATACGTATATTACTAAGAAAATAATTAAGAATTAATAACAAGTTGTTTTAAATGATTTTAAATCTTGATTAGTCGAATTAATTAAAGCTGAATTTAGCTTTTTTTAAGGAAGCACTAAAAAGTTCTGATATCCGGAAGTGCGATATGATTATCGGTTATATTTGTTTTTATAAAAGACGTTCTCTATAATTAAAAACTAATGGCTAATCACGATAACATACCTGTTTGGGAAGTAGATATTTCTGTAATTGGACCTATTTCTATTAGAAATAGAATAAGAATTAATACACGGAAAGAACTTAAACATTCTGAGCCTTTTTATAGCGATATATCTATCACTAATAATGAAAATGGTTTTCAAGCTACCGTAACAGCTTTTGCTCCAACTTCTGAATTAGCTGAAAAAGCAGCTATTCTCTTTTTTGGTAGAATGTTAGATGTCCTTTCTATTAACTTAAATTTATCATTACAGCTTGATGTATCTAATAATGTTATCATTCAAAAAACAAACGAAAATGTAAAAAGAATAGTTGACCAAAATGACTTTATTATTGCTTTTCAAGACTCTCGATTTTTAAGCCTAACAGAAACAACTTTTTTAAGAGGACTAAGTTGGTTTAGGAAAGGTAAATATTCTCAAGATCCTTATGATAAATTTTTAGCTTTTTGGAACTCAATAGAAACTGTTACCAGTAAATACAATCCCAATAAAATTTCGTGTAAAAGCAAAGGTTCTAAATGTCATATGTGGGAATGTTTTAAAAAGATTTGGGGAGAATGTGAAAACTGGGAATTTATTGGAGGTCAAAATAAATGGATAGACGAAGGATATTCAATTAGAAAAGATATTGCTCACGGAATAATTCCGATTGAGATTGATCATATCGAAAAAATTGTAACAAAACTTCCGGAAATTGAAAATGTCTCACATAAATTTTTAATAGACTGGATGAAAAATGAACTCAAAACAGATGTGAGTGTAGATGTGTTTAAAAAACTGAAATAAAACTCTAAAAAACACTATATATAGCTAATAGGGCGGTTTATTGTTTGTTCAAAAAGTCAGGGTTTATTTGCTGTGTCGCCTAATCTTTTGATTTGATATTAAAAAAGAAAAATTAAAACAAAATAAAAAGATTTGGCTTGTGGTTAAACCGAAAATAATCGCTTATTTTCTGCCCAACTTGCCAGATATTTAACGTTAGGCATAATTTCCCTTATCAGAACTAAATTAAATGCTTAGACCAAAAAGGGAAAGACTTAATTAAATTACTACTATGAACGTAACTAAAGTTAATCCGCATTAATACCATTTATCACTTACTCTTTTTATATCTTCTTTAGCTTCCTCTATCATTTGTTCAGATGTGTCGGCATACTGTATCATCCCAAACTTATTGATGGCTTCAGCGGGAATCCCCAGAAAATCAAAAGCAGTTATTAAAAAAGGAGTTGCAAAATTTACACTTTTATAAGGTTCCATTCCAAAATCACTTCCACTTGTCATTAATATCAAAGCTTTTGTATCTTCACATAAGCCTTTAATACCCGTTTCAGTATATCCAAAAGTCTTTCCGGCCTGTATAACAGCATCAAACCAAGCTTTTACTGTTGCAGGTATTGAAAAATTATACATAGGACTGGCCAAGACAACAAAATCTGTATCTAATAATTGTTGTGTCATTTTATCATTTTTAGCTAAAATTTTCTGTTGTTCATCAGTAAGTTCTGCGCCACCAAAATTTCTATTTACATAAAGATTCAAATTTTCTTTTAATAACAAATCTGGAGCTTCCTCTGCTAAATCAACAAATGTGATTGCTGTTTTTTCTTGATTATTTTCTATAAAAAAATCAAGCATTTTTTTTGTATTTGAATTTTCTCTTGGAGTGTAGCTTAGAATTAATGTTTTTTTCATTTGAATTTTCTTTTATTATTATGAACAAATTTATACTAAATTTGCTATACAAAATATAGCACTATACTAAAGTATATCGGTATCCTTTAGTATAGTGTATTGTTAAAGTGAATCTGAAAATGAACAAAAAAAGAGTGAAACGAGTATTTATACACCCACAGAATGTAAAAAATTTATTCTTCCTGTTCGAGATGTTATAGACATAATTGGAGGGAAATGGAAATTGCCTATTATTATAGCGCTTTCTTTTAAAATTCATAGGTTTAAAGAATTAGAACGACAAATTGAAGGCATAACCCCAAGAATGTTATCCAAGGAATTAAAGGAGTTAGAAATAAATGGATTAATAAACAGGGAAGTATTTAACACTATGCCTGTTGCTGTTGAATATAGCCTTACGGATTATGGAAAATCATTAGATAAAGTAATTGAGACCATGAGAGATTGGGGATTAGCTCATAGAAACAAAATAAGGAATGAATAAAAAACAAGTAAAACTACATTGATTTTTTACTAAAGCACTTCTGTGAACATCATCATATTATAACCCCCTTTTAAAACAATACGGTGGTTTACGGTTTTCAGTAATAGGAAGTAGTAGAATTGTGGTATTTTTAGAGGTATTAACTTTAATAGACTTCTGTGCAGGGATAAACCAATGTTTATTTTGTTTAATGGGAGTTAGCAATAATTATGACTAAAAGCTTTTATTTACTCATATTGATATTATTAATAGTTTCTTGTCAACAAGTTAAAAAGGACTATGAAGAAATTGATTTCGTTAATAATTATAAATTAAAATCGGAATTGGAAAGTAGTATTAAGTCGGATACTGTAGAACCAGATTTTCAGTCAATAGCAACAGATTTTTCACTGAATGGTGAACATAAAATCGCTCTCGAATATTGGGACTTAGCCTTCAAACCTAAACTAATAGAATATACCCAAACGCAATTCGATTCTATCAATAATCTGTATCAAGTTATTGATGCTGAAGATTTTATTATCGATAAATCAAAAGACAACGAGATTGTTATAATTAATGAATCGCATCATAATGCTTCTCACAGGGTATTTACTGAATCATTGCTGAAAAAATTATTTGAAAATGGTTACACCAATTTATTCCTTGAAGCACTATCCAATGGAAAAAAGAAAGACACACTGCTAAAATCAAGGAAATATCCAATCGTTAAATCTGGATATTATACTAAAAACCCGCAGTTCGGAAATTTGATAAGAACAGCATTGGATATTGGTTACACAATTTATCCTTATGAAACAACTGGTAGAGTTGGAGGAGCTCAGAGGGAAATAGACCAAGCCAACAATATCTTTGAAATAATCAGTGAAAATCCTAATAAAAAGAATTTAATTCATTGTGGCTCTGGGCATGCACTTGAAGGAAATGTTGATTTCTTTGGAGGTTTATCTCTAGCTGGAAGATTACATAAATTAACAGGTATTGACCCTTTAACAATTGACCAAGTTTTTTACTCTGAAAAAAGCACAATTGAAAAGAGTAATATATATGTAAATACTTTTGATTTTAATAAACCTTCAGTTTTAATTGATGCAGATTCAAATCCATTTTCTTATGAGAATAATGAAAGATGGATAGATATAGTTATTTTTCACCCAATGACAAAATATATTAATAAAAGGCCAAATTGGTTATTTGAAAATGGAAATCAAAATACCAAAATTAATATAAGTGATTTAGAAATTGAGTTTCCAATATTTGTATTAGCATATAAAAACGGTGAAGATATAAATACTGCAGTTCCAATTGATATTGTCGAAGTAAAGACTAAAGCCAACAATTGCCATTTAGCTCTTAAAAAAGGAATTTATACTATTGTTGCTACAAATGGAAAAAAATCAATCAAATTTGAAAAAGAGGCTAAATAACTATTGCCAACAAAGTACTGTAATGAAAAAAAAATGAAACTACATTAATTTTTTACTAAAGCACTTGTACGAGCATCATCATATATTAAACCAGATTTTGTGATAGCAAAACAGGGTTTAAGAAGCTTATTTCCCATGGCTATAAATGCTACTTTCTTGCTTTTCTTTTTGTTTAATATACGCTCATAAAGTTTTCGTCAGCTTTTTTTTTTTACATATAGCAAAAGGCTATAAAAAAGGCAATTAATCTATACAGGGACATACCAATTCATTTATCTTTAGATTATAAAACACCATATATGGTATATGAATTATCCGTGTAAACGCAATTTTAACCTGTAGCCATATTTCAGGACTAGATATTTAAACAGACAGAATGAATAATGATTTAATTGAGCAAAAAAGCTGGTGGAAACTGAATTGGAAATGGTTTATTCCTGTGGTTGGAATGCTTCTGTTTTTTATGTTTTCATTATATTCCTCTGGCTTAGGCGGAAATTTAGGCGACTATTCAAAAGCCTATGCAGACCCAAAACTATATGATGTTGCATTAGAAAAAGTTAAACTGAATGAACGTGTGAAAGCTGTTTTAGGAGCAGTCGAGCCAATTAACAACATGACGATACTTAATGGTTCTGTGCATTATTCTGATGACAATAAATTAGTCAATTCAACAATAAAAATTACTTTCGAAAACGGAAAAGCCATGCTAGATATTTCTGCAGATCGGATTAATAACACGTGGAATTATAAAAAAATTAACGTTAGAATAAAAAATCCACCTGAAAAGAAAGAGACTATCGAAATAATAAAACCGATTGAATAAAAAGCGAAAGATAACGCTTTGTGAAAAAACATTAAATACTTTTAGATCTAAGGCAATACATCAAAATAATGGTGTTTTGAGCTTTTTTATATAACAATTAAAAAGTTCTGATATCCGGAAGTGAGAAACGATTATCGGTTATATTTGTTTTTATAAAAGAAGTTGGCAATAATTAAAACAAAAATAATTGGAAGACAAAATAAAAGATTGGTTGCTAAAAGGTGGATTTCCACTTGAAATGAAGTTTGTCAATTCATTATTAAAAGAAAATTTTGAAGTTGCACAATCTGTATATTATCAAGATTTTGAGACGGAAAAATTCCGTGAAACTGATATTATTGCGAGTAAGTTTGAAAAAATAAACGGTACTTGGACATATATTACATTTGTCATTGAATGTAAAAAATCATATGATAAACCTTGGATTGTTTTAAAGAACGATAAACTTTTAAACCATATTGGAGATGAGCTACCTGTCTATTTTACTAAAAATGGAAATGATTTTATTAAAACTATAAATCGACAAAATAATTATAAATCAGACCTTTTTTTTAAAAACAATAGAAGTATTGGATATTCACTTCAAACAGCATTTCACAAAGGCGTCGATAAATCTTTTGAGGCAGTTCAATCTGTAACGAAAGCTTGTGAATATTTTTCTCAAAAAATTAATGAGCGTAAAAATACGTGCGCCTTTTATTTTCCAATTGTACTCATTGAGGGCAGATTATTTGAAGGAAAGCTCGCAAATGATGAAATTGAAATTGAAGAAGTTCAAAATTCGGAAGTTTTAATTACAAGGTCATTTCATAAATATGGAAATTCTCATTTATTGATTTTCGAAAGTTCCGACCTTGATGCAGTTACTGACAGATTAAAGAAATTAACTGAAAAGTTTTTTGAAGAATACAAGGAATCGCTTAAAGAAACAATATCGCCAAAGTTAGATACTCGATTTGGATAAAAGGAATAACTATTGCTAACACCGTATGTAGCTCATATCTAATTAGATGCTTAATCTAAGCTAAGATATATTTGCTAGTCCGCCAAATTTTTTAATTTGTCTAATTGATAAAAAGGGTAATAAAAAAATTAAAAAATTCGGCTCGTGCTCAACCGAATAGTTGTCGTTAATTTGCATGCTACGAGCTATATACAAATCTGTTACCCAACATTTGAAAGAAACTGTTTTCATATTAAGTTTTGTTTTTAGCACATTAATTTTTGCTCAAAATCCCGAATCATCAACTCTATTTGAAAAAGAGTATTATGACTTAATGAATTACATTCCGAAAAATCTCAACTTTGATTCTGTTTACAAACCCGATAGCAGATTACTAAAGACTGACTTAAACACTATCGGAAGTTTGAAAGGATATAATTCACTCAAAGATGATTTTCAATTTTCAGATAAAGATATAAAATGGCTAGAAGAGCGAATTGACCAAATTGCAACTGAATTGTTTAATGATGGAAAAAGAATTTTAATTAGTGGTGTTGGAGGTTATTCAGGTTGTCCTGATAAAATGATTGATACTATTAAATTAAATAATATTGAGATAACTAATTTAAAATTTTGTCATAGTTGTACTGATTCATATCGAGACGAAAACTTCATCAAAGTATTTAATGACAGAATGTATTCTTTGTTGGGAATTCAACCACCGAATATAAAAACAAAATCATTCTACGGAAAATTCGAAGGTCGTGATAAAGGCAAATTCGAAATGAAATTAGTCCTAAAAGGCGACAGAACATTCAAATTTTGGTTAAATAAAGGACACGGTTCAGATTTTACAGAAGGTTTGTGGAAAAACGAAAGTGATACGCTAATTCTGAATTCTCGATCATTAAATAAAACCGATAATATAAGTATTGCTTTATCAAGTGGAAGATGGATTGAATTTAATAATCTAAAACTTCGATTAAAGAAAGGTAAACTAATTGAACTGAATGAAGAAAAACTAAAATTTAAAAAAGTAATCGAATAAAAAACGCACTACAATTATATTAATGTTTCACTAAAGGCGCATACATGAGCTTTAATGAAATTTTAAACCGGACTCGATCTCGTCAGTTGGATTTGAAACTCCTCAGAAGAACCCAGGGAGATATTAAGAAGAATGGCGGGAATGATTTCAAACTTGAGTCAGAAGATAATTCAATGTCCAAAAAAACGATAAAGAAATATGGGCGTATTCATTAGGAGACACGCTGTATGCTAACTGTAAAAAGTCAAGATGCAAATCTGGTATGCACCTTTGATTTCGGATGGTGAATATTTGGTTATTAAAGCAGGTGTATCGAATGACATAAAAGAACAAAAAAATCAAAGAAAAATGGGATATACTTTTGCTGCAATGGGGGGAGGAATTCGAGGTGCCCAGCTTGCCGCCTTGAGGTTTTTATACGTGATTGATGAAAGTATGCCAGGCATCCTTAAAACCAGAGAAGATCTACTACAAGCGTTTAATAAGGAAACGGAAATGACCCAAGATGTTTACATCCGGTATCTAAAGAGATTAAATGGATAAATTTAGCATTAACAGAATAAAATACAAATTTGAAAATAAATTACGACAACAGGAAATTTAGACCCATACAGAACTCTGAAAACGGAGAAACGACAAAAGAAACCATTTTTGAATACAAACAAAATGGCAAAATTCTGACTTCGGAATATTGCGGTGGACAAATTAAAAAAGGACATTTAATTGGATTAGTAGACGAAAATGGACGTATTGAAATGCGTTATCATCAAGTCAATAAAAAAGATGAATTAATGACAGGGATTTGTGTTTCTGAACCCGAAATTTTAGAAAATGGAAAAATCCGACTTCACGAAACTTGGAAATGGACTTCTGGTGACCAATCAAAAGGAAAATCGATTATAGAAGAAATATAAAGAAACACTTTGCACATCACAGTATATAAAAATTGTCGTTTGTAGCTTAATCAAAACGGCGTTCAATATGTATTACACTTTATGTTCCTGAGGAAAAATGGTTGCACATAAAATTGTAGATTATTAAATAAATATGACCTGCCAAATGATATATTTCTATTTTTTGAGGTCTAAATAATCTTCTTTTTATCTGCCTAGTCCTAACCTAATCCTAAAGAAACGAAACAACCATAGTACATAGATGTCGCTCACGTTACATTTAGAATACGGCAGGCTTTAAAACCTGATCGGTTATAATATAGGGTAGGGAATTACTGTTTTAATAATTGAAATAATGGATGCAAATTGCCAGTTTATTTTTTTGAAATGGTAAATAAAAATGTACTACCTACGCCCAATGTAGATGTCACCTTTATGTCTCCACCAAGATTATCTATAATTTTTTTTACCGAAGCTAAGCCAATACCAGTACCAATATTTCCGTACTTATCTTCTCTACCAACAACAGTAAAAAGATTAAAGATTTTATCGATAAATTCTTCAGGAATACCATCTCCATTATCTTGGACCGAAAAGGCATAATCAGATTCATTTTCCGAAATAGTAATAGTAATTTCTGTTTTTGGTTTACTGTTATATTTTATAGAATTTGAGACCAAATTAATTAAAACATGCATTAAAGCCGATTTATTTGCTTCAAGTGCTGTCGCATTGCCTTCAAGATGAAAAACAACACTTTTCTCTGGATTGGTCACTTTTTTTAATTCATCAAAAAGATCTTGAACTACTATGTCTTCTACGGTATGATTGGATAATTCATCACTTTTATAGTACTTTAGTAGGCCGTCGACATAATTTTTTAAAGAATAAGAAGACGATTTAAGATATTCTAAATAGTGCTGAGATTCTTCATTTAGATTTCCTTGGTTTTCATCTTCAAGCAATTCCGTTAAAGAAATAATATTGGCTAAAGGCGATTTAAGATCGTGAGACACCACCCTTACAAATTTCTCTAAATCTTCATTTCTTTGTTTTAATTTGTCTTGTAACTCATTAAGCAAAATATTTTGATATCGCTGTTCCATGAGCATAGTGACTTGTTTTGCCATGGCAAGTAATGCCTTTTTTTGCTCCTCCGATAATGTTCTTGGTTTGGTATCGTAAACACAAAGCATTCCTAATTTATAACCTTCAGGATTTACTAAAGCCGCTCCTGCATAAAAAACAATATTATTTTCGAGTACCAAAGGGTTGTCATGGAACCGTTCGTCTAGTCTCGAATCCTCGATAACAGTAAGTAAATCATCAGAATTAATGGCATGTCCACAAAAGGAAAGATCCCTAGTCGTTTCATTGAAAGGTATGCCGTAATGTGATTTCAAAAAATTACGATCTCGGTCCAATAACGTTACTAACGATATCGGTACATCGCAAATGTAGGCCATCAAATCTGTAATATTATCATAACTTTCCTCTGGTAAAGTATCTATTAGCTGGTATTTATTTACTGCTAATTGTCTATTACATTCATTCTCAGGAAGCTCAGGTCTTATCATAAAAAATTAAAATTTACTATGAAAATAACCTATATATTTCTGATAACCTAAATTATACCCAGCGCATTATTTGTGTATGAAATAGGACTGAGAACACATCGTTTAGAAATAACAGTTTCTAAATTTATCTTTAGACTATAACATCCCAAATTGGCATATCAATTAAGGGTCTAATTATATAGTTAACCTGTAATCCTTTTTTAGGATAGACCTTTGGGAGGTCTGCCAAATCTAGTAATTGAGATGTATTTGTTTTGTGTTTAATTTAACTTTTGCTATTGATTTTGTTAACAGTATTGAAAATCAAATTGGTATAAGTTTAACGAGAACAATTAATCCTATTTTTATGAAAAAAAATTACGTAGTCATTGTATTACTATTGTCCTGTTTTGCTATGAATGCTCAAATGGATACTACAGTAAGTCTAATCGAAAAAAAGAATGAAATAAAGCTGAATGCAGCAACACTTTTATTTGGAACTTTTGAAATGACTTATGAAAGAATTTTAAACCAAAAATCGGCTTTGGGAATTTCTGCTTTAACGGTGTATTCTAAGGATAATAACGAGGATACAAATTTTACCATTTCACCATATTACAGAAGATATTTTGGAAAAAAATATGCCTCGGGTTTTTTTCTCGAAGGTTTTACCATGTTAAATTCGACCGATGGAAAACAAATAACCGACATAAACGGAAATTTGACGCCTAATGAAGAACCCGATGTAATCGATATGTCTCTGGGAATAGGTTTCGGAAGTAAATGGGTGACTAAAAGTGGTTTTATTTTTGAAGCAAATTTGGGATGGGGGAAACTTTTATTTAATGCCGACAAAACAGACCATAATCAGGTTGCAAAGTTAGGATTAAGTGCTGGTTATAGATTTTAACACAGCTATAAAAAGTGTTGAAACATAGCCGCCACGAAATGGGGTTCTGGAATTCTAAACGATGAATTTTACCTGAACCAGATCTTTACTGACGTCTAACACGCTAAAAGGGCTATAAAAAATGCAATTAATCTATACGGGGACATACCAATTCATTTATCTTTAGATTATAAAACACCAAATATGGTATATCAATTATCTGCCTAAAAGCAATTTTAACTGTAGCTATATTTCAGGACAAGACATTTAAACAGACAGAATGAATAATGATTTAATTGAGCAAAAAAGCTGGTGGCAACTGAATTGGAAATGGTTTGTTCCTGTGGTTGGAATGCTTCTGTTTTTTATATTTTTATTATTTTCCTCTGGCTTAGGCGGAAATTTAGGCGACTATTCAAAAGCCTATGCAGACCCAAAACTTTATGATGTTGCATTAGAAAAAGTTAAACTGAATGAACATGTGAAAGCAGTTTTAGGAGCAGTCGAGCCGATTAACAACATGACGATACTTAATGGTTCTGTTCATTATTCTGATGACAATAAATCAGTCAATTCAACAATAAAAATTACTTTCGAAAGTGGAAAAGCCATGCTAGACATTTCTGCAGATCGAAGTAATGACACGTGGAATTATAAAAAAATTAACGTTAGAATAAAAAATCCACCTGAAAAGAAAGAAACTATCGAAATAATAAAACCGATTGAATAAAAAGCGAAGCATAACGCTTAGTAAAAAAAACATTAAATATTTTTAGATCTAAGGCAATACATCAAAATAATGGTGTTTTTAGCTTTTTTATATAATAACTAAAAAGTTCTGATATCCGGAAGTGCGACATGATTATCGGTTATATTTGTGTTTATAAAAGATGTTAGGTGCAATATTAAAAACTGATTCAAATGAAGACTATATGTGATACCAATATTTGGAGAGGTTTAATGGAAAAAGAAATTACAGAATTCGAATTATCATCTTTAAATTCTCCTTTGACATTATCATTCATCAACATTGATGAAATAGCAAAATCTAATCTGATTTTAAGTGATATTGGAAAATCAAGGGTTGTTATCCAACGAATGATGCAGATGTCAGCGATGAAGATATATGACCCACCACTTATATATTTAAAAAAGATGGATACTGATGATTTTCAATATAATTCTCCCGAAAAGCATATAGATATGTTACACATAACAAATGCTATTGCAAACGGACAAGGAATAAACGAAAGTAACTTTAAATCTTATAAAAAAAGACGTGAAACAGTATTTGTTGATTTATGTAACATAATAAATAAGGAATCAGAAAAAATTCGAAAAAGCACTACTCATACCTATGAAAAGTTAGATTCTAAAGTTATTAATAGAGATTTTATTTCATTCATAGTAAAATCACAGACAGGAATAAATCTTTCAAATGAGTTTGATTGGTCACAAATAGAATTATTCGAAGGTGTTCTAAGTTTATTTTTTAAAGAATTAGAAACTACCAAGGCTAAAATTAAGCCTAATGACATATATGACTTATTTATATTAATTTACGTTCAGCCAAATGATGAATTTTGGTCTGTAGATATAAAAAAAGGGCCTCTAAAATATGTGAATAAAATTGCTGATGGAAAATACTTGTACGGAAATAACATTGCCTAATACTATATATAGCAAATTGGGCGATTAGTGCTTAATTCAAAAGCAGTTGTCTATTTGCAAAGTCGCCAAATCTTTTGATGGTATTAAAAAAGAAAAATTAATACAAAATACAAAAGATTTGGCTTATGGCTAAACTGAAAGTAATCTCTTATTTTCTGTCCAACTTGCCTTATATTTAACGTTGTACTAAATGTCATAAACCGACAATGAAAGAACTAAAAAGTAAAATAAAGGAATTAATAATCGGATTTGAAAACGGAAAGGAATCCGCTCAAAAAACTCTTGAAAAAATTAATAAACTATCTTCATTAAAGATAGACGAAGACTTTTTACGAAACTATTGGAGAAGTACCAATTTGAAAAATTTTATTGAATTATTAACTACACCTGAAATCGAAAATTGGGCGGAAATTGATGATGAATATGCGGACAAATTAATTACGGAAATTTTGAATAACTTGAGCAACGATGCTTGGATAAACAGAAATACCACTGCATTAGAAAAACGATATAAAAAATCAACTGGAACAATATCAAATTGGATTTTTTACGATGATATTGTTGATCGAAATAAGATATTAGGATTATTAAAAACAAACACAACTATTCAATTATAGAATTGACCGAATAAGAGTTAAAAACTAAACGGAATAAAAAAAAACACTAACCAGAACACGGTATCAAAAAATGCTAGTTTTAGCTAAACCAAAGTTAATTGCTTGTTTGCTAACGTCTGATTTTCCTTCCAAAAACCCTCGCAAACAAACCCCAATTATTGTATGCCTAAACATATGGCGATCAACTTAAAACACATTATGTCAATTAAAAAAGTTATACTATTTCATGGGATTGTAATGGCCTTATTAATGCTTTCGTCTTGTTCAGGCAATGATAATTCAGAAGCACAAACCGATATCATTATCGGAAAATGGAGAGCGATAGAAAAGTATGAATCCAACATACAAGTCGATTTACCAATATGCCTACCCCATTTGTACACAGAATATACAGCCGATAAATCTATTCAAGGCGACAAAATAATTACAGCTGATTTTCCTGAAGAATGTGGAATTATCCTTTTTGAACTGGGATGGCATTGGAGTAATCTTGGAAATAATCAATATCGGATTCGGTACCTAGAGGAACACGGACAGATATTTACGTTTTATAAAGATGGGGAAAATTTGGTGGAAGAAAACTCTGATGGAATAACCAAAACAATATTTGAGCCGTACTAAATAGGGGTTGCAATAGCGTGACTAATTAATGTCTGTTTTTAATTCCATACATTCGTCGCTAATACATACAACAAACCAATCCTAATAACGTAGCTACCATTACAACAATGAAAGTATTTCCTGTACTAGCCTCTACAATTTCAGAAAAAGAGTTGGGCACATTTGCAAAAGAACAATACGGATTTCATGACAATTACGACTGTAAATTGTTCCGGACAGGAATGAACCACACGTATATGCTTTCGGACAACGAAACAAAATACGTGTTGCGGGTGTATAGTCATAATTGGAGGTCAAAATCTGAAATTAATGAAGAGGTCGCACTTTTAAATCTTTTGCATAACAATAATTTAAGTGTTTCTTTTCCTATTCCAGATAAAAATGGAGCATACATTCAGGAGATTCAAGCTCCTGAAGGGATTAGGTATGTCGTGCTGTTTTCGTTTGCTGAAGGCGATAAAATTAGATTTATCGACCAAGACACATGTTTTTTAATTGGTGAGTTAATGGCTAAGATTCATAAACTGACTGCTAATTCAAAGATCGCCCGCATATCTTACGACAAAAAATCACTTATAGAATACGCTTACGAACATTTGAAACCCTTCTTTTCAGAGACCTTGCCAGCCATGGAATTTATAAAAGGGATTCGTGATTTCTATCAGACATCCGATTTTGAGGATACGCAAACCGGCGTGGTTCATATGGATATTTGGTACGATAATATGGCGATTACACAGGAAAAAGACGTTACCATTTATGACTTTGATTTTTGTGGAAATGGGGCACAAGTTTTAGATATCGGATATTTCTGTAAACAATTATTTCATATTGAAGCCGACAAGACTATATATGAACTGAAAAAGAAACACTTTTTAGACGGTTACCAAAGTATTAAAATTTTATCTGATAGCACATTGAAATTAATTCCTAAAGCTGGGTTGGCAGTTCATGTGTTTTATCTTGGGATTCAGGCACAACGCTTTGATTGGTCGAACATCTTTTTATCTAAGAATTATCTCGAGATGTTTTACGTGGCCAGATTAAAATCTTGGATTAGCTATAATGCTATGGAAAAGAATACTGAGGCTAATAGATAATAGAGTAGGGAATACGTACGTTCTATTAAAATATTACACTTGTTTTATGGAAAAATAAGAACAGCATTTTTAGTTTTTATATAAAAACTAAAAAGCGCTAATATCTAGAAACACTACTGGATTATCGTTTATATTTGTTTTGTGTAACACCTTACCCACACTAAAATTAAAAAAGCACATAGTTTTATTTATTACTGAATACTATTTACATGTTTATAGATCAAGATCAAAAATTTAAAGAAGTACTTTCTAAAATAGAAGGCATAGTTAGCGAACAAAGTTTTTTTAATATGTTCTTAGAATTGTATCCGGAAGTTTGGAAAAAGCATAAAGCGAACTATTCAAAATTCACAAGAAGCAAGCAATTCGGACAAACCATTCCGTTGCCAAAACCTGAAGTGTCTTTGCGAAAGGAAATTAGGTTGTGGCTTCAAAAAAACTATTATAAACCTCAGGATTAAAGGCTTATATACATGGGATTAAGATAGGTTAATTTGGTTAACGTTACTCTAATTCCATTTCACTACACCACATTAAGACCACAAAATGAAGCCTCTACTAATCTTTCTAGCTTTAACAGTATTACTCACATCTTGTGTGCGAAAAGAGAAAACGGAACCGGAATTTTATACCGAACATGGTGCTTCGTTTTCTGCTTTAAGACACGGCGATTGGACAAAAAACACATGGATAAGAAAGCCTGCGAATTTAAAAATGATTCATGAATCTTTTAAAAAATTAGGTTATAATAAACTAGAAAACCTGATTTCTAAAAGCGATAATGCATTTTTAATTGAAGGCGTTTATATCAAACGAAATTTTAAAGCGGTTATGGATAGTTTAGAACTAACCTACAACAAGCCCGACTTACAGAGTAAATATTATACCGAATTTTGGAAGCGTAGAAAAGTAGAAAAGAATGATGCTATGGTATATGTCATACTCAAAGAATTTAACGCTTTACAAGCAGATAAAATACAACCCATTTCTGAAAATGAGTTTGTAAACGACACTCTAGTGCATCTTCTAGCCATTGAATTTGATAACGAAAATCTGAATTCTGAAAAGGCAAAAAAAGATTTCGATGTATTAAAAACGTACGGATTTCATCAATCAGCTTATAATCTTCTTTTTGAACGTTTCGAATATTCGGAATTAGAATTAGATCGCGAGCGATTAAAACAGGAGTTGACTAAAGCAAAAGAATTTAAACACCCTTGGTTAAGCGATAATCAAAAATAAGAGAAGTTTAAGACTACCAAAACGAATTTAAAAACAGGTCCGCTCTTCAAGATAAAGAGTAGTATACTATTAAGCTTATAGCGTCAAGGGATTGATGCTATGGGCTTTTTTTATGCAACAAAGTAGGCTAATATTTACACGGTTCTCGACCAGAAATGAATTTTTTATAGCAGTCTATGATAAACAAGTAACCGTTGTAGATGATAATATTTTAATCTAAATGACTTTTTAGTTTTTCAATTTTAGAAGGCCCACTTACTTGCTTTTTAATTATTTGTCCGCTACTATCCATTAAGATATGCTAAGGAATCGCTAATGTTTCTGCGGCTCGTCTTATTTGTTTATAAATGCTACAATTTCAGAAATTTCGGGTGCTATAAATGGCGTATATTACTCTCGGGATAATCTATTTTAAATTGATAGAATTCGGAGATCAGTTCCTTTTCGTAATTTTTATCAATAGCTGTATAATACAGGTATGCGGCATAATAATACGCTAAGCCCGTATTAGAAAGATGTTTTTTATTTTATTAATGGTTTTGTTTTCATATTTATTCAGGAGCACGTTAATACTTAGGAACTCTGGTAATGGTTTATTAATCCTAAGTTGTCATCAAGATATATGTTTTCCACAAAGCATTCGGGATAAATCAGAAGAATGAACTTGTGATTCCTTTGTAAACGCATTGATTTTTAGTTTTTTATAAGTTGATTTAGCGAATTTAAATAGTATTTAAACGAAATTAAACCCTAATTACGGGAAACCTCTTTTTTTGTCTACATTAAAGGAATATCTTATACCCTAATTGTAATATGATTCTTTTTTGTTTAAAAACCAATCATTAACCACTAACTAGAAACCAGTCACTTAAACTTAAGCTTTATGAAATTAGAAAAGATATTAGATAAATTAGGATCAATTGAAAAAAATTCCTTTATCAAAATAATAGATAATATCATATCTAAAAATCCCAGAAATATTAAGGAGATAAATAAAATTTTAAGCTCAACAGATAAAGGGTTAAAATCAGTCGATAATCAAAATATATCTACCATATTTGAGTTAACTGAAAAAGAATTTCAAGAGCAAATTAATTGTGAATTTCAAGAAATTACATCTCAATTGGATTTATTAATTGATATTATCATTAGAGATGGAAACTGTATAATGAAACAAGATTGGTTTTCTCGTTTATATGAAAATGAGATCAAGCATTTAAAAACTAAAATTAAAAATCTAAATGCCGATTTTGATAAAGATACATCAGAATTAAGTGCATCAAGGGTTAGAGATTATAAAATTTATAAGGCTTGTTTACAAACCGCTTATTACAATGATGTCGATAATAATAGGGAAGCTAAAATAACTTCAGATGAGTTATCTATTATACTTACTCTAGCTCATCAGCTGGATCTTTCTCAAGAAGAGGAAAAGTTAATTAATTATTCAATTTTACCGGTTAAAAAACTCGAAATACAAGAGGTTATCAAGAGTTTAAAAAATATAGGTGTAATTTTTTATTCTAACAAGGAAAATACTATTTACGTGGCAGACGAGATGGTAAGGATGTTGAGAAAAGTAAGACAGCAGGAAGTTGCTGAGAAATTTTATCGTAGAACGCTTAAACTATTAAGAGAACCTATAATAAATCAAATTTGTAAGGACCATAACATAGATAGAAAGTTATCATACTCTGTTAAAATCGAAGAAATAATAAAAGAAGGAGTTTCTTTTACTAATCTACTTTTAGAAGATATCTATAAAGTAGGAGGTAATTTAACCGACAAGAAAAAAACATTAAATGAGCTTTGTGAGAAAGGCTTAGGTATAAGTAATTTAAAAGGAAGTGTGCTTGAAGACAAAATAAGTAGTTTAATTGAACACTTCGAAAATGTAGAACGAGATGAGAAAGTGGGGATTTCTATTGATGGTTTTGATAAATTATTAACAGAGCTAAATCTGTCTTTACCAAAATTAAATAAGCAAATTAAAGATCAATTTGAATTACAAGATGAATATGTTTTAAAGGCCGATTTTCTGTTAGATTACAACATAAAGCCAAGAGATATTTTAGATTTAATCGAGAAGGAAAATTTAACCAAATTTATTAAAGATAATGGAGTTAAACAAAGAGGAGATGATATTTTAAATATCTTGGAACATTATAAAGATGTTGAAAATTTATACTTAGAAAATTATGAAAATGTTGCTTATCGTAATTTGAATTTATTAAAAGAAAATGGAATTATAGTAAAGGAAAGTGAGTTAGGCTTGAAGTTTGAAGAATTAACTTCATTCATATTTCAAAGTTTAGGTTTTAATGTTGATGAAGTATTTAAAAATGAATTAAATACAAAAAAGGACATGATTGATATACTCTTAAATTTAGGCAATGATGAAGTTATTATTGTTGAATGTAAAACAAGTAAAGAAAGAGGTTATAATAAATTTAGTACGGTGTCAAGACAGTTAAAGTCCTATCAAAATGTTGCACTTAAAAACAACCTTCGCATCGTTAAGATATTACTAGTCGCACCAGAGTTTAGTGATGATTTTGTTACAGATTGCGAAATGGACACTGAAATGAATTTATCATTAATTACAGCCTCCACACTCTTAAATATTTCTGATGCTTTTAAATTATCGAAATATAAAGAATTTCCTCATGTGTTATTTAGAGATATAGTTATTAATGAAGATCGAATTATAAAAGCTTTAAGTAAATAAAACAACTAGAAAAAGAATTACAATTCTATAATACAAAAATATAAAACTAAGCGTTTTTTGAAAAACACGATTTACTCTTAGTCCGAGCTTACAAAATTCAAAATAAGGATTTTGTAAGCTTTTTTATATATAAAAAGATAAGCTTTTTAATCAAAAACTGCAACACTTCAAAATTGGTGTCGCACCTATTTTGTAAGAAAACTATATAAATTGGTTAGATATAAACATCATTTTTTGTTTTTTTTGATAAATATCCTCTGTTAAGGCGTTTAGTGAATAAAATTAAAAGAGATTATATATCTTTAAAATTCAAACACTAGCCATATTTCATATACTGTCAGCGTATAACCTATGCTAAGCAGTAATCTAATGGGCAAATTTCAGTGTAAAGACCTTAAAAAATTTTAAAGAAGTTTCATGAAAATATTCGACATTAAATCCAATACATATGGTATTCTAGGGCTGTTTTTTTTAACTGTGTTTACTTTATTTTCATGTGCTGAAGACGCACCTTTAACTCCTAATATTCTATTTATTTCGGCAGACGATTTAAATATAGATATTGGATGTTATGGAAGCGATCTGGTACAAACACCAAATATAGACCGACTTGCTAAAATGGGAGTTCGTTTTAATAAGGCCTATGCGCAACAAGCACTTTGTGGACCGAGTAGAGCTAGTGTTATGAGCGGATTAAGACCCAATACAACAGGCTTTGTAAATTTGCGAGACGACTTGCGAAAGCTAACGCCAGATGTGGTAACACTCGGACAGTTTTTCAAAAATAAGGGCTATTATTCAGGAAGAGTTGGAAAGATATTTCATCATGGAAACCCAGGAGATATAGGTACCGATGGACACGATGATCCGCTGACTTGGGATGAGAAATTTAATCCAGCCGGTATAGATAAAATTCATGAAGACAGTATTATTCGTTTTCCAGGTGGTATAACCGGTAAAAAAGGACGATTAGGCATCTCTATGGCCTATTGGGATCCTGTTAGCGAAGATAATGAGCATACAGATGGGATGGTTGCCGATAGAGCCGTGGAAATGATTCAGAGAAATAAAGACAAACCCTTTTTTATTGCGGCCGGGTTTTTTAATCCGCATTGTCCTTACGTAGCACCTAAAAAATACTTCGACTTATATCCTATAGAAGACATAACAATGCCCGATTTGGAGGAAGCCAAGCGCGACCTTGAAGATGTGCCGGCGATGGCGATACAACGCGATACCCTTGGATGGCCTTTTTATTATGATGTCACGGTAGACGAAGCTAGAAAATGTAAACAAGCTTATTATGCAAGTATATCTTTTGTAGATGCACAAGTGGGAAAACTACTGGATGCGCTAGAAGAAAATGACTTGCTTGAAAATACTATAGTCGTATTTTGGTCAGATCACGGCTACTTTCTAGGAGAAAAAGGGTTGTGGTATAAACGTAAAAACTTTGAACGTTCGGTAAGAGTGCCTTTAATACTAGCCGGATACGGCGTGAATGAACATAATAAGGTTGTAGACGCCCCAGTAGAATTATTGGATTTATACCCCACTTTAGTAGATGTGACAGGAAACAAAGTCCCAGCAGAATTAGACGGGAAAAGTTTAGTGCCTTTCTTAAAAGAATCCGACTATAAATGGGATAAGCCAGCGATATCACAGGTGTATCATGGTCCAAATGCACAAGGATATACGATTCGTACTAAAAGATGGCGCTATATAGAGTGGAACGCAGGAGCCGCTGGTTCTGAATTATACGATCATGAAAATGATCCAGACGAAATAGTCAATCTTGCCAATAATCCAGACTATTTAAGTACTGTAAAGAAATTAAGCGCAGAACTTAAGCCGTTTACAAAATATAACTAACTATAAAAGATTAATCCAACATCTAAACTAATAAACCAATGAAAGTAACAACTTTTCTTTTTATCACCTTAATTGTATTTTGCTCGTGTTCTAAGCTCGAAAAAGAACCCGGTTTTGAATACAGTTTATGGTACAATCAGCCAGCTGTAGAGTGGGAGGATGCCTTACCTGTAGGAAATGGACGTTTGGGAGCCATGATATTTGGGAACCCCGAAACCGAGCGTATTCAGTTTAACGAAGAAAGCCTGTGGGCAGGAAGTAAAGTCGATAATAATAATCCAGAATCGTTAGAACATCTTGGAGAAATTAGACAACTAATATTTGATGGTGATTTTAAAAAAGCGGGAAAAATGGCTGCGGATCATATGGTGGGAACGCCTCCTAAGGTCCGTTCTTATCAGACGTTTGGAGATTTGATGTTAGATTACCATTGGAAAAGTAAAGCAAAGCATTATAAAAGAGAGCTAAATTTACATTCAGGGATCGCTACGACTACATATGAAATTGAAGATAACCTTGTAAAGCAAGAAGTTTTTGCATCGGCACCAGACAATGTTATTGTGGTTCGTATCTCGGCAACTAAGCCTTTTAATGTCGATATCGCTTTAAAGCGTGAACGCGATGTAGAGATAAAATCAGAAGCGAATGGAACTATAAAAATGATAGGGCAAATTATAGATACATTAAATCCAAAAGCAGGTCCGGCAGGAGCCCATATGAAATTCGCTGCTATGGCTAAAGTGAAAAATGAAGGGGGAAAACTAGAAAATATAAATGAAGGCATAGCGTGTAATGAGGTGAAAACCGTAACCATATACCTTTCTGCAACGACAAACTATGATTTTGATAACCTTGATCTTGCTGAAGGCGTTAATCCGAGTCTAACATCTGAAAAGATTTTAAATAATATAGGCGATAAATCGTTTGCAGATTTAAAACAGGAACATATTAAAGATCATCGTGGCATGTTCGACCGTGTATCATTTACATTAGGACAAGATTCTTTAGCAACATTGCCTACAGACGAGAGATTAAACCGTGTTAAAGACGGCGCAATGGATAATGGTCTTATGGCTACGTACTTTCAATATGGAAGATATCTTTTAATGGGATCTTCACGTAAACCAGGGAAATTGCCAGCCAACCTTCAAGGGGTTTGGAATAAACATTATAATGCACCATGGAATGCCGATTTTCATACCAATATTAATCTGCAAATGAACTACTGGCCTGCAGAGGTTTGTAATCTTCCAGAAACGAGCTTACTTCTTGCTAATTTTATGGAGAAACTTACCGTTCCGGGTGGTGTTACGACTCAGAAAATGTATGGCACTAAAGGGTGGACTTTACATCATTTAACAGATGCTTTTGGCCGTACCGGAGTTGCAGATGGCGTTTGGGGTGTATCTCCGCTTGCTGGTCCTTGGATGACGTTTCCTCTTTATAGACATTATGAATTTACTAAAGACAAAGAATACCTACGTAACATCTACCCTGTATTAAAAGGATCTGCAGAATTTATAGTTGATTTTTTAGTTGAATCACCGGAAGGTTACCTGGTAACTAATCCATCTCATTCGCCAGAAAATGCTTTCTTTATTCCTGGAAGCGATAAAAAAGAACGATCTGTTTTAACCTATGGTTCTACCATTGATATTCAGATTATCAATGAATTATTTGATATCATTACCGAGTCTTCAGAAATATTGGATATCGATCATCAATTCTCAGAAAAGATTGAAGCCATCAGAAAGAAATTACCAGAAGTACAAATTGGGGAAAATGGGACTATTCAGGAATGGATAAAAGATTTCGAAGAAGTTAATGTAGGTCACAGACACATGTCTCATTTACTTGGATTGTATCCGTTAGCACAGATTACAGCAGATACTCCTGAACTTTTTGAGGCCGCTCAAAAAACCATTCAACGAAGATTAGGAAACGGTGGTGCACATACCGGTTGGAGTCGCGCTTGGATTATTAATTTCTACGCACGTTTACAAAATGGAGAAAAGGCACATGAAAATATTCAAGCACTTTTAGCAAAATCAACGCTGACGAATTTGTTTGATAGTCATCCGCCATTCCAGATTGACGGAAATTTTGGAGGGACATCGGGAATGGCAGAAATGTTATTACAATCTCACAATGAAACCATTCGTTTGTTACCAGCGTTACCAAAAGCATGGAGCGAAGGAAGTATTACAGGTCTTAAAGCGAGAGGTGATATTGAATGTGATATCACTTGGAATGATGGAAAATTGACAAAAGCTGTCTTCTATTCAGAAGAAGGAGGTTCAGAAAAAGTGGTTTACGGATCAGAGAATTTTACAATCGATCTTAAACCCGGAGAAGCCTATGTTTTTGAAGTTAATAAACAATAAAGGCGTTTACTAACAATCATTTTAAGGTAGACAAAATCGAAATGCTATACGTTATTAAAACCGTCTTTTAAGGCGGTTTTTTTGTTTTATATACGCGTGAATTTTAAAAATTACTCAGATGATTTTTAAAGATGTTTTGTTTTTTTTAATGTTTTCTGTCTTTATTTATTTGACTGGTTTTAATCACGTGATAAAAGACGTATTTATAAAAATGTACTTAAATTAGTAGTGTTGCGCTACATCTAAAAAACAGTCTGTAGTATACGCAGAAAGAAAATAATTCCAGGGAGTATGGGATAACCGTTAAAACAGGATCATATGATATTAAAAAACTACAGTAACGTACAGACCAATTGTTTCTTTTTTTTCTTAAGTTTAACCATGTCAATATCATTATATAGTCAAAAGATTGAAACGATTCCGCTTTGGGAATCAGAAATTCCATATGCTATTAGTAATTCGAATTATACAGAACTACCAACTTATGAGGGTGATTTACTAGTAAGAATATCTAAAGTATCTATACCAACACTAACTGTTTTTACGCCAAAAAAAAGCACTGCTAATGGTACGGCCGTTGTTATTTATCCAGGTGGTGGTTATCAGCATTTGGCGATGCATAAGGAAGGAACTAAAGTTGGAGCATGGTTAAGCAGTCTTGGAATTACGGCCTTTGTTTTAAAATACCGTTTACCTAGCGATGCGATAATGACTCAAAAAACCATCGGTCCCTTACAGGATGCACAAGAAGCGATGCGTTATATTAGGAGGCATGCTGCAGATTATAAATTGGATGTTAACAAAATAGGAGTTTTAGGGTTTTCGGCTGGTGGACATTTAGCAGCGACGCTGTCTACACATTATAAAGATCGTGTTTATGAGTCTGACAATACGAGTGCAAAACCTGATTTTTCTATCTTAATTTATCCTGTGATTTCAATGAAAAATGAGCTGACACATAACGGGTCAAGAGTACATCTATTAGGAGAAAATCCGTCAGAAGAAAACATTTTATATTACTCTAATGAATTGCAAGTAGATGACAATACACCTCCAACATTTTTAGTGCATGCCACAAACGATAAGTCGGTGCCTGTAGAAAATAGTGTCCACTATTATTTGGCCTTAAAAAAACATAAGATTGATACAGAAATGCATCTGTTTGAAAAGGGAGGTCATGGTTTTGGTTTAAGTAAAGACGATATCCATTTACATTGGAAAGACAATTGCGAAAATTGGTTAAAAGCGCACGACTTAATTCCATGACGTTATAGCTTATCTACTTTTTTATATTCCAGTATTAAATACGATTCATAATTCCCGTGAGAACGTTTTATATCACTCAAGGAAACGCTTTTAATTCTTAATATAATCGTAATCAACTTCTTCAACGCCAATTAAATGAAAAGGGTCTACCGGTTCTTTATAAAATACAAGGCGCTTTAATTCTTCCAACTCTGTGCGATTCAGCATTAAGAACAGATTGGGTTGCTCTGTAGGAATCGGGATTTTCCGTTTTATCTGTGTATCGCAGTAAGGGTTTTCCCAATGATTTGCATCAATTTTATCAATAAAAGCACCAAAATAGGCAAATTCCATTTCTGTGAGTTCGAGGTAAAAATGACCAAAAGTTAAATGATACACCATACAGGTTTCGCATGATACAAGATACCCGTTTTTGGTCTGGTTCAAGACCTTTGCTTTATGGCACATACTTTTAAAATTATCTTTTAGCACTATTTTACTTCTTTATAAATGAAGCTATTTCTGAGTCAAAAATAACAAAACTTATTTAGACTTAATAAAAATAATAAGTATATTTGAAATATAAATAAAGAAACATATGGATTTAATCTACACGAATACTTATGGAGCATGTTACACTGTAGATCATGAACCGGACTCTAATAAGGTACTTCAACTAGTAATAGATACGGTTGGGATATTTATGACTAAAGAGGATCTAAATCACATGTTAAACATGATTTTAGAAGAACCATTACCATGTGAGTGTAACGATTGTGGAGGAGAAATGTGCAACAAAATTTGGTGTTCGGGTCCATTACTAGATATTTGCCTGAAAGTTGATTTTCAAATACTAAAATTATTGGAAGATTTAATACGTGGCACTTTGTTTATGTTAGAAATGGACAAAACCTTAGACGAACATCGTATAAATTAAGGAGTCATTTTACATTTGATTTATAAGTGTAAGCGACACAGTAAAAAGTCAAAAACTTGTGAATAAAGAATAAAAACCCATATTCACTTTATACAGCTTTGTAATCTGTCATTCGCTCTGTTCATAGGTTTTTTTTATTCATCCTTTTTATGGTTTAATTTAACCTTTTTAGCAGCCTGAAATCCGATGATTAACAACTTTATTATAAACTGACAACCCTGAGTTTTTAGTTCAAATTAGATTTATAAAGGAATATTATTAAGGTGCAGAATTGAACTAAGTTCTAGTTCGAAGAGTGTTCCTTTTATAAGGTCTTGCAATGCCACGAGATTAGTCTTATTAGATTTAAAATGTACTGTGCTGTAAGCCGATTTAAATATAAGGGATTTGGTATCGTGGTTTTCATTGCACTCCTTGCAAGAACACCCTTTTTTAGCCGAGGCTATGGTCTTTAATAGTTGTACCAATTCGTTTTCATCTAATAGCATCGCGATATCACCTAATAGCAGTTGTATTTTTTCTGAGCCTGTTAGCGCATCTAAATCCGTTTTTATCAAATAAGTAGTGCCAATGGTGTTGTTATAAATGGGAATATAGAAATACATTATGAGTTTTTTTTAAATATAATAAATTATTCTTATTTAGATTAATTAAAAATAATGTAATTTCGTAGAACATTATTAAACTGTTTACAATGGAAGAGATAGGCTTGTTTTATGGATCTGATACTGGGATCACCGACGATATAACCAAAGACCTCGTAGCTTTTTGGGAAGAGAATAATTTGAATGTCATTGAAATCGGAGATGCGAATGTCTCCGATTTTAATAAGTACGAACAGCTTATTTTGGGATTGCCCACATGGTACGATGGCGATTTACAAAGTGATTGGGAAGACTTTTTCGATGATTTTAAAACCATAGATTTCACTAATAAAACAGTGGCTATTTATGGGCTTGGCGATCAAATAGGATATGGGGAGTTTTTTGTAGATGGTATCGGGATACTCGCTAAAGTAGTCATTGAAAATGGTGGTAAAGTTATTGGCTATTGGCCTACAGAAGGCTATACCTATACAGAGTCTGTTGCAACTATTGAAGATAACGAGGCCTTGTTTTATGGCTTGGCATTAGATCATGATAACGAATCTCAACTCACAGATGAACGCTTGAAAACGTGGATCGCGCAAATAAAATCAGAATTCAAACAGATGAAGATAGCAAGCTAATATTCACTTTCTAAGTGATATTGATTTTTCAAATGAATTAAAAATGAACAAGCGTATAATATTAATCTTCTAAATTAATGCTATACGCTTGCTCAAACAATGCTATGCTTCTAATAGTTCTCTACTAGATAAAGTTATACCACTCACTATTTTCGTTATAATCTTCAATCTGTATCACTGTGTTTTTAGAATTAAATGAGTTGATTAGATTTGATACATCTAGCTTTAGTAATTCGACACAGTTAGCTGTTAAATCCTGTCTAAATCCTTTTTCCTGCATTTCTAACACAAAATTAAGAGATATGATTCTAGAAAAAACTTTCCCTAAATCAATCATCTTTCTTTGTTTTAAATCTGTTTCTACTTTAAAATTCAAATACTCTTTAAAATATGAAATAGATTTTGTGGTCAGCTCATAGTCCTTTAAGAAACTATAAATATTAAACTCTTTCTTACGTTTCATGAGTTTAAAAAACATCTCTGTAATTTGAGTGTAAAGCATTTCGTTAGAGCCTTCAAAGATTTGAAACGCTCTACTGTCCATAATACCTCTTCCTCCAATGTTTTCCATTTTAAAACCTTTGGATCCTGATAATTGCGTTAAAGTTTGTGCCGCTTCTTGCATCAGGTCTGTTACATAAGCTTTCATGGTATTCGCTTCTATACCGCTATTCGCTAAATCATTTTCAATGCCACTATTCGTACTACTTCTAAAGCACATGGCAGAGGCTATAGTGTAAGCACTTTGTATGGTCGAAATCTGATATTTAACTTGGTCTAATTCTAATAATTTTTTTCCGCCAACAATACGTGAATTACAGTATTTAATAGATTCGTCTAACATTCTTTGAATAAAACCTAAAGCCATCCCCGGAAACTGCATTCTGCTTCTGTGTAAAATATCTAACATCATTTTAACACCAGAACTATGTGGTTCTAATTTGTACTGAGAAGGGATTTGAACATCTACTTTATTTCTTCCATAAGGAATCATATAAAGACCTAAGTTGTCGTAATATTCTTCGACTACTATTTGCTGATTTGGTTCATTAACATCACAAATAAAGAAATCTATATCTCTATTTAAATTTCCATTTGCGTTTTTCCCACGAGACGTAATAAGCCAATAATCGGCCATTCCCGTTAGTCCTTGCCAGTGCTTTGTTCCTTTAACATGATATTGATCGCCTACTTTTTCGTTATAGGTTTGCATACCAAGAGCATCACTACCAAAATCGGGTTCAGTAATCATTAAACCACCCATGTTTTGTTTTTCTAGAAAGCGTTTAAATATATTTTCCTTTATATCAGGATTAGCATATTTAGCTACGGGTTCTAAAAATAAAGCGATATTAATACCAAAGGTTAATGATAAAGGGAGAGATTCGTATGACGCCGCAGATAACATTCTAAGGCATTCATTTACTTTTACACCTCTTCCACCATGATTTTCTGGGATAGCTACAGATAAAGGAGATTTAGCCATGATATCTCTTAAAGCCACAGGAGGTAATCCGCGTTCCTTGCTAAATTGATGTATGTCATACCGTTGATGAAACACATCTTTTAAAGTCTCTTTAAAGTCTTTAATATATTCTGAAAAATCTTTTTGCATTGTAATTGTTTATTTTAAGTACTTATAAATTCATGTGTTTTAAATGTCTATGAAAATAAACTATAAATTTATGTAATAATAATTAGAATTATTCTAGATAATATAATTATGATGCTTTTTTTGGATAATTCGACTAGCAAATCAGAGTTATATGCCGTTTAAGATGCCATTTCATGGTTAAGAGATGGATTGCGTTAGTTTTATACTGAAATAGATTTGTAGTATTTAGACGGGATAAACATCTGAAAAATCATTCTAAATTACAAAAATGTCCGAGAAGAAACGCCTTAAGATTAAGAACACTTTATTTTATTAATCCAACAAGGATGAGAATTTCTAGGAAAATTTTAAAAGATTTGGAGCTTATCCCTATAAATGCTTTTGTTTGAACTTGAACTAAGCTGAGTACTTTTTTATAATGTGTTCTTACCACTTTTTCACTTACACCATATGCGATGGAGGTCTCTTTTACCGAGCAATTATGTTCCCAGATATTTCTAAAAATATCTTGAGTTAGTATCGGGAAGTTAATTAAGACGCGATCTATCATGTCTAACATGTCTTTTACCTGGATGTCTTCAATAATGTGTAAGTAACTCTCTTCATTTTCTACAGTATCTAAAGCAAATTCGTGACCTGAAAATTTAGAAGCAGATGTACGGAGATAATCCAGCATGCGATATGTGAAATAATGAATTAGATAGGTTCTGGCTACTCCAAATTCATCTGTCTTAATGGTATGCGATTTAGACCAAAAAATAACCCAGAAATTTTGTACAATATCTTCGGCAAGATCTCTATTTCCAGTACGTTTCGTAGCCCAGTTTAATAATAATTTGGCATATCTATTATAAAAGACTTTAAACGCGTTTTCGTCTTTATTATCATAAATGGCTTTAAGTAAATCCTGATCTGAACGATGCATTTTGTTGGGAGTGCTTTATAGTTGCAAACATAATATGTTTTTGATTCTGAAAATTTGATAGTGAGATTACTAAAATGTTATCAAAGTGCATGTGAAATCCTCGTTTTCTAGTTTTTTTATGGAATTTATTTTTTCAACAACTTGATTATTAGTCATTTGATTTAGTTAACGTTTTGTTAATGACTTTGGAGGGAAAAAAAAGTGTCCTCGAAACGATATATAGATGAATGCCTAAAAGCACTGAACTCTTATATACATGAAGAACACTAATAAAAGAAAATGGTTAGAATTAATTTGGGTAACCAAATTATTACAACGCTATTTTAATGACAGTGCTACCGAAAAAGAAAAGGAAGTGGTCGATAGTTGGACCCTAGAAGACATGGGAGTTACCTTAACAGAAAGTTGTGAAACTGATGAAACCACAGAAAGGTTATGGCAAAATATTGTGACCGAACTTAATTTAAAGACGCAGGCTTCAAAAAAGAAAATAATTCAATTAAACTACTATGCTGTAGCGGCCTCAATAGTATTGCTTATTTCAGTAACCTTTATGCTTACTCAGCAGAAGGATTCATCAGAAATATATGAGCCTTTAGAAATAATAGTAGATTCAAAATCTATCCCTGCAGGTACAGATAAGGCGGTTTTAACTTTAGAAGACGGTACCGAAGTCGTGTTAACAGATAACACAAATTATAAAACAAATTGTTTAGAAAGTAATGGTGAAAAAATTGTTTACAATACGTCACCAATTAATGATACTATAGCTAGTTCAGAAATTAAATATAACGTCTTAACTGTTCCAAGAGGAGGTCAGTATTTTGTGAAATTAGCAGACGGATCTCAAGTGTGGTTAAATTCAGAATCTCAGTTAAAATTCCCAACAGCATTTATTGAAGGAGAAACACGAGAAGTGGAACTGGTTTATGGTGAAGCATATTTTGATATTTCTCCGAGTAGCAAACATGCAGGAGCTAAGTTTAAAGTCAATAATCAGAATCAAAGTGTTCAAGTTATTGGTACCGAATTTAATATAAAAGCCTACAAAGACGAATCTAAAATTTACACCACACTCGTTGAGGGTAAGGTGGTGGTCGATTCTAAAGACCATCGCAAAGATTTAACTCCCAATCAAAAATTAACCCTAGACGTATTAAATAATAATATCACAATAAATAATGTAGATGTCCAATCTGAAATATCATGGCGAGATGGCATCTTTAGTTTTAAAGGAGATGCTTTAAAAGATATTATGAAAATTATATCAAGATGGTACGATGTCGATGTTCAGTTTGAGAATAAAAACTTGGAAGATATCAAGTTTAAAGGCGTTTTAGTAAAGAATCAAAACCTCACACAAATATTAGAAACAATTAAAAACCTAAGTATAATTAAAAGCTACCATTTACATGACAAAACCCTCATTTTAAAATAAGAAAAAAGTAAAGGGAATTAAGTTAAGACCGTGCAAAGTAGAAACTGTATTCCCTTTTTAATCACTAATCAATTAAAAATTATAATCAATTAATTAACAAATTTATGAAAATTAAATTAAACAGTAATCTCTTTTGTTTTGTAAAGGGATTTATGCTAAACATTATGAGAACGTTACTTTTTTTATATGTTTCAGTCATTTTTGGATTTACTCCAATTAATGTGCTATCTCAAAATCCAGAAATCTATATTGAAGCCGAAAGTGCATTAACGGTAGATGAAGTCTTTGAGCTAATTATGAAGCAGACGGATTACAAGTTCATCTATCAAGAAAGTCTATTTAAAGATTTTCCAAAAGTTAATGTTAAAAAGGGGAAACAAGCTGCAAACGACTTGTTAAACAGAAGCCTATCTAACGGTGATTTCGAAATTAAATTAGGAGAAAATAATACGGTAGTTGTTAAAAAGAACACCCCGAAAAGAAGACAACAGCAAGTTATTATTTCAGGAGAAGTTTTAGACGAAACCAATATGCCTTTACCAGGAGCAAGTGTTGTTGAAAAAGGAACCAGCAATGGTGTAACTACAGATATTGATGGAAAATTCACATTTAGTGTGAGTAGTGATACCAGTACACTATTAGTTTCCTATTTAGGCTATTCTACAAAAGAAATAGCATTAAGTGGAGACACTAACCTGTCTATTAAATTAGACGTCGATGCAGCAGGCTTAGACGAAATTGTTGTGGTTGGCTATGGTCGAAAAAAGAAATCAGAATTGTCTTCTTCAGTTTCAATTATCTCAGAAGAAGAAATACAAAGTTCGGTAAGCTCGACAAGTATACAAGATGTATTACAAGGACGTGTTCCTGGAATGCAAGTATCTGGTAGTAGTGGAGATCCTGGTGAAAGTGCCTCTATGGTTATACAAGGAATGGGGTCATTAGAAGCAAGTAGTGCTCCGCTAACTGTTGTAGACGGTATTATTGGAGGGCAATACGACCCTAAAGATGTAAAATCTATTTCTATTTTAAGAGATGCTGCCGCAACTGGACTATATGGTTCTCGTGCTGCTAACGGGGTTATTGTTATTACCACTAAAGATGGTAAAGCGGGCGAATTTAAAGTGTCTGTTAACAGTACATTTGGTCCTACCTCTAACTGGGACGACAGAGTAGACGTATACGATGCCAAAGGTTTATATAACCAATGGAGTACGGGAATGGAAAACCTTTACAATTTAAGAGTGTCTGAAGGTAATCCGGATTTTACAAGCAAAACGTTCGAAGAATATAGAAATAGCGTTGTTCCAGAAAGTGCATTAGATTACACATCCGATTGGACTGATTTATTATTAAGAACAGGATTCTTAAATCAAACTCAGGTTTCCATGTCAGGAGGATCGGATAGAACGACATTTTATTTTAGTGGTTCTTTTAATGAAGAAGAAGGGGTCGCATTAGACACCTATAATAATCAGTATAATTTTAGAGGAAACTTAAGTCATAAAATTTCAGATAAACTAAAAACGAATATCAGAATGACTGCGCAATATGGCGAGAAGTCAGAGTTTAATTGGCCGAGTTCTTATATCCAAGCTTATCAAAATGTGCCTTTAGATGCCGCATATATGCCTGATGGCGTAACACCAACACCTGCAATGGATTTAGAACAAGTTCCGGTTTGGTATCGTGGTACAGGAGTTAACTATATGATGGAAAGAGAGGAATCTGAAAATAGTAAAAAATATTGGGGAGCAACCTTAATGTTCGAATTGGATTACGAAATCACAGATTGGGCGAGGTTTAATACCTCTAATAGAGTAGAATTAAATGGTTCAGACCATTCAAAATCATATTCTAATATGACGTGGGTTGGATATAATTACGATGGATACATGGAATGGATTTATTCTTATGGTCTTGGTGTAATAACGTCTAACACATTACACCTAAATAAAAGTTTTGGAAATCATAATCTAAATGCCATTTTAGGTCAAGAATACAACTACGATCAATCACGATTTGTGAATGCAGTAGGAACAGGTATTGTTGGAGATATGACTGCTTTAAGTTCGGTAGGAAGCGCGAGATCTGTAGGTGGTGACTTAGACGAAACAGGTTTTCTTTCGTATTTCGCTCAGCTGGATTACGATTATAAAAATAAATATTATTTAGTAGGGTCTTTTCGTAGAGATGCATCTTCTGTATTTGGAGAAAAAGACCGTTGGGGTACATTCTATTCTATTGGAGGAAGTTGGATGATTAATAAAGAGCGTTTTTTAAGTGATTCTAAATCGTGGTTAGATCTTTTAAAACTTAGATTAAGTTATGGTACAACAGGAAATGCGAATATCGAATCTTATTTATCCATGGGAACGTATTCTTTCACATCGTCATCTAGTTATAATGGAGGTGCTGGTGCGTGGCCATCTCGACTTCCCAATCCAGATTTAACTTGGGAAACGGCGCGTAAATTAAATTTAGGTATCGATGTTAGTGTGTTTGATCGTGTGTCTTTAGAAGTGAACCTTTATAATCGTATAAATGATGACTTATTACAATCTGTACCTTTAGAGGCAACAACAGGATTTACAAGTCAGGTTCGTAATATTGGATCTATTCAGAATCAGGGAATTGATTTGTCTTTAACAACAACTAATATTGAAGGTGAATTCTCTTGGAGATCTAATTTCAATTTTAATATTAATAGAAATGAAGTCTTAGAATTAGACGGCGGAGAAGATATTATCGATAATGGGATGATTATTAGAGAAGGTCATTCGTTAAGAAGTTTTTACCTTCCAGAATATCAAGGTGTCGATACTCAAACCGGAGCTCCTATTTATACAAGATGGGAAGATGCCGAAGGAAACAAAATTAATGGAAACGACACAGATTCTCCAGCAGTAGTGACCACTACCAATTATCAATCGGAGGCGAGTTATATTACAACATCTTCTGCTTATCCTAAAATGACAGGTGGTTTTGCCAATTATTTCAAATACAAAAATTTTCATTTAAACATTCTAACAAATTTTGCAATCGGACAAACAGTGTACAATTATGTCGATTGGAATGCGAGTGATTTTAATACAAACAGATTTGAACTTACCAAATGGCAAGATTTAACACGATGGGAAAACCCAGGCGATAATGCAGATATACCACAATTAATGTATGGTGATATTTATAATTTTAGCGGGACTTCTTCATTCTACTTAGAAGATGCTAGTTATTTAAAAATTCAGAAAGTAAGTATAGGATATACGTTTCCAAAAACATTTTTAGGTGTGTTTAAAGACTTCACAATTAATGCTTCTGTAGAGAATTTAGCGATTATTACGGGATACACTTTTGGAGATTCGGATGTTAATTTTGAAAACCCTTATACCGATTCAAGCAGATTTAGACCAACAAGAAAATTTTTACTTAATCTGAACTTTAGTTTCTAATACAACATAATAAAAAATAGTATCATGAGAATTTTAAAAATATTTATAATCAGTGTATTTGCTACGTTTTTAGGTGCGTGTTCGGAGAACGACATAGATTTTAGCCCTATTAATCAAATTACAACAGAACAGGTTACGAGTTCTTTAGAACTGCTTGAAAATGCCGTGGTAGGTAATTATGCGTTTTTAAGTTTAGCAGACGGTAAATATGGTTACGATAGAACACGCTATGATGTTACAGAATATATGAGCGACGATGTAATACTAAACCAATGGAGTGGTAACCATTTCTCGTATTCTTTAACCTATCAGCCAACTTCAGCATCAGATAGATCTCAAGATTTCTGGCAGTATTCTTACCGTGCTATCTATTCTATAAATGTTGCAAATGAAGGGCTTGATAATTTAATAGATTTATCATCAGAAGATGAAGTAAAAAGAGATCAGCTAAAAGGAGAAAATATGTTTCTTCGTGCTATGTTTTATTTTGATCTGGTTCGTGTTTACGGAAGACCGTATTCTCACGATAGTCCTGAAACAAATTTAGGCGTGATATTGTGCGAAACATCTACTGGTAACGAAGGGCTTTCTCGATCATCTGTTAAAGAAACGTATGAGTTTATAGAACGTGATTTATTAGAATCGGCAAGCCTTTTAGTCGAGCAAAAAGGAAATGTTTATGTCTCTAGAGAAGTCGTTTTAGCGGCACTTTCTAGATTGTACTTGTTTATGGAAGACAATACTAAAGCCATTGAATATGCCGATAGTGTGATAAATTCAGGGCGGTACCAATTATTAAATTCTTCTGTATATCCAGGATCTAATCGTTTAGAACCGCAATCTAATTCTGAAACTATTTTCGCAGTGAGACGATTAGAAACTGAAAATGTAGGAAGATATATGATGGGCGGTATGATGCATGGAGATGGTGGATATGGCCAAATAATGGTGTCGTCTTCATTCATGGATTTATTGTTTAAAAATCCTAACGATTTGAGAGTTAACTTTATTGATCCTCAATTTCAATTAGATGCAGACGGTAATAAAATTCCTGATCCTGAGAATAAATACTACGGTTATAAGGTTGTAGAGAGTTCTAGTATCCCTCAATATTGGACTCAAAAACTAACGTATCAAAATGATGTGCCTATGTTGCACTCTCCAATTTATTTTAGACTGGCAGAAATGTATTTAATAAAGGCAGAAGCGTATGCAAAAACAGGTGAAGACGCTATGGCTTTAGATATGGTAAATATAATTAGAGCGCGTGCAGGGCTAGAAGGAGACCAGTTATTTAGTACAGCTAATCTTCAGAATTACGATTCTGTTTTAGATATCGTTTTAGACGAGGCGCGTTTAGAGTTTGCTCACGAGGCGCACCGTACGCACGATGTATTTAGAAATAAGAAAACAATGGACAGAAGTTATATGTCATGGCAAGGTTGGTCTGGTCCAAGTGCTATTCCTTTTACTTCTAACCGTATACTACATCAGATTCCTGAAGTAGAAATGCTGAAAAATGATAACCTAGTACAAAATCCATCATTCTAAGAGTGAAGTCTTTTGAATAATAAATTTGCACGTATTTTTTATTAGAGAAAAATACGTGCAAATAATTATACGTATTCATGCCTATTAATAGCGAAATAAATTACAGAATTAACAGAATTTAAAGCGCAAATACCAACTAGAAATTATGATTAAAAAAAGTGTTTTTATATTAATAATGCTGTTTTATGCCTATTCATTTTCACAAACTTCGGAAGCAGATATTTCAACAGCTAGTGCTTCTAATGAATTGGATAAAATAAGTGCTACAGAAAATTCAACCTCTACTGGTATCGTTAGAGGGCCGTACATTCAAAAAGGTACGCCAACTAGTGTAATAATAAAATGGAGAACTGATAAAGCCACGGAATCTGTTGTACATTATGGTAGAACTCTAGATTTGTTGTCTGAAAACGTAACACAAACCGATTTAAAAACCGAACATGAAATTACGTTAACAGGATTAGAACCTATGACCAAATATTATTTTAATATTGGTGATAAAAATGAAGTCTTATCTGAAAGTCTTGTCGGAGATATGTATGTTGTTACTTCGCCTATCGCAGGAACAAGTCAATTTGTTCGCGCATGGATTATAGGTGATCCCGGAACTGCAAATGATAATCAAAGAAAAGTAAGAGATGCATATTATAATTATGTTGAACAGGATACTGTGCATGAAGATAAAACGGATCTGTTATTGTTTTTAGGAGATAATGCTTACAATACAGGAACGGATTTAGAATATCAAAATGCATTTTTTAATGTATATAACGATATATTTAAAAAAGTGGTTTCATGGTCTTGTTTAGGAAACCACGATGGTGAATCTTCTGATTCTAAAACGCAATCCGGACCTTATTTTGATATATTTAGTTTTCCAACTCAAGGGGAAGCAGGAGGAACTGCTTCGGGAACAGAAGCGTATTACTCGTTTGATTATGCCAATATTCATTTTATCATTTTAGACTCTCATCATTCTAGTCGAGAAGTAGGAGGTAGCCAATACAATTGGGCTGAAACAGATATTCAGAATACCACGCAAGATTGGATTGTTACCTTATTTCATCATCCCGCTTATTCCAAAGGCTCTCATGATTCTGATTACGAAGGACGACTTATCGATATGCGAGAAAACATAATGCCAATGTTAGAAGCCAATGGTGTAGATCTTGTTTTAAATGGGCATAGTCACTCTTACGAGCGTTCTTATTTTTTAAATGGTCATCATGGATCTTCCAATACATTTAATAGAGATGAAATTAATAATGGAGGACATACCGTTGGAAATACAGGACATGGAGATGGTAAAGCAAATGGAGACGGAGTATACACAAAAGCCATCGATGCTGCCGAAGGTACCGTTTATATTACCACCGGTTCTGCGGGACAAGTGTCTGGTGGAGACTTGAACCATCAAGCGATGTTTGTGTCTTTAAACGAATTGGGGTCGTGTGTTATGGAAATTGAAGACGATGGTAAAGGCGGACAAAATTTGAACCTAAAATTTTTAAGAGAAACCGGTGAGATAGATGATTATTTTACCATAAACAAAACAGATATACTGCTTGAACAAAATAATAAATCAACAGTACAAAAAAACACAAAGTCTATTCTTATACCTGTAAATGATATTATAAATCTTAAAATTAAGAGCAATGAGCGCCTTAAAAAAGTTGAGTTTTATAATAATGTAGGAAACATGGTGAAAAAGAGTAAAAAGGAAAGGATTAATGTAAGTGGTCTGGCTAAAGGCATTTATGTAATTAAAATTAAAACGAATAAAGAAACAGTTTACAAATCTGTTGTGATAGAATAAACATTTTACACGTTGTTCTTAGTACGATTTCATGTTAGTCGAAATATACATTCAAAAAAATAAATCCAAATACATTATAAAACATAGAGCTATGAACTGTAATGAAAAAGAGTCTTCAGATTTCCTTTTTAAAATACTACTAGTGCTAATTACATGTTTGCTATATTCTTTACAAGCCTTTGCTCATGGCGATTTATCGGTGCGGATAGAACATAAAACACAACAGATTTTAAAAACTCCTGATAATTTTAAACTGTACTACGAACGTGGCATGTTATACCAACAACACATAGAATTCGCTAAGGCTTTAGAAGATTATTTGAAATCTGAGTCTTTAGGAAATACACAAAAAGTCTTAAAGTATCATATGGCTGAAGTGTATTATCTAACCGAAAATTATAGTGAAGCTTTAATACATATAACGGCTTGTTTGGAAAAGGAAAGTACCGACGTAAAATCTAAAAAGCTTGAGGCTCAAATATTATTTAATTTAAAGGCATACAAGCAATCATTATCCGCTTACCAATATGTTATAAATACTATGGTAGATTTTCGTCCAGAAGACATCATTGAATACACCCATATTATTCTTGCCGAAAATAATGAAAATTATGATGAAGCTTTAAATGTTATTGAGATCGGACTAAATCAGTTAGGCGGAAACACATTGTCGCTTCAGCTAAAAAAGTTAGATTATTTAAAAGCCTCTAATGCTTTAGAACAAGCTATGCAACAGTATGATTATTTCATTCTTGAATATAATAGAAAAGAATTTTGGTATTTTAAAAAAGCTCAATATTTAATGGAGAATAATAAACACAATGAAGCCATGGTTTCATTACAATTAGCGACGTTGTCCATTGAGCAATTAGATTCCAAATTTAAAAATATGGAGTCCATATTGGAGTTAAAATCAGATATAAAAACATTAGAAAAATCACTTAATTTATAGGACGTATAATTAAGAATATAAGGTTTTAATGCAGGCAATTGTAAATGAAAAAATTGAAATTTATTATCGTAGCAGTTTTTGTTTGTTTTCTTATCGTATCAGGTAAAGGGATAAATAAGTCTTACCAAGCAGATACTATTCCAAAAAACGTAGAAGCATTATATACTTCCAATTTTTATAAATTCCAAGATGAGGTTAACAGCTTAGTTATTCTGACCGAACATTCAAAATCACCAACAGAATTTATAGCATTACAAAAGCAAGTCGAAAAAACGAGATTAGTTTATAAAAGCATTGAGTTTATTTTTGATTACTACTTAACGGCTTACAATGGCACATATATTAATGGCGCACCCTTACCTAAAGTCAGTGCGTATTATGAACGTGGAAATGTTATTGAACCGAGCGGATTACAAGCTTTAGACGAGGCTGTTTTTAAAGCACCTACTAAGGAAAATATGGAGCACATTAAAGCATTAGCAAATGGACTTAAAGAACGGGTAGATTTTGTTGAAAACACACATTTACCAATCCATTTAAAAACGAGTCAGATAATTGAATGCATGCGTTCGGGTATGGTTAGGGTGTTTACATTAGGTGTTACAGGCTTCGATACTCCGGGTTCTGTAAATGGTTTGGAAGAGAGTTATGCGAGTTTAAAAAGTATGAAAACGACGTTCTTGCTTTTTGAAGCGGGATTATATCCAGAGGCAAAACCTAAATTTAAAGCGATTAATCTACTTTTTAAAAAGGGAGAAGAGTTACTAAATGCTAATGTCAGTTTTAATGATTTTGATCGTATGGTATTTTTAAATGAGGTGATTAATCCTCTGTATTCAGAATTGTTAGCATTTCAAAAAATAAATAACATCAAACTGGAACCTTATAAAAAACATGCACAAAACTATCAAGCAGAAAATGTTTTCGATATCAATTTTTTAGATGCTAATTTTTACTCAGAATTGGTGTACTTACCTCTAGATAATGCTAAAACGATAGCGTTGGGAGAAATGCTGTTTAAAGATCCTCAGCTTTCAAACGGTAGTAAAATGTCCTGTTTAAGTTGTCATGATCCCAATAAAGCATTCACAGATGGTTTGCCTAAAAGTAAATCGAATATGGAGGGCATTTATACTGCAAGAAATTCACCTTCTTTAATAAACGCAGGATATTCTACGCGCTATTTTTTGGACATGCGAGCGTTTAATCTCGAAAAACAAGTGGCTCATGTTATTGATAATGATTTGGAATTTAATACAGATTTTGAAACGATTATAAGTAAACTAAATACGAATTCTGAATACTTAAAATTATTTAAGGATTGTTACAATGGTATTAGTAAACAAGATATTAATGAAAGGTCTATTAGTAATGCGATTGCGGCGTATGTAAATGCATTAAAATCATTCAACAGTCCATTCGATAAATATGTACGATTCGAAACAGAAGAATATCCAGAGCATGCAAAACGAGGCTTTAATTTATTTATGGGAAAAGCAGCTTGTGGTACTTGCCATTTTGCCCCTGTATTTAATGGATCTGTTCCTCCTTTTTATATGGAATCCGAATCGGAAGTCTTAGGTGTTACGCAAGGATTCGATTCTATTAATCCAAAATTAGATGAAGATTTAGGACGTTTTAACAACGATTTATTTATTGATAAACAACGCTATTTTAAAAATGCGTTTAAAACAGTTTCTGTTAGGAATATAGAACTAACGGCACCGTATATGCATAACGGTTCGTTTGAAACTTTAGAAGATGTTTTAGCTTTTTATAATTTAGGAGGTGGTGTAGGGATGGGATTAGATATTGAAAATCAAACCTTGTCTGAAGAGCCATTACATTTGACAAAACAAGAAATTAAGGATATTATTGCTTTTATGAACACCCTAACGGATACTTCAGGATTTATAGCTGATAAAAAAGGATCATTTATTTCGCACTAAATCTGCTTTTTTGTTTTTTAGAAGCTTAGGTTTTATCTATATTTGAAGTCGTTTCATTCAATCTATATCCGAAAAATTTAATTTAGCTTATGAAAAAAATATTCATGTATTTAACCTTTATCGTGCTATTATGTAGTCATGATATGTATCTTAAATTTGATTCTTATTTTTTAAAACCAAATACAAATGTATCTGTTAAATTATTCAACGGAACGTTTGATAAAAGTGAAAACGTAATCGATCGCGACCGAATGACAGATGTTAGTTTGGTGGGAAATGGTGTTCGTAGTCATGTTGGTGAAGCGCAATGGAGAGAAAAAGACAGTGTAACCATTTTAGATTTTAAAACGGGTGAATCTGGTACTTGGTTAGCAGGCCTGTCTACAGCACCCCGAGTGATTGATATGTCTGCAGAAGATTTTAATGGTTATCTGGAGCATGATGGTGTGGTAGATATGTTAGCGTGGCGTCATGAACATGATTCTCTTGGTGCAGATGCCTCAGAAAAGTATTCTAAATATGTAAAAGCTATTTTTCAGGTTGGTGAAGAAAAATCAGACGATTGGAATACCGTTTTAGGATATCCACTTGAATTTATTCCATTAAGCAATCCATATGATTTAAATACCGGAGACGAACTTCAAGTTAAATTACTTTCTAAAGGACAACCTTTAGTAAACCAATTGGTATACGTAAATTATGCTGCGAGTAAAGACGGACATAGTCACGATGGTAGCGAAACACATACCCATGATCAAACTAATGATAGTATAGATGAACTTGCACATAGTCATGCTGAAGGCGCAGAGCCGCATCAACATACTTCCGGAGATCAATTGCGTACAGATAAAGACGGAATTATAACGGTAACCCTTGCTGCAGATGGTATATGGTATTTACGTACTATTAATCTGGTGCATTCTCAAGAACCGGGATTAACACATGAATCTAATTGGTCTACATTAACTTTTGAAGTGGTACACGGACATGACGGCGTAGAACACGCGCACCTTGATCATCATGAAGAAGGAATTCCTTCATACGTGTTTTGGATCGGTAGTTTTGTCGTTCTATTTGGTTTATTCTTCTACTTTAATAAGAAGAAAAATTAGATGGGTAGAGTTACGTTTAAATTTCTAGTGAGTTTAGTCTTTTTGTTTTTTCCTGTATTCCTTTTCGCTCATGGTGTAAGTGATTCCGATCAGGCCATTTTAAACAACGGAGGCCTACTGTCTTATATTTTTGTAGGTGCCAAGCACATGGTTACTGGTTACGATCACTTGTTGTTTTTAGCAGGTGTAATATTCTATTTAAAGAATTTTAAAGATATAGTTCGGTTTATAACTGTATTTACAATCGGACATAGTATAACGTTAATTGGTGCAACTTATTTAGGGATAACTGCAAACGAACATTTAATCGATGCTGTAATCGCGTTAAGTGTGTTGTATAAAGGTTTTGAAAACTTGGGTGGTTTCGAGAAACTATTTAAGATAAAGTCTCCAAATTTATTATTAATGGTTCTTATCTTTGGATTGATTCATGGTTTCGGATTATCGACGCGGTTGCAATCTTTCGAAGTTGGAGATCATCAGTTTTTAGCCAAGATTATTTGCTTTAATATTGGTGTAGAATTGGGTCAGATTTTAGCATTAATTCCAATTGTGTTTTTAATTACAAGATGGAAAAAAATGAAAAGCTACACCGCCTTTTATAACGCGGCAAACACCTATCTAATTATAGCTGGAGTTGGGCTATTTATTTACCAAATATATGGCTACATTTATGGGCATTAGATATTATTTAAAAAGGCAATTTTAAGAAAGAAAGATACTAATGAAACCGTTTATTTTTATACTTGTTTTATTTATACTCTTTAAGCCCGTGTGGCTACTGGTGGAATACGTTGCCAACTACGACTATATCGTAGAAAAATTATGTGAAAATAGGGATCAACCTGCACTTCAATGTAACGGAAAGTGTTATTTAGCAAAACGAATTTCTGGTACTACCGAAGAAGGAGAAAAGTCACCACTTTGGAGTGCCCTTTCAAAGTTTGATCTTGAAATGATTAATCTTAAAGATACACATGTCTTTCCGATAGGATATTTTGAATCTCCTAAAAAAATATATAAGTGGCATGCGCCATTTGTTGGTGGATTGTTCACTTTAGATATTTTACAACCGCCTCAATTTCTTCTAAAAAAATAGTTTATAGCCTCTTGAATGATACACTTTATTCAAAAGGCTAACGATAAACACATCCTTTTCAATTAACACATACTAAGATTTTTTACGCAGGCTCTATCTCTAATTAATACTAAGAGATAGATGTGGTTAGTGTATTAATAATCTTAGTCCTTTCAACTTATAATTATATGAATATATTTCGCATGTTCATGGGACGGAAATTCCATATGACATCCTATTTAAAAAGCAGTGTATTGGTATTACTGCTTTGTTTTTCAGTGTTAAACGCAAAAGCAAATACGTTTACGGCGAGCACCGCATTAATTCAACAAAATACAATATCCGGAAAAGTACTAAGCAAGATTGGAGCATCGTTGCCAGGTGCTAATATTGTCGAAAAAGGAACTTCAAACGGAACCTTAACAGATTTCGATGGATATTTTAAACTTACAGTGGGTGCTAATGCCACTTTGGTCGTTTCTTACATCGGTTTTGTAACTCAAGAGATTGTTGTTGGAACTAAAGGAGATCTAACAATTACATTATTGGAAGATCCGACGGGTTTAGATGAAGTGGTAGTAACCGCTTATGGAAGTTCTAATAAACGAAGTTTTACAGGTTCGGCAACAAAGGTTGCGAACGAGATATTAACACGAACAGCTTCGGCAAGTTTCGAAACAGCATTACAGGGTAATGTTTCAGGGGTTAACGTGTTTACAACTGGGCAACCGGGAGGGAGTTCGAGTATGCAAATTCGGGGAGTGGGATCGATTAACGGACTTACACAACCTTTATATGTTTTAGACGGCGTGGTTATTAATTCGGATAATAATTCTAGAATAGGCGGTAGTGGTGCTGTTAATAATGTGAATCCACTGTCTACCATGAATTCAGAAGATATTGAAAGTATAACGGTGCTAAAAGATGCCGCCGCAGCATCCTTGTATGGTTCTAGAGCTGCTAATGGCGTAATTGTTATTACGACCAAAAAAGGTAAAAATGGAGAAACGGAATTAACCTTTAATACCGAATTTGGTATATCCCGAAATTTAACGCAAGAAGAAACCATCTCTAACGATCAGTTTAAATCACTGTGGCAGGAAGGTCAGTTAAATCAATATATTCAGAATAATGAAAATGGGGAATTCAATAGAGTGTATGCCGATAGTGATTTATATGCTAATTATCAGAATATAGCAAAAAGTGATTACGAGTCTATTTATGGTACGACTAATGCAAATTCAGATTGGTTGGATGCGATTTACCAAACGGGATCAATTCAAAAATATGGTCTATCTGCGCGAGGAGGTAACGAAAAAACCAAGTTTTACATCTCTGGAGATTATTTAGACCAAGAAGGAACGATTATAAAGTCTGATTTTAAGCGTTATTCTGGGAGAATCAATTTAGAAAATAAGGCTAAAGATTGGCTGAAAATAGGCGTTAACTTATCTGTTTCTAAAACAGAACGTAACACCGGACAATATGATGGTACGTATGCTGGCGGTTTAAATCCATTGTATATGGCGCGTGTTTTACCTCAAGCAGCACCTATTTATGATGCGAATGGTTACGAAGGTTATGCCGATTTGCCAAACGATATTGAAAAGAATGCAAATCCAATTGGAGTTATAGAAGTTGGACAATACTTAAATAATGAATTTAGAGTGCGAGGAGATGCTTTTGCAGAAATTCAAATCCTTAAAAATTTAAAGTTTAAATCCACTTTCGGAATCGACCATCAATCCTTAGAAGAATCACTTTACGATAATAAAGAATTTGGTGCCGGTGGAGGTGTCTGGAATGGTGTTTTATATGTGTCTCAAGGGGAAGTGTTTCAGCATACCATTTCCAATTTACTTACCTATAATAAACAAGTTAATAAACATGGTTTTGATGGTTTAGTTGGGTTTGAATCACAAGTGTCTAAAATGAAATCTATCAGGAATTCAGGATACGATATTTTAGATAGCGAACTGTTATCTTCGAGTAGTATTGGCTCTCTGTGGTCTTGGACGGGGTATTCAGAAAATTACGCATTACTCTCTTACTTTTCTAGATTTAACTATAATTTCGATCAGAAGTACTTTGTCGATGCAAGTTTTCGTCGTGATGGTTCGTCACGCTTCGGAAAAGATACCCGTTGGGGCGATTTCTGGTCCGTGTCTGGAGGTTGGATTCTTACAGAGGAAGATTTTATGGATATAGAATCTTTAAATTATCTAAAACTGAGAAGTAGTTACGGTACCAACGGAAATTTACCATCAGAATACTATGCCTCTTTAGCTTTTTTCAATACCGATGGAAAAGGATATGGTGGCGAATCTGGCTTGTCTTACGGCCAATTAGCGAACCCCGATTTGTCTTGGGAGTTAAGTCATAATTTTAATATAGGAGTCGATGCGGTGCTATTAAATAGATTGAATATTACGGTAGAATACTTTTCAAAACATACCAAAGATCTTTTAATGAATATTCCTGTGACATCTACAACTGGATTTAGTAATCAATTACAGAATTTTGGTGAAATGAAGAATTCAGGTTGGGAATTAGATTTTGGGTATACGCCAATTTCAAATGCTTCTTTTTCTTGGAATACCAAATTAAATCTTACGATGTTAACTAATGAAGTAACCGATTTAAAAGCAGATTTAATACCGAGTTACGATTCAAGCTATGGTCAAGATCCTACCATAATTAAGGTTGGCGAAAGTTTGAATTCATTTTATTTAAGAGACTATGCAGGAGTTAATGGTACAAATGGGATGGCCGAATATTATGTGTTAGAAGATGGGATGCGTACAGGCGCATTAACGACCAATGCAGAAGAAGCTGGATTTGGTATTTTTGGTAGTGCATTTCAAGATGTACAAGGTGGTTTTTACAATCAGTTCGTCTACAAAAATATAAGTTTAGATTTCCTTTTCACATTTGGAGTAGGCGGTAAAGCTTACGATCGTACGGCTTTTAAAAGAGATGATGACGGGTTTTCTCCACAGTTTACCAATACAACAGCGCAATTAAATCCTTGGAATCCTAATAATACAGATGCTAATGTGCCGATTAGAATCAACGGAAATACTAGTTTTTCTAACGATGTTTCTACAAGACATTTATACGATTCCGATTATTTGAAATTGAGAAATATTAAGTTAAGTTATAATTTTTCAAAAAGTAGACTGCTTCAAGGTGGATCGATTTATATACAAGGTGATAATTTATTCTTGTTAACAGAATTAAATGATTACGATCCAGAAGCTATAGTTAATGGTGTTAACTTTTTTCAAACTCCAACAGCGTCTAGTTTAGTTTTAGGGTTACAAATAAAAATTTAAAACAGATAAAATGAAATACTTAAATGATATAAAAGTAATGGTTTTGGTTGTCGCGATGTGCGTGCTACAAAGTTGTAGTGAAGATGTGCTTACGCAGACTCCAGATCATGTGATTTCAGAAGATTTGGTAGTGAATTCTGTCGAAAAGTTACAGAGTCTACTTAACGGATCTTATAACGAAATTTCAGATGGTTCTTATTTAGGACGTATTCTGTATAAGCGTGCCGCAGTAAAAAGTCCGAATTTTAGATTTGTAAAAACGATTTATAACCCTAGAGATTATGAACAAACCGAATACAAATACGAAGAAAGCAGTAACAATAATGGAAGTGCAGAAGATCTTTGGCTGCAGTGTTTTAAAGCGATAGGAAATCTAAATTTGATTTTGGATAATATAGAAACCGCAGAAGGAGACGATACAGAAAGAGTCCAAATTAAAGCACAAGCACTAGCGCTTAGAGGAATGATATATTTTGATTTGGCAAGAACATTTTCGTATCCTTGGATTAAAGACGGCGGTGAGGCACAAGGGATGCCTTTAAAATTAACGTCTAAAGATATTGTAATTGAGCGCAGTAGTATGGAAGCGACCTACGCACAGATTATTACAGATTTAAATTTAAGTTTGGGATATATTACAGAAGATACATGGAGTGTAGGAAGTACAAAATACATCACCAAAACGGGGATACATGCTTTATTAGCACGGATATATTTGTATAAACAAGATTGGGAAAATGCATTACAGTTTGCCGATAACGTTTTAGCTATTAAAGGCGAAGCCGATCTTATGGATGTAAATTCTTACGTGTTTAACGATTATACGAGTGAATCCCTTTTTGAAATAAGTATTGATAACGAAAACTCTGTAGGTAGTAACGGACTGGGTGCTCAGTTTGATTATCGGGATGGCGGACAAGGAGATGTTATTGCGACACAAACATTTATCGATCTTTTAAATGTTTATGAAGGTGATCCAAGAGCAGCGCTTTTAACCGAAGACAAAGAAGGTACAACGTCAGCTTTTGTAAAATACATTAATAGAGACGGAGGCTCAGGACTTAGTATACATAATGTGCCCGTCATTAGACTTTCTGAAATATACTTAATTGCGGCAGAGGCTTGTGCTAATGGTGCTTCAGGGGGAGAGACTCAAGCGTTAGTCTACCTTAATACATTGATAAATAAAAGAACTACTAATTTTGAAAGTGCTAAAGCTTCGGAATCGGGGAGTGCCCTTAAAGTCCGAATTTTTGAAGAGCGTAGTCGCGAATTAGCTTTGGAAGGACATGGCGTTTACGATTATATTAGAACAGGAACCGATATCACGAGATTAGAAAGTGATCATGTAAATACTGGTTTAAATTCGAATAATTTAAATATATCGGCTACTTCTCCAAAAACCATTTATCCTATTCCAGCTAGTGAAATTGAAGCTTCTGGCATGGAACAAACCATTGGTTACTAATACCATATTTCAAAATGATTTAAATCAGAAACGGCAGAGTTTAACTCTGCCGTTTTTTTTGTTTACTATTAAAATATTTGAGTTGAATTAAAACGCCTCTAAAGGCACAAACACAGTTTTAATAGTCGATATGTCGTTCGCAATCGCTGTCCATGCAAAATACATATTGTCATTTATATATTGCATTTGTGGAAATCCTGTTTTCCTAGAATCGTTAAGTGTGCTAATTATAAGAGGGGTATATTTTTTTCCAGATGAATTCACTTTCATGGCTTTGAGATAGGTTGTTTCGTCTGCTGTTTCCATCCAACTTACAATGGCATTATCACTGTCTATGAGTTCAATATCTACTCGTCCTAATACTTCGGAATTACTAATTATAATAGGTTCCGAAAAATCTTCACCACCATTTTTTGAAAATATAAGTTTAACTAAAGGCGTGTCGTTGGCAGCGGTAAACCACGTTACGGCGACGTTGTTTTCTAAAGCGGCAACTTTGGGACCGTTAACCGGACATCCATTTATTTTCCAACCATCGTTGTAGATAAATTTGGGTTCAGTCCATTTACCATCTATATACCTTGTAATCGCAATATCTCTTATTTCTTCATCTGTTCGATCTCTATAAAGCACAATCGGACCATTTTTTGTAATGGCTGCGGTGGTTTGACAACAACTACATGTTTTTCCGTCTAGCAGGGTTTTATTACTAATTAAACCATCTTTAGAGACTTCTGCAGCTCTAATAGACATACTCCCATTATGACTCATATGCTCGCCTGCATGGTCCATAGACATACCTCTTCCATCCAACCATGTTACAAAAAAAGCATTTTCTTTGAAAGGCAATACGGTTACAAAACCATGTTCTGTTTTAGTGCCATCTGTATGTAAAGGTAATGCTGTTTCCCACTCTGATTCACCTTCAGGAAGTACGTTCAATTTAATATCGTAAGAAAATGTTTCGTTTGAAGATTTCTTTAAAAAATGACTTAATAAATTCCCGTTATTTTCTGTGATAGATGGGTAATCTGCCCAATTTACAAACCAATTAGTTCCTGTGATAATCGGTTTTGGGGCTTCCCATTTCTGATTAATTAGTGTAGAATAATTAAACTGTGTTGTACTATCGTTTAAACGTGTAACCCAAGAAAGCATTGCGTTTCCAGTGTTAGTGGTAAGATGAGGTAATTCACTTTTTTCATCGCCAGGAAAAGAAATAGAATGCACAATCGTTTCATGCTTTTCTTCCAAAATAGGCTTCTTTTTATTGGAATTACAAGATAAAAATAGGGTGACTAAAATAAGGAGATTAAGCGATTTCATTTGTTTTGTTTATTTGAATTCTTTTAGTTTTTCAATCGTATTGGAGGTATCCCACTTGTATTTACCTTCTAGCTTTCCTGCTTTTTCACCCATTTCATTAAAGATAAAGGTGGTAGGTAATGCATATATATTTAAGTCTGCCAGGTTTCCTTTATATCTTATATAATCTAATTTGAAATTGGTTTTGGACTTAAAATCTTCTATTTCTTTTATGGATTCATTAGATACCAGGATAACCGAGTAATTGTTTTTTTCTAAAAGGGATTTGGCGTGTTCTAGGTCATACATTTCTTCGACACAAGGTTTACATCGTGTAGACCAAAAGTTAAGAAGTAGTTTTTTTCCTTTGTAATCATTTAAGAAGACGGGATTACCATTTAAGTCTTCATAATTGGTTGTATGTAATTCAGAGCTTAAAGATGCTTCTATTTCAGTAGACGGTTTTAAAGCTTTCTTTTTAGGCGAGTGACATGAGTACAAAAACAAAATTGATACAAATAGTACTCCCGATAACCTTTTCATATTATTGATAGTTGAATGAGTAAAACTAATAAAATTAAGTGGCTATAGAATAAAAATGTTTTAGTCTTCTGTAAAGTAGTCGATAAATTGCTTTACAAAATCAAAGTAAACCATAAAATCAGCTGTTATATTTCTTTTTTAGATAAGTCATTTGTAAATATCACTGAAAACGGTTAGAAAAAACTAAAGGTATTGGTTCAACTTTGTATGAAACTAAAATATGCAATTATGGATTTTAAAACAATGTTACAATTACCTGTATTAGGCACTAATGAGGTTATAAATATACTTCAAGAAATAGCAGATATAGAAAGAAAAGAAGACCGACCTCGTATGCCTAAAGTGACTATTTGTACACATGGAGATAGTGCTTCTGGTTTTTTTGTAAACTATGATTCTGAAAAAAAGGTGGTTTTATTATGTGACATTTACGATCGCGATGCGCAGTTTCAATATATCGAAGTGCATGCTATCTCTTCCATATCTTTTAGCAATGTAAATAAATATGGCTATCTATTATCTGATGGGAAAATTCTTTTTACACCAGATCCTAGTGAAATACCTACCGTACTTCAACTTAAAAAAGATATTAATGCTTTAGAGTTAGAAGTTAAAGCGGCTTTGGATAAAGAAATAGCTATAGGTTATAAATTCGATGGAACTCCAGAAGATCTTGATAAATTTTATGCTTCAAAAATAATAGTATTATTAAAAGAAACGCTTTCTAATATAGCAGCAGATAATTTAGCAAAAGCAGCATTTTCAGAATCTATTTCAAAAATTGAATTTTCTTTAGGTACCGAAAATAAATCTAGTCTAGAAAAAGGTGTGGTTTCCCTTACTATCGATACTTCAAAAGGTTTAAAAAGCTTCCCGAAGGCGAAAGGATTACAAGCACAAATAGAAAAGCAATTATAAAAACAAGAATGATATGAAAGAATTAAATGTAATTCAGCGTATAGAATTAAGAATTAAAAAAGACGAGCACACAGAAGAGCTATTTAAGCTTTCGCAATGTGATTATAGCTTTTCTTCAACATACTATCCAAACGAAGAACAAGAAAGAGGATTGGATGTAAATTTATCTGGAGCTATGAGAAACGAGATGAGTAGGCTGTTTTTAGAATGGTTATCTCATAAACCAGGTGACTGGTCTGGGAGTTTGAAAATTTATTATCAAAATCAAGATCAACCTGTTGTTAGTTTTGTATTTGATAATGCTATTATTCATAATTACAGTCAGTCATTTTCAGAGAACAATGTGCAGTCTCAAGACTATTACTTTAATGCGATATTAACAGGTGTCGTTTTAAATGATGTAAAACTAAATTAAGCTCACAATATATTATAATAGAAAAAGCCTTTAAGAGTCGTCTCTTAAAGACTTTTTTTATGTCAGTTTTTAGAATGGTTTTAAAACTATTCAAGCATACAAAAAGGGAAAGCGTATTCGGCTTTCCCTTTTTGTATTGATATTATAAGTACTTATAAATGCGTAATTCTATAAATTGTTTTCTAAATATTCACGGATGGTTAAATCTATAAAATAACCGCTGTGGTGACCGCCCCAACATGCTGTTAAAGAAAATACACCATCTTCTAATTTTAATTCTTTTTTAGCTTCAGCACCATCATTTGGAATGCAGTATACTTCAATAGAGTTTACGCTTTCTGCCATAGCCTCTTTTCCCATTTCGTCTTTACAAACCAATTTAATTCCATCTGTAAGACGTTGTAAACATACACTTGGTACAAATTTTATAAAGTCCATTTCAAAAGTGTCCCAGTTAATGTTAATTGGTAATTCTTTACCAACAATCTCATTGATTTCTTTTTGGTACGCTCCTAAATATTGATCTTCTATAGATTTTGCAGCTCTTTTTTCTTGTAATCCCATGATTTGAGGTTTTTAGTTTTATTAATAATTCAAAGGTATTATATGAGTATGAAGAAAAAACACCGTCTTTAAGGGAATGTTTAAACTCACGGAATTCAGTGAGGGCATAGGTTGTATATTGCGCTACATTTATGTTATATACTTAGCATTATGAAAATTACCATTTTATCAGTTATTTGCATTTTAATCGTAATGCTTATTGTCGCAGGGTGTGCCAATTATATCGGGATTCCTAAAAAAAAAGCAGCACGTAATTTAGAAGAATATTTGCAAAAAAAATATCAAGGGAAACTTGCGTTTAGCGATTTAAGTCTGTTTTTTAATGCTGCAACCATGGACCCTAATATGTATGGGGTGCTTATTTATGATAAGGCCATTCCTGAAATAGCATTTTACACGCACCTTAATCTGAAACATATATTAGAAAATGACACCTTGCCAATGTATCCTGTTTCAGATCTAATGACGTTTGATGATTTATACAACGATGCCGTAGAACAATACGAAACGAGACAGGCTGTAATAGCCGATTTTAAAAATGAAATTCCTGAAATAACGTTTTCTACAGAAGACATACATTTAAATTTTAAGAGAGATATAGAACCCATAGAACTAGAAGATGTTGTGACCCGTTTTATAGATCGGTTAAATCAATCTTTTGAAGCCTTAAACACAGGGTATCAATTTCGTTTACTCATTAAAACGGCTAGTCATCCCGAGGGTTTTATTATAATTCCGTTAGATATTGATGATAGTAAAAGAATTCAGAACCCTATGGTGCTATCCGAAAAGGCAGAAGGATTTGAAAGCTTAAAAACCATGATCCTAGAACATATACAAGCCAAATTAGAAACACCGTATCCGTATTTTAAAACGACTGAAAACAGCAAAATTTACATGGATAAATCGACTTTATCTAGAGGTGCTTGGGTACAGTATTTAGAAGATAAGCGTATAGAAAATAACGGAAAGGGCAAATGGAGAAATCCACAAACAGGACTTTATGTGGTGTATTTTGATTTGGATACCAAATTTATTTATCGTGGTGAGTTATTAACCGATGAGAACGATACTACGTCGTACCGTGAAGAATTAAAGCAAATTATAAGCACTATAGAAGCCGAGGGAATTAGAACGAAATAAAGCGTTTTAGGCATTGGTTTAAATAAATAAAAGGTCTTGAATTTTAAAATTCAAGACCTTTTATTGTTAGTCGAACAAACCAGATTCTATGGCGTATTTTACGGCTCCGGTTGTCGTTTTAGAGCCTGTTTTTAAAAGAATATTTTTTCGATGTGTCTCTACAGTGTTTACCGAAATAAATAATTTTTCTGAAATTTCTTTAGAGGTGAGTTCGTCTCCTAAAAGCGCTAAAACTTCTTTTTCACGAGGCGACAATTCTATGTTTTTATATTTTTTGCGTTCAAAAACACTTTCCATATAGCGTTGTTTAATCACTTCGGAGAAATACTGTTCATTGCCTAAAACCGTGCGTACTGCTTTTTGTAATTCTTCTTTACTGGTAAATTTAGGAACAAATCCTTCCGCACCTTTTTGAATCACTTTATGTACCGTTCTATGATTATCGAGCATACTCAACATTATTATTTTAACGTGACTATGCTTCTTTTTAATTTCGGTAAGCAATTCAATACCATCCATTTTTGGCATGCTAATATCACTTATTATTAAACCAATTTCAAACTGATTTAATAAGCGAATCACTTGATTTCCTTCGGTGGCCAAGTGGACTTCCCCAATTTCTTCCATGTCACTTAAAATGGTATTTATACCCTCAAGAAACATTAAATGGTCGTCTGCTATTATGATGTTTATTTTCTTCATAATTGTTATTTTATGGGAATATCTATGGTGATAGATGTTCCGTGTCCAGGACTACTATCTATATCTAAAGAACCTTGTACTTTTTGTAGTCGTTCTTTAATATTACGGAGTCCTATTCCTTGTTTTTTATTTTTTTGAAACCCTTTACCGTTATCATTAATTACAATGTTTAAATGATCGGTATGTCTTGTAAGTTGCACATCTACTTTATCGGCTTCAGCATGCTTCAGGATATTATTTATTAATTCTTGTACAATGCGGTAAGCATCTGCTAGTAAATCTTGTGGTAATTGATCGATCTCTTCCTCAGGAAAGAAATACGTCTTAATGTCAATATCTGCTTTCTGAGTAATCTGATCAATAAAATCACTTAAAAAACTCGTGAATCCAATTTTTGAAAAAGGTAAAGGATGTAGTTGATGTGACAAACTACGCACATCGATACACGCATTATTTATGGCATTTGCAATACGTTTAGACTGTGATTCGTCATCGTGACGTTCGGCATAATGCTCAAAAGCAATGCGTATTCCGGCCAAATCACTTCCAATACCATCGTGAATCTCTCTTGCAAAGCGCTCGCGCTCTTCGTCCTGACCTTCTTGATAACGCTCGATAACAGATAATTTATGATCATTCATCATCTGACTAATCTTCTGCTTGGCGTTTTCTTCTTGCTGAATACTCAATTCTTTTTGTACACGTAATCGCTGTATGTATAATAATCTCAGGACAATTAATGTCAGTAACACCAATATAAATCCAATGATAAATACATTTCTAATGAGGCGTTGGCGCTTCACTTTAAGCTCTGCTTTTTGCAATTCGGCATCACTTAATTTCTGTTCTTTTTCAAGCAGTTGTATACGGGCTTCTTTTAATTGGGTTTCGTAACGTTCTTGGATTTTAACGACATATTTCTCTTTATCTAAGGAATTCTGATCTGCTACAGTAGTGACTCCTTTTTTGTAAAATTCTAAGGCTTTTTTATAATTTCCATCGTTTTGATACAGCTGAGCAAGGTTTTTATAAATATCGGAATTGTATCTAATTAAAGACTGTTCTTCTCCGATAGATAAGGCTTGCTGAAAATAACGTATTGCCGATTTTGTATGTCCTAATTTGGATTCGCAAAGTCCCAAATCGTTTAAGACAATAGTGATATCAGAATTGAAATTTAGTTCTTCTAAAAGGACTAAGGTTTTCTTTAAAGCCATTACAGCCTCTTCGCAACGCCCCTCTTCTACAAGCATTTGCGAAAGATTAATATTTACGTAAGCGACAACTGCTTTATTGCCTTCTTTCTCTCTATAGCCTAAAACCGTTTGGTAATGGGTTCGTGCTTGGTCGAATTTACCTTCTTCCTTTAAAATATTTGCAAAATTAAATAAGGTGGTAAGTACACCATCATCATCTCCAATTGTGCGATAGAGTTCCGCAGCGCGATCTAGGCTCTCTGCCGATTTTTTATACTCTTTCTGAAGTAGATATAGTGTTGCAATATTTTGATACGCATTGGCTTCCTGGACTTGATTACTCGTCTTTTTTGAATAACTTAAACATTGCATAAAATTATCAATGGCTTTGGGATATTCCCCTAAGTTTTTATAAGCTAATGCCATTATATTGTAACAAGCCGCTAAACCTTTTTCAATTTTAAGGTCATGGAGTAGAGCGATAGTCTGAGTGGTATACTTAATCGTGTTTTTATAATCTCCGGTAGTATTACTCAGGTTTCCTAAGGCATAAAGGGCTTGAACCTCTTGAAGTTTTATTTCTAGTTTTCTACTCTCTTCTAGCCATTCTTTAGCTGCTTTTTCTGCTAGTTGCGGATTAGAATTTAAGTTTTTTTGATATTCTAGAGCCAAAGAATCCAGACGAGGCGTATTATTCGCTGTTTGTGAAATAGCACCATGAATTACTCCTAAGAATACCAATACTATTAAAATATGATGTTTTATAAGTCGCTTCATTTAATAAATAGGTAAACTTAATACCTTTAAGTGAAATAAGTGTTTCTTATTCTAGATTTGATTTCTTTTAACGTTTCTTGTTCATTATTTTCAAATTCGATATCCAGTTTACAAACGCGTTCTAGTAAATTATGTCGTAAAAATAAGTCGTCATTACATGTTGAATTCGCAATCTCTAAATGTTCTAATATGGCAGTCTGGGCCGGTTGATCTTTACTTAAAAACATCGCGTTGTATTTGGTGTAATCTTCGACATGTCTTACGCCTTTAACAGCCTCTTTTAAAACTTTTAATAATACATGATATTCGTCTTTTTCGAATTGAAAAAAGGAATAATCTGGATAGTTTTGCAGGAGCTTTTCAAAGGCCACATAACTTTCGTAGTATCGTTGTTCTTTATGTAGCAAATTTGCATAATCAAAACCTAATTTCCAATCTTGCGCTCGAGGCACTTCCTTTTGAATGGTTTCACAGAGTGTAATAGCTGGATCATTATCACCAAAGCCTTCGTTTGCACACGACAATGCTAATTTTAAATAATATGCTTTGTTTGTGGCTAGGGTAGATGCCATTTGTAAAGCAGTAGATGCGGCAGTGTTATCTCTTAACATCCAATGAATAAACCCATTGTTTCTGTATTCTAGGAATGTCGTGGGATGGTCTATTAAATCATCTGCTGTTACTGGAGGTAAATCGTCCGGTTTTGCTAAATAATCGTAAAAACAAATCCACTGAAATACAATATATAATTCGGGAGCTAATTGTTCCTGCTCGTAATTATAAATCGCATATTTGTGCGCTTCTTTGTAATCGCCCATTTCTATAAGGGCTTCGATACACATATTCATGGTGCTACAATAGTCCGAATCTCCAATCTCATAAAAATTAATTTCGGAGTACATATCTTCAAAAAACGCTGTGAAATTCTGATGGCGTTTATGGATAATCATACGCAAATTATACAGCCAAGGCGCATAAGAATGTTGCGGTAACGGAAAATCGTTAAGGGCTTCATTAATCACTTCATGAGCTTCATCAAACCGTTCCAATTTGACTAATGCACGGGCTTGAAAAAATAAGGTTTTAAGCGTTGGCGTTTTTCGTCTATGAAATTGTACGACTATATCTAATATACCTTGCCAGCTTTCTATACGGCTATTCACTTCTAATAAGTAAAACAAATATTCACTCATTCGGAGTCCGTTTCTATAGGCTTCGTGATAGGCTTGCCCGGTCTCGTTATAATTTAAGCTGAAGAAAAAGGACTTTGCTTTTAAGACCAGTAATACTGGGTTTTTAGGGTTTAAAGCAAGGCCACGTTCGACACAAATTTCTATTGTTTTTTTGTTTTTTGAAAAATAGTAGGACGAATTTCCTATCAATACATATTGATGCTGTGCCAATTGCCAACCCGAGTTTGCTAAGGCTTGCATATAGGCTTGATAATCCTCGAAATTACTATATGCTTCTTCGGGGAATTTTGGTTCGTCTGGTGCGCTTAAAATTTGCGATACCATATCGTACTTCATAAAAGATTTTGCATAATCTGCTAATAAAATACGCGTAGTAAGATTTAATTCTAGAAGTCGCCATTCCGAAACCCATTGCTTTTGATTTTCTGAAGCTTTACGTTCCCATAAATCCACTTGAATACGTGCTAAATTCTGACTAGATTGGTCTAAACGTTCATCTAATTGTAACCCTTTTAAAACGGTTTTATTATGTGTAGCTGATGCTAAATCTAACAGCTCGTAACAATCGGCTTCCTCTGTAGATGTGCATAAGTGTTCTAATTGAGCCGATTCGATATTCCAAAGTAACAGACGTGCTTCTGTTAACCCAGGGTAACATTCTAAAACATATTTCAGAATAAGAATAGCTTCATTAAAACGGTTTTCAAATTGTAATTTTAAAGCATAATGCAGGTGCAACGTTTCGTTATACGGATATAACATGAGTGCTTTTTGAGATACCGATTCGTCACATTGTTTATAGTGGCTACACACATATTCGTAATCTGAGGCTTCAACGTGATTCATGTTTTCTAAACCGACCAAATAAGATTGTAAAACCTCTATATTCATCTCTTCATAAGCACCTAGATACAGCATGTAAATGCGATAATATCTTGAAAGATCTGCATGCCTATCTTCTATAGTTTCAATATTTTCTTGAATAGCAGTGATATGGGGTTGCAAATGCATATAAAGATTGGCTTTGTAAAGTTCTTCTGCGCGCTCAATATGTGCTATAACCTCTTGTCTTGATAACCTCATTTTTTCCATGTTTTAAACCAATCGGCGTGTTCTATATGTAAACGTTGGTAGCATTCCCAAAGGGTTCCTGTTCCTGGAAATTTACTCATGTCTTGTTCTGTTGCTCCTAATACGTATTCGTCTCCCAAACATACATTTCGGTGAAAATCGCCCCAACTAGAAAAAGTCGATTTTATAGTATCATTCGCTTCTTCTAGACGTAAAATCATTTCGTCTGTGTTAATAAAACCTAAGACGTGACCCAAACGCATTTGAAAAATATAATATGCCATTTCGTAGCCAATAAGTTTTTCTTTTTTTAGACTAAAACGGTATTTCCATACCATTTTATAAATGCCTTTAGTACTTTGGTTTTCTTCGGCATTGTATTTAGCGTCAAAGTCTGTTGTGGTGCTCATACGAAATTCTATTGCTAGTTTTTCGAAGTTGTGTGAGACCATTTGTCCGCTTTCATAACGTTGTAAACTATTACGTAAATGCAGCCCAGATTTTATACCGTACACCTTTAAAAGACGTTTGGCTTGTTTGACTTGCATGTCGTTTTCTAAGTCAAAACCAGACCAACTTGTTAAGTCGGCATGTTTATGATTTTTCTTTAAAATTAAAGCCGATAAATTTAATTGGTCTTGAATTTCGGGTGTGATATCTTGTGTCATGTTTTAAGCTTTTAACTGGTCAACAACGTCTAATAAAGCCGTTTTTAGGTGTTCTGAATAGGCTCCAGAATTCGCCATCGCTTGTAATCCCATGGCGTACGAAGGTGCCATTTTAGTTCCTCTTACCAAATGCACAAATAAACGTCTGCAAAGATTTCCGTAGGTTTCTGATGCTGTGCCAGGCGCTAAATTGGAGTCTAGTAACGTCATGTAAAGTGCTTGGGTAAATTTGGCTTCTATTCCTGTTTTATCATCCGTTAACCAAGTTTTAAATTCTTCTATTTTTTCATCTAGAGGCTGTAAAAGTGCCGTATCACAATTACCGGATGTTCTGTAATTTTCTAGATTATGAAGTACTGCATCGACATATTTTTGGTTGATGTCAACAACTTCCATCTCTATTTTAACCGATGGCACAGGTTCGAGAGTTGTATTGGATTCTGCAATTGGTTCTTGTTTAAAGTGAATGCCATAAAACCCTTCAATAGTAACTAATAATTCTGTTAGATTACTGAAACCTGCTTCGTCACCTTTACTGTATTCATTCAGATATTTTGCAGTATTTGCATTGAGTTTATCTTTTTCTAATGCACCTAGAAAGTCGGTTAAATAGATTTCAATTTGTGTTGCGATGGCCCCTAACAGGAGGTTGTCATCTTGTTTCAATTCGCATTTTCTATGAAAGGTGATGATACGATTTATGGCCCGGTCTAAAAAGAAACTGACATCGTCTTCCATAGCATTGAAATAGGTTGCAGTGCGCACACCTTGCGTATTTAAAACATCGGAAATCCAAACGGCTTCTTGTTGGGAACTGTAATAAAAATCGCCCAGATAATTAAACCAAGCTTGAATAATACTGAGGTTAAGCGGGCGGTTTTCATTAATGTAATGTCCGCGAGCAAAGTCGTTACAAAGGTCTTCAACGCAAGCGTCAATATTTTTTAGTGCCGAAATCTCGTTAACTCGTGTAAAATTCCCTGGGTCTACACATAAGGTCGCGAGTGTCTTAACTATAAATGGTAAATGTTGTGTTCTAATAGCATTATTAGTGTCTCTTGCAGAATAGGCTAATGCTATTAAATATGCCTGTAAAATCTCTTGCTGTTCTGTAGTGTATAACTCCGCTAACCCCTCGCGCGCATCAAAAAATGTGCGGACTAAAAACTGATTTAAGGGATTTTTAAGACCTGCTTTTTTGAAATCGTCAAGCCAAACTTTAAAGTTGTCTTGCGTTTGAAACACATTCTGAATTAAAAACGTACCAGTCGCTTGAAAATCTTTATGTTGAAAACGCATTGTAGGAAGTACGTCTTTACAATCTTCAATTAATAATTTTGAAAATACGGTGTTATACGTTTCCGTTTGATTTGCAATTCCTGTTTTTGGATGGCAGGTGTTAAACCAAAACGGAATGCATTGCAATGGCAGAGCTTCGGCAGAATTCTCGCTTAAAATATGTTTCCCGTAATCTTTAAAAGCTTCTGTATAAAAATGACTTCCGCTATCGGCAGTTAACCAATGTATGAATCGCATATAACAACCATCTAATTGTAGTATTGGAATATTTTTATCACGATTATTGAATAATAACACATCGCCAGTATCCCAAACTTTAGATTCTAAACCGATTATTATGGGGTAATTATTTTCAGTGGTTTTTATATTGAGTAACTCAAGACTTTTCACTTCACCAAAAATCAGACGTTCTTTTAAAGCCTTATGAAGTTCTAAGGTTTGTTCTAAATGGTCTTTGTAAAATAGTGCTAATTCTTCGCTAAACCATGGCAACATCAAATCGTAAGCTCCTGGCATATAAACACGTCCTACAGGTAATATGTAGTGAAATTTACTGATGAATTTTAACCAATCATTTTCAAAGAAATATTCTATAAAATGCTTGTCTATTTTAAACGGAAACGTACTGATGGTTTTATCGGAATGCACTACCGAATAGGTTTCATTTAAAATTGCATGTTGAAGACATTGCTGAATTAGAAAATCGGAATTCAGTACATCTCGAATATCAAAAATTTGATGCACCAAAAAACGAGCAACAGGCAAGGACGCTTCAGATTCACTTAGAACTATATGTTTTAAAACCTGAAACACTTGGGTTTTTTTATTTTCAGAAACGGCTTCAGAGTTTAAATAACTCAGACTAAACTGTAAAAATTCTACGAGTTTATTTGTGCTTTTTTCATCAGGATAAAACCCTTTTTCTAACAACGGCAACCAAGAGGCAATAAAGTTTAAGCCTTGCTCTTCATTAGCGTACAACTTTGGATGAAAATAAATATGTTGCGCTACATTTTCAGTAAAAATAGCCGTTACATGTTCTAAATCAGTATTGTTTTTTAGAGTGTAATAGGCATCATAATCTGTGGCATTTAAAGCTTCTAAAGATTGAATTATGGCTTTTACTTCAGCCGGTTCAAAAGATGCTGTGCTTAATTGAGGTAATATGTGTTCTTTATAAATCGCAGACATATGCTGGGGATTATTCAAAATTTAAATACTGTTTTTAATATCCTTATTTGGCGGTATAAAACCATTCGTTGTCTTCAATTTCGCTTTCTGGTCTTCTTAAACTTTCAAAAAAGGAAACGAGGTCATCGGCTTCGATATATCCAATTTCTTGGTCGGCACCAAAACGGATAATTTGTCCGGCTGTTCCTTTGGTATTGGGTGCAAAATCGAAGGCTAGGAAATTCCCGTTTTCTAAATCGAAAAACGGAATCCAATAGGGGGTGGTGTACATTAATAAGGCTTTTCCTTCGTTGGTAGAGTATGTATCCAATAAGTCTTCTTGCGTCCAATCGTCATAAATATCTTTCCACTGTTTCCATTCGTTATAAATGTCTTCTGCACCCATAATGGCACAACGGTCAATACCGTTATGCAAGCTTAAATAGTCTTTTATTAGTTGCGGAAACGGATAACCTGCTTCTTCTTCAAATTCTGTATAGATGGCATCATTATGAGTTGGAGGCTGTAAGGTTAATCCTTTCTCTGAAATTAAACCGACAAAGGATTCTACCAAGGCTTTCATATCTATACGAGCTTCCATCTGAATAAAGGGCGCTAGAAAATCGGCTTTTTCTTTTGCCAATTGTTCGGCTATAAACTGATTGGGAATGAAATGATCTATAAAAGCGCCTGTGTGTTCTTGAAACGTAATGTGCTTTAAATTAGAAGTGGGTTGTGAACTATACATGTTTTTATTAAAGTTGTAAACTGTAGCACTTTTGTGATGTTCATCATGAATAACGGTAAACCATGCTTTAAATTTTGGAGTATGTTCTATTTCAACAGTAAAAACAGTTTTGTCTTCTAAATAGCCAATACCATAGAATTTATGAATGGTTTCATAATCGGGTGTAATAAATATGAGCTTTAATAATGTCTTTCCGGACGCTTGTTCTACAGCCTCTAAAAGTGCATCTCTAAACGTAAAAGAGTTACTATGATGTTTTGGATATTTAAGATCGGGTAGTGTATCTATTATAAGAGGTTTAAAATGAAATGCTTCCCAATTCATTTGTTTTACACGATCCGAATATGCTGTAATATGACCCATTTATTCCTGTTTTTTTGATACCGCTAAGGTAGTTTGGAGCGTTTGAGTTTTTATCACTGAAACTAGTGATTTTGAAAAAGTAGGACATTAGTTTAATTACTAATCTTACTTTTTAAAGTGTTTTCGAATAATGAAAATTGTGTAGGTTCAATTTGACTGATTGGGAGTCTGATCTTTTTCTCTTTTTTATTCGGATTCTGATACGTAATTACGATATTCTTTTTCACAACTTCATAAGATTTTAAGGCACTATAAGGCACATTTGTTTTCCCTAATATACCCACTTGAAAAACGAAATGCTTTTCTGAAAATTTAAAAACTTTAAGGTTTTTATTGAAGACATAAAGCGTAATAAATAATATTGCCAGTCCCATAGGCATTCCTGGTAGTGTTGATGTGGCCTGTATCGCTATTATACTTATTGCTCCCATAAACAGCGCAAAATACAAGGGTTTGTTTTTTGCTTTAGAACTTAATTCAATTTCTGTTTCTGTTTTATTCATAATGTGCTTTATAAAATTCTTCGTCTTCTATGTTTTGTACCGTTTTTCTAACACCTATAATGCCAACAAGACCAATAGGGATAAATACCGCACTACCAATACAAAATATAATACTTCCAATTTTAGCTTGGTTAAATTGCATGACGATGAAGCCTATATAGCAGATAACTAAAGCTATTATCATAATAATATCTAAGCCTTTATAATCTTCGGTGAAATAAATAAAAGCAGTAATTAACGTGTTAATTATAATGCCCAGAATGGTTAACCGATGTGTTTTCATTTTTTTTGAATTCTATGTTTATCAAATCATTCTGAAATGGTCTTGATACATTCGCGTTTAGGGCCGTAACTTCCATAAACAGTATGGAATGTTGTATCTAATTTCTGAAGTAGAGTGCCGTAAGAAAAACGAGGCAATTGGTCTAAACAGGTTAGCATGAAGTGCTTGTTAATATTTAAATCTTGATGATGAATGGCATCGCAACTCAAGGCATAATTTAGTAATTCAGGGTTTAAAGCTTGTGTTCTAAACTCCCCTTGAAATTCGTTTGTCACATTCGCTTCATTTTCATTATTTTGAAGCGTTACAGCTTCTGTTTCAGCCATAGGACCATTGCCATGACGTGTTTGATAACAACGCGACACATAGTAGACATCGATTTCTGAAATGGTTTTTAAATGATTTTTAATAAGCTGAATCGCATTTCTAGACGTGGTATAACTCCAGGTGGTATGCGGGTGAAAGCCGTGTTGGGTGTCGAGTAAAATGCCCTGACTGCCTTCAAAAATAAAATGCTCGAAGGTTGTAGATAAGACTGAAAGTGTAGCTACACTATAAAATTTCTGAATAGCTAAACAACTGTCTATAAAATAGTCGTCTTTGTAATCTTTTAGTTCGTTGTTGTAATACGTTTGAACAGATTTCGATTGACTTTTCAACTTATTATCGTAATAGGTTTTGATGCTCTCTAAACGTTGTTTTAAAACCCATTTAAATTGTAAATCGTTGGAATAGAGATGTACGTCTTCTTTATTTCTCGCGATAGTAGTTCCAAAACCCAAACCACAAGAACCGTGATTTTGTTGCTTTTCTAGCGCTCTATTATAAGCAATATCGTAGATAGTTGTAATCATCGTTAGCGGATGCACATACAATTTAGGCTGATAGGTTTTTAAAAACTCACCTTCGTCTAAAATGGCAGGCGGAAATAGGGTAGTGTGTTCAGAATAATACGTCGGAACACCTAATAAGGTTCCTGAACCAAAATTACTAAACGTATGGGTTAGCTTTTCCATACTAACGGTATGTCCAATTTGGTGTCCGCCAGAAAATCGTACCACCAGACTTTTATCAGGATGTTGCGATGCCAGAAAATCGGTCGTTAACCCTTTTCCAGCATCACCAAATCCTAAATCTATAACGAGACTACATCTTGACATTTATAACATGTTTTCTACATCAACATCTGTACTGTTAGATGTTGTATGTGTTGCAGTTGCGGTACTCGGTTTATGATTTTGAATCACTACGTCTGCAATGCGTTTTGCTACCGTTTTATAATCTGGAATTTCTATATAATTATCGCCTAAAAGCGCTTTCCAATCTCCTTTTCGACGTATTTGTTTTGCCCATTCGTTATGCTCTAAATGCATATGAAACACATTGTAGGTTTCTTGTGCTTCTTTAATAATGGCTTCGGTAGTAATCGTTTCCGCTTCATCTGTACAGGTATATCTTTTAATGATTTCTGCAGGAATGGTAGGAAACACAGGTTCGTCTCCAATGGTGAATAAAAAGCCTTTTTGTTGTCTTTTTTCCCAACAATCAATCGATGTATGACGAGCAGCAAACAAATGAGCCAAATTATACCCTTCTTGATTGTTTCCGCCACCGCCACCTTCTAAGTATACGCGGGTTAACCAACGGTCTAATAATTCTGCCGACGATTCAAATTGACCAACTTGTAACGGTGCACTATCGTAAATAAAATCGCCAATACCTAAAAATAGGACTTGCGGATCTTCAATTCCAGCTTCCATTAAAGAGCCAATTAAATCAGGTAACGCTTCTTTTACAATATGTTCGGGTACAAATCCCATACTTCCGGTGACATCTAATGCCACAATAATAGATACCGTTTCTGGATGTTCTTCAGAATCTCGAGATTCTCTAACAAGTGCTTTTGTAGGATCCATTTCTGGATCTATATGTCTGGATGTAAATATTTCTTCTCTAGACTTATTACTATAGTCTTTTGTTCTTCGTAATCGCTTATAAGCGTCGTTACTAAATCTTCCTCCTCCCATAATTACAGTTCGTTTATTTTGCCACCAAATAAGTGTGTGTAACGCTTTTTGGCTAATTCTAATTTAATTTCTAAGTTTCTAATTTTTACAGACATGTCTAAGTCCTTGGCTACGTAATCTTTGGCATCAAAATCTGAAGCCAAAACCAAACTATTTGCATCTGTTGGACTCATATCTAGCATATTTTCTTGTTCGCGTTTTAAACGTTTTAACGACAAGGCTAAATCTTCGGTTTCGCGTTTGTACATCAATTGTGCATCTTCTGCAATAGCACTTGCGCGATCGTCTCTTATTTTTTCGTTGTTACGTTTTAGTGATTCCAAAAACGCAGCACTTTTAACTTGATCTTCCATAAAATAGGTTTTCAGCAAAGTTCGGTTTAGTCGTTCGGTTTTTTATCCCTGAAAATAGGGATATTGTATTTTAGGTAAAAACATCATTTTAAAAATATCACTGAAATCAGTCAGCGCATATATTTACTTAGTGATTATCTTTGACATTCTTAAAAAAGACTTATGACAACATTATATTTATCTTCATCAGGATTTAAAATTAATAACAGTACTATAGAATTTCCGGTGTCTATAGATGCTTTAAAAAATAGTTTAGATGCTAATTACAGAACATTTAAAGCGAAAAACAACACCATTTTTACGTGGGATGCTTTGGGGATTCTAGGGTATTCAGAAGACGGAGAACAGATTGATTCTCTAACTTTAGAGTTAGAACCTGATGGGTACGATTTTAGTCCTAAAAGTAAATTTTCCGGAACGTTTCATTTTAACGATGAAGAGATTATCACATATTATAAAACCCATAAAACAGAACGTGTAGAACTTTTTGAGGGTGACGATTGTGGAGCTTTGGTACAAAATAATATAAGTGCATGGTTTGATGTTAACGATACGGTTATTAGTGCTATTGAAATAAGTAATTATGAATCTTATGAGCGTTGGCAAGGTATACCAGAAGATAAATACATTATTAAACCACTCAATGAAGAAGCACTGACTTTTGTTGATTTTGGATTTAAACTATCCGTTATTGAAGAATTGATGTATGTTAAAGGATTATTGGAACCTATGTTTGATATACATGAATTTTCAAGATGGTATAAAGGACGGGATATAGATATTAATGAAGAAGGCTACGAACCTATAGCAGAAGTAGAACAATACTTTAAAGATTTACCAATTCCTAAACGTTTGGCTCTAGAATTAACTGAAATTTATCAAGATGGCGGCAATGATATTTACATGAATTTATCACCGTTTTCAGGAGGCGCTGTAGACTATTGGGATATTGAAACATGCGTAGATGCCAAACAATTTCCCAATTTAAAAAAAGTGACACTGTGCTATGCTACAGAGTCCGCTTATGAAGAATTTATAGCTTTAGGTAAAGATGCTGAATGGTTGTAATGTATTAAAAATATCATGCTGAAATATATAAAAGCACGCTCATTATGGCGTGCTTTTGTGGTAGTTATCATTACCCGAAAACTCGAAACCTAAAATTTAGTATTTATAAGTATCATTAATTTCAGTGATAGAGCACAGGGGCTTACATTCTAATTTTGTCTTGTAGAATTAAAACAATAAGAAAATGGGATTAGGAATTACAAGTGGCATATTAGTAGACTTTATAGAGAATGAACCAGAAGGTTATGAAGCGTATAAAGCCATTTTTGACAATATAAATGTGATATTAGAAAAAAATAATTTAGAACCACACCAAGAGCCAGATGTTTTAGATCGGGCACCTTTATTCTCTGGTGGTTTTCCGTATGATTTTTTACATCACTTAAGACGATTTGCAGCCCATACTTGGGAGAATGAATATGAGGAAAATTGGGTGCCAACGCCTTTCTCGCCAGAAGAAGAACCACAGGGCGACGAGATTCTAGAAGAGCATTATTCCTATATGTCTAGTCATCTTTTAACGCATTCCGATACCGAAGGATTTTATATTCCTGTAGAATTGCCAGAAATTCTTTTCGATACCGATGAAGCACCTGTTCCTGGGGCAATGATTGGATCGTCTTACGATTTACTAAAAGAATTAAAAACGCTTACAAAACCTTTGGGCATTACATTAAACGAAAATGATAGTGTTACAAACTTAACCGAACTCAATAAAAGGATACACGATAAAGAAGATTTTTGGGTAGAGACTTTAGTTTGTGCTACACTTTTAGATGCCGCCAAATTTAGTATCACTAATAAGACTGCTATCGTTTTTAATTAGAGAAAAATATAAATTCTATTGTATTAGTTACTATTGCTTTACCGTAGTATTTAGTAAAAAAAGCACGCTGCTTAAAAGCGTGCTTTTTTTGTTTATTTATTACGGTTACAATAAAGATACCTGAATTCAGTATGTATCAATTTCACTATTTACAGGGATAAAATTCAGAGGCATTACTTCTAGTTTTGAACTGTAAAACAAACACATTCAAAATGAAAAATACTCTACTTTATTTCGTACTTATATTAGTCTCATTTTCTTCTTGTAGCAAAAAAAGCTATACAGCATTGTATCGTGAAGATGCACTTTTGGGACAAAATGAAATCAAGTATAATTTATCTAAAAACCTGTTGAAATTAGAGATTATATATACTTTAAATGAACCTAGAGTTTTTAAAAATGGAATAGATCAGGCGTTAACTTCAAGTGCAACTAAAATTACGATTGAAGACCCTTTAAAAATTTCGAAGCTATTAGTAGCAGATCAATCTAAAACCTTTGTCCTTAAAGGCAATCAAGTGTCGGAAGATTATTTTTTAAATCCAGATGAATTTGAGAATATGGCAAATACAGAAACGGTTTCCGATGTTTTTGGCGAAAATATATGCAAGACGACTTCGGTTTCAAAATCATCTTATACTGATTCCCGTAAAGAAGCTGAAGCTTACGGCGCAGTAATAGAAATTTTAGATAATTTATCTAAAATAAAGACTAAGGTCGATGCCGATTATACCTTGGATCTTGTGTCACTTTATAAAAGTCAGATTACCACAGTAAACGAAGATTTTAAGCCGTACATAAAGAAATCTAAAGTGAAATATACGGTAATTATTGATCCATCTGATATCGATTCGACAGAAGGAAAATGGTCTACAGTAAATAACGAGAACATACTACATACCATTTATCCAAGTCATATTTTTAAAGATAACACCATGTTAATGGATACGGTTACTATGGTTACTCCAAATTTGGAAAATTACAAACTATCGTTTTTAGAACATAAGGACGCTGTAGAAGGACTTGTATATCGCAGTCCGTCGTCTGAAACCTTCGATGTTAAAGTGAATAATCATTTACTTCAAGGTGATGCTTTGCAATTGTCACAATTTGGAACGATGAAAGTCATTTCTGTAGACGAGTTGAAAGGGGATATAGACTCTGATGTCATTTTATTCAGAGCCAAGGAAACACAGCATGCATTGGTTCAAAACGAAAGTGTTTCTAGTCTTAATGATACCGTAGAGCTATTAGATTTCGATTCGAATGAAACTGTAGAATCTTCGCAAATAGCAATTAGAAATGAATATAAAGAGAAATTAGAAAAAATAGATCTATTAATAAATAAACTTAAAGAACGTAAAAAAGAGCTTTAAAAGAGGGGATTAGAATTCAATATCACTGAAATCCGTTACTAAAAAACCTGTGTAAAGTTTGACCTTTGTATACATCAGGAAAAAAAATACGTTATGAATAGCGCCAAATTTGAAGAGATAGTTAAAATTGAAAAATACGATTTATATAAAAAAGAAACGTATCTAAGATCTATGAGTTTACCTTCTATTAAAATAAAAGGAGAAAACCGCAGTAAAGAAAATGTAGGTTTAAGTAAACAAGGAGGCTATCCAGAAGTACCTGAAGATTTTGAATGGCCTAAACACGAGTTTGGTGATTATCGTTTTGCATTACAAATTAATTTAAGTGAAATTAAATTTGAAACGCCACTACCAAAAACAGGAATGTTAAGCTTTTTTATTGCCAATGATGATGATAAAAATGTGTTTTATGGCGCAAAAGATTATGCGAAAGTCTATCATTTTGAAGAAGGAACGCCGTTAAAAACCTATGTAAACCCTAATTTAAATTACTACTATGTAGATCATTGTATACGCATTGATTTGGAAGAGAATGTAGATCTTCCTTATAGAGAAGAGTTATATAAAGACAAGGGATTAAATAAAAAGCAACTCGATTACGTATGCAGTAAAGTACCAGATATGGTAAGTAAAAAAACGTTTAGTTATTTATTTGGATACCCATATTACAATACGCTAGCTTATGATCCTCGTAAAACCGATGAATGGACGTCTTTACTTACTTTGCGATGGAATAATGTTTTTTCTTGGGACTGGGATATGGATGAATTTTTAATGTTTTTTATTGAAAAAGATAAACTTGCCAAAGGTGACTTCTCTAACATTAGAACTGATTTAGGGTAATATTACAAGTATGAATATAACGAAAGATCAACTCAAAAAAGATCCAAGAACCGACGATTGTTATAGAACAACCATTTTATCTGGACAGAATACAATTGATATCAGCCTAAATTTAGATGAAATCACTTTAGATAAAATGATTGCTTTAGGGAATTCATTTTTAGAAGATTTTGAAGATAAAGAGAAAAATGCAACCGATGAAATAGTAAGTGCGTTTCACGAAAACTACAATGAAAACTGGGCAGATGAAGAAAATGGTTATCCAGAATTAAGCGAGCAAGATTTTAGACAGAAGTTAACAATAACAGCTATTGATTTTTACGCAAAAGACTTGATAGACGTCGTTTATAATGAAGATGGAATGTTCGGGAATCATTATTTAATCGCACAATCTTATGACGGTAAAACTTTTGATGACACCACGATGTTTGGATAAAAAATACAAGTATGACAGTAGAAGACCTAAAAAATAAAATTTCTAAACCGGTTACTAAATTTAGTACAGGCGGCTTTAGACCCAAGAATACCATTGAAGAAAGTTGGATAGGTAAAGTCTTTGCTTATAATGAAGATGAAGACATTCCGTTAGATAAAAACGGTAATGCGATGTTGCCTTTGGCACAATTTCACCTTCCCAACTTACCTTACGTACACCCTAATCTTAAAGATACAAAACTAATTACGGTTTTTATATCGGCAGAACTTCCAGAATGTTTTGAAGAAATGGGAGAGCGTTGGCTAATTAGAGAATATGATAACCTAGAAAATATTCAGATTAAAAATCTAGAAAATCCTAATTCATTTTTAAACGCCTTTCCGCTACAAGCAGAATTAGACGACAATGATTTCCCATTATGGGATGGTGGCGGTTTGTCTATGAAAGATGAAGCTGAAGTTTTAAAATTAGAAAACGAAGGGATTATTGATGATTATTTTGATATCACAGATCATATATACGACCATAAAATAGGCGGTTATCCTTCTTTTTGTCAATCTGGAATTGGAGATGCAGAGGGCTTTGGAGAAGGTTTTCAGTTCGTGTTTCAGATTTCATCAGATGAAAAAGTAAATTTCAATGTGGTAGATGGTGGGAGCTTAATGTTCGCCAAAAATAGCGAGACCAAACAATGGCGTTTGTATTACGATTTTTATTAAAAAGTACTACTTATCTAGGGTGGAAATCTAAACCTAAAAATATAACTAACATATAACATTAGTAAAGAATGAGTCAAGACAACAATATCATTTTTGCAGAGCAAAACCAAAAAATGAAAGTGGCTTACCTAAAAGCACAAGAAACGTTTAACTATTTCTGGCGTGAAATGTATTGGGACAGCAAAAGAGTTGTTCCTGCTCATGATTTAGCCTTAGTAAAAATTCCTTTTCAACAAGTAATTGAAGGTAGAGCGGAACCTATAGTAGAGCATATGTGGATTAGCGACATTGATTTTGATGGAGAACTCATTACAGGTGTTTTACAAAACGCACCAAATAAATTAACTAATGTTGCAGAAGGTGATACGGTTACTAGAAAGATCTCAGAAATATCAGATTGGATGCTATCTATAGATCGCAAAACCTATGGCGGTTATACCATTCAGGTACTACGTTCTGGTATGACGGAAGATGCTAGAACAAAGCATGATCAGGCTTGGGGATTAGATTTTGGGGACTATAATACTATTCTCGTGGCACACTTACAAGAAGAAGAACAAGAAAATCTTATTGAACATCCTATGAGTAAAGTGATGGAACAACCTGCAAGAGATTACTTTACAGCAAATCTAGATGTGGTTAAAGCCGTAGATAAAAATGGCGTAACCAGATTACACACAGAAACCATTGCAGGAAACAAAACAGCAGTAGATATTTTATTGGAATTAGGCGCGGATAAAACGGCTAAAACCAATACAGGAAAAACCGCTTTAGACTTTGCTATCGCTTTAAATTGGTCGCATTTGGTGTCCGTTTTAGAATAATTTATTATAAAATTGGTATCCACTATTTTTAAAATGAAAATTAAATTCACATACTTTTTTATAGGAATCTTATACATTATTGTACTCTCTTGGTTTTTTGTGAACTATCAGGAAGATGCGCGTATGAATTTAGTTTTTGATGAAATAATTGAAGATGGAGACATTATTTTTCGTAGTACAAGCTCTGAGAAATCTGAATTAAATGACTTTAAGGAATTTGGCATTGTTAAAAAATCTTTATGGGGATATTATGTTTGGGACAATAAGAGTACTATGAAAAGAAGCCTTTCTAAATGGGCCGAAAAAGGCGTGTATCTTAAAGTGTATAGAATAAAACCTTCTGGCGACGCTATGGTTAATTTCGAACTACATCATGGTACATACAATCATTTATTGAATTCTGAGGCATTGGAATTTATAACGGAAAAACGGAATCCAATTCCAAAACAAATTAGTGAGCTTAAAGAACATCGTGATGTAAAACCAAACCATATATCCAATTTTATCCCGGAAGGCTATGAAATTGTTTATTTCGAAAATGTACCAAATAGCGTAAAAGCAGATTTAAATAAAGATGGTATTTCCGATTATGTTGTGTTATTGTCCAATGGCAGTAGAGATATAGAATATTTAGATGCTTCAAGTGTTAAAATAGCCGTGTTAGAAGGACAAAAAGATGGTTCTTTTAAATTAAAAGGTGAAACGGGTAATCTAACATATGCTTTCTTATATAGAAATTTAAATCAAAAAATTAAAGTTTCTAGCACCAATGTTATTAATGTTAAACACCAATCCATGCGTCATGATTACGAGTTAAAATTCCGATATCAGAAAGGGAGTCAAGATTATATGTTAATTGGTACGGAATACAATAATTACGGAAATGCCATACAAAAGGGTGCTGGAAATACAAGTATAAACTTTATTTCAGGAAAAAGAATGTCTACAATTGGCGGAAATAAAACGTCGATTTTAGACGATAAATTTATACGAATTTCAGAGGTTGACGATAATAGTATTTACGAATTAATTAATTAGAAGTGCGTTTAGCTCAGGCCATCATACAAATTGAAAATTTCCAAGTCCATGATGACATGGAAGATTATGAAATTGGTGAGTTTTTCGAGTCGATTTTAAAGTTTATAGAATAAAATATTAAAACTTCAGTATTAATAAAACGGAACTTAAAACGGCAGTTATAACTACACAATGAATTCTGAAGCATTAGAGTTTGTAACTGAGAGTAAGTAAGAAATTTAAAAACTTTAAAATGGATACAATAGCAAATAAATACATCTCAAGACTTAAAAACGCCTATTACAAAGCAAAAGGCAAAGACATTTGGGATCATTTTGAAAACATAAAACATGGAGCTACATCCAAAGATTTAGATCAGATTAAAGATATATTTCCAGAAGTTCCAGAAGTTCCTGAAGCACTATTGCATTTATTACAATTTGTAGATGGTACCTATTGGAGAACTTATGGTGATGACGATATTACTTTATTCTTTTTCGGTTCAGATATGGCTGAATATCCGTATTATTTATTGTCTTCAGCACAGATTATTGAAAACAAAAATGTAGCTGCAAGTTATTATTCAGATTATATAGAAAGAGCTTATGAGGGTGTGCCTATTGATGAAAAAATCACCAATAAATCGAAAAATCTTAAGTGGCTTCATTTTTCAGATTGTATGAATAATGGAGGAACTTCTCAATTGTTTATAGATTTTAGTCCTTCAGAAAAAGGTACAAAAGGACAAATTGTACGGTTTCTTCACGATCCAGACGAGTTTAAAGTAATAGCAGATAGCTTTGAAACTTACTTACAAATGCTGATGGATAAGGAAATGGATTTTATTAATGAGGATAATTTATAATAAATTCAATTTTTGAATCCATTTTAAAACGGCAGTTATAACTACACAATGAATTCTGATACTTTAGAATTTATAACTGAAAAACGAATGCATGAACAACATCGCAGCTACATACATTTCAGGACTTAAAAGCGCCTATTATAATGCTAAAGGCAAAGACATTTGGGATCATTTTGAAAATATAAAACACGGTGCATCTCAAGATAATATTGATGAACTTAAAGCCGATTGTCCTGCTATTCCTAAGGCGTTAATTAATTTATTACAATATGTAGATGGCACGTATTGGAGAACCTATGGCGATGAAGACATTGCGTTTACACTATTGGGTTCTGATTTATCTAAACGTCAATATTACTTATTATCGTCTCAACAAATCTTAGAAAATAAAGAGGATGCCCCATATAATTATCAAGACTATTTAGATGGAGAATATAATGGCGTAGACATAGATGAAAAAATATTAAAACATGCAAAAGATCTTCATTGGCTTCATTTTGCAGATTGTACAAATAACGGCGGAACTTCTCAACTTTATATAGATTATAGTCCTTCAGAGAAAGGAATAAAAGGACAGATAGTAAGATTTCTTCACGATCCCAATGAATTTGAAGTGATTGCAGATAGTTTTGAAGCCTATTTACAAATGCTGATTGCTAATGAATTTTCTTTTATAAGAGAAGGCTATTTAGAATAGAATAATTTTTAAGTAAGTCATAAAATGAATTTAGAAAACACCATTACACTAATTAAAAACTTCAACGTCAATGACGATATGGAGGATTATGAAGTTAGTGAATTTTTTGATGCTATTGGCGATGAATTAGAAGATGTAAATAGTTTTACAGATTCACAAAAGCAACAACTTATTCAAACACTTTTTAATTTCTTAAAACGTCAAGATTCTGAATTAGAAGAAGATTTTTCATTTATCCATTTTATAGAAGCTATTGATCAACCCGATTACAATATTTATAATGCTGAATTACTGAAGTTTAATACCGGAAATGGAACCATTACCTCTACATTGTTATTGAATAGATTCATCAATGCTTTAGAAGGAGAAGAACATAAAAAATACATCGGTTTATTAAAATCGATTTCTGAGAGTAGGAATTATACCGATTTAGTGAGAGCTGAAGCATTAAGTTATTATGAACATCAAAGGGAAAAATAATGAATACAGAAAACGCACTCTCAAAAACTAAAAATATTTTACTTAATTTAAGTACTTCAGAGACTAAATCAGAAGCATTAGATTACTTGTTAGCCAACTTTAACGGATGTGTAGTAAAACGTTTTTCTGATATTGAAAACACAGAAAAATCAATCCGAATTTTTGCTCTAGGAGATATAAGTTTGTTAGACGCTAAATCTGAAGACGTTTTCATTATCAAAGAATTTTCTTCTAATTACGAAAATCTTACAACGCCAAACTTAAAAGTGATTACTGAAGGGCAAGTTCCTGTAAATATACAAAATGCAGGTGTGTTTTATCGTCAGTTTTTTGAAGACGAGAATTACTTTTCTAAAATAGAGACAGAGCATCAATTTCAACATTTAACTGAATCGACCAAACAATCTGTAGCTTTAAGAAAAGGCATTTATTTAAGTGAAATTACCAAGGAAAAATCAAAAAAAAATGAAGAGCAACTTCATTTTAAATTATTAAGATGTTCTACCAACTTAACAGGGCCAACAGATAATTTTAGAGCCACAGATACGTATATAGTCAACAAAATTAATGAAGCGGTAAAATTTGATTTTGAAAAAGAGACCGAATTAAACCACGTATTAGCTCAGATTTACGAGAATAAAAAGAAAGATAAAGACCATCCTAAAGATGTAAAAGCCAAAATAAAAGCACATTCAGATAAAACCAAGGATATGCCAAAAGAAGGTTTAATTGCCTTCTGTACGTTTTATGATACAACTAATTTTGATAAATTGAGTCCTTCTAAAACGAATAAGTTTGATAGAGTTTATGGCAAATCTAGCGGATTAAGTCGCTTACTTTTCAAACTTAAATCGTCTGTAAACGATGCTACTTTAGTTAAAGAATTTTCGGTGACTTTATATCCAAATTCGGTGTTTATTATTCCGTTATCGACCAATCGTTTGTACACGCACGAGATAAGACCATCGGTTTTAGATATCGATTTAATTCCGATTAGAATGGGGTATGTCATACGCTGTTCTAATCTAGAAGCTACTTATACAAACGGCCAAACTTATATTAATAATGAAGACGAACGTATTAAGTTAGAACCAATGGTTACCGAAAATCTAGAAGATTTAAGAACGTCTTATTACGAAGAAAACAAGACCGTAAAACGTGTAGATTATGGTAAAGTTCATTTTAGTATGAATACTGGAGATTATAAAAAACCAATCTATTAATTTGAAAGTATAATCTTATGAGTAATCATCCATTTTATAAAACGACACTTCTTTTAGAAACCAATTTTTTTGAATCTTTATCAAAAGAAATTGTCTTTGAAACTTTAGGAAAAGGACGTTTTGGGAATACTATAATAAAGTGCTTAGATAAAGGTATTCCTGTAGTAAGAACAACAACGAAGTTTAGTATTCCTGCTCATTATTTTACTGTACCTCATCTTAATATTTTAAACCATATTAATAAGACTTTAGAACAAGAAAATCAACCAAAAACAGCTTTTAACTGTGGTCTTATTGAGATATATGACGAGAATTACACAAAAATGGGTTACCATTCAGATTTAAGTTTAGATCTAAAAACGGACTCTTATATTGGTCTGTTTTCGTGTTATAAACATCCTGAAACGCTTACGGATACAAGTATTCGTATTCTCAGAATTAAAGATAAATCTACCGAAGAAGAATTTGATATCGCATTAACACACAATTCTTTTGTTTTATTTTCTGTGGAAATGAATGCTAAATATTCGCATAAAATCATTTTAGAAAACCCAAACCGTGAAGCGTTAAAATTAGCCGATAATAAATGGCTTGGTATCACTTTTAGAACCTCTAAAACCTTCGTGAAATTCAATAATGATATCCCATCTTTTAAAGATGGTACGTTTATCGAATTAGCTAATGAAGTACAAGAAATAGCCTTTTACAAATTGCGAGGTGAAGAAAATAGAAGTTTAAACTTTACATATCCAGAAATAAAATATACGCTTAGTAAAGCAGATTTTATCGTTCCTAAATTAAATTAGAACGATACATACAATAACAAAAAAACACAACAATTATGATACTTGCTTTTGATACTTATTATTACGACGGAAAAGCCAAAACAATTGCGGTAAGCTTTAATGATTGGGAAGATGAAGCACCAACGCAAATTTACACCGATATTATAGAGGGTGTTGCCGAATACGAACCTGGTTCGTTTTACAAACGCGAATTACCGTGTGTTTTGAGTTTACTAAAACAAGTGAATTTAGATGAGGTAGAATTAATTATTGTAGATGGATATGTGATTCTAGAAGAAAAACACTTGGGTTTAGGTGGCTATTTGTACCAAGCTTTAGACCATGAAATTCCGATTGTTGGTATCGCAAAATCTGAGTTTGTGTCTAAAACAGCTGTGTTTAAAGAAGTGTTTCGTGGCGAAAGTAAAAAACCATTGTATGTCACCTCTATTGGTACGGATAGAGATGAAGTTTGTAACGCCATACAGCGTATGCACGGTAAATACCGAATGCCAACATTACTACAGATTGTGGATACTAAAACAAAAGAAAATACTAAGAACTAATACTTTAAAAATTGCAACTATGAATGACCATTTAATTATAACATCTGTAGATGAACTAAAACCGATGTTTAGAAAAAATTACAGAGAATTTATTGCAGAAAAACCAAGGACTGTTGTTTTTGAGGAAGAGGAATTTAAGTTATATAATTTTGAAAAGATGATGGAGCTTACCAACATAGATGGAATGGAAGTCAGTAAGATTCACGCATTAAATCCGTATGTTAAAACGTTAAGTGAATTTATGAATCCGTCATTTAAAGATTTAGATGGGTACAAGTGGAGTTTAGAAAAATTAGCTTTAGGTAAAGCTATTGGTGCTAATTCTGAAGGTGATTTATTGTTTTTTGGTTGCTATGATAATACTAAAGTACATTTATTTCGTCACGATGATGGCAGTATAAAGAGAACTAAATTAACCTTGTTTGAAATTATTAAACAATTTTCTGAGTAAATTTCAGGTATTCATCGTAAATAATAAAAAAGCCCAATTATAAATGTATAATTGGGCTTTTAGTTTTTTTATGACTGAAATTATTCGGTGTATCTTAAAAATAAATGGTTTTTATTTTTAATGATGTCTGCTAATTTTTCAAATTCTGATGTTGTTGTATTATACAGTTTTGCCAAATCAGTAATCAATGCTTTTACTTTATTGTCTTCTAATTTTTCATTTTTAATAAATCCTAAAAAGGAAGCGCCAATTCCAAAAAGTTCAAAATTATAGGTTTCAAATAAGTACTTCGATAGCGCGTAATTTTCAAAAGGACTTAAGTCGGCATCAAAATATCCATTCGGAAATCCTGTAAGTCCTTCGTATGGCTTTTCAACGGGAAGAATTTTCAGTATAATTTGTTGGTCTAAAAAGGCTAATGGAGATTCATTAATGTTTTCTAAATCTAAAACTTCGTCTTCAGAAATGCTTAAGTCTTTTTCACAAACCGTTTTAAAATCAATGCCTTTTGTGTGTTTTAAAAAGTTTTTTCTGATTATGAAATATTCAGATGGTGTAGAGAGATGCCCCAAATGTTCATTATCTTCATCATAACAAGCTTTATCAAGTCCAGTTAAATCATAGCCATCTGTATCCAAAATAAAATTGGAATCACAAGCGTGCCCACTAGTATATTCGGCTTGACCTAAATCATCAAGGGTTAAAATTATAGTCTTGTCAGGATGATTTTGTTTATAGGTTTGATAAACGTCCATAAGTTCTTCATACGACCTTATATTTTCGATTAAGTAACTATCAAACAACATTTCGTGGTAAGGCGAACGATTATTAGTTAATTTTTCTATTTTCATAAGTTTTGTTTTAGGCTATCGGTATTTAGGAGGTCTAAAAATATAATGAGCTATTAAGCCGACATACAGTTAATTGCTTCCATACGTTTTAAAATAATAGGTACATACAAAGCAAACTTAGCATTAAACTCTTCCTGAGTTTTTGCTGTATTTAAGTTTTCACCCATCGATACCCAAGTCACATACAAAGCGTCTTCAATATTAGATTCATCAGTATCTATATTTAAAGCTTTAATAAGATTAAAATTTTCATCTTGACTGTAAAAACCAGACGCTCTAACGATTTCAAAAATGAGTTCAAAGATGCTTCTAGTATCTAAAAGTTCACTGATTTTAACTTCTGCTTCTTTTGAGGCACTTATAGCATCAAAAACATCAACCATTAAATTTTGTACTCTTCCGTTTATACTAAAGTCTAGATTTTTCAATTTTTATTTTTTTAAGTTTTTAAAATAGCTTTACCGTTAGCGCTTGAGAACTAACGGTAAAGAAATATATCAGTTTCAGTGATTTTATAGATTTATAAAGGAATATGTCCTACAATGTCACAGTTTTTTACAGAATATACCAGGTCTGCTATACGCTCGTTAGGGTTCTCGTCATCATTCCAATTGTACTTATGTAGGTAAGCAAACTTATCTTTAGTTTCTTTATCTGCGTGTTGTGAAATAATCATTAACTCGCCATATTTTGAGGTCGACACAAATAAATCTTCTGACTCTAGCATAGCGTGTGCTTTTTGCATTTCTACTTTACTAAAAACACGTTCACTCGCAAAATAAGAATCTACAGAAATAAGGGCTTTATTATTTAAGGCTTCAGCATATTCTAAGGTCGATTCTAAATCGTCTAAGTTTTGATACGCATCATTAAGCAGTGTTGTTCCATCATAAATATCTAAATCCGACATCGTTAAGTACACGTAACCCTCTGGTGTGTCTACACCGTAAACAGCAACTATTTTAGAAGGATCGTTTTCATTATCGCCTTTTATCGCGGTGGTCTGTAGAATTTCACCATCTAAACCGTCCCAAGTTCCTGCTTTTACAATAGGATATACTTTGTATTCGCCTTGGCTTGCTTTTGTTACAATAGCCTGAATTTCTGCTAAATTATCTGTTCTATTAAGTGGATTGACTTTCATCTTATTTGTTTTATTGTTTACCACAAAATTAAGGATGCACATAACGATTTTTATCACTGTATTCAGCCATTTGAGGATTTAGTGGTTTATGTAATGAAGCTAATTTCTTTCAGTTTAATGCATAAAAAAAGGTGTTTACGATTTTGTAAACACCTTTTTTAATAGAGGTGAGTCGTTATGTTTTATTCGTCTTCAGACAAATTATCCAAGGCGATATGTCCCGTAATACGGCCTGCTTTCATGGTAAAAAGAATATTAGCTATAGGCGCGTTTCCGTAGCTATCGTCTTCCCAAGCATCCTTGTGTAAGTTTAAAAAGGTTCCGAGTAAAGCTTCGTCTGAGTCTCTTGAAATCACCATCATACACGAGCGTCTCGGTACAGAAACAAATAATTCGTCGGCTTCTAACATGGCATGAGCTTTTAACATATGTGCTTCATTGAGAATGCGTTCACTAGAAAAATCGTTTCCACTAGAAGTCAGAACCTTATTTTGTAATGCTTCAGAATAGGTGAATTCTGTTTCATAATGTCTTAAGTTTCTAAACGCTTCATTTGTAATTTCATTAGCATCCATGGTTTCTAAATGCTGTTGTGTAAGAAATACAAAATTATCTGGTGTATCCATTCCATAAGCAATAACGACTTTTGGCCCAGCTTCTGTTTGTATTAAATTAGAATTTAATGCTCCAGCTCTTAAACCCACCCAATTTCCTGGTTTTAAAATAGGATAGATTTTTTGATCACTATTTTTAGTCTGTTCAACTATTTTGTCTATTTCTTCTGGAGATTTTTCTTTTCCGTAAAGTGTACCGCTCATAATCTTGTATGTTTATTGATTCGTACAAAATTAGAGAAGCAATTGTTGTTTTTTATCACGGTATTCAGCTATTTCTAAGTGTAATGCATTAGTTATAACATTTAATTATATAGCATTGAAACCATAAAAAAGGCATTCTTAATTTTAAGAATGCCTTTTTTTATCTGTGTTTTTTAAATTGAATTATAATGGAATATGTCCAACAATACTACCATCTTTTACAATAAAAAATGAATTTGTAATAGGTGCATTACCAAAACTATCATCCTCCCAAGTATGGTTATGTAAAAATGCGAATTTATTAATCGTGTCTTCATCTGCTTGTCTTGAAATAATAGTCATACAAGTTCTTCTAGGGATAGATACTAATAATTCTTCCGCGTCTAACATGGCATGTGCTTTTAACATATGTGTTCTAGAAAGAATGGTTTCACTAGAAAAATCGGTTCCGTTAGCACCAACTGCTTTATTATCTAAAGCTTCAACAAATTCTAATCCCGTATCACAGTTTGCTAAATTTTCAAATGCTTCTTGTGTAATTTGTTTAGCATCCATAGTTTCTAAATGTTTTTTAGTTAAAAACACAAAGTTATCTGGCGTATCCATACCATAACCAATCACGACTTCAGCGCCATCTTCGGACGGAATTAAAGTAGAACTCAAAGCGCCTGCTTTTAATCCAACCCAATTACCTGGTTTTAAAATAGGATAGATCTTTTGATCACTATTTTTAGTTTGCTCTATTATTTTTTCTATTTCTTCTTGAGATTTTTCTTTACCGTGAAGTGTACCGCTCATAATGTTGATTTTTTTATTATTTATTACAAAATTAAAGAAGCATCTCAGTTTTTTTATCACGGTTTTCAGCCATTTCTGCATGTCATGGTTTATCTAATTCATCAAAAAAAAGGTGTTCTTATAAATAAGAACACCTTGGTTATTGTTGACAATTAGCGTGTTTTAGACAGAATTTATTTATGGACAGTCTAATGACGCTATTAAAAACTGGCCGTCTTTATTTTCAATAATTGCGATACTACGTGTGATGCCTATGCCTTTAAAAATGTATTGGTTGTCTTTTTTTTCTATAAACTCAGGCATTAAAATAAAATTTCCTTTTGAAGTGATATCAATATTAGGATCATGAACAGGCAATTGATGATAGACTTCATGTAATGTCATATACTTATATAGGTAAGTATTCTCAAAACAATCATTAAAATCTGTATAAGTATGAATGATATGACTATAGGTGGTTATATCTTCCTCAATTTCAAATGGCTTATCGTTACATGTTTCAATTCTCTTATCTGTAGTTTTATTTATCATTTTTCCTTTAAAATCAGGAATAACGACACCATTGTAAATAGGCTCTAATTGAGGTCTAAATGTTGTCAAGTCTGAACTATGAATAAATCCAGAACAGACTTGATTTTTTACTTTAATAAAATTCCCCTGAAGTTGAAAGCCTTCACCAATGTGCAAGGATTGTTTTGTTTCAATAATTTTCTCTGCAACAATTTTCTCTCCAACAGAAATGCGCTTTATTAATTTTGAATCTAACGCAGGTTTTTCATAAAGTTTAGCACCAAAAATATTGATGACAAAGAACGTGTTTTGGGCACTTTTTTCTTTTGAAGAATTACCCGTTGTAGTTTTAAGACCTGCGCTTTTCATTGTTTCAGTGTTTTGAATTGAAGCCTTTTTTATAATTATTTTTTATGAATAAAAGACGTTACTAAATTTACAACATAGCGTTTAGATTTATAGATATACGATACCTTCTCTATTACCACTTTTTACGTATAAAAGTATATTAGCGATATGCGTATTGTCGTTAGTTTTATCGTTCCAATTATGTCTATGCACGTATAAAAACATATCTAAGAGCTCTTTGTCAGAATCTTTAGGAATAATAAGTATATTACCACGTCTAGGTATAGATACAAATAATTCTTCTGACTCTAAAAAATCATGAGCCATACGCATCTGTGTATAACTAAGAGCTCTTTCACTAGAAAATCGAGTTCCATTTGAACTCAACACTTTATTATCAAATTCTTTTTCAAAATTAAATGCTTGTTCAAGCTCGTCTAAGTTGTCGCTAGCTTCTTGATATAAGTTTCTATTTCCAAAGAATTCTTTATGTTTCTTTCCTAGATACACTAAGCCATCTGGCGTTTCTACGGCATAAGATTTAACAACTAAAGGAATATGATCATCATTGTCTTCATAAACTTCTACATTATAGAGCGCACCATTTTTAACACCAGGCCAACTTGCTGGTTGTAGTACAGGATAAAGTTTATATTCTCCATCTACAGCTTTTTGTACGACTTCGTCTATTTCTGCTAAATATTGTTTTTTTTCTTCAGGTGTCATAATTATAATTTTGATGTTTTATTTTAGTCAAATTTACATGGTGATTGTAGGTCATTTATCACCGTATTCAGCCATTTTTAGGTATAATGGATTATGTAGGGAAATGTGATTTTAAAGCATAAAAAAAGGTATTCACAATACGCGAATACCTTTTGGTAGGTGTTGAATAGGAGCGAGGTCCTATAAAATGATTAGTCTACTTTATAAACCAACTTCATGGTGATTGAAGCTGTTTTTTCTCTATTTGCTGTGTTAAAGGTTCCTCCCCAAGAATAATCTTCTCCAGAATTTTGACCTGTAATTTGAAAGATTCCCATTTTAGCCGATTCTAAATCACTTAACTCTCCACCAGAAAATTTAGCGATATTTTCGGCACGTAATCTCGCATCTTCTGTAGCTTTAGAAATCATTTCAATTTTAAGATCCGCAAGTTTTGTGTAATAATATCGCGGTGCTTGTGAATAAAACTGAACCCCTTGATTTAATAATTCGGTAATTTCTCTAGAGACTTTTTCTATTTTATCCACGTCTTTAGATTCTATTTCTATAGACTGCGTAAGTTCGTAACCTACAAATTCTTCACCTGCATAATCACCCGTATAAGAGTATAATTGTTTGGTTTTCTGATGTGTTGAAACCGCGCTGTAAACCAATTCTTCTGGCTTAATACCTTTCTTTGTTAAGTAATTATTTATAGTCGATTTCTTTTGTTCTAAAGAGATGTAAGCTTGCTGTAAATCTATATTTACGGAACTAAAACTTCCTTCCCAAACAATTAAATCTGATGAGAAATCTGTTTTTCCTAGACCAGTCACTTCAATTTCTCCATCGACTTTATTTCTGTCTGTATATGCTTTTCCTAAGAAAATTGAAGATGCAACGATTGCAATTCCAAAAATAATGGCACTTGTGTAATGTTTCATGATTTGTGTTTTTTAATAGTTTGTTTTATTTATTGTGTTTGGAAAAATCTTTATTTAAAATTAATGTTTTAATTTCTATCGTTTTATGATTACTAATTTGAAAGGTGCCTTGTCCGGAAACTAGTTTAGAAAACATGGTATTATCGTCTCCAAACGACAGACCTACTTCCACATCAAATTCGAAATTAGCGTGTTGAAATGTAAATGTTTCATCATCGCGATTTACTGTAATGTCTTCCGGTTTCAAGGTCACGTTCCATAAGCTTGAGGCATAATTCCCGTAATTCGTATTTGCCAATAAGTTTGACCATACGGCATGTTGTTCGGTAATACAATCTGCTAATTGCGTTTGTAGGTTTTCGAGTTTCATATTATTACTACCAATACGTGCCCACTAAAAACGTCATTCTTATAAAGGCAATGACACTTTCTGACGTTAAATCTAAAGGCGCTTTTAAATCGGTGATTTCTTCATCGTTTACAAAAACTACGAAAAGACCATCTTTAAAAGCGAGTAAAACATTGTCTATGGCTTTTTGCAGATTGGCTAAATCGGTGTTATTGATGTCTCCAAAATCGACTTTACCACTTTGGGCTTGTTCTTCTATTTCGGCAGGGCTTAAAAATCCGATTACATTAACTTCTGTTCGTTTTTTATTAAAGGCTTCGACTTGATTTTTTACACAACCGATTAATAATTCTTCTAAATTCTTCGGATGTTCTTCTAGTGTAAACGGGACTTCTTTTACTTTTTTCTTCCCGAGTCTTTTTAGTTGTAATGTCAGTTCCATGTTATGCTGAATCTTTTTTTCTGCGTTAGGGATTGTCGTGGAAAGCCCACAGTGCGCTAGCACGAGGACTTGCAACAGAAAGCCCGACCTCGCCTAAGCGAGGTAACGCCCTAATAATTTAATGTTAACTGTTTATCTGTGCTAATATTGTTGGATCTTGGATTTTATTATCTTCTGAAAGTAATTTCATTTTAGAAATAATTTCTGCCGATTTTGGGTCCTCGTCTACGAAAGGCAAGAACATACGTCCGCGATGCTGACTATGCACTGGAATGATGGATAACGAGAGTCCGTTTTTACTCACCTGACCACTTCCTAAATGAATGCTATACTCGCCTAAAGTCCCTTTTATAAAGATATGACGCTCTTTTACCGTGATGTTTTTAAGTTTGAATAACAGGGCAGACGCTTCGGCCAATGCACCACGCATTTCCATGGTACTGTGACTCGCTTCCGGATCGACACCACCAACGTGAGCAACACTTACCACAAGGTCGATATCGCGCATGATTTCGCTAAATACTACTGGCGGAATCTCTGTAAGCGGAATTCTTTTATACGTATCTATGGCATGGAAACAGATATCTTCTAGCGTTGGCGCTTCGGCTTCAGACGGCGAATACCAATCTGCCATGGCGTACATGGTGGCTATAAATCCGCGTTTATGATACACTTTCTGTAAACCGTCTTCCATGCTCACCGTCCAACCACGACCGCGTAAAAGTGCTACGGTTTTTTTAGGCTGAATTTGGTGCCCTTGGTAACGTTCGGAACGGTTGCTGTGTTCGCGCTCGTCATTAGTGATTAAATATAACTCTCTAAATACTTGTTTAAATGGTTGCGTAATGCGCTCTGCAAATACATGTTTTTGGTACAGATCCCATTCTACCGCTTGGTATAAATGTGAAGCATGTGCAATACGTAACACATCGTCTTCGGATAATGGATGCGTTTTTCCTGAAGCATCTGTTAATGTTCCTTCGTTATAAAACCCTGTAATTTCTCTTTCTGGAACGTACATTACTAACTTGCTCAACATCACTTTTACAATAGGATGTTGCATCATATTATGAATTTCTTTTGCCGTAAATTCATCTTCGTTAACCATCGCATTTTCTAGCGAAACACGCGTTCTGCTGTATTGTCTAGACAAGTACGTTTTGTGCTCTTTTAAAGCGATAACTTGTTTGTCTTTACTCAGTTTGGCAGGAATATTTTTTAGTGATTTCCCTGCTTTGGTAACTTTAATATCTGTTTTACCAAGATCGTTAATCACGAGTTCAATTTCTGTTTCTTCTATGTTAATGACGGCTTGCTCCATAATGGCCTGTGTGGCTTTGGCTTCCATAGCCCAACTGAAACGTACACGGTCTTGATAGCCCGCATTTCGTGATAAATTATCTAACGCAATACCTACTGCAATGGCTTCACTTTCTTGACGTTGTTGTCCGAATTGCTTGCTCTCTTTTAAGAAATCTTGCAAGAGGTTGTAACGTTTTAGAACATCTTTTTCGGGTATGGTTTTACTTAACGGAATTAATCCTAAGGCACGCACATAATCCTTATCGCGTTTGTCTTTAATTTTCTTCAGCGTTTCAGTGATTTTCACTTCACCCAACATGACGCTAGAATACAATTTGACTTGGCGATGTCCGTTTCCATCGGTGATGTATTTGGCGGCGTCGTGTAGTAATTTCCAATTTGATTTCCCTATAGTTTTATACACTTTATTAAACCAATCGATATCTATGGCACCAATGGCAAAATCACTTTTCGAAATGTTAGAATAACGCGAAATAATAGTTTCTTTTTCGCTATTCATATAGTCTGAAGCATGCGCTTGAAACCACCAAACGGCAGCGTCTAAATTTTCTAAACCTAAATATTCACCAACAAAGGCCGTCCATTGTGTCGCATAACAGGCGAGTTCTATAAGTCGTTTTTTTGTAACATTAGAAGCATCAGCACGCGCGGCGAAATCGGCATAACTTTCGGTCTCATTAAAAGTTGTTTTCTTTAAAATGCCGCTAAAAATTGTTTTTTTACTATCGCCGTAATAACTGTAGCCACGTTCAAAATTATCTTTTCCTAAACGTTCTAAAATTCGAAACACATAATCGATACCTTCTACTTTGTGAATAGCACTGATATATTCCGTCGCAGGCGTCGCTAAATCGCCACGTTCTAATTCTGTTTCTAATAAATTAGTTTTTAATGTCGCAAACACATGCTTAGGTACGGAGTCTCTTTTTATGAATTTAAAATTCATTCTGTAATTAAAACCACCATCAATAATGGTCATTAATTGTTTGTCGCATAACGCTTGAAAACGTAAATCGTCATCGTTAATTAACCCTGCTTGGTAAAGTCTTAAATTAAGCCCAACACTAGGGAATGGAACAATTCCTGGTCTACTGAATTGTTTTGTCATCACTTTTACATCGGTCTCTACATCGGGGTGTGAAATATCTTGAGCGACTAAATACATAAACAGTCCCCAATAGCGCTGAATTTCGTCATCTGACAGATAGGATAAGTTACTATGACTTAAGCTTGGAGCCAGTGGTAAAATGATGTTTGCCCAATTATAAGTGACGGTTTCGTAACGATATCGTGAGGATTGAAATTGAAGTAACTTGAGTTTTTCAGGGAAATTGGCAATCATATCTTCTAAAATATCTAATTTAAAAGCTGCAATTGTTTTTTCTTCAGAATAGACTTTAAATAAACGACTTAAAATAGTTACATACTCATTTGATGTACTGTAATAGGCTTGTTTTTCGCCTAAGTTTAATCCGTTTAAATCGGGATAATAGTGTCTGCCAAAAGGCTCTAGTTCTTTATACTCGCCAAATGGAGCATCGCGATTATTAATGTATCGAATGGCGGCATACATTTCGAAATCATTTAATTCACTTTTTTCATACCAAGCAATCCAAACGGTTGCTAACGGGATATTATGTAAAAGTGCTTCTGCAGTAGCATCGTCTCCTAATTTTTTAATATCACGAATGCCTTTTTCTATGTAAGTGGTTGCGATTTCACCACCATAAACTTCTGATTGGTATTCATAGTGTTTATTTTCGGCAACAAGTGCAATTAATTGATTGACTTGCGTGATGATTTTCTTGGCATCAATAAAATCCTTGAATTTAAATTTTGAAGATTCCGACATGGAAATCCCTAATTTATCAAAGAAATTCGTCTTGGTTTCAAAACGTGTTTTTGGGATGTATAATGGCGTTAAATTTTCGTAATCGATAGCACCAAAACCATTACTAAAGTTGAATTCTTCTGCACTATCCGAAAATTTATCTAAATAAACTTGTTCGTTTTTAGTGATTTTAGGACGCTTGTTATAGTCACGAATATGCGCTTCAATAAAATCAGGTTGTCTGTTGGCATCGTGTAACAGGGTTAATACTTCTAAACCTGCTAAACGCTGGTCAATATTTTTGGCAGTCACTAAATTTGTGGTACGCGTTCGTAGTCGGTCTAACGGTAATTCGACCAATAACTGAATTAATGAGGTACGTAAATCTTTATGTTTTCGTCTTAATAAATCTTCTGCAATGTCTAAATCGGCTTCATAAAGATGCATCTTATTAAACAAATTCAATCCCGTTGCCATAACAAGCTCATTCCGGTTGTAAATGGCTTTTCTTGCTAAAGCTCTTTTCCAAGAGTATTGGTCGTAATTTAACTGTTCTTTTTTCTTTGCATTTTGCTGGTAATTATAAAGCGAATAACTGTAATCTTTAGGGAATACTTTACGGATGTAACTTTCTCTAAATTCGGTTGGCAAGGCTTCTAAATCGTTAGCCATCAACTCTAATTGTTGTTCTGTGGCGCCATTTATTAAAAACTGATAGAAGTAATAAGACGATGGTGTAAAACTCCACCAAGAGAATATTTTACTCTCGAAAGTTTTTCCTTTTTCATCGGCCGATTTTGCTACGGAAAATAAGCGTTCAAACGTTTCATTATCTAATGTAGTAGGCGGTAAGTTTACAGCCATCCAATGGTCTAATGCATAATCTTTACCTAGTTCTTTTTTGAAATAATCGACCAGTCCATCGTTTGTTCTTTCGGTAAGATGTACAAAGTATAAAGCTAAAATCTTCTTGTTTCTATCTTCGGAATTGTACACTAAATCTAAGGCTGTAATGTTGGCTTTATCGACATCTAAAATTGCGATAGACCATAAGGCAACTAAAACCTCCAAATTATCTTTGCTTTGAAGCAGTGTTTGGACGTCTTTTAAATTCAGAATTAAAGATTGTGCCAATTCTAGCACGCGGTTAATCACCGATTTTTTAGGCGTTTCCCATTTTAAGCCAAACCACGTACTCACTGCGCGCGTCACACTACTAAAACGGGTCAGGTCGTTTTCTAAAACGACGTTAATCATATATTTTAAAGCACCAAGACCAGCTTCGTCTAAAGACTCTAAAATGGTTTGACGTAAACCTTCTTGACGTTGGGCCGCGAGTAATAATTTGGCAACCATCTCCCAATGTTTTTCGTCTTCAGAGAGTAATAAGGCTTTGATAATATCTGCACTTACACCACCAATTTCATCTTCAGCTTGCAGAATGTCGTCTAATAATTCATCAAACATCCCACCGCCATTATGTAATAAAGTGGCTAAGAAATAGCTATTCGCATTCGGGTAATACGTACTGTATTGAAACTGTTCTTGGAGCGTTAATTCGCCGTATCCCATACGACTGTAATGTAAAAATCGGGTAAAGAAATTTAATTTATTAATTAAAATATCTTCGGTTGGTGTCGACCTAAATGCTTTCCTATCATAATCTTTTTGATACGGTACTGTGTTTATAAAATCCCACATATCTGCTAAATATGGCGCCTGTATAATACCGTATAATTGCATGCCCAAACGCATTCCTTCTTCGGTTCTCCACGGATTTACGGTAATGGCGTCTTCAAACACGTTCATAAAGTCAGTTGCATTATAATATACGCGTCGGTCTTTTTCTACAGCACCTAAAATCTTTCCTAAGACGCGATAAGGTTCCGAAAATAAACGAAATTCAAAACGATCTACTTGTGGTTTTTTATGTTGTTGGACGTATTTCTGGGCGTCTTCTATAGGAATCATATCTTGTAATTCTTTTTGTCAGTTATAAATAGAAATCCATCTCATTCTTAAAAAAAATGAGGCAATAATGGGTTGCAAGATAAAAGTAAGATATCGATTTTAACTCACGGTATTTGGGGATATTATTTGGCAAGTGTTTAACGTTTAAATCGCATGGCAATAAGAAGACTATAAAAATTTAAAAAATAAGCTAGAGTATAAAGCTTAAGACGATGTAGCAATTAATTTTAAGTAGGATATTTTAAAAGGTATTATCTAAACAGATTACCTATACGTCTAAATATATTTAGCTTTTTTACAACAACAACTTCTCCTAATAAGGTTTCATCTAAAATCATTTTAATTTGACTTAGATCCGTATTGTTTTTATCTAACTGTATGTCCTGAGATTCAAATCCAAGATATGAAAATGATAGTATGGGTTTTTTTTGAATTTCAGTAGCATTAATCGGTATTGAGAATTTCCCATCAAAGTCCGTTAAAACACCATAACGAGTACCTTTTAAAAGAATATTAACTCCAGGAAGGGGCGTTGTTCCATCTGTTACTACGCCAGAAACGATTATGGAATCTTTACTTTTATAATTTGTGTTTTGTTCTTTGTAATTAGAGGAAGCAGAATCTAGATGAATGGGGTCTGGTTGTTGTTGGCTTAAAACAGGAGATGAAAATAAAAGCAAAGATGATATTCCAAGAAATACAGGTGCTTTTGAAACCCGTTCGTTTCTAAATGAAGAAATATCTGTATTTAATTGATTTGGTCTAAACTTACCACAAATAGTACCTTTCTGATCCAATATTTTAGCCAATTGATATTTTGAGGCATGTGTATAATCTGTTACTTCTTTTTTGCATTTAGAACAAAAAGCACCACGTTCAGTTGGAGTCATGGAATTCCAATTTTCAGAGCAAGGTTTAGGTATGTGTAGTTGGTATTTCACTGTATTGAATAGAGTTATATAAATGTAAATAAAATACAGGAGAAAGGCATATTAAAATATAAGGTTTAAGCGCTATTGGTTAAGTCTGTTTTTTAATATCACAGAATACAGTGACAAATAATACCGTGTTTTAAAATAGGTTTGTAACACAAAAAATAAACACTCTTATGATATTAAGTAAACACGAATTTGGTTTTAACTTTTATGAAGACGAAACATCTTTTGAAAAAATTAAAGGATGTGAAAATTATCCTGAAGATTTTTATTACGAGATTTTTGTACTCGCAAAATCTACTAAAAACAAGCAGATTAGAACCGAATGTACCAATATCATAAAAAAACAGGCACCAGAAGCTTTACAATTAGCTTTAAAGAGTCGAAAAAAAATAACGCTGATAGAAGATTCTTCTTCTTTTAAAAAGAAGCTGATTACTATATTAGAGTACGGCGTACTCTCAGAAGACTTAGACCTTTTTAAACTATACACACTAGTTTGTAAGCGTTTAACGCTTTCGCTTGAATATGCAAAAAAAGAAGTCATTGAACTTTTCATAGAAACCCCACGTCTTTTAAGTCAGTTTAATGGTATTAAAGAATTAACAATTAGCACTTCTAGACAGGAAGAAGGTTTTAGTAACGTTGTAAACAACATAACGCAACTTACCTCATTAGAAAAACTTGAGCTTGAAATTGATTATAAATACATACCAGAAGAACTAGAACGATTAGTTAACTTAAAAGAGTTTATTCTAACAGCACCTAACTTGGTATGGATTCCCGTAGGAATAACCAAGTTAAAAGCACTTAAAAAGTTGGAGTTTAGGGGGAGTTTTCCTTATGGTGAAGACGAGCCTAACCCTAACATAGTTAACTTTACTTGGCTTAAAGAATTGACAAGTTTAAAGAAATTAAAAATAGGTTCTTTTACGGTACAAGATCTCTCTGCTGTAGAGCTTCCGACAAGTTTAAAAGAATTAGAGTTTTTTAGGTTTGAGAATTTAACCGCTTTACCAGAAACACTTGGTCACTTGCCCAAATTGAAAAAATTAAGGCTAAGTGGTATGAGGGAGCTAGAACAATTTCCTGCATCTGTTAGTGAATTTAAAACCTTAGAGGTTTTTGAATCTATTCATTTATCAAAATTAAAAAAAGTTCCTGCATCTTTTATTTTTGGACCAAATATTAAACGTTTACTAGGTTTGTATACAGAGTTTATGCCTTATGGTGTAACACCTGTAACTAAGCTAAAAAGAATCGTTTTTACCCATCCAGAGCTTCTTAGTTTTGTATTGGATAATGCCTTGTCATTTACTAATCTAAAAGAGATAGAAATTACTTGTGATGCACCAAAAAGAAGAAGTACACATACGTTTTCTGCATTTAAAAAACTTAAAAACCTTAAGTATAAGTTAGCACATCATTTAGAATGGGTTTTAGAGGATATTCACGAATGTAAAAAGCTAGAAGACGTTTTTATTTCTGGTATATATAATGGAGCTGATGCTGAAATAACGAACGCTGACGTTACTAATTTCCCTCAAGCATTTTCTAGAGTAAAGCATTTACAAACCTTACGTGTACACAGTGCAAAAGCACTAGTTTTAAATACAGATTATTTACCTATAAAGACAGACAGTCTTACCATTACAGATATAAAAGTTATTGAGCCAGGTGTGGAAGATTTTGAGGTAAATCATATAAAAGTAACAGGTACACCTATTACCGCATTGCAAAAATTTTATTCGGTAATGCGTGCTAAAAAAATTACGTTAGACGATGTAAACAGTGTTAAAAATGAGACTTTAGATTTCAATAATTTTAAAGACCCTGAAAGCTATAAAGATTTTATATTTAATAGTAATGTAAAAGACTTAGATAAGGCATTAAAAACACTTTGTAATTTACAATCACTAACCATTGATTTTAATAAAGATAATGCCGAACAAAACAATGGTTTAACCGCTTATACACACCATAATTTAAAAAACTTAACCATTAAAAATTTTAATGGTGACACTAATGTTATTAAGTTATTATTAGAGCATACGCCTCATCTAGAATTTTTAGAAATTTACGAATGTGTAGGACTTGCAGACTTACCTAAAGTTACTTTAAACAAACTAAAAACACTGAAATTATTTTATAGCGATGATATACAGTCTATAGAAAACTTAACAGTGCCCAACATAGAACTTTTTAAAGTTTTATCGTGTGACAATTTTGGTTACGATGCTATGGTTACCGCATCGCATTGGAAAACGCTTAAATTTCTTTGGTTAGAAAGCATTAGTAGAGATCTTGAAACCTACCCAGAGACCATTGCAGACTTAAATCTAGACACCTTTTTTATTGATGGATTTTTAACCAAAAGACAAATACCAAAATGGATAGGCAGAATGAAATCCTTACGAGTTCTAGGAATAGAGCAGTTTTATTATTGTCCATTACCAGAAGAATTAGCCGAATTAACCCAATTAAAAATAATGAGTATTAGAGGCTGTGATTTTACAGAACAAGTGTCTGATAAATTTAAGAATTTGAATTTAGAGGAATTAATTTACAGGTATTCAAAATTTAATGGAAACAATATGAAATCGTCTAAATTTTACGCATTAGCTGGAAATAAAATATTAAAAGAGGATTTTGATAACAGATATGAAAAATACAATCTCTACTGCTAAAGAAATTTAAGCACAACGTACCGCAATCTAAAACCCTTTTTTTAAAAGAAATTTATACCCAAAAAATTAACGATTACTATGACAAAACCAGCAGAAACACCTGTTTTCAAGTTTTATACAATGGATGAGTATTATGAAGACATTAAAAAGTGTAAAAACTTTCCAGAGGATTTTTATTATGAAATTTTTGTGATTGCAAAAGCAACATCTAATAAAAAAAATAGAACAGAGTGTGCTAACATCATAAAAAAACAAGCCCCAGAAGCTTTACAAATAGCTTTTAAAAGTCGAAAAAAAATAACACAAAAAGGAAAGCGTGTAGCCAGAATGATTTCTATTTTAGAATATGGATTGCTATCTGAAGACTTAGACCTTCTTAAATTATATAACCTAATTGGTGGAGCCTCAGAACTATGGCTTTTTCATTCTTCGACAGATTTTTTAGATCGCTTGTTAGAACATCCACATATATTAAGACGATTTAACGGCGTAAAAAGTTTAGAAATCCATTTAAAAGATTTTGGTAATAAATATGATAGTATTCTTAATGAGATATCAAAATTAACGTCTTTAGAAGAAATAGATCTAGAAGGTGATTATGAACAACTACCAGAGGATTTTGGTAATTTATCAAATTTAAAACAACTAAAGCTTGTTGCGCCTTGTTTAAAAAGGTTTCCTAGTACAATGTCTCAGTTAACAGCCTTAAAAAAAATACGTATTGAAGGTGATTATTGGATTGGAAGAATTATTCCTAATATGAATCTAACCGATTTTAATTGGCTTACAAAACTTACGAAACTAAAAGTGTTTAAACTACGTTATGTAGGCGTGCAAGACCTGTCTCAAGTCGTGTTTCCCGCCTCTTTAAAACGTATAGAATTGTTTTACTTAAATGAATTAACAGCATTACCTAAAGATGTTAGCCATTTAAAGCAACTAAAAAAGTTTCAGATTTTATCTAAAAGCATAGATAACTTATCAAGTGGTTTTGAGGATTTACCAAAATTAGAACTTTTTGAACTTCATGCGCCTAAGATAGATTCCATATCATCTACCTTGTTTTTTGGAGATGCGTCTAGATGTTTTGAAGAAATGCCTAGACCTAAATTAGAAACAAAAATTACATATAGCGAAGAAACTAATATATCACCAATGACAGAAGTAAGTCTGCGAGAATCTATAGAAATAGATTCTCCCAAACTACTTCATTTTATGTTAGATAATGCGTCGTTTTTTCCTAATTTAAAGACGATAACAGTGGATTGTATAGCGCCTGAAATTCCACATAAAATATCGTTAGCAGTATTTAAAAATCTAACAACGCTTAACTACAAACTAGAACATAAATTAGATTGGCTTTTTGAAGGGATTGAGCAATGTGTAAATCTTAAAAATATTGAGTTATACAGATTTCAAGAGTGGCATACTAAAGATATAAAATTAGCGGTTAGAGTTTTCCCAAATGTATTTTCAAAAATAGCTCAGTTAGATAGCCTGACCATTAAAAATGCGAGTGCCTTAGTTGTAAATACCGATTGTTTGCCAAAGAAGATTACCAATTTAACTATTTCTGAAATTAAAGGCATAAAAGCAGGAACAGAACCGTTGGATGTGTTTAATCTGGAAATTAAAGCCACACCAATTCTTAATTTACAGGAATTTTATGCAGTAATTAGCGCGGCTAAATTTAATCTTGGACATAGAAATGATGATGTCAGTAATGTTTTAAATTTTGAAACCTTTAGACATCCAGAAAAAATTGAATCGTTTGATTTTACCAGTGATGTGAGTCAGTTAGATAGCTTGCTTAAAAACTTCGTTAATTTAAAGGCGCTTACCATTACATTTAAAAAAGCCAATCCAGAACATAACAATGCATTAACGGCCTTTAAACACCCGAATCTAAAAGTACTAAGAATTGATGATTATAACGGAACCACCGAAGCTTTAGAACGTTTATTAACACATACACCAAACCTTGAGTTTTTAGGAATATTTGAAGCTAAAGGTTTTGATGATTTTCCTGCGGTAACCTTGCCTCAGCTTAAAAAATTAAGAATGCAGAGTGTCGCGATTAAATCCATAGACAACCTAAATGTTGAAACTATTGAAGCTGTAAAACTGATACATTGTGATAACATCAGTGATGAAAGTATTGAAGTAATATCGCGTTGGAGTTCTCTAAAACATCTTTGGTTAGAAGGCTTAGATGAAAATGGAAGCTCCTATCCAAAATCAATTTCTGAGTTGAATTTAGAAACGTTTTTTATCAGTGCACATAACAGAGAAGAAAAAATACCAACTTGGATTGCGAATCTACAAAATCTACATGTTTTAGGAATAAACAATTTTAAACAAGTTGTATTACCGGTAGAACTTGCATCATTAAAACAGCTGGAAGTATTAAGTATTAGCGGTTGTGAATTTTCTGAAAAAGTATCAGAAGAATTTAGAAATCTTAACCTAAAAAAAATGGTGTACTGGACCTCTAAATTTAATGGTAGTAATATGAAATCTGAACTCTACGAGCCATTGGAAAATAAATTGGTATCTCAACGTAATTTTGATGATGAAGATAGCGAAGTACCTTTTAGGGTGTAATGGGGATTCTAAAAAGTTGTTTGTGAATTGATAAATAGTTTAATTGTTGTAAAATAGAAACGTATTGAATTTATACTGAGGTGCTCTTAAGCTATTGCTATAAGAATTACTTGTAGAATATTTTCAATCACACTATTAAACTGAGCAAAGGTAAATTGTTTTTGATTCTCATGAAGGATTCTCGACTCCGCTCGAATTCCGTTTAAATCCTCAATGTTTAACCTTTTAGTGTCTCTTCTAGATGGCATGTAGAATAATGAAACCTCATGTTTTTCTATCGTGTTCGAGCGGAGTCGAGAACGAAATAATGTAGATTATTTTACCATCACGAATCGTACTCTTAATCAAAGTAATGGAAAATTATTTGTTGATTTTTAGATTATCATTGGTATTCTCGACTCCGCTCGAATATCGTTTAAATTCTCAATATTTAACCTTTTAGTGTCTCTTCTAGATGGCATGTAGAATAGTGAAAACCCCATGTTTTTCTATGGTGTTCGAGCGGAGTCGAGAACGAAAAAATGTAGATTATTTTACCATCACGAATCGTACTCTTAATCAAGGTAATGGAAAATTATTTGTTGATTTTTAGATTATCATTGGGATTCTCGACTTCGCTCGAATTCCGTTTAAATCCTCAATGTTTAACCTTTTAGTGTCTCTTCTAGATGGCATGTAGAATAATGAAAACCCATGTTTTTTTATGGTGTTCGAGCGGAGTCGAGAACGTAAAAATTTAGATTTTTTTCTTATTCAATAAACTACATAATGTAAAACATAACAAGTGCGCTCGAACAAAATTAATAGCGCACCATTTATCACAAAAAAAAGAGCTTCATATTTCTATGAAGCTCTTTGAGCGAGAGACCGGGTTCGAACCGGCGACATTCAGCTTGGAAGGCTGACGCTCTACCAACTGAGCTACTCTCGCAGTATTGGTAAGCGGTGGCAAATTTACATGTATTTCACTCTATTTTCCAAATAAAATACCTCCAAATTTTAAAGTATTTTTTACTTTTTTTAAACCTTAAAATTAAATGGCTTATTGATAGGTGATTATGCGTTTTCGATATATTACCAATTTATAATTTTTAAAATTTAAATAGACTTCAAGAGTGTTTTTCTGAGTTAATATTTCATCGCATTGCATCATTTCAAAACATCTATGTTCAGTAAACTTGTTATCAGTTTAATAATCAGAAATAAGATGGCATTATGAGTAATGAAAATTTATATAAGGACGAAGCAAAATTGAAAATTAAAGATATGGCGGAAGACATCGACTTTACCATGATGGCTACCAATTTAAAGGAGTTGCCTTTGCACATGATTCCGATGAGTACTAAAAAAGTAGATGAAGATGGATCATTTGGTTCTTGAGCAATAAAAACAGCACACACAATCAGAATATAATTAAAGACCCCAACGTACACTTAGTATATGCAGATAAAGGAGATATGCAGTTTTTAAATGTATACGGGAAAGCCAAAATTTCAACAGATAAATTCATAATTGATGCGTTATATTCTAAAGCAGATAGTATGTGGTTTGAAGGTAAAGACGATCCGAACATAACGGCTATAGGGATTACTCCTAAAGAAGCTTATTATTGGGATCCAAAAAATAATAAGTTGGTCACTTTGGTGAAACTTGGTGTGAGTGCCTTATCGGGTGAAGCACCGGATACCATGGATTATGGTAAACTAAAACTGTAAAATATTTAGATCGGGTTTCTGCCCGATTTTTAATGTCTTTTTTTAAAAAGGAATTTAAAATTCTTCTAAAAACACAAATAATATCAGGCGTATATCACATTCAGAATGTGCTCATATAATGTAAAGATTAACGCTATAGGATTTGGTCTAAATCAGTTTCGTTAGATAGTTATATCTTTAATTAAAAGAGCGACATGAAGACACCTTTATTAGTATTTAACGATAACGGCATATACTGTAAAGTTGCCAATGTGTACTTAGATCCTTGGAAACCTGTAGATTTTGCGATTATATCTCATGGTCATGCGGATCATAGTCGTTATGGTCATAAAAAATATATTACTCATCATACTAATGTCCCAATTATCAAACATCGACTAGGCGATATTCAGGTAAGTGGGGTTAATTACAATGAATCTTTTGTTATTAATAATGTGAAATTTTCATTACATCCTGCTGGGCATATTATTGGTAGTTCACAAATACGTGTTGAATATCGTGGAGAGGTTTGGGTGTTTTCTGGCGATTATAAACTGGAAGACGACGGTGTTTCTGTACCTTTTGAACCCGTAAAATGTCATGCCTTTATAACCGAATGCACGTTTGGTTTACCGGCCTTTAGATGGACACGACAAGCCGAAGTTTTTAGCGATATAAATTCATGGTGGGCAACAAATAGGGACGCTAAACAAACCTCTATATTGTTTGGGTATTCTCTAGGAAAAGCACAACGTTTATTAAAACATTTGGATACCGATATTGGTAAAATTTACACCCATGGTGCTATAGAAAATATGACGGAGGTGATTCGTCCCATGATTGATTTTCCGGAAACTACACGCATAACACGAGAAACCACTAAGAAAGAGTTACTGGGAAACATTGTATTGGCACCACCAAGTGCGCATGGTTCTGCATGGATTAGAAAAATGGTGCCTTATGTTACAGCATCTGCCAGTGGTTGGATGGCGTTTAGAGGTGCTAGAAGGCGTCGCGCAGTCGACCGAGGTTTTGTGATGTCCGATCATTGCGATTGGCAAGAGCTCTTAAAAGCGGTGGAAGCTACAGGTGCAGAAAAAGTAATTTGTACGCACGGTTACACCGATATTTTTTCAAAATATTTACGAACTCTAGGATTAGATGCACGTACCGAAAACACGCAGTTTGAGGGCGAATTAAACGAGTCGGATACTAAACTTGAAAAAGAGGTAGAAGTATGAGGAATTTCGCAGAATTAGTAAGAACCTTAGACAGTACAAATAAAACCACCTTGAAAGTCAATGCGCTTTCAGAATATTTTAAAAAAGCAAGTGATGCCGATCGGGTGTGGACCATTGCTATTCTATCTCATAGAAGGCCGCCTAGACCAATAAATACAACACTACTTAGAACCTGGGCTTCAGAATTAGCCAATATACAGTTGTGGTTATTCGAAGAATCTTATCATATTGTTGGGGATTTGGCAGAAACCATTGCACTCATATTACCTCCAAATAAAAATACTAGTGATAAGTCTTTAACGCAATTCTTAAATGAAATGATCACGTTAAAGAAAGAGCAAGATGAAATTAAGAAACTGTATATTACAAAAAATTGGAACACTTTAAACTATTACGAACGTTTTGTATTTACTAAATTAATTACAGGAGGTTTTAGAATAGGAGTGAGTCAGAAATTAATGACACGTGCTTTGTCTATGGCCACAGGAGTAGATGAAGATGTTTTAGCCTATAAATTAATGGGGAAATGGGATCCGAGTACCATCTCTTTTGAAGATTTGGTGTTAAAAGAAAAGGCATCAGATTTTATTTCTAAACCGTATCCGTTTTACTTGGCTTATGGCTTAGAAGGCCCTGTTTCTGATCTTGGTAATATAGAGGATTGGAGTTTCGAACATAAATGGGATGGCATTAGATCGCAAACGATTATTCGGGATAATGAGTTGTTTATTTGGAGTCGAGGTGAGGAATTAGTTACAGATAAATACCCCGAGTTTCATGTCTTTAAAGAAGAACTCCCTAACGGGACAGTATTAGATGGTGAGATTTTACCCTTCCCGAATAACGATATCGGAACCTTTCAAGATTTACAAACGCGTATAGGAAGAAAAACAGTAAGTAAAGCGCTTCTAGAAAAAACGCCAGTCATTTTAAAAGTATACGATATACTAGAATGGGAAGGTAAAGACTTAAGGTCACAACCATTTTCGGAGAGACGACTTATATTAGAGGATTTAATACAGCATTTAAATACCGATAATTTACCTCTTCAGCTTTCAGAAACGGTGGATTGCGATTCGTGGGAAGCAGTTGCCAAAGAGCGTGATCGTGCTAGAGAAATGCGAAGCGAAGGACTAATGATTAAACGAAAGGATTCTAAATATTTAGTCGGTCGTAAAAAAGGAGATTGGTGGAAATGGAAAACAGATCCATTAACCATAGACGCTGTTTTAACATACGCCATGCGGGGTCACGGAAGGCGAACAAATTTATTTACAGACTATACGTTTGGCTTATGGGATAAAGATGATAAACTCGTCACCTTTGCAAAAGCCTATTCCGGACTAACAGATGCTGAATTTAGGAAAGTGGATAATTGGATTAAAAGAAACACCTTAGAACGTTTCGGACCGGTGCGAAGTGTAACACCAGAATTGGTTTTCGAAATTGCTTTTGAAGGGATTGCACCTTCAAGCCGGCATAAAAGTGGTTATGCCACACGTTTTCCACGAATTTTAAGGTGGAGACAGGATAAAAAAATTGAGGATGCAAATAAATTAGAAGATTTAGAATCGTTAATGCTAAGTTGAAATATGAATAGAAAGCAGCTAGAGCGCATAGCACACGATTGGTTTAAGCAACACGATTGGGAACCGTTTCCGTTTCAAAAACAAACATGGACAGCCTTTTTACAGGGAAAAAATGGACTCTTAAACGCGCCTACAGGAAGTGGGAAAACTTATGCATTATGGGTTCCTATCGTTTTAGAATATATGAAGAGGAATCCAAATTATAAGTCTAAACCGCAAAAAGGACTTTTGGCTATTTGGGTTACGCCGTTAAGAGCGCTATCGGTAGAAATTAAACAGGCCGCCGAACGTTTTGTTAAAGATTTGGATGTGCCTTTAACTGTGGGCATACGGTCTGGAGATACCTCTACTAAAGAACGTGCTGCACAGAAACGAAATATGCCAAGTTTATTAATTACCACACCAGAAAGTTTGCAATTATTACTAGCCACTAAAGGCTACGATAAAATTTTTAAAAATGTAATTGGTGTTGTGGTAGACGAGTGGCACGAACTTGTTGCTAATAAACGTGGCGTGCAGATGACATTGGCTTTATCTCGGTTAAATGCTATTTCGCCTAGTATGCAAACTTGGGGAGTGTCTGCAACCATAGGGAATTTAGAGCAAGCTCGTGAAGTGTTGCTAGGCGTGAACAAAGAACGTGTATCTAACTCCGTGTTGATAAAAGCCAATATTAAAAAGAAAATTAACGTATTATCCATCATCCCTAAAAAGATAGAGAAATTCCCTTGGCGTGGGCATTTGGGATTACATCTATTAGAAGATATCATTCCTGTATTAGAAGAAAGTCAGTCGACCTTGATTTTTACAAACACGCGATCCCAGTGTGAAATTTGGTTTCAAAATATTTTAGAAAAGCATCCCGAATTTGCAGGCGATATAGCGATGCATCATGGGAGTATGAGTCGTGACACACGGCTTTGGGTAGAACAGGCATTAAGAGACGGGAACCTTAAAATTGTTGTGTGTACGTCAAGTTTAGATTTGGGAGTAGATTTTGCTCCTGTAGATACTATTATTCAGGTTGGAGGGCCTAAAGGTGTTTCCCGGTTTATGCAACGTGCGGGACGAAGCGGACATCAGCCAGGGAAAACAAGTGTCATTTATTTTTTACCAACACACGCTTTAGAATTAATAGAGGCTTCCGCTTTAATAAAAGCGGTTTCTAATACGGTTGTAGAAGACCGTGTGCCGTATCTGAATAGTTTTGATGTGCTTGTGCAGTATCTGGTGACTTTAGCGGTTTCCGATGGATTTTATCCAGAAACTATTTATCCAGAAGTTAAAAGTACATTTTGTTTTCAGACGTTAACGCCAGAACAATTTCAATGGATTCTAAATTTTATAACGCTTGGCGGCCAAAGTTTACAAGCTTACGACGAATATAAACGCGTAGACATAGAATCTGATGGGAAATTTAAAGTAAATAGTAGGGCAGTAGCCATGCGTCATCGATTGCAAATAGGAACTATAGTTAGTGATTCTGTCTTAAATGTAAAGTTTTTAAAAGGTGGTTATATTGGTACTATCGAGGAAAGTTTTATTTCAAAATTAAGACCAGGCGATGTATTTACGTTTGCAGGACGGCAATTGGAGTTATTTAGAATTAGAAACATGCAGGTGCTCGTTAAAAAATCCAAACAAAAGAATGCTAAAATTCCGAATTGGATGGGAGGACGAATGAGTTTTTCTTCAGAAATGAGTCATTTGATTCGTGAAGAACTCTATCTTTTAAATTCTAGCGATGCAGATAAATCAAAAGAATTGAAAGCATTAGAGCCGATTTTGATTCGGCAGAATCGGGAAAGTATGGTTCCAAATACAGACGAATTTTTAATCGAAACTTTTAAAACCCGAGAAGGGTATCATGCCGTTTTTTATCCGTTTGAAGGCTATTTTGTTCATGAAGCCATGGGGAGTTTGTTGGCGTATCGTTTAAGTTTGCTACACCCCATTTCATTTACCATTGCATTTAACGATTATGGTTTCGAGTTATTATCAGATCAACCCATAGACATACAAGCTATTTTAGATAATAATTTATTCTCGTCAGAGTATCTAAGAAGTGATTTAGAAAAAAGTATCAATGCTTCCGAGATGGCGAAGCGAAAGTTTCGAGATATAGCGGTAATTTCGGGATTAGTCTTTACAGGGTTTCCAAGCAAATTGGTTAAAAGCAAACACTTGCAAGCCAGTTCCCAGCTTTTGTTTGGGGTGTTTGAAGATTATGAGCCAGACAACCTATTATTTCAGCAGGCGTTTACAGAAACCTTCGAGCATCAATTAGAAGAAGGGCGATTACAACTAGCTTTAATGCGGATTAATACCCAAAATATCATTTGGAAATCGTGTTTAAAACCAACACCTTTTTCTTTTCCGATAATTACAGACCGATTGCGCGCCAAATTATCTTCAGAGAAATTAGCAGATCGCATTAGACGTATGACTATTCAATTGGAAAGATCGTAACGTATATATTTATGAAAACACTTCGGATAAACTGTGATAATCAAAATTTTATTTTGCATCCTGCAGGCGTGGCTTACTGGGAACGTAAACGCATGTTGTTAATTGCAGATGTCCACTTGGGAAAAATTACGCATTTTAGAAAACATGGTAGTGCCATTCCGCAAGCTTCATTGCATCATAATTTTAATCAGTTAAAATCGGTGGCTTCTAATTTCGATAGCGATACAATTTGTTTTCTAGGCGATTTATTCCATAGTTATATTAATAATGAATGGTTATTATTTAAATCATGGATAGAGACTTTAAATTGTAAAGTCGTTTTAATTTCTGGAAATCATGATATTATTGATGAAGAACGTTACACTCAGTTAGGTGTTGCAGTGTTGCAAGAGTGGGAACTCGATGGTTTCCTATTAACGCATCACCCGGAAGAGCGTGACGGATTTTATAATTTCTCTGGTCACATTCATCCTGGTGTAGAATTACGAGGCTTAGGGAGACAAAATTTAAAATTGAGTTGTTTTTATTGGAAAGAAAATCAGATGATATTTCCCGCTTTTGGGGTGTTTACAGGGAATTATATCATTAAACCGAAATCTGGTGAACGCATTTTTGTAAATACTGAAGATGAGGTATTAGAGATCGCTCTTAATGTGTAAAAAGGTGAAATTCGTTTATGTAATATGAGCAAATTATTTTATAGCTTCATTTTTTAATGGATTAAATTTACTGTCTTTAGAGCTAATACATGTGGCGAAAATCAGCTTATTTTATATGAGTTAATTGAAAAGATATCATGTACTACAGAAAAAAACATGGCAAAGGCTTTCGTTATGTCGATGCTTCCAACATAACGGTAAAAGATAAAGAATTAAAGTCGTGGTTTAAATCTTTGGTTATTCCTCCCGCATGGAGAGAAGTCGAGATTGATTCGAAGAAAAATGCCAAAATTTTAGTAACTGGGCGCGACGATAAAGAACGTAAACAGTACATTTATAATCCTAAGTTTAGAGAAAAACAAAATCAGGAAAAGTTTGATCGTATTTTAAAGTTTGCAGATAAACTAGAACACATGCGACGTGTTACAGGTCAGCATTTACGTAAACGTAAACTAGCAAAAGAAAAAGTGTTGGCGTGTATGGTCAGACTTTTAGAGGCCGCTTATTTTAGACCTGGTAGCGATCGGTATTCTAAAGAAAACCATAGTTATGGTTTAACGACTATGAGGAGTAAGCACTTGCAAATAGAAGGCGATGAATTGATATTTAGCTATATAGGTAAGTCTGGGAAAGAACAAGAACGGCATATAGTCGATAAAAGATTAGCTAAAATTGTTCAGGATATAGACGACTTGCCAGGGTATGAGATATTTAAGTTTATAGATGAAGACGGGACAAAGCAAGATGTGAAAAGTGATCACCTTAACGCGTATATCCGAGAGGTTATGGGAGAAGAATTTTCTGCCAAAGATTTTAGAACGTGGGCAGGAACCGTTATTGCTGCCATTGCTTTAGATGAAATAGGATACTCCCAAAAAAGAGATCAGAAAGAACTTGATAAGAATATCCGAGAAGCCGTGATTAAGGTTAGTGAACGCTTAGGAAATACGCCTTCTGTTGCCCGTAGTTCGTATATTGATCCACGTGTTATTGATGAATATATTGATGGTAAAACCATTAATTATTTTCAAAAGGAAATTTCTAGACTTCTTAAATTAAATGAAAATTTATCTCGGGAGGAAATTGGCGTGTTGTGTCTGTTAAATAAAAAATTAAAATAAGATACAGAGAATTTGAAGTGCGATTTGATCTTTTGAATTGGTTTCATCTAAAAAAAAACAATTCTTTTATTATCAATTATTGGTTAAAAAAATATATCTTGATTGCGTCAAGGCGAGTATTACATATGAATTTTGGCATTTCAAATACCATATTATTCATGTATCAATTAAATTATTATTCTAAATCTTCCCCAGAACTCGAACTCAGTCAATTAGAAAATATATTAGAGACTTCAAATCTTACCAATACTAACAAGGATGTTTCAGGTTGTCTTATTTATCACAACCATAGTTTTGTCCAGATTTTAGAAGGGAATAAGAAAGATGTTCTCGAAATTTTTGAAAAAATTAAAACGGATAAGCGACACCATTCCATAAACTTACTATGGGAAAATTATGTAGATAAAAGACATTTTAATAAATGGAGTATGGCGTTTCACAGACCACAAGACCAATTTTCTACACAATTTGTAGATAACTTACTTCTGCTTTCTTCCTTTTCGGAAAAAACTTCGGGATCTTTAAGAAGTTTTTGGGGACATGTTCGCAGAGTATTAGAATCGGATCCCAAACAAGAACTTGAGGTTTTTTAGTATTTGGTCTTAAGATTTAAATCAATAGAAGTTTTGATGACTTTGACGCATAAAAAAAGCTTCATTTGGTTAAGATGAAGCTCTCTATTTATGTTTAAATTTTTAATTATTCCCAATCATTAATTTCCTTTTGAACGTCTTTGCGGGATCGATTGGTGCGTTTTGCTAAACGATCGGTCATGGAATTAAATTCTCCGGAACGATAATCTACATCTTCCGAGGTTAATGACGGATATTGTTTTCTATATTCCTTCTGAATTTCGTTCCATTTCTTTTGCAAATCATTTAAATCAAGATGTCCATTTTGCTCTCGATATTCGCGTTCTTGCTCACGATTATTATTGTGTTCATTATCTGTGTCTTCCATAGTTTTGTTTGTTTAAAAATCTAAAGATTAAATTACTAATCTAATACTAATTGAATTGCTTCAAAAAAATAAATTATTAATCGTATTCGTTTCAGAATTGTAAAATTTAAAAACTAATTATGGAAGATCTTTAACGATTTACACGGTAAAAAGTTTTAGATCCTCCATAATATTAGAGCTTATGCTTAGGCCGGAACATTATCTGTTACAGGTAGACGATTCCAATTTCGATGTTGTGCAATAGCATCCCTAAAAGCTTTAGTACTACCATTTATAAATACGGCTTCATCGTCTTTATAATCTGTAACGTAAGTCATCTCTAAAAGAGATTCTGCTTCGTCTTCTACAGCAATGGCTTTACAGTGTTTAAAAGCTTCATTAATAAATTTCACATACTTTTTCATTTTTTGTATCCATTTTACAGATGCTTTTCCGCCCGGAATATAAACCGCGTCGTAAAGTACACTTTCGGTAGTTATGATAGATTCGTGAACTTTATAATCCTGTCCTGCATCTCCTTTTATGCTTCCGCCATGAGGTGCAATAATTTTTAATTGTGCGCCTTCTTTTTCAAAAGCATCTGCAAGTTTTTTGTACTGCTTTTCATTAAACCCATCTGCTGCCAATACGGCAATTTGACGTGTAGCTATAGTGTTGTATTTTGATTTTGTCTGACTTAAAGCAGGAGATTCATCTAGATAATTTTTTTTATTAGAAGGCTCATGTTTGTTAGGGTCTGCATCTGCCCCAATGGCTTGATTGATTGGTTTTTCAATATGTTTAGGGACTTTAAGTCCTAAATTATCGGCGACCTTTTCTGCTAATTTATAGTCTATCTGATTTATAATATACAGCATACGTTCCTGTATATCTTGTTGCTTACATTTTCCAAGTTCGAAACTATAGGCTTCCATAATATGTTGCTGTTCCCAAGGTTTTAAACTTCTATAAAATAGTGCAGGCTGTGAAAAATGATCGCTAAAACTTTCGCTTCGCGTTCTAATTTTCTTGGCATCGATACGCTCCTCATAAGACGTGAAACCACCTTCTGCCATTTTAGCCAAATGCGGACATCCGCCTCCTAAAGAATTTGGGAAATACGCCGTTTGTCCTTTAGGAATCTCTGTTTGCATTAAGCCATCTCGCTGATTATTGTGCGTGTCTACAAGGGGTTTGTTAATTGGTATTTGATTAAAATTTGGTCCACCTAAACGCGATAATTGCGTATCTCTATAAGAAAATAAACGGCCTTGCAATAACGGATCGTTTGTAAAGTCTATTCCAGGAACAATGTGTCCAGGTAAAAAGGCGACTTGTTCTGTTTCTGCAAAGAAATTTTCAGGATTCTTATTTAATGTCATTTTTCCTACAATTTTTACTGGCACCATTTCTTCTGGTACCAACTTTGTAGGATCTAATAAATCGAAATCATATTTATGTTCGTCTGCTTCAGGAATAATTTGTAATCCTAATTCCCATTCAGGAAATTGTCCAGCTTCAATAGCTTCCCATAAGTCTCTTCTGTGAAAGTCAGAATCTGCGCCACTAATTTTAACGGCTTCATCCCATGTTACAGAGTGCACGCCTAAAACAGGTTTCCAATGGAATTTTACGAAATGAGATTTTCCTTCTTTATTTATTAATCTAAAGGTGTGAATTCCGAAGCCTTCCATCATTCTTAAACTTCTTGGAATGGCACGATCACTCATTACCCAAATCTGATTGTGAAGGGTTTCTGTGGTTCGCGAAATAAAATCGTAAAACGTGTCGTGAGCAGATGCCGCTTGCGGAATTTCGTTATTAGGTTCTGGTTTTACAGCATGAATAAGATCTGGAAACTTCATGGCATCTTGGATAAAAAATATAGGCATATTATTACCAACCAAATCCCAAGTTCCTTCTTGCGTATAAAATTTCACAGCAAAACCACGTACGTCTCTTGCCAAATCTGTAGATCCTTTAGACCCTGCAACTGTAGAGAAACGAACAAAAACAGGTGTTTTTCTCTTGGTGTCTGTAAAAATACCAGCTTTAGTAAATTCCTCTAAATTTTCATATAACTCAAAATGACCATGAGCACCACTTCCTCGGGCGTGTACAATACGTTCTGGAATACGTTCATGATCGAAATTTGTAATCTTTTCGCGGAGTAAGAAGTCTTCTAGAAGAGTGGAACCCCGTTCGCCAGATTTTAAGGAATTATTTGTGTCGTTAACTTTTAATCCCTGATTTGTTGTGAGTACTTTGCCTAAACTATCTTTTTCGAAAGCTTTTAATTGCTCTATTTTTTCACTTTGACTTTCTGAATTTTTTTCTTTTGCCATGGTCGTTGAGTTGAGATATTAGAATTTGTTTTTGCATTTAAATTAGAAATCTAAATTCTTAATTTTCAACTATTATCATTAACACGAATGATATTTTTAATTGCTGTATTGATTTTTAAAATACTAATTATGAGTAAATAAGAAGCTGAGGTTTAGAACCAAAAAATATTATAATTCGGTATTAGACTCGTAAATATCTGTTATTTGTCTCGTAGAAATTTTTGAATGTTCGGGTGTATAATGTGATAGCCATGATGCTATAACGAGTGCACTTGTAGCATTACAAGCTTGTAATCCATAAGAATAAGGTCGGCAACCATAAATATGAGGGAACGAAATATCGTAAATATTGGGAGATACTTTGTGGTCTTTTCCAATTACACGGTATGCACTATCTACAGCAATCCCACCAGTAAGTAAATAGGTTTCCTGCTGTTCTGAATACGTTTTATGTTTTAGTTGTAAGTCTGGAATTATATGTTTTTTATCTTCAAACTTTGCTGAAGCTTTGCTTAAAACCTTATGTTCCACTAACGATTTAAATGGATAGTCTTCTAGTTCTACTGTATCATGTCCGGCACAGTTTATAAACATATTGTACGTCTTGGAGGTGATGGTATTATCTTGATTTTTAATTTTTATTGCGGTGCCTTCATTTTCCTTTGTATTATCAATGGTGACCTTTCCTGCAACTAAATTTAAAACCTTGGCATCATGTAATGCTAATAATATGTGAGCAGAATCTAAAGGAAGTGCGGCTATGACACTCATTAAAAAAGGTTTCACAATCGTGTTAAAAAATAAATGACCTTCGGCAGATAAAAGTTCAGCGTGAAAATTTAAACAATACATTAAATCGTCTAAAGTCTCCATCCAATGTATAGGTTTATTGTGATAAATAGAATCTTTGGCTTGTGGTAATTCTTTCTTCATACCATCAAAACAATCTATATAATCATGAGATGCTGACATGTCTTCTATAAAATCCTTGAAGCTAAATTGAACGTTTTCTAATGCCATTGCCATAGCTTTGTTTTTGTCTTTTTTAAACGCTTTTATAAGCGCAGGTCGGCAGATTTTGTCAAAATAGTCTTCAATTTTTATAATTCCATTTGGTGTACGAAGATTTAAAATAGCATCTCTTGTGGTATGTCTATAAATTTCTCGAAACGGCTCCTTCTGTTCGTATTGTAAATGCGGCAACCAACCTTCGGCGGCATGCAAAGTGATTTTAAAATCTTTGGCTTTAGGATTAAGAGTGAATGTTAATTGATTGTTTTCTTTATGAAATTTACCATGTCTGTGCGTTAAAGATGATACGACATCGAAAGCACTTAAAGAAGCTCCTAAAATGCCGATTTCGAAATTGTAATAAGTCGATTCTTTGGGTATTATTTTTTTAATGGGCCAAGGCGATTCGTAATATCCTATATTCGGTTTATCATTTTTAGAAACATTATGCCCTGTAGAAATTATAATTCGGTTAACACTATATTCCGATTGATTCGCGATAATTTTAAAAGTGTTTTCTGAAATAGGAACGATATCTTCAACCTTATGATTCACAAATTCTTCAACTTTAAATCCGGATAATTTCAGCTTTTTAATTAAAATATTAAACTGATTATGAAAGTAATGTCCTAATGAAATTCGACTGTAAATTTTATAATCTTCAATAGGAAAATTATTTACGTTTAAAGCATCCAGAAAAACGTTGTCTTGAGATCTTAACCAATCTGAAAATGTTTGGGGTAGGGCAGGGATTTCTTCAGATGAAATATTAGATAAATTGAATTTGTCTGTAAGCGCTGGGTTATATGGCATACCAAAACCCATATGCTTGTTTTTATCGAAGATAGAAATATGTTGAAACTGTTTTAGAAGCACCTCTGCATGATTTGAGATGTGTTGCAAACAATAAATAGCTGATGCCCCGGAACCAATAATCGCAAGTTTTAACTGTTTCATCTTTTACAAATTTTATTAAAAAAAGAGTTTAGACTGCGTATTATACAGTCTAAACTCCTTGTCATTAATCGTTATGTTTTAACATCTATTTAGTGAATGTGCTCTAGATAATCTGCCTTATTACTACTCAATTCAATAGCATTTTTTTGCTTTAAAAGTACATTCTTCACAGCAGGGTTCAGTTCGTAATTATTAATAACGTCCTCGTAATCTTTCACAGCTGCTTTTTCACCAGTTCTTACTTCTTCTAACATGGATTCGTCGTTATCTATAGAGAAAAACGCTTTGGTATCTATCCAAGCACGGTGTAAAGACCCCGCTACACTTCCGTCGTCTTCAGTAACATTCATACCTTGAGCACGAAGTGTACTTGTTAATTCGTTAATATATCCGCTTCTTTCTAAAGCCTTCTCGTTAAAAAATGTTTTTAATCTCGGATTGTCTACGTGTGCAGCAACTTTTTTAAATCCTTTCTCTGCGTCGTATGCTTTTTCTACAAGATCGTTTAACTTGTTTTCTGTATTTTCATTAAATGGTTTCATAATTTTTATTTTTTAGATTAAGTGTTTGATGTGGGTTAAACATCTGTTTGTTTTTGTAAAATTAGTGAGGGATTTGAAATTGGAATGATGCAAACGATATTGTTGTGTGCTGTATTGAATTTAGCACTAGAAGTAATATATAGTGTTAGTGTTTGTTGGTTAACAGTGTGTTAACACTGTTTGTGGTTTAGGAAGATTACGGGATACATTTTATAAAATGAATCATTATCTATATAAGGTATGACAGGTTTTACAGATTATTACAAGACCTTAATTGAGTTAAAAATTTTTATTTTTTGAATCAATAGAAATGGTTTCTGAATCCTAATTTTAGTGTTAAATAAAATCACTATGACACTTTCAGAAACGCTTTTACTCATCTTATCGGTACTTGGAATATTCACTACTATAATTATTATTACGCGCGTCTTTGGACTCCGGACTTTTGCAAAAATGTCTAGTTTCGATTTCGCATCTACTGTCGCTATTGGTTCTGTATTAGCATCTGTAATTTTAAATAGTGACTATTCTATTTTAAAAGGTGGCATTGCCTTAGCAACAATAATTGGTTTTCAAACCGTATTTGCATTTCTGGTTCGGAAAAGTGATTTCTTCAAAAAAATATTCACTAATAAACCTCAAATAATTATGTGGAATGGTAAAATTCTTCATGAAAAACTTAAATCATGTAATGTGAGTGAAGACGATCTTATTGCAAAATTAAGAGAAGCAAATGTTCATGATTTTAATGATGTAAAAGCAGTGACTTTCGAAAGTACAGGGGATATTTCAGTTATTCATAACAGCAAACAAAAAGCAGTAGATTATAGGATGTTTACTGATGTAAATACAGATCACTTGCATGTTTAAATTTATAAGTAATAACAAGAATGCCATATATGGTGGCTTGTTAGCATCGGTATTTACGGGAGTAGGAATCTTCTTTTTGGGAAATGTTTCAGGTTACGAAGCCAAGCATCTTTTAAAAGTTTCATTAAATAGTTTAAACATGCTTTGTAATACCATTGTGTTGGCTTCTGCAACTATTTTGGCGCTTTTATTAACGTTGTTAAGTGTTAGTGATGGCTCTAAGAATACTTTGAAAAAGAGACATTATCAACAGGTATTAAGTATTGCGAAATTTGATGTTGTGTTATTTATTTCAGCATTGATTCTATTTCAGTTTTTTAATATTCCGATAGCCGAATCAGAAAATGTGCCCACCTCTTGGTTTAAGATTATTTATTGGACAACGTTATCGTCTACATCCATAATTAGTGGTATGATGATTACTGTAATTTTAATGCTCTACAATGCGGTAACCAATTTAATTGCGATTATTGGTCTTGGAGACGAAGAACACCCGTTATTATCTAAAGAAAATGCTGCTGAAAAAATAGAAGAGAAGAAAGAGAAGATGAAAACCTAGTAGGTTCGGCCAAATATTATTGAGGTCTTAATAGTAACAATATTGCGTACAGCTTGAAACAGGTTCCTTTAAACGACATTATCGAAATCGTAATTAGAATCTAATTGGAAAACGCATTATTATTGCGTTTAACTAGGTATTATAATAAGGATGCTACAACTACAATTTAGACTTGGAGATTATTAATCTTCTTTCTTTTTGGTTAGTTTGTAAATTAGCCAAATAAAGCCAACAATAAAATGAAGTATTACAATGCCGGCAATAATATAAATCGTAGTATTCGAATCACTTCTCATTTTAGACTGGTTTTAAAGTATCCCATGTAAAAGTAAACGTTAAAAAGAATATGGAATGTAATGAATGTTACAAAAAATGATCACTCCGAGTTTCTTTGATTATAAATTAAAGACGACCTCCATAGCTATTACATAGGTTGGATTTCAAAACTGCTTATTTTACTAAGAAATATATAGTTGACTATAATATTTTTAATTCGACTTTTAAAGGTTCAAATAGGGAGTCTATTTCTTCTGTTTGTGATTCTCAATTGTCCGCAAAATGTAAGAAGTCACAATTTATGCTTAACATAAAATACGATCTATGTCCATTTATAATGTGGCGTTTCGGACATCAAACATTTTTCTTCAGGCCTCACGGTAACTGATAAAAGTCATAGGTTTACGATAAAAATGTAAATCAAATCGGAATTATTCGTTTTAAGCTGCTTGAAGTTAAAAAGAAGACTATATATGCGCTTTAAAGTCTTAAAATTTTCAGTTCTTACTTCTCTAATTATTAGAAATTAATTATCTTGCTTCAATCATTACAATAAAACAATTAATAAAGCAAAATATTAAAAAAAATGAAAAGATTTAGCGAAAAGTACGTGATCACAAAAGACATGGAATGGGAAGTTCTTGGTGGAGGAGTGTCAAGAAAATTCTTAGGGTACGATAACCAAATCATGATGGTAAGCGTGAAATTTGATAAAGGCGCATTAGGAGCACCACATCAACATTTCCATACGCAAGCTACCTTTGTTGTTTCAGGTAAATTTGAATTTGAAATAGATGGAGTAAAGCAAATTGTTGAAGCTGGAGATGGTGTATATATCGAACCAAATTTATTACATAGTGCAGTTTGTTTAGAAGAAGGACAATTAATTGATACATTTAGCCCAGTAAGAGAAGATTTCTTAACAGGTGAAGGACCATCTTATTTTGCAGATAAAGACTAATACAAAACATAGCTGCTAGCTGATTAATTTTTTAAAAATAATAGCATTTTCGTAATGTGTTGATTTTATAAAATACGAAATCAGAATTATAAACGAGCAGGAAATAATGCATAGTTATCCATAAATCCCTTTAGTAGGTTTTGGAAGCTATGCATTTTTTTGTTTACGTCTTTTTAACAAAATCCTGATATAGGTGTTTTTCAAACTAAATAAGGATTTATAGTATCTAAAAACCTTTATTCTTATTTGAACTTTTACAATTTAAGTTTATTACTTTTTATTCTGAATCTCCAAGTTTAGAATTATCAAATTAAAATTAATTTTAGTTTATAATTTTAATATCGACAGAGGTTCTTGCTTGCCATCCTGTTTCGTCGGTTACGGAGTAGGCACAATGGTAATCTCCGGTGTCGATATCGTTAGGTATAGTTATACTTAGTTCTATTTCGTAAGCGGTTGGCGCGTCTTCAATAGTGTGATTTTCAATAAATATAAACGGATTAACAGCTGTTTTAAGTGCTTCTAATTCGCAAGGCTCTTCTTGATCGTCGTGTGTATGATGGTCGAAATTGTGATGTACATTTATACTATAGGATGCCAAAGCTTTATTATCTGTAATCATAGCTTTAAACGTATACGTTTGTCCTCGGGAAAGCTGAGTACAAGCTACCGGAAAACCATCATCGTAGTTAATAGTTATCGTCGGTTTTTCTTCATCTTTATCTATACTGTCACTATTGGAACATGAGGCTAAAAATAGAAGAAGCAGTAAAATGTAAGTGTGTTTTATTATGGATTTCATTGTGATAAGATTTAAAACCGCATAGCCTTAAAAACTATGCGGTGTTTATAAATGTTAAGCGGTAATATCGATATGAGTTTCGTATTCTTCTATATTTCCATTTTCGTCTTCTATAGTAAATAATACATGATATTCTCCTACAGGAGCCGTTGCAGGAACATCAATATGTTTATGAAATTCGGCCTCTGTTAAGTCATGAAATTCATCTTGATATTCGGCTTCGTAATCCCATTCTACTTCACCTACACCAACTTCAAGATCGTGCGCATGAATATCTACGCTTATTGTATGAATACCACTAACAGCAGTTACAAAAAATTCGGCATGTATATCTTCTCCGCGTTTCGCTGTAGCATCTATGTCAATATCACTCAAAGTAATCGGATCTAAAATTTGAATATGACCTTCTATTTCAGTGCTATTCCCTAGTTCATCTACAACAGTAAGCTCTACATGATATTCACCAGAAGGGATATTTGTAGGCACGTCTACATGTTCATGAAACGTAGGATTAATTACTAAATAATCGGCATCTGTATATACATTTTCATAATCCCAATCTACCTCATTGTCTCCAAGAGTTAAATCGTGTGCATGAATAGAAAGTGTAATACTGCTAACTACTCCTTCGGCATAAATTGATGCTTCTAAATGAATATCTGAGCCTTTATAAGCGAAAAATTCGGTAGAATGACTACTGCCTTCTCCATATTCGAAGTCGGTAATTACTGGCGCACTCGACACGGGGGTATTGTCGTCGTCGCTACTACAAGATTGTAAAAAGAGTCCTAGAGAAAGGATAATGGCTAAAAATTTAAAATTTGTTTTCATAATTTTTGTTTTCATTGTTGTTAATTTTAATGGATTATTATTCATATTTAAAAGGGTAATGTTATTGATAAGGATAGGTTTCTACCGGCTTCCGGAACATCTATTAAACGATAGAAACTGGTATGATCAAAATATTTTACGTTGAATACATTATTGATTTTCAGGCGCATTTCTACAGGTGAATTGTTTTTAAAAAGATGTAATTGTGATAAAAAAGACATGTTTAATACCTGATAGCCATCTGTAATTTCTTCAGGAGGAACAATTTCATTTTGAGACGCTGTAATTCTATAATCGGCGATAAGTTGTGGACTATTAAAAAACAGTACATCTTTAAACTTGTAACGTGCCGAAAATAAACTTGATAATGGCGGTGAGAATGGAATGGTAAAACCTTCCTTAGGTCCACTTGTTTGTCTAGAATACACATACTCTAAAGAAGCATCTAATTGCAGGTTGCTAAAAAGGGTAGTGCTAGCAGTTAGTTCGCCACCAAACCTGAATACTTTACTTTGGGTATATTCATAAATCTGTAAGGTTTCATAATAACTAGATGTCGGGTTTAGGTAAATAAAGTTCTCAAAGACATTTACAAACGGACTCATTCCAATACTAAAATTAGTAGTGGTGTGGGCAATCTCAATATCTAATTGGTAAGAGGATTCTGGATCTAAATCTAGATTACCTTTTTCGTAACGATACATGTGATAATTAACGCCGTCTGAAGCCAATTCGTTCGCTAACGGCATTCTAAAACTCTTCCCAATATTAACTTTGTAGGTGGTATTGTGATGTATATAACTCAATCCTGCAGAGGCACTAACACTTCCAAAATCTAAAGTTTTTTGTTGTGCCCTTTGTAAATATATATTAGAAGTCGATCCGTCGTCATTATTTACTGTGGTTGGGTACCAGTCGTTATAGGCTTTGGTATTGATAAGACCAAAATCGTATCGAATTCCCGCCAATACGTGCAAATTGGGTGAAATTTCGAACGTATCGAAAGCAAATGCTCCAGCTGTAAACCGGTTGTATTCCGGTATTAAAAAGCCCCATCCACCGATAGTATTATCCTGATATTCTAAGTTTACACCTAAAACCATATCGTGTTGTGCGTTGAGTTTAAAGGTATCTCTAAGATTTAAAGCATAGGTGTTTTTATTAAATTCACGCTCTAAAGTGTTTGGAGGTGTGGGCATATAACCATGCGGAACGGGTTCTGAATGTTCTTCTCTAATATTGTTTTGAAACCCCAAATCGAAAAGAAATGTATGATCGCCACGGACTATAGATGTATTATTTGTTATTTTAAAGTGGTTCACCGTATGGTAAGGCAAGTCGATATCTCTACTAGAACGATCGTAATCAATGTCGGAGGTTCTCACTTCTAATCCGTGTGCATTAGCAAAAAAACCGTTTTTAGCATTCACATTACTAATCGTTGTTTCCGATTGTATGGCGTCGGAAATGTATCCGACACTAAAACTTCCATTGGCTTCTCTTCCGGCAGTATTCCTTAAATTAGTATCGTGTAAATCGAAAATGTAATTGTCGTAACTAATTTTATCCGTTGGTACTTTATAATCGGCATAATCTCTATAGGTAAGCCGTGCTCTGTAAAACCAATTATCTTTTCTGGTTTCTAAACCTGCGGATATACTTATTAAATCGTTATTTGTTTCACCCAAAAGATTTACTTCGCCATTAAAAGAATGCGGAGTAGGAATTGCGTTGGGTTGAATGTCTACAACACCAGAAATGGCATCAGATCCATACACTAATGAAGCTGGTCCTTTTATAATCTGAATGTTTTCAATGCCGTATTGATCAATCTCTAAACCATGATCGTTTCCCCATTGCTGTGCTTCGTGCTTAATACCGTTTTGTACCACCGAAACTCTATTAAAACCCAAACCTCTAATTACTGGTTTAGACTGTCCCGACCCAATACTAATTGTACTTACGCCAGGAATTTTACTTAAGGTCTGCATCAGACTGTTTTCTCTGTTTTGCTCTAAAAATTCTTGGGATACGTTATAGGAAACTACAGGCGTTTCCATAACTTTTCGTTTTTTAGACTTCCCACGGACTTCTACTTCATCCAGACTAGTGGTAGATTCTTCTAGGTATACGATCAGATCTTTTAGTTCCGTATTTACATGGAGCATACGAACTTTAGTAGCATATCCCATACTAGTAATAGTCAGGGTATAATCTCCTTTTTTTACTTTTTCTAGGGTGAAATCACCGGTACTAGACGTAACAGCAAATAGATGATTACCACTAATTGAAGCGCCTTCAATAGGGTGTAATGTGTTAGCATTTAACACCGTTCCTTTTATTAGAAAAGACTCTTGTGCAAACGCCATAGTGCATAGGCTAAAACATAGCCATACACCAAGTGCTTTTTGAAACATATTGGAATACTATAAGATTTGAAAATTGTTCTCGAGATAAGAACCAATGATTCATCCTATACATATAAAGCTTATAGAGCGTGCTAGATTATAGCGATAGCCTTTATGGATTAGCGAAAGCATATACGTTTATAACTAAACAGATAATCTCAAAATTAAGAATATCGGAATCTAAAACATAGCAACGGCTAATTCCAAAACTAGATAAAACGGATTAGTGGAACTCTAAAATAAAATGTACAGGGAAATTTATAGTAAAGAAGGAGGGGGTCTACAAAAGAGCTCGTTGCTCGTAATTGTATTCGAATGAATGTAATTGTAATATTTTCTTAAGTCTTGAGTGAAAACATACTCCTTAACTTCAAAAGAAAATTCTTGTGGTTCTGGAGTAAGAGCAGGAGTAAGATTAATAGCGGTTGCATGATCACAAATTACACAATGTAAAGCGTGGTCGCTGTCATCTAAATCATGAGCATGAGAAAGGGCATGAAGCCCAACCAATTTCATTGAGAGAAAAAGGATGAGGAACAAATACGTGATGCTATTTTTTAATCCGCTTGATTTCATTCGACCGTAAAACTATTGAATAAATTTAAATTTAAACAATTTAAATGTGTTAAAAACTAAAGTCTCTTTGTAATGTGTATGAAGTCAGGTTTTTAAGATTTTATTTTTGAAATTAAAGATGCATAAAATGGTATATATTAAAGTTTAGCTTGTGTGACATTGGTCATTTTTTTTGTAAAATATAGATTGTAATTTCATTTAAAATTATTTTGTGATGAAAAATTTTATAGTATTAGTTGTGCTAGCCATGACATTGGTGGCTTGTAATGAAACTAAGAAAAATAATACGGATTATGCAGATACGAAACCAATAGAAACAAGCGCTCATCCAGGTAAAAAACTAATGGAAACATTATGCTATTCCTGTCATGGTTTATCGGATAGTGAACTTAATAGGATTGCTCCGCCTATGATTGCTATAAAAAGAAGATACATGATGGGAAACATCTCGAAAGAAGAATTTACTCAATCCATGCAGACATGGATTAAAATTCCGAATGAAAAAAATGTAAAAATGTATGGTGCCGTAAATCAGTTTGGAATAATGCCTAAACTGGCTTTTCCTGAAGCATCTATTGCGCAAATCGCGGAGTATATGTACGATTTTGATATTGAACAACCAGCTTGGTTTGAAGCACATTATCAGCAACAAAGCGGACAAAGAAATGGGCGAAATATAAAGGCGGGACAGGCTAAAGGCAAGAATAACTTTTAGGCATAAAAAATCACTGTAAATCTTCTAATAAACATATATTTAATAGTACTTTGTGTCGTCTAATTATATTGATGCTCAATGAATTAATGTTTTCTTTTTTGTGAGATAAAATATTTTATTAATTTGAATGAACGTTCATTCAAATTAATTATCTTTGCACTATGGAAAACGAAATAATATCTTCTCGAAAGGCAAAAATGGCAGAGAAACATCGTGCTATTTTACAAGCTGCTCTTGAGCAAATAACAATGTATGGTTTTCATGGAACAAGTATAAAAATGATTGCCGCTTCTGCGCAAGTGTCGGCAGGTAGTATTTATAATCACTTTGAAAACAAGGAGGAAGTTATAAAGGAACTGTACTTGCATATTGGGGCAGAAATCAATGCGCTCATAAAATCTACACATGACAGTACGATATCTTTTGAAGCAGACTTTTTAAATATTTGGAAAGCCATTTTACACTTATACGTTAACGATCCGCACAAGCCAGAATTTATTACACAGTTTACGTATTCACCTTATATTATTTCACAATCCGAGAATCAATCAGATGTGTTGTTAGCGCCTATTTTGGAAATATTTACAAAAGCTAAAGCATCGGGCGTCATAAAAAATATTCCGAACGGCGCATTAGTAGCATTGTCTCACAGTCCAATTACGTCATTAGTAAGAATGGCAAATTACGGTCGTTTAACTATTACAGATGCAGAAATTGAAGCCTATGCGCAGGCTTGTTGGGATGCCATTAAATTATAATATGATGAAAAATAAAATACATGCGTTATTGCTTTGGAGTATGTTTGGGGTGCCTATACTGGCGAGCTCACAAACGGTAAGCGATTCGTTGAGTTTGCAATCCTTAGTCTATAAGGCTATGACTAAAAATGTAGGGTTAAAAAATGCGCAACTCGAAATTGAGAAAAGCGAGAAAACAAGAGCGCAAATAAAAAATACGTTTTTACCCACCTTAGAAGCCGATGGAAAATACGCCTACACCGCAGGGAAGTTTAATATAGATACCCAAGCGGCAGATCTGGAGTTTCCTGGTATTTCGCTTCCAACCACCAATGCTGCAATACCCGTATTTACTATCCCAGCATTTCCAGTGACTGTTCCCGCTATAGATCAAACATTAGATTTTGATGGCAACCTGTGGATCGCTGGGCTAACAGTTAAGTGGACTATTTTTACAGGATTTAAAGCCACAAATCTTTCTAAGGCCATGTCTCATAAAATTGAGGCACAGAAATATATGTTTACGCAGGAGGAAGCCGATCTTATTAGTGAAATCGCAGCACTTTACGACAAAACAGCATTGTTAGCACAAACACAAAAAGTGTTAAATATTCAGTCTAAACGTCTAGAAAAGGAAAGTGAAACGGCTACTAAAGCATTAGGATTAGGGTTAATTACAAAGCATGAATTTCAGAAAATAGAAATAGCACAATTAACTATAGACTCCAAAATACTAGAATTTGAAGGTGCTAAGGAGTTATTGTATTTAAAGCTTCACCAACTTACAGGTGTAGACGTCTCCGAATTAAAAACGATCGAAGTGGATATTGAAATGCGTTTAGAAAGTGAAGTGGCAGGCAAAACCTTTTTAGATCGACCGGAATTACTGGCTCTCGATGAGTCTGTATTAGCTAGCGAGTACAAATATAAATCTGAAATTAATGGATATCTACCAAAAGTTCAAGCTTTTGCTTCTCATCAATACATAGGTCTAACCAATGGGGAAACCGCAGGATTAGGTTTTAATGAAATTAGTGGGTATCCGCTAAATATGGTAGGTGTAGGAATGAAGTGGGAAATTTTTGATGGTTTTCATACGCGCGACGAGCGTCAGAAAATTAAGATGGAAGTGGAACAAACCAAGAATCGAAAGGAAGAGGTTGCGGAGTTGTTAGAGTTGAATTATCGAAATTGTGTATCTCAATATTCTAATCTTTCAGCGCAAACAAAACTGAAAGAAAAACAATTGCAAATGTCCAAAGAATCTTTAGAGATTAGTTATAAAGAATATAAAAATGGAATTGTAGATGTATCTGATTATTTAGAATCACAATCGGATTATACCACTACAACTTTAGAATATTATACCGCCGTTTGCGATCAAAGAAATAGCGCATTGGAATTACTTAAAGCTACGGGTAGCTTACATATTGACAAACTTTAATCTTATGAAATCAAGAAACATCATTATTGCAGGCCTTGCCATCGTTTCGTTAGCCGCTTGTAATTCGTCTACCAAAATGGAAGGCGTAAAAGGTAAAGCAAAACGTAACGCACTTACGGTGGTAAGTAAATATCCAGGACGGATTTTAGAACATTATATCGAGGAAGGTGCGCAAGTAAATAAAGGCGATACTTTAGCATTATTAGATGTACCCGAAGTAGAGGCAAAGCGCCAACAAGCACAAGGGGCTTTGGATGCTGCAAGAGCACAATATGACTTAGCTTTAAACGGTGCATCTTCAGATCAATTGGCACAAATTAGTGCAAAGCTAGATGCTGTGACGGAACAATATGAATTTGCCGAAAAATCATATAACCGGGTAAACGCAATGTATCAAGATAGTTTGGTATCTGACCAAAGTCACGATGAAATTTACATGAAATATCAAGGTGCTAAAGCACAATATGTGGGTGTGAAAGCGAAGTACGACGAGGTTAAAAAAGGGGTTAGAAATGAAAAAATAAAAATGGCTCTAGGAAGTTATGAGCGCGCTCAAGGTGCATTGCAGGAAGCCAATGTAGCCTATAAGGAACGTTATATTATTGCGCCTCAAAATATGACTATAGAAACCATAGCACTTAAGGATGGCGAGTTAGCACTACCTGGTTATGGTATCTTTACAGGGTATCAAATTAATAGTACTTTCTTTAGGTTTACTGTGCCAGAAAGTAAAATAAATAACTATAAAATAGGAGAGACCTTTACCGTTTCATCACCATTTACAGAAACATCGTATCAAGGGAAATTAGTTTCTATTAAGCAATTAACACATTACGCCGATATTACTTCTGCGTTTCCAGATTACGAATTAGGCGAAGCGACTTACGAACTTAAAATAGTTCCTGAAGGCACAACAGCTAACGACTTATACGCTAACATTACTGTATTATTACCGTAAAAAATAGATATGAAAAATTGGATTTCATTACTTAAAAGAGAGTTCCGTTTGTTTTCGAGCAACTCGGTAATTATGGCCATATTTCTAGGTGCACCATTAGCATACGGATTATTATTTGGTGCCGTTTACAAAAAAGGGAAAGTCGATAATTTACCCATTTTGGTAATTGATTTAGACAACACACCTATGAGTCATAATTTGATTGATATGTTGGACGATAATGAAGTGGTGACTCCATATGTGGTCTATAATCAGAATAATATCCGTCATTTAATTATCGAAACGGAATACAGCTCTATAATTACAGTACCCGAAAATTTTGAAGCCGATATCATTCAAAAACGTCATCCAGAAGTTCAAGTAGAAGTAAATACTGCCAATATTCTTACCGCTAATTATGCGTCTAAAGCGATTCAAATTGTATTAGGGACACTCAATGCTGGTATTGAAATAGAAGGTATAAAAAAGCAGGGTGTGCCAGCAATTACTGCAAATAGTCTCTACGAATCTTTTGGTGTGAGTTACGTAAAATTCTTTAATGCATCGGCTAATTATATGGAGTTTTTGTGGCCTGGGATGATAGGTGTCATCGTGCAACAAGTATTTATGTTGGCCTTAGCCCTTAGTTTTGCTCGTGAATTTGAAGAGCATACGTTTTTTACAGAATTTATGCCAAAAGCTAAAAATATTGTGAATGCCATGTTTTTAAAAACCATTCCGTTTTGGATTATGGGTGTTGTTATTTTAGCACTTATTCGTGGTATGTTTACGCTATTCCGAATACCATTTGATATTAACCCAATAGCGGCTGTGGCGTTAATAACGGCCTTGGTCGTTTCCGTAAGTTTTTTAGGTGTACTGTTTAGTGTCGCTATTCCTAGTCAGTTAAAAGCTACCGAAGTATTAATGGTTATCGCAACGCCTAGTTTTGTGGTCAGCGGATTTACGTGGCCACTTAGCCAAATGCCAGGTTATGTCGTGGCCTTTGCTAAAACAATTCCGTTAACACACTTTTTAGAAGGCTTAAGAAAGCTGATGTTATACCATGCGAACCTTACCGATTTAATGCCGCAAATAAAAGCAATGATGATTCTTGCCGCTGTGTTTGCTGGTTTATCGTTTATTTTATTGGAAATAAAAATACGAAGACATAAGAAGAGAGTGGCATTACAATAATATTTGATTATAGATTTTAAGCCATTTAAAACATATTAAAAAAGCTCATTCTAATTTTAGAATGAGCTTTTTTTTGTAATAATATTTAAGATTATCTTTTAGAACCTCTGCTCTTAAACGGATTGTTTTCAAATTCGTGTCTATTGTAAAAACTTTCTCCGTCGTACGGATTGTTTTCAAAAGTTTGCGAATCTAAATCGGTGTCATTTTCTTTAACTTTTGAGAAATAAGACGTTCCTATATTATGAAAATTTCTAATTTCTTCACGAACAATTTCTCTAATACGAGCTTCTTCAACGACAGTCGTATCTTCTAAAATTTCTGTGCTTTTAGGCATCAATTCATCTTTTAAATTTTGACGTACGAGATTGCGTTCGTAAGAATCTAAAACTTGAACTTCGTAAGCTCTATCTATATTTTCTCCTTTACGATAACGTTTCGTACTAGAGAAGGTTCTGTGATTAACCGTATGCGTATACACATGTTTAACTTCAGAATTTATATCTATTAATCCTATTGGAATTATAATATGATTTTCTCCATCTTTGTTAATAAATTCTCTTAAGTCTTTATTTGATGAAGTGCTATATGGATCGTGACTAGAATCGATAATAGATTGATCTACATCCACATCTATATAAACCACGCGTTGAGCGTCTTTATTTACTAAAAGATTATCTACTTTTCCAATAACGCGATTATCAATGTCTAAAACATCCCAACCTCTAATATCGGCATAACCTTCAGAGATTTTATAATCGGATAATTCGTTTAAATCGTATAAGTGCTTTTCGTCTGTTTTCATAATTTGTGTTTTTAAGATTGAATATTGATAAGTATATCATGGGCTTGCCTAAAATATGCTTCAATATTTTTTTGTTGTTTAGACCATGGCATGCTAGAGCTTAATGCGTTTGATGTTTTCTTTAATTTAGACATTTCATCTATTAGTTCAGGCGCATGATTCTTTTGAATGTCTTCTATAACAGTCGTTATTTCCGAACTCATGGTTTTAAAATCTAATTGTGTAGTTGCCGCCATATCCATATGAGACGTGCCAGTTGAAGATTGTTTCTCTAGATGAGATTCTATATTCTTTAAAGCTTCCGAATCGTAAACGTTAGACTCTTCTGCTTTCGACGCTGTAGCGTAGGCTAAATTATATAATGCCTTACTAGTTTGTATAGAATCTGTTCCAATTGCTGTAGAATCATCTAAGTTTTCTTGTAACTGTACTAAGTAAGTAGAACTAGACTCGTAATTAACCACGGAGTCGTTTACCGATGTTACAGGATACGCGGACTCTTGGTTTGGGGTAATTGTATCTGTGTTTTTATACGTATTGGTATCATCAGGATACATGTTTTCATTAGTGGGCGTGTATACTACATACATTATTATTCCCAAAATAATTAGGATGACTAAGATCCATGGCCATATTGGCTTTTTCTTTTCTATTTTAATTTCTGCCATTTTTATTGTTTTTGCTGTATTGTGGATTTTTAAATTATTCCTTTATACATGGTTATAGGATAAAATTACTTCCGAATAGTGGTATCCGATTGCTCAATCCATATTATAGTTAACCTTAAAAATTTTTGCACTTTTGTTTTTAATATTATTCCGATTGTATTTATTAATTTAGTCACGAATAGATTGCCTTACATTATAATAGAATAGTATATTTTATGTTTAGGCCTTAGATTTTAATTAAAACCACAACGAACTCCATCCATGATGTTAGCCTTTTATATTTTCTCAGGAATATGTATTCTTACCTCTTTACTGCCATTACTACCTAATCAGCATTGGGTGTTTCGGGTGTGGGAATTTGGGAGAATACAATTAATGATTATTCAGTTGTTAACGCTTATTGCTGGAACACTACTTGTTTCGGAGAAAAGCACCTTGTTTTTAATTACAGCACTGTTACTTGTATCAGTTATAATTCATAATCTAATCGTCTTGATTCCGTATACATCGCTATATGGGAAAAAACAAAAAAGTGATATACCTAAGGCGTCTCAATCTGTATCGATTATATCGGTTAATGTGTATCAGTTTAATAAAAAGTACGATAAATTATTGCAACTAGTTAAAGAGGTAAAGCCCGATATTTTATTGACAATGGAATCTAATCAGGCGTGGGAAGATGCATTATCGGCTATTGAAAGTGACTATCCGAACTACAAGAAAGTGGCCTTGGAGAATACATATGGAATGCATTTTTATACTAAATTACCCGTAAAATCATTGAAGCTCCATCATTTTATTTCTGATGATTTACCAAGTATTGAGGCGCGTATATGTTTAGAGAATGATATGCGGTTTACTTTTTTTGGAATTCATCCACCGCCACCAAGTCCTACTGAAGAAGATACCTCCAGAGAGCGCGATGGTGAATTACTGGCATTAGGTAAAAAGATTTTAGATACAGAAGGTCCTGTTATTGTGCTAGGTGATTTTAATAATGTCGCTTGGGCAAAATCCTCAATCCTGTTTCGAAAAACATCAAAATTAATTGATCCTAGAATTGGTCGCGGATTCGTGTCTACCTATCATGCGAAATATAAATTACTTCGATTTCCTATAGATTTATGCTTTCATTCCCCGCATATCGTGATTCAAGATTTTAAAACGTTAAGATATGTTGGTAGTGACCATTTACCGCTTTATTGCAATTTTTATATAAGTGAAAAGGACGATGTGCTTAAAGAAGACTTAGATTCTCTTGATAAAGAAGAAGAGGAAGAAGTGGAAGACATGATTGAAAAAGGCGAAGCAGAGAAAGGTAGTCGTCCAGAAGTTGCTTCAGAATAATGATGTATGTTTACCTGATATACTTATTATCGATTACAAATTATAGATTTATATAAAAGCGATATATTAATGTTAAACCTCATGAAATACTAATTAATATTTTCAGTAGTCTCAAAAAATAAGGGTGTTATATGTAAAATATAACACCCTTTTAATATAAAGTTTAAAACTGCTGAAGCGATTATTGTACTAGATCTTCTACGTTTTGTTCTGGTTTATCTTTAATATAAGTATATGCCAAATAGCCTAGCTGTATGGCTACAAATACCATTTTCGCCTTTCGACTCCTCATTAACGCACTACCTATTCCTAATAATGTTGTCGGTTTCATAAATTCTGATTTTTAGTGTTAGATAGAAAACTGTTATAATTATGTACTTATAAATACATATATAATAGAGTATTCTATTTTTGTTCTTAACGCTAAAGTATCTGAATTATAAGAGTCTGGTTGACTGAAAACATTTCATTTTTAGCTCAATAAAATATAGTATTATTCGAGATTGTATTTTTTTAGTTGAGAGGTGAGGCTAGCAAATACACTTACTTTTATGTTGAGCATGCGCTTTAATCTTTTATTTGAAGTAAACTTTTATTAAATAATTTAAATATTCTATTATACTCGTCTGTCCAACTACTAGGTTCTACAAAACCATGTCTCTCTACTGGATAAACGGCCATTTCCCAATTTGTTTTACCCAATTCAATGAGACGCTGCGATACACGTACCATGTCTTGAAAATGCACATTATCGTCTACCATCCCATGAAGTATTAATAAATCACCTTTCAATCCGTCGGCAAAGTAAATAGGCGAACTTTTGCGGTAAGCCAGACTATCTGTTACAGGTGTATTTAAAATGCGAGCCGTATAACCATGATTGTATGCGGCCCAATCTCCTACAGAGCGAATGGCTGCTCCTGCAGCAAAAGTTTCAGGTTCGTTAAACATACCCATTAATGTTATAAATCCGCCATAAGAGCCACCGTAAATACCGACTTTCTCTTTGTCAATTCCTAATTCTTTAACTAAATAGGCAGCACCATCGACTTGGTCACTCAGATCTTTTCCTCCCATATGGCGGTAAATTCCTGTGCGCCATGCACTACCGTAACCTGCGCTACCGCGATAATCGATATCTAAAACTGTATACCCATTATCTACTAATAAATTATGAAACATATATTCGCGGTAGTACACGCTCCACCATTGATGCGCATTTTGAAGGTATCCCGCACCATGTACAAAAATAACAGCAGCTTTGTTTTTTACCTTGGCATCCGGATTGTAAAGTCGGGCGTGCACTTCTGCACCATCGGCAGCAGTAAACGTAATCATTTCTGGCGCCCGCCATGGATAAGCATTAAAGTCCTCGGTCGTAGAGTTTGTAATTTGCGTGGCTTTTGTGTCTGTTTTACTAAATAACGGATTAGCCTTTAGAAATAATTCTGTGGGTTTGTTAGAATAGGAGTACAGGATTGCCATTTGTGTTTCATCTGGAGATAGTGTAACAGCGTTTCCTCCAGCTATATAGGTAAGTTGTTTTAATTTTCCACCATTAATTGGCATACTGTAAAACTGACGGTCCCCAGGATGATTTTTATTGGCTGTAAAATACCAATGCTTTTTATCGTTTGAAATAAACGGATCGTAAATTTCGAAATCGCCAGAAGTCAGTGCTTTTGCCTTTTTAGAGGAAATGTTTAAAGAATATAAATGAGAATATCCAGTAGCTTCCGATTGAAACCAAATGCTTTTCTGGTCTGGCATCCAACCCAATTCACCACTACCGTATCCGCCTATTCCAGGACCTGCAATCCAAGCTTCATTATGTTGATTATTTAAATTTGTAATTGTTCCATCTTCAGCATTTAATAACACTATCCAACGGTCTTTATAATCGTTTGCATTAATGTTTAAAATAGCTTTGCTACCATCTGTATTCCAAATCGGACCGCTTATATATCCAATTCTATTGTCGTTTATATAGTCTTTATCTGGATATTCTTTTGTGTATTCAGGAATGTAATCTAAGCCTTCCAGATTATCTAAAATTACAGGATACGTTTTTCTGTTCGCAATATCGTACACCTGTAACTCATAAGTATCTGGTGTGTCTCCAACTTTAGAACGTGTATTCTGATCTTCGGTATAACCAGATTCCGTTACATAATGTGGGGTAATGGTACCTTTGTTTTTTTTTCTTTTTACAGTTAAATACGTCACGTATTTTCCATTCGGACTTATTTGCAAATTAGAAATAGATTTGCCGTCTGTGTAAATAGGAAGCGGCTTTTTTAGATCTGCTTTGTCATTTAAAAGGTCCTGTTGGTCTTGCTTCGCTTTACGTGTTTTTAAGACATCAAATAGATCAAGTTGATCTTGATATAACCATTCATCCTTTTCACTGCGTTTATCTTCTTTATCCTTTTTAGAGGTGAAGTTGGTAATTTGCTCGGTTACACCAGAATCAATATCCCAAGTATATAAATTGTTATTCTGGATATAAGCGATTTGTTTTTCGTTGGAGGTGAAATGAGGTTGACTTTCGTACGCTTGTGTATTGGTAATTTGTGTGATTTTTTCTGAAGGAATATCCATTAAAAATACATCGCCATGCTTACTGTATATTTTCTTAGATTTATTACTGTTAAACGTTCCTCGAGAGGAAGGCAATTCTAAAGTGGCATCAAAAGACACCTTTTTAATATCTTTGGTATTCGTATTGAATGCATATAGAGAATCACTAAATGCATGATTCGGATTCCAATCAAAATAAATTGTGTTGCCATGTTCTGCCCAGTGTACATTAGAGGGTAAATGACCAATAAAATTATCGCCTTGCATAATTTGTTTTATATTAAGTGCAGATGCATTATTGTCTTGTGCTTTAGTCACGAAAAAGCTGGTTATTAATAATAAGCTTAAGAGTATTTTTTTAGGCATGTAAGTGGATTGTGTTTAGTGAGAATCCAAATATAACGATTTGTAGTAATGATAAGGGATCGGACATAAAAATATGCGAACTCTTAGTTTTAATTGGTATTTTTCGATTTTTCATTGATTCAAACCCACTTTCTATTGATAATATTTGAATACTATAAATAGAAATAGCACCTTTGGTTTATTACCAATTGGCTTTAGCTTAAACGTATCTAAATGAATAAAACTGTATTAAATACACAAGGTTCTCGATTTTTTGAGTCTACTTTTATCTTTCTATTTTGGATATTATTGTTTGTTTTACCGGTGTTTTATCAATGGATAAATAGTCATACTGTACGTTGGAACGTCATCTTTAGTGTTTGGACTGATTACTTACCTTTATTAATTATCTTCTGTGTAAATCGGTTCATCTTAACACCTTTTCTACTCTTTAAGAATAAGAAAATCGCATACATAGCCTCCGTAATAGTTGTTATTGGACTGACAGTAATGGGATCAATTTCTCTTAGAAACGACATGCCTTCTCAGAATAGAAATCAGATACAAAAACACGTCGGACTTCAATTTCCAAATTCAAATAAAGCAGGGAATCCACAGGACGGTTTAGAACGACAAGGAGGAGCAGGAACGTATCCGCCGTATGTAAATTTAATTTTGTTATCTATCTTATTGGTTGGTTTTGATACGGGAATGAAACTCTCTGTAAAATGGGCAGAAAGCCAACAGCAAAAAGCAGAAGTCGAGAAAGAAAGTATTAAAAACGAATTAGCCTTTTTACGCAATCAAGTCAGTCCTCATTTTTTAATGAATACGCTTAATAATATTCACGCTTTAATTGATTTTGATACCAAGGAAGCGAAAAGTTCCATTGCAAAATTATCTGTTTTAATGCGTTATTTGTTATATGAATCTAACGATAAACCAATACCATTAACCAAAGAAATTAAGTTTATAGCGAGTTACGTGGAACTTATGAAATTGCGCTTTCATGAAGATGTGAAGATTCAACTGAATCTACCTGAAAATCCGCCTAATATTTCTATTCCACCTTTATTATTTACTAATATTCTAGAAAATGCCTTTAAATATGGCATTAGCTACGAGCAGAAATCGTTTGTGTATATCAATCTATTAATTCATGAAAATGAACTTGAATGTACAATTCAGAATAGTGTGCACGAGAAATTTAAGACCTCAGAATCCTCAGGAATAGGCATTCAAAATACAGAAAAACGTTTAAAGTTATTATATAATAATAACTTTACGTTTACATATTCCGAAATTGAAAACGTGTATAATTCAACCATAAAAATACCGATATGATAACGTGCATCGCTGTAGACGACGAACCCTTGGCACTTAGACAAATAGTGTCTTATATAGAACAAACGCCTTTTCTTGAACTTAAAGGAAAATTTACAAATGCATTAGGTGTTAGTGATTTTCTTAAGGAAAATCCTGTGGACTTACTCTTTCTAGATATTCATATGGCCGATTTAAACGGATTGGAATTAGCGAAAACTTTAGAACATCCGCCTCGCATTATTTTTACCACGGCGTATAGCGAATATGCAATTGAAGGCTATAAAGTAAACGCAATAGATTATTTATTGAAACCGATAGAATATGTAGATTTTTTAATGGCTTCTAATAAAGCATCAGAAACCATAACTAAGGAGCGACAGTTTGTAACCGAAGTGAAAAAGAATGACGAGTTTTTGTTTATAAAATCGGGTCAGCAACATATTCGAATCAATTTTAATGACATTAAATATATTGAAGCTCAGAAAGAATATGTGTCTATAAACTTAATAAACGGCGAACCAGTTAAGACTTTACTTCGTCTTAAAAATATAGAAGATGTTTTACCTAAAGAACATTTTATGCGCATTCACCGTTCTTTTATAGTTAACCTAAATCATATCGTGACTGTAGAGCGAAATAGAATTATTTACAGCACAAAAGAGTTTATTGTGGTTAGTGATACGTATCAGGACGCATTTAAAACCTTCCTGAATAATAATTTTTTTAGTTAAAATTTCAATTGACTAACATATTCATTAGACCTTAATGCCGTCATGCTGAATTCATTTTAGCACCACATTATTGTGTAAACTAATTAAGTTATATGTGAGACCTTGAAGCTTATTCAGGGTGACGATTATAATATAGTCTTGTATTCATGAATTCCGTTGAATGAAACCCGCCTTCTATTGATTCTCTTCGTTTTCAAATAGTTAAAAGTAGACCTTTACATAAGTTAAATTTTAAGTTTATAATTATGGAAAAAAGGATAAAAAATACATTAGTTACGTTAGGCATGTGTATTACGGTATGGTATTCGGCAGTAGGACAAATAACATATCCGATAGTAGATACTGGAGTAACTGAATTTTATAGTAATGATAATGTCATTTCTGCACCGCATGGTGGCGACGATTTCTATGGTCAAGATGCTACTTATACAGGAAATAAACCGTCGTATACAGATAATGGCGATGGTACAATTACCGATAATATAACAGGTTTAATGTGGGAGAAAGATATGGGCGAAAAAATGTCTTATGAAGCTTCCTTTTCTAAAGCCCAAGAATCTAATTTGGGTGGACATTCAGACTGGCGAGTGCCAACAATTAAAGAGCTTTATTCTCTAATGCTATTTACTGGTCAGGTAAAAGGCGCTAAGTCTGGGAAATTATTTATAGATACTGATTATTTCAATCAGTTATTAGGAGATACCACTATTGGAGAACGTGAAATAGATGCGCAAACGTGGTCGTCTACGGAATATGTAGGTCTGACAATGAACGGCGATAAAACCATTTTCGGAGTTAATTTTATTGACGGGCGTATAAAAGGCTATCCGAAATTTAATAAACGAAAAAATAGTGAGAATACCATGTATTTTAGAATGGTTAGAGGAAACACGGACTACGGAAAAAACAACTTTATAGATAATGGAGATGGTACCGTGAGTGATTACGCAACAGGCTTAATGTGGCAAAAAGCAGATGATGGTAAAGGTCGTGATTGGGAAACGTCTTTAGCTTATTCTGAAGATTTAGAACTTGCTGGTCATACCGATTGGCGTTTGCCAAATGCCAAAGAATTGCAAAGTATAGTAGATTATTCTAGATCGCCACAAACCACAAATTCACCAGCTATAAATCCTATATTTTCAACTTCAGAAATTAAAGACCCAGAAGGGAACTCTGGACAATATCCGTTTTTTTGGACCAGTACCACGCATTTAGATGGTGTAAATCCAACTTCTAGTGCTGTGTATATTGCCTTTGGTGAAGGTCAAGGGAAAATGAGAAATCAGCTTATGGATGTACATGGTGCGGGATGTCAAAGAAGTGATCCAAAAAGCGGTAATAAAAATAAATATCCAACGTATTTCGGACCTCAAGGCGATGTGCGCTACGTCTATAATTACGTGAGAAGCGTACGTACAATCGAGATGTAAATGTCGCTAACGCTTATCTAAGATGAAGCGGGTTAGTCTGATGCTTTTTTCATTGATTAAATGCACGATTCCATTGATAGCTTTTTTATTAAACACAGTTATTATTGACCTTTGAATTATCAATAACATAATACAAAACAAAATGAATTTCAAATATTTAAAAACAACAATAAGCCTAATTACTATTTTTTCCATGATATCTTGTGGAGACGATACTATCGATACCACTGATGATGGTGAAGTAGATGGCGGAGATATCGAATTTACAGGATTGAGTTACGAGATTGTAGATACAGGTGTCTTAGATTTTTATGATAACGATGCCATAATATCTGCACCTAGTGCTGGCGATGCCTTTTATGGCCAAGATGCTACGTATACGGGGAATGAGCCATCGTATACCGATAACGGCGATGGAACAGTGACCGATAATGTTACGGGATTAATGTGGCAACAAAATATGGGCGATAAAATGTCGTATGCCGATGCTGTTGCATTAGTTGAAACGTTCAATTTAGGAGAATATTCAGATTGGAGAATACCTACAATAAAAGAATTGTATTCGTTATCTAATTTTACTGGGCGTTGTTTCGGGGATGACGCTGTAGATATGTTTATCGATATAAATTATTTCGACCAACCTATTGGTGATGAGTCTATAGGAGAACGAGAAATCGACGGACAAACATGGTCAATCACAGAATATGTTGGACGCGTAATGAATGGAGATGAAGCCGTTTTTGGGTATAACTTTGTCGACGGACGTTTGAAAGGCTATCCTAAATACAGCCCAGCTACCGGCGCTCCAAACACCATGTACTTTAGAATGGTAAGAGGAAACACAGCTTATGGTGAAAACGATTTTACCGATAATGGAGACGGAACAATTACAGACCACGCTACAGGATTAATGTGGCAACAAGTAGATAATGGTGAAAACTACGACTGGGAAAATGCCTTAGAGTATGCAGAATCATTAACTCTTGGAGATCATAGCGACTGGAGAATGCCAAATGCAAAAGAACTACAAAGTATAGTGGATTACACACGATCGCCACAAACTACAAATTCTCCTGCGATCGATCCTTTATTTACGTGTACTTCAATTTTAGATTACAATGGTAATCCTGGACAATTTGGTTATTATTGGTCTAGCTCACCATTACAGGATGGACCAACACCTTATACAGATGCGGTGTATTTTTGTTTCGGGGAAGCCGAAGGTCTAATGAATGGTCAGTTATTAGATGTGCATGGAGCGGGAGCACAGCGTAACGATCCTAAAGCGGGTAGTACAGATGATTTTCCAGATACATTTGGTCCGCAAGGCGATATTCGTAAGGTGTATAACTTTATAAGATGTGTGAGAGACGTTAATTAATAAGATGTTACTTGTAGATTCAATTGATTTTTTGATTCGTTTTTCATCAAGAAAAAATGAATACCTGAAGAAGGAAAATGAAGATGAAATTTTCAAAGTTCAGTTTATACTGAACTAGATTCAGCTCCAGAGTACATTAGAGTGTGATTCAGGAATATATTTGACATCAACAGGACTTAATACTAAAACATTTTAAAAAAGATACCAATGAAAATCAACTGCTTTAATATATCATTATTACTTGTATTGCTGTTTTCAGTGAGCGCCTGCGAATCGGATGAGGTAGGACCTACTGAAACCGATACTGATACGGAATCATCATCGAGTATAATGGACGGTTATGTGCTGTATTCCTATATTGGAGACAGTACAACGCATCTTATCGATTCTTTGGGAGTAGATGTAAAAACGTGGTCGTCAGATTACACTGCTTCGGGAGGTAGTTATTTGTCGGAAAACAAGACTTTATTACGTTTAGGGAAATCCCCACTTGTAAATAATGGTTCATTTGCTACAGGAGGTTTAGTTGCCGGCAGGATAGAAGAATTAGACGACGACAGTCAAGTGGTTTGGTCGATAGAAAAAGCTAGCGACGAAGCAACGTTTCATCATGATTTTAAACAAATAGATGATACTACTATCATTGCACTAACTTGGCAACTTCGCGAATATAATGAGTCTGATTACTGGAACGAAGTTGTGGTTATAATTGATAAAACTGATAACGCTATTCTTTGGGAATGGAGTGCAATGGATGACGGAAATATTTTTCCCGTAAACAATAACAAAGCAGACTATTTACATTTTAATTCGGTTGACTATAAAGACGGGAACATTCTTATAAGTTCAAGAGGTCAGAATACACTGTATGTTGTTAATAAAGACAGTAAAAGCATTACGCAAACTATTACGGCTTCTGGTGCTTTATCAGGACAACATGATGCGACCTTTTTGGATAATGGAAACCTCCTTGTTTTTAATAATGAAGCAGATACAAATACATCTGCTGTTTTAGAAATCACACTGACGGATGAAGTGGTTTGGTCGTATTCAAATACCTTTTATTCCGATCATATTTCAGGAGCACAACGATTGGAGTCTGGGAATACCTTAATTTGTTCTGGAGTAGAAGGACGTTTTATTGAGGTTACAGATATCGGAGATGAGGTTTGGGATTTTACGCCAGAAACGACAAATAAAAAGTCTGAAATTTTTAAAGTGCGGAAATATGCTAACTATTAAAAAAGAGCTCACGTTCTGTTAAAAAAAATCATTCAAATTAATACGCCTTTACGTTATAACTATTATCTGTTATAAAACCATTATTTTATTAGCTTTTTATATATTTAAACGCTCTCAGTTTAGGACTTAAAAAGTAAAAATAAGATTAGATTTTAAACCGAATAGTTGAGATGTAAAGGCGTATTTGTAATGGAAGTAGTTTTTGAGAAAATAGTAAAGAAGTGGTATGAAAAAGATCATCAACAACATGCGTATAATGAAAAGCAACTTGTAAATGTTTTGTACAAGCATAATTTTGAAGTAGAGCTTGTTGAAAACGCATTAGAAGAATACAGTGTCTATTTTGATCGTGTACGACGGTATTTATTTCTTCCAAAATGGGATAAAATCTTGAGAGATTTTCCGTCGTGGTTTGGTTTAGTAAACCATAATGCTCAAGAGGTTTTAAAAGCCTTTACCGATGAAGAATACGCTATTGAAGACGATCATGCAAAGTTATGGATTATTGCTAAAGTTAATAAGAGCATATCAAATTCAAATTTCGGATTTTTATACGAAGCCCAAATATCGTTACCCGATGGTGTGGCTACTCCTAGTCAAGAAGGGGTTCCTATAAATTTATGGTGGAAAGATGTTTCTCAGTCTCATAATATCCAAGGTGTCTTTTTAGCGTATTACAGAAAGAACTCTTCTATGATTTTTAGAGTCTCGTATGAATTGTCTGCGGAACACTTAAATTCAAAATTCCAATTTAAACCAAAGCCTATAAATTTTTTAAAGGATATTAAAAGACGGTTTAATATTGCGAATACAGACGAGACAAGTCTAACACATAAGCTATTTTATAGGAAAGATTTTCTGCGCCATAGTATTCACAAAACAGATAGTCATTATCCTGGTTTAAACACATCTCAAAAAGAGGCTGTAGAACGTGTGTTTTCTCAAAACGTAACCTTTATTTGGGGACCTCCAGGTACAGGTAAAACCTACACCTTATCAAAAATAATTACTAAAGCATGTTGCTTAGGACTTCGTGTTTTAGCCGTTGGTATATCTAATGTGTCTATAGACATTCTTGGTCAAGATATTATAAAAGAATTTGATACCTATAATAGTATTTCCAAAACCTTAATCAATAATAAAAAAATATTAAGATTTGGATATCCTGTTTTGCCCGAAATAGTTAATGATAATCGGTTATATCCAGATAAAGATTTAGTCGATAATCTTCGTGAAGAATATGGTAATGTGCTTAAACTTTTAAGAGCACAAAAGAACCAAGACTTAGAAGAAAAAGCACTGCTTAGAAATAGACAAGTGCTTTTAAAAAATGAGATTAAACAGAGCAATCAAAAGCGGATTGGCGAATCTCAATTGGTATTTACAACAGCCGCTCAATGTTTTATCGGAGATAGTTTCGAAAATGAAAAATTTGATCTTGTTGTTGTCGATGAGGTTGGTATGATGCCATTAGTACAGACGTTAAGCATGGCAAGTTTTACAAAAGATAAATTTGTAGTTGCAGGCGATTTTAAACAACTCGGCCCCATAAGTATTGGGAAAACAGAGGCTGTTAATAATTGGTTTAATAAGGATGTTTTTGATTATTTTAAGGATGAAAACAACTATGAAGAGGATATACAGGTAATGTTAACCGAGCAAAGACGGATGCATCCTGAGATTTGTGAATTTATAAATGATCGCTTTTATAACGGAAAACTAACCACTCATTATACTCCAGAATTTGAACATTTAAAACTGCTTAATCAAACAATCAGTTCTCCATATTATTTTATACCTGTAGCGCCTAGACAAGGTTCGGTTGTGAAATCTACCGCAGGAAGATCGCGAGTAAATGCCAAAACAGGACAACTTATAGCCAAATTGGTTACGGAAATTATTAGTGGAAACAGCATAATAAATGTTGGCGTCATTACGCCTTATAATGGTCAAGTTACTTACATAAAACGGCTATTGATTGATTTGTTATCGGATGAGCAATTAGATCGTGTTAAAATAGGAACCATCCATTCTTTTCAAGGTTCGGGTTTTGATATGATTATTTATGATATTGTAGATAATAGTGAAAAAAATATTGGCCGACTTTATAAAGGAATTCAGGGAGAACGTCTATTAAATGTAGCTTTATCTCGAGCCAAACATAAATTAATTATTGTAGGAGATCCCAAAGTGTTTTCTATGACAGATGAGCTTCAGGAAGTGTCCAAAAAATTAAGATCTTTTATGGTCGAGTTAAGATTATCCAAATATCAATTAGAAGTCTAATAGAGAGTTAAATCTATTGAAAATAAAAGAGTTACGTTCTTGTGTTTCGATTTTTTTTGTATCCTATTTAGACGTGTCCTAACCAATATACCTAAAGAAATTAACTAGTAATTTGAAGCCTCTAAATACTTTTTAGATGCTATCCGTTACGCATTCAATACCCAAATCATACGGCTATAATTTTATATTTTATTTATTAATTAAATAAGGATTCAAGTCATAGCGCGACCAATATGTGGTAGTAAACCAAAATGGCAAAGACTCTTCAGGTTTTTAATTTATAAAAAAACTGTTCAAGATGACTGATCTTGTAAAAGGTCAGTCAGACAGAAAGCTATGGAAAAGGTTGAACAAAATCAGAAGGGTTAGAAAAAGAATGGATTGCGTTAATGCTCGCTTAATAATATTTTAATTTTGCTTAGGTTAAAATTTTATAACTTTAGGAAAGTATATTTAGCATGAGCCCATTTGATTTTAGAATCTTTAACTAATTAAATAAAAATGTATTAGCAGATATGACTGTATTGATGAATTATAAACTAGTTAGAGAACAAACGCTCAAATTTTGCAATCATTTACATATAGAAGATTATGCTATTCAGGTCGTGCAATTCGCAAGTCCTCCAAAATGGCATTTAGCCCATACAACTTGGTTTTTTGAAACATTTATTCTTAAAGCCTATGTACACAATTACACCGAATTTAATTCCCATTTTAACTTCCTTTTTAATAGTTATTATAACAATGCAGGCGATAGGGTTTTGCAATCTAATAGAGGAAATATGTCTCGTCCTAGCACCGATGAAATTTTAGAATACAGAACATATGTAGATGCTAAAATGCATGAGTTGCTATTAGATGTATCAGACAAAAAACTGATAGAATTAGTAATGCTTGGATTAAATCATGAACAACAGCATCAGGAATTACTAGTTACTGATGTCAAATATATGTTTGGTCATAATCCCATTTTCCCGGTTTTTAATACCGAATACAATTTGGTTAAAGACCACAATTTAAATACCGAAAGTGTAAAAATACAAGCTGGTGTTTATGAAGTTGGTTATCAAGGAACCGAATTTTGTTACGATAATGAGTTAGGTGTTCACAAGGTTTATATTAACGATTTTGAGATTCAAAACCAATTAGTTACCAACGGTGAGTATATAGAATTTATAGCGTCTGGTGCATATTCCGACTTTAATTTGTGGTTAGACGAAGGTTGGACTTGGGTAAATACCCATAAGATTAACGCGCCTATGTATTGGCATAAAATGGATGATGAATGGCATTACTACACCCTTTCTGGTTTACAAAAAGTAGATAAGAATGCGATTTTAAGTCATATTAATTATTACGAAGCCCAGGCATTTGCCGAATGGAAAGGCATGCGTTTACCCACAGAATTTGAATGGGAAGTCGCGTCTAAAGCCTTGAACTGGGGAACACGATGGGAGTGGACTAATAGTGCATATTTACCATATCCTAATTTTCAAAAAGAGAATGGTGCACTTGGTGAATACAACGGGAAATTTATGAGTAATAAGATGGTACTTAGAGGTGCTTCTGTTGCCACGTCTCCAAACCATAGCCGCGATACTTATCGTAATTTTTTTAACCCTACCGAAAGATGGCAATTTACGGGAATAAGATTAGCAAAATAGATGATAGAAATAGTTAAAAATAAGGAAGTAGCACAGGAGAACGTAATCTGTGATGATTTAGAACAGTTTAAGACGGATATCGAAAACGGACTCCAAGAAAATCCCAAAACAATACCTTCGATGTATTTTTATGATAAAAAGGGAGATGCTCTGTTTCAAGAAATCATGAATTTGCCAGAATATTATTTAACGCGTAGTGAGTTGGATATTTTTAAGAATAAAACAGACCAATTAATTAAAGCGATGGATTTGCAAGCAGATTCTTATTTTGAATTAATTGAACTCGGTGCAGGGGATGGTTTAAAAACAAAAGAATTACTAAAGTCTTTAGATACAAATAATTTTAAATTTGATTATTTTCCAATAGATATTTCTTCTAATGCCTTAGATCTGCTCGAGAAAGACCTTAATGAAGTCTTGCCAAATGTATCGGTAAAAACAAAACAAGGTGATTATTTCAAAGTATTGGATGCTTTAAAAATGAGTAAGAAACCTAAAATCATATTGTTTTTAGGGTCTAATATTGGTAATATGACAGATGATTTGGCATCCGCATTTATTTCTAAATTAGGCGCAAATTTAGCGCCAGGAGATAAACTTTTATTAGGTGTAGATTTAATAAAATCTAAAGATATTGTATTGCCAGCTTACGACGATAGCAAAGGCGTAACGGCAGCATTTAATATTAATGTCTTAGAAAGAATAAATACGCAATTGGATGCTAATTTTGATTTAAGTCAGTTTAAACATTCTCCAGAATATAATGAAAAAGAAGGTATTGCCATTAGTTTTATTGAAAGTAAAAGTGATCAAACAGTAGCGGTTAAAGCCATTGGCAAATCGTTTCATTTTGAAAAAGGTGAAAAAATACAAACCGAAGTTTCTAGGAAATATAATGATGTACTTATATCTAAAATTATCTTGAATACCGATTTTAAGTTAGATACTAAAATCATGGATAATAAAGCATATTTCGCAGATTATATACTAACGAGATATTAATTATGATTAACAATAATCTAGTACTTTTAGGTCTCGGAAGCCGAACGACTACATATTATCTAAGTGTATTAAATGATTTATATAATAAAGAAAATGGTGAGTATAGTACCTGTCCGTTAGTCGTATTTAATGTAGATTTTAATGATGTAAATTCATTACTACCTAATACTTCAGAGACATTAGATCGTCTAGTAGAGGGATATTTAAGAGACATGGAATCATTTAAACCCAATGCTATAATTATTCCTAATATTACGCTTCATGAAACGGTAGACCGATTGCATAATGATTCCGAAGTCCTTCATCCACTTCATTTAACGGTCTCTAAATTAAAACAAAATAATTGGGGTAAAATCGTATTGTTTGGTTCGCTGTATTCTATGAGATCCGATTATATTAGCTCTTATTTCAAAGCCAATACTATAGAAGTTATTTCACTATCAGAAGACGATATGGCTTTTATAGATACTGTAAGAAAAGAGGTTTATAAGGGAACAGAAACAGCTACACTGGTCGAGAAATTCCATAAGCTTATCGCTCGATATGCTGCCAAATATCCTGTGGTTCTAGGGTGTACAGAATTATCTGTATTGAATCCAAAAAATAATGAACACATAATGGATATGGCTCAAGTACAAATGGAAACCGCCATTGGGAGTATGCGTTAACTTACAATGAAGACATCTCTGATTGATATTTCGTAGTAATTATAATACAAGTATAAATTCAGTTAACCAATTTTTTTTAAATTTTGCGTAAATATAATCCTAAGAAGAAAATATAGTATTTTCCTATATGGCATTGCATTTGAGTAGGAGGGAAGTAAATCAGACTTGTAGTTATAGCTAAGATGATGTATTTACTTTAAATTGGAGTATGAATTTAAAGTAAACGTCCGTGTTTTTTTAATAATTGATACTCAAAATTAGGTGTGCTAATCTTTGGTAAGGTTATTATTTACGATAGCATATTCATCTACCACCTTCCATTTTCCATTATTTATTTGTTCAATTAAACTTATTTTATTGAAAAACAATTCAGTGGGTAAATCTTGTTTTTTAATTTCTGTAAAAATGGCTTCGGTACAGGTCGAATTTCTAGGATGCATGAGTGTGACGTGAGGTTGTTGCTCACGTATTAAAGGTATTCCTAAAATGCGTTCTCTTAATGCCTTAAACTCTGTGTTTTTATTGGTTGTAGGTAAAAAAACACCGCGTCCATTTGCAAATCGTTCTGGTCCGTTTAATGCAATGCGGAGTGGTTTTTCTAGATTTATAGAGGTAATACGTTCAATTATTTTGGAAATAGGCTCTATTTCGTTCTCACGACAAAGGGTAATATGACAAGGAATTAAATGAAATTGTTCGGGATTATAGGTTGCTCTGATTTTTTCAATATTCTCACTTGATTTTTCAATAAATAAAGTCAGTCGCTTTCTAATGGTGTTCATTTTTTATCAAATATTGGTTCTAACTTATTTATGAGCTACATGCAGTTTGTTGAAACCATATTTTTAATAGTAAAACCCGTATTATAAGGTGATAAATTTACATTTGTATTTTGTGAGGAAACATTTTATGTTAGGTGTTCAGAGTATTAAGAAAACCGATTAACAAAATTAATTTATTAGATATCATCATTTATCTCAATCCAATACCCATCAGGGTCTTGAAAGTAAACTTGCCTAATCCCATCTTTTCGTATGTAATCTTTGTTTGGTGTATCACGCCAATCTGAATAATCAATATTTAATTCTTTTAGATACTTTACAAAAGAATTCATATCGGATGTGGTTAAAGCAAAATGAACGGCTTTATTTGTTTTTATTTCAGAATCTGGCCGTGGAATGAGATGAAGTTGCTTCCCTTCATTAAGTGACAGCCATCTTGTTTTGGAGTCTGAAGCCGTATTCTTAATTTCGTCAAGTTGAAGTACCTTTTGATAAAATGCAATAGATGTGTTAACATCTTTTACAGAAAGTGCGATATGATTGAATGAGAAAGCAGCCATTTAATTGAGATTCATTTTTTGAGTATACTAATTTAAAAAAATAATTGGAAATTGAAGATTACTTTTTAGTAACTCAATGTACGTTCTTTTTAATATACGAGTATTTATTCACCCGTCTTAAAAATTAATGGGCTATATCTGATGTTCTCTTAATCCTGTTTCCAATAAGGGATACAGATTTCAGTCATTTTTTAAAAATCAAAAACTCCTTAGATCTCTTTTTATTTAATAAAAATTTGCTTTTATAATGGAAAAAATTACATTTGCATTATATATGCGTAAATTAGCATATGTTTTAAAACTTTGACTCAATTAAAACAGTAATGAAGCCCAACTTGCAAAACAGTTTAAATACTTTTAAAGCGTTATCCGAAGTTACACGTCTTAAAATTATCTGGTTATTAATTAATATGGATTCTAAAATCTGTGTTTCAGAAATAATAGAAGTCTTAAACGAACCACAATATAATGTGTCTCGCCATTTAAGAATATTAAAAAAAGCAGATATAATCGACGAAAGTAAAGAGGGGAAATGGGTGTATTATTTTATCAAATCTACAGATAGTGAATTTATGTCGCATATAAAAAATGCAGTAAGTACCATCTCCGAAAAAGACATGACTATAGAGATAGAGCGTTGTAAGCAACGACTTCTAGAGCGTGACTCTTAACTTATAATCTACATTTAAAAACCAATGCCGTATTGGTTTTTTTTACAACCTAACATATGCTAAATTTAGCATATGTTAATGTTTAATCATTAATTATAATTCATTTTAAAATGTCAGAAAATTTAAAAATTGCACTAGACGAGTTTATCCATGTAAGTGTTGCATTGTTCTTTATTATTGCCTTTGTATCTGTTTTAACTGGTTTTATACGGGCGTACATACCACAAGAAAAATTACAGAAACGATTAAGTAAAACGGGGAAATATAGTGGTGTAATGGGAGCGATTCTGGGGATACCAACACCTTTTTGTAGTGCTTCTATGGTACCTGTTTCTATGGGAATGCTCGAAATGGGAGCGCCTCTATCTATGGTGTTTTCTTTCTTATTGTCGGCGCCTTTAGCAAATTTTGTTGTGGTCGCTTTTGTCTTTGCGGTGTTTGGTTTTAAGGTGGCGGCAGTCTATTTTATTATCGTTTTTATTGGTGCTATAGTCTTTGGAACTATTGTAGGTAATACATCTCTGGTAAATCATGTAAAAATTATGGGGACTAAGCCAAAAGTTAATCCTTGTACAGCAGAACCTTCAACCATGCAAAGTTGTTCAGGAGGGGTTCAAGAAAAACGTACGGAACCTGTGATTTTGATTTCCGATTGTTCGGCTATTCCAGTGTCTGAAATGTCGTGTTCTGGTCAAACTCAAGCTTCAAGTTGTGAATCAAATTCAAAATCTATATTTATTAAAGTAAAAAATGAAAAGGTAAGAGGGGCGCTAGATTTTGCTTGGTCACTTTTCAAACGTATTATGCCGTATGTCTTAATAGGTGCTGTAATTAGTGCAGTTTCGGTGGTTTTTGTGCCTGATGCCTTTGTAGAAAAGTACTTGGGTAACGATAATCCGTTAGCTATATTTTTGGCAGCAGGAATTGGTGTGCCTTTATATCTTAGAATTGAAATGGCTATTCCATTATTAAGTGTATTAATCGGAAAAGGAATGAGTATGGGAGCAGCCATGGCTTTATTAATTGGTGGTACGGGTGCTAGTTTGCCAGAAATCGCTATAGTGTCTTCAATGCTAAAACCTAAGGCTGTAGTTGCTTTTGTGGCTTCTATTCTTGCTATAGCTATTATAGGTGGATTTATATTCTACTACTTATTTTAAACGGGTATTCGCGATATTAAGTCGGTCTCTATTTTTTAATCTCTTTTATAACCAAACAGTCTCGGGCTAAAATAATTGCCATTTTAGTCCAAGACTGTTTTATAGGTTTTCTCTTGTGTGATACGCGATTTCTTATTATAATTACAAATGCAAAATAAATTTCAGTACCTCTTTTTCCTAGTCTTGTTTTTAACTCAAGTGCATATTTCTTTCGGACAAAAAGTTAAAGCCACGACAGGGCCAGTTTTCGATGCGGTTGGTGCCGTGTTTACTGTAAACGATTTAGATTTTGTGCCGGATGCTTCTCAGGAGCTAAAAGCTATTTTCGATATCGATAATAAACAAGTAGATGCAAGTATTCCTAACAGGGTTATTTCTAGTATGCACCGTTATTATAATATGCATGTGAGGGCTGGTATTCCAGAAGAACAGATTCATCTTGCGCTTGTTTTACATGGTGGTGCGGTAAAAGATGCCTTATCTTCAGCGGTTTATAAAGAAAAATATAATGTAGATAATCCGAATATAGAATTAATTAAATCTCTTTCTGCTATTGGTGTCGATGTGTTTCTTTGTGGACAGTCTATGACGTCTAATGGGTATAACAAAGCGGATTTGTTACCAGAAGTAAAAGTGGGGTTATCTGCGATGAGTGTACTTACTGTTTACCAAATGAATACTTATGCATTAATTAAATTTTAGCGTATTTCCTTTAATTTCTGCTTCACTACAGAACGCCACAGAATTAAATTTTACAACAGATTTATATACTGCTGAAAAATTCTAGAGCTCGGATTTCTGCATACGATTGAGAAGAATTCTTTAATGGAAAAGCACAATGTCCGCCATATTTAGGCATTTCTAAATAGACATAATCACTCTCTTTTGCTTGCGATATGGGATAGCAACGGTCGCCTAAAAACGGATCATCCAACGCATTAAAAATAAGTACGGGAGTCGAAATGTTTTGTAATACAAACTCTGGAGAGACGCGGTCGTAATAATCATCTTTATCAATAAAACCGTGCATTGGCGCTGTAAAATAATCATCTATTTCATCGAAACTATGTAAAGCGTTTATTTTATCGATATTCGCTAATTCAGGAAATTGAATCACTTTTTGCTTCAGCTTATTTATTATTTCCTTTTTAAAATTATTTAAATACACTTTATTGAAACCCATTTTTAAGGTTTCTGAACATGTTTTTATATGCGTAGGAGCAGACACGGCAACAGCGGCTTTTATTCGCGGATCTGTTTCACCTTTTCCTAAATAATTTAAAACTTGTGCACCACCCATAGAATATCCAATCAGGTAAACGGACTTCATACCTTGACTAAAAGCAAATTGTACAACGGCATCCAAATCGTCTATAGAACCATGATGATACATTTTTGGTAAGCGGTTCATCCGTCCGCCACAGGTTCTATTATTCCAAGCAAATACAGAAAAATCCTGTGCAGCAAAATAATTCGCACAGCTATTGTTATAGGTTCTTCTAGAATCGCCTTCTAAACCATGACATAAAATAAGGGCTTTGTCCTGTCCTTTTATAATATAGTCGATATTAAGAAAATCGCCATCACTTAATTCTAAAGTTTCAGTGTTATAATCTGGAGGGGAAACTTGCTTTATTTTAGCAGCATAAATAGTAGAAAAATGTGGGTTTCTATGTATTAATGACGGTGTATTATATTCGGATTTCTCGATTATTGGCATTATTGTGGACGCTATTAAATGGTGCTAATTTATAAATATCTAAATGTGATAATCGTTTTAAATACAGATAGTAAACGGATTACTTTCCGAATAATTCGTTTAAAATCGTGTTACGATATTTAAAAATTTCTTCGAGTTTGTTTTTAATCATGAAGCTGTTTGCGATATTTCCTAAAAATCCAAAAGGAGGCTGATAGGTTACAATGTCCTTCATTAAAGTTCCGCCTTCTGTTGCTTCTAAAAAATGCTGATGATGCCATAATTTATAAGGTCCTACGCGCTGTTCGTCTACAAAATACTGCTTATGTTTTACGTGTGTTATTTCTGTGACCCAGGTGGTTTTTATTCCCAAAACAGGAGAAACCTTGTAGTTAATAATCATCCCTTCGTACATGGCGTCGGGTAAATTTTTAGTAGTGATGTCAAACCCCATATAATCTGGCGTGATGGTTTTTAGATTTTTAGGATTCGAGATAAATTCCCATAAAACATCTACGGGTTGATTAAAAAATTGTTCGCGTTGAAATTGATAAACTCCCATTGATTTGATTTTGTGTTAAGTGCATGACGGTTACAATATACCATTATGAAGCGGATATATATGTAAAAGAACAGCTGAAAATTAATGAATCTTCAGCTATTCCAATGATGTTTTAACACTGATTTAAGTGTTCTGATTGTTAATTTTATTTACTCGGAATTTTATAGCGCACACCTAAATAAAATTCTCTTCCACGTGTTGGGCCCCAAACCGAACTGGTATCAAAATATTCACCAAACGGATCCTGCCAACTTAAAATAGGCTGTTCTTGTCTAAAATTGAAAATATTTTCGCAACCGGTATACAGTTCAACGCGATTTAAATTATAGGTAAATTGAGCATTTAAAATGGAATAGTCTTCAGAAAAATCTGGGCGTCTATAAATTTCGGGATTACTTTGTGTATTGGGTAAACGTTGCTCGCCATACCAATGAAAGTTCACATCTATTCTAAATCTATTGGACAGTGGTTTGTATCCTAAATTTGTCACTATTTTATGTTTCGGATTGAAAGGTAAAAGTTCTTTTTTGCCCTCTATTTCACGATAGACATCTATAAAACTGTATCCCGTTTTAAATTCGAATTGTTCATATAAATTTAGCGATACTTCTGCCTGAAATACGTTACTTATACTTTTTCCTCTAAAATTTTCGATAATTGCTTTTGTCGGATCGGTGTCGTAATCAGGAAAGATCTGGTTTTTAAAATTCGTATGATAGAAGTCTGCACTAAAGAAACCATTCACATTTTCGGTGTCAAATTTCTGAGTGATATTTATTCCGGTATTCAATGCGTGTTCTGGTTCTAAGGCTTCCTTAAAAACGATATCTCTAGAACTTACCAATAAACCAATATTTTCACTAAATAAATTTACAGTACGCCAACCTGTACCTACATTGGCACGGATAATTGTTTTTGGCGTAATATCGTATTTTAAAAGTGTACGTGGTGTTACTTTGGTTCCAAATTCATTATGGTTATCGATACGAATACCGGCAATCCACGTTAATTTATCGTCTAAAAATGTCATGGTATTTTCAGCAAATGCACCGATTATATTTTCATTTCTAAAATAATCGCCGTCATAAGTTCTGTTTAAAGCATTGTATGTAAATGCAACATCCTCATCGCTATTTAAATGCTTAAAACTGATACCTGATTTTAAAACATGCGTGTCATAATTAAATTCATGTTGCATGTTCGCAAAGAAATTAGTCTGTTCGGCATTATATTTTACCGTTCCGAAATACGAGTTCTGATTCTGATAAAAACTAGAAGCATACAGCACAAAATTATGTTGGTCGTTCATTCTAAACCCTGTTTTACTCCATACTTCAGGCTGATTAATATTAACCGTCTGCCCATAAATTTCATGACTGCCTTTGTCTGTATCTGCATTAAAATTAGTCTGTCCGCCAATACGCTGTTCGTTTACAAAACGTATTCCCAATTCACTATTCCAACCCCAATGCGCTTCGTTACCATACTTTAAGGTATTAAAAACCATATAGCGGGTTAGTTTTGGTAAATCTAAGAAGGTATCATCGTCTTTGTCAAATGCATTAGCCGGTTGCACCGTAGAAACTGCAGTAAGATTGCTCCATTTTCCTTTTGTAAACGCGTAGTTGGCATTTAAATGTGTTTCTGAAAAACTATTGATATAGGCATTCAGTAAAAGCATTTCTGCATTTTTAGGGTCTTTGGTTTCCACGTTTATTTGTCCGCTAATACTTTCAAAACCTTGAAGGACACTATTTGCACCTTTAGAGATATAAATATTATCGACTAAAGTGCCAGGAATACTACTAATACCATAAGTATAGCTTAAACCTTGAATCATAGGAAAACCATTAATTAACACCTGATTGTAAACACCTGAAAGCCCAAGAATACGTAGCTCTTTAGAATTTGTAATCACATTTGTGGTTTGAGCTTGGACTGTAGTTTGTGTTTCAAAACACCCCGCCAAATCACAACACGCCGCTTTTGTCAATTCGGTTTGAGTTAGCAGCTCTGTTTTTATCGGACTTAAACTAGAGATAATAACACCATCGCGCTGACTCTTAATAACGACTTCATCTAAAGATTCCGATTCTTTTAAAATGACATTTATTTCGGATTGATCGCTAATTTCTAGTACTTGAGAAACATGCCCAACATAACTCACAATTAGTGTGTTTTTAGATATGTCTTTAGCGGTCAATTTATAGTGACCATTAATATCTGTTGTGATGCCAATAGCTGTGTTTTTCCAATGCAGACTTGCACCCGCTAATGGTTCGTTATTACTGTTGGTCACTTTTCCTGAAATGTATTGTGCCGACAAAACATAGGGAAACAGTAAACCAACAATGAATATGAATATTTTCATTGATTGAATTTTAAAGTGAAACAAGCAAAGTGTAATTAATTTACACCTTGACTAAAGGTATTTACTGTTTTACTTTGTAAGGTCTGTCGTTTGGATCTTCACAACCTGCTGTGTTTTTAATCGCAGTAAAGATATCTTGTTCGGATACTAAAGTTGGATTAAATGCAATTTCGAATTGTGTTGTGGGCCCTGTTTTTCCTGCCACACAGGCATTCACGCCTTCCAATTTTTGGACATTGGCAGAAATAGTTTTTAAATCACTAGAGCATGTAATCCCCTTAACTTTTGGTGAAATGGTTTTGGTGGATGCTGTGATTTCTGTTTTTTCTTCTGAAGATTGTGCGAAAGTTGCTGTTGTTGAGGCTAATGTAATTGCTAATGCGAAAATATGTGATAATTTCATGTGTTCTGATATTTTGATTTGTTTAAAATGAGTTTTGAATCGAACGTGCGATTCGGTATGACTACTAAAATTGGTCTTAAACAAATTGTGGCGGTTGCCAAAAATCAGAAATAAATTGTGAAGCTAAATACGATTGATATCCGAAAAATTGCTCAGTCGAAATTGCAATATAAGGTTCTAGTGAAAAAGGATAATTAAAACTTACTAATAGGCAAGAACAACACGCTTTAAACGGATTACAATTGTCTGTACTGCCTTTAGATTTTTGATGTTCTGTGTTTTCAGTTTCAGAAACAGGAGCAGAAGAAATTGCACAACATGGTTTTTGAACCTCAGAAGTTAGTAACAACTCGTCATTCCCAGATTTAACCGAGAGCGACAAGACCATAAAGGCTAATATGTATGCTAAAAATTTCATTACACATCAAATATAAATAAATTCTGAAGAAGAATTAATAAGGCTTAAAGCAATTGTTCTATTTTTACGGTACACTAATTAGAAATACTAAAATACGCTATGGACATAGATAATGAAATTGAAAAACTTAAAAAAGAAAACAAGACGTTAAAACAGACAAATATGATTTTAACCATTTTTGTAACAGCAACCGTCGTTATTATGATTTATAATAATTTTATAGCCTGATTGATTTCAATTATATTACGTTATTGAAAAAGAAGGGATTTAATACTATCTTTTTTCCGCATATTTATACTTCTCAAACTTTGGTGGCAGTTGGTTCGTGACTTCTAGTTTATTAGAAGTTACAGTCGGTTTAATCATAATCACTTTTGTGTTTTTATCAATTTCAACGGTATGTTCACTTTTCATGTTTACAAAATCGATATGAAGTAATTTAAACTGATAAGCCTTAGGTTTAAAGTTTAGAATAGCATATTCACTTGGTCTAATTTGTCCTAATGGGATATTATCAATCCAAACATTTAATCTCGCCGTATTATCTACCGTATGTAATATATTAGCGCCACTATAAATAAGGACGTTTCCATCTCCTAATTCATCTATATTTACATGGTCTATATCTGTTTTAACAAAGGTATATTCTGAAGAAATAGGTTTTAAACCGCAAGAATTAAATAAAGGTAATACTACTAATAAAAGTAAAAGTTTTAGTGTTTTCATAATAGATGTCTATAAGAAGGAGGTTTCGCTAGTATTTTAATTTCTAATACAAACATATGCAATTGTCTGTTTAGTTTTTTTAGTAATTATTTAAAAATATGAATTTGATTTTGAAGGTTAGAAATTGATTTATAAATAGATGTAAGGAAATAGTTTGTAAAGCCACTAATCCCATTAATTTTGTACTAACAATAGAAAAAAACAACATGAGAAAAATTTTAGCAATTGGTATGATTTCCATTTTTACTTTAACTTCCTGTAAAAATGAAAAGAAAGAAGTGAAACAAGAGATCCCTACTCAAGAAGTTAATAAGACGGCTCCAGAGTTTATGAATAAAGGACATGAGTTGGTTTACAGAATGACCAAGGAAGTAGGGGATTACAGTAAACTAATGAATAGAAAAGATGTTGTTTACACCTATACTTACCAAACTCCAGATGGTAAAACCGATGTGACTACAGAAAAATATATGTTTAATGGAGAGTTATCTTACGGCAAGTATATAAAACACGAAAGATCGCTTGCAAATTTAGAAGGTACTATCGAACAAGGTTACGATGGTAGCGAATATTGGTTAAAGCATGAAGGTAAAGTATTAACAGATTCTATGTACTTAAAACGTGTCGCTTTTAATAGACCAACTAATTTTTATTGGTTTACAATGATGCCCAAATTATTAGATCCAGGTGTGATTTACGAATATGTAAAAGAACAAACTGTAGGTGATTTGGAATACGATGTTGTAAAAGTAACGTTCGAATCTCCCGATGGGAAGCCAAAAGATATTTACCAATTATATATTAATAAAGAGACAAAATTGGTGGATCAGTTTCTATTTACGGTAATGGATTTCGGAAAATCAGATCCGTTATTAATGGAATTACAATACGAAAATATCGATGGTATATTATTGCCAACAAAACGTAAATACAAAGCGTCGAATTGGGATGCCGAAGTTACAGATGAACCTTGGATTTTAGTAAATTGGACAGACATTTCATTTAATAACGGCTTAACTAAAGCTGATTTTACAAAATAGATATGTTGTTATAATGGAGCGTTTCAAGACATAACCTCCGTTAAAAATAGATTAGATAAAAGGGAGCAGCATTACATATAAATGCTGTTCCCTTTTTGTATTTTTGATGCTCTGTTTTAATTTAAATAACATGAAAATGATTGAGTATGTATACAGTGGAATGTTAAGTGTTTCTATTATCCTAATATTTTTTGCACTTAAGAGCTATAATGCAACCAAAACGTTACAGTCTGATGGCATTAGTACTAAAGCAATAGTTATAGACTTAATAAGAAATCGTGGAGATAACGGCTATACATATAAACCTGTTTTTGAATATACAGATCGTGATAATGAATCGGTAGTGTTTAATAGTCAAATAAGTACTAATCCTTCACCATATCAAGTGGGCGATTCTGTAATGATCATTTACGCCAAAAACGGTGACCAAAGAAAAGTTGTGTCTTTTTGGGGATTATATAGATGGACCATTATCCTTTTAGCCATTGCATCTCCTCTTTTAGTTATTGGAGGCGGTTATTTTTTATATTCTAGAGGATAAATTATAAGGATTAAATAACCCCAGTTATATTTTTATTTCTGAAGGTTTAAATTCGTTTCAAAATCTGATAATGCCGTCCAAATAGATTCTACTTCTGGCCAAACGTCATCTTTATAATCGGTTTCTGTGTTTATAATCATTATTTTTCCTAATGCCGTATTGGGGTCAAAGTACATTGCGGTCATAACTCCAGGGTCAGAACCATTATGGCCAATTAAATCACCTTTATTCTTAAAGAATCCATCTCTAAACTCTAGAAATACACCATAGGATTCTAAGTTTTCTTCGGAGGTATAGTATTGTTTTTTAAATAAGGTTGCGTAGCTATCTTTATGCAGTATCGTTCCGTTGCCTTGATAGGCTTTTATAAATTCGGATAATAATAAACCGAGGTCCTTACTAGAAGTTATAAATCCGCCATCGGCAAAAGTGATTAAAGAATAATCGGCAACTGTCATGGTTTTGTCTAAAAATAATTTTGAACGGTTTGTACTATCAATGTCGGTATTTGACCATCCGGAATCATTCATTTTCAGCGGTTTCAAAATATAATCTTTGGTAAATTCTCGATAGTCTTTCCCCGTTGCATTTGCGATAATTTGAGCACAAAGTGCGGCTGCAATATTTGAGTATGCTCTTTGATCTCCTGGTTTAGATTTTAAAAACGTGTCTTCAGTATACCAAGATCCATCTTTAGATAAGCCATTCTGAAAGAATTGTAAGGCTGAAATCCTGGTGTTTGGTAGATTAAAATAGTTAAAAACACCTTCATGTTCTTCATGCTCAGATTTCGTTAAGATATAGGATTTATCATAGATATCTTCTAAATCGGTTATGGAAGACGTATGATAAGCTAAGTGTTTAATTAAAATTGGAGTTTCTGGATAATGCGGATTTACAACTTTAAACGGTAAATATTTATTTATAGGATCGTCGATCTGTAACGCTCCTAATTCTTGAGCTTTGAGTAACGAAATTCCAATTAGTGTTTTAGATATTGAAGCAATATTTTGAGTTGTAGACGACGTATAATTAAGCTTTTGCTTAAGATCTGTATGACCGAAACCGTTGTCGTATATCAGTCCGTTTTTATCGACTATAGCCACCGAAAATCCCATAATAGCATCTTGCTTATAGGCTGTATTTAAATGTTTCGTTAAAGTGTCTTGTAACGCAATGGTGTTTAACTTAGTTACTTCCTGATCCTTGTTTTGTTGCTTACAAGACAACAGGAATACGCAAAACGCAAAGAGTATTATACTATGTTTCATTTGGTGGTTTTTGGTATCGGTCGAAATAAATAGATGTTTTAGTTTACGAACTTAGAAATAACACTACGCTTTTACTTTGTCTCCCCATTCTGTCCATGAGCCATCATACACCGCTTTTTTGTTTTTTAATATGCCTTCGGAAGCTAAATACATAACACATGCTGTTATGCCAGATCCACAACTAAAAATGACAGGTCGCTCTTCGTTTTCTAAGGGTTTAAAAAGGTGTTTCAGGTGTTCTTCGCTTTCAAATTTTCCATTATTAAGCACTTTTGTATACGGTATATTGATTGAATGATCAATTTGTCCGCTTCTAAGTCCTTCGCGAGGTTCTTTAACTAATCCGTTAAATCGATTTTCAGAGCGCACATCGATAACGAGTTCGTCTTGAGTGGCTAGATTATCGCATACAGCATCAAATTTCCGAACGATTTCAGGATTCAATTTAGCTTGAAAATTTCCCTTTGGATATGGTGTTGCCTCCTTTATTTCTGTAGGAAAATCATTTCTTATCCATTCTGGTAAACCGCCATCTAAAACATAAACCTCCTGGTGTCCCATCGATTTAAATAACCACCACACACGCGGACTAGAATAAATGCCATTTGCATCGTAAACTACAATGGTACTATTTGTATTTATACCTAAGTGTTGTGCCTCAATTTCAAATTGAGATGGAGAAGGATATGCTGTAGGAAACGGGTCGCTTAAATCGCTAAACTTAAATTTAAGGTCGAAATATCTCGCATCTTTAATCTGAATATTTTGAATCTCTAAAGGCTGTTTTAAAAGCTGATTCTGCAGTGTGCAATCCAAAATAATTAGATTTTCAGTATTTAATTTTTCGTTAAGCCATTCAGCTGATATTATATATGGATTCATTTTGTGTGTATTTATTTATCGCTAATTAAAGAGCTATCTTATGCTTAAATATAATAATAATTTAAATTATTTTAATCCGATGATTGAGTAGTCTTATGCAATTAGAGTTGAGTAAAATGTTAAGACAAAGCGCTTGCAGGCTGTTTAAATAAATAAGCTCCGTATTTTAACAACGGAGCTTATTTGTACTTTATAATGTCTAGAATACGTCTTAATCTCTAGTATATTTAGCAGCTTTTCCTTTGCTTGAAGCGTGTTCTATAAATTCACGGATATCATCATTAGCAGAAATTAAATCATCTTTTCTAAGATACATCATATGTCCGCTTCTATACCCTTTAAAGGTAAAACGGTCTTTTAATTTTCCACTTGGGTCTATTTGTCCCATGGTGTATTTGGCCGCAAAATAAGTAGTTGCGCCATCGTAATATCCAGATTGAATAAGTACTTTTAAATATGGGTTTTCTGCCATAGCTTGTCTTAAATCATCTCTAACATTATCGTTTTTTTTATCCCAGGGGTGCACATTGCCAAACATATTATATTTAATATCTGTTTTAAAATTTAAATGTTCCCTGATGTAGTAGTTAATCGCAGGAGTAAAAGAATGCGACCAAGAGCTAATTTCTGCATTGTAATCTGGAGATGTTCCTGAGTCTGTTTTATCAATTCCTAAATATCTAGAATCTAAACGTCCGATTGTTTGGCCTGATTTATCTCGTAATAAGGCTTTCCAAAAATATGATGTCGGCACTTCTAAATTATATTGTAATACCTCCTTTTCCGTTAATCCAGAAAAGTGAGCTACCTTTTTAGCGACTTCTTGCTTTTCGGTTTCAGAAATAAAACCGCCTTTTGCTATAGCTGGCATCAGATTATTAATGGCATAACTTTCGACTTCAGGAAGTAATTCTAATAAATCTTTCTGCTGTAATTCTAGAGGTAATACTTTATGATACCAAGCTGTTGCGGCAAAATACGGTAAGTTTAAAGCTGAATATACGGGCTGTCCTGTACTGTACAATTTATAATCTGCTGGCGATACCATAATCACACCATTTAAATACATCCATTGGCTAGATTGTAATTCCTTTGCTAATCCCATAACTCGTGTACCTCCATAGCTCTCTCCAATAATATATTTAGGAGATTCCCAACGGTTTTTTCGTGTGACAAAGGTGTTTACCCATTCGGCCAAATATTTAATATCGGCATTTATTCCGAAAAAGTTATCACGCTCAGGAAGCTTACCTTCTTTATCCGCAATCATTCTGGAATACCCTGTATTTACAGGATTAACATACACTATATCTGCAATATCTAAAATAGAATTTGGATTGTCTTTTACACCATAAGGCTGAACTGGGTAGCCTTCGTCGTCAAGATTTAAAACTTTAGGACCAGTGTAAGCAATATGCATCCAAACAGAGGCAGAACCAGGTCCGCCGTTAAATGAAATAAGCAGAGGTCGGCTGGCTTTATCTTTAACATTGGTGCGTTCGTAATATGTATAATAAAGGGTCGCCATAGGATCACCTTTTTTGTCCCAAACAGGTTGTGTTCCCGTAGTTGCAGTGTATGTAATACTTTTATTTTTAATGGATGTAGTATGTGTGGTTACAACCATCGTATCAATGGGGATTTTTCGAGATTGCGAAAAAGCACATAGTGTAAATAGCATTAAAAAAAGGGAGTAAACGTGTTTCATGAAAAATATTTTTTGAAGTTGAATAATAATATAAGCTTATAAATATAATAAAATGAAGGTTAAAACCCTTCGAACACTCCAAGTCCAAATAAGGCAAAATCGTATTTTACAGGATCTGTTTTGTCGAGTTTACGTAAGGCAAGATCTAATTCGTTTAGCGCTTTCCCATCGTTTTGTTTTCTAGATAATAATTTTAATTTCCGGGCTACATTTCCAGAATGCACATCTAACGGACAAGATAACTGGGCAGGAGAGAGGGTGTTCCAAATACCAAAATCTACGCCAGTAGTATCGTTTCTAATCATCCATCTTAGGAACATATTAATACGCTTCGCGGCAGAATTTTTCATCGGGTCGCTAATGTGTTTTTGTGTGCGAGGTAAATGCTCTGCTTCAAAAAACATCTTTTTAAACTGATGGATAGCGGGTTGTAAAGAATCTGGTTCTGCGTGTTTGGCAAAGAGTAGTTCTAATCCGTTATGTTGGGAATAAATGTGTTTTATACTTGTAATAAATTGCGCAAAATCAGAGCCATTAAACGTCCGATGAACAAAAGCACTTAGGGTTTCTAAATCTGCTTCAGAATGATTCATTACAAAATCATATGGCGCATTGTCAAGTAGCTCCATCATATGATTAGCATTTTTAATAATGCTTTTTCGATTTCCCCAAGAGATGGTTGCTGTTAAAAAACCAGAGATTTCAATATCTTCTTTTATACTAAATTGATGCGGAATTTGTATCGGGTCGCTTTCAATAAATTTAGGATTATTGTACTCTATTACTTTGGAGTCTAGAAATTCTTTTAATTCAGTTTTAGTCATAATTATGTCATAAATAAAACGGCTGGAATAATTAAAATACCGTTGTAAATGGCATGGAATAATATGGAGTAGATTAGGCCGTATTGTATTCTAATCACCCCTAAAAGTAATCCGATTACAATTTGTGGCCCCACTAAAATAGGGGCTAAAATTAATACGTTTCTAGTGATTTCGAAGTTTGTGATATGTATGAGGCCGAATGTTATTGCAAAAAAATAAAAGACATAAATAAATCGTTTCGTTTTAAATAAGGTAATTGGGCCTCTAAAAATAAGTTCTTCCATAATTGGAGCCACAAAAACACCAAGTAAAACAATAATATAGGGCGGATAATCTTCGAAGAGCTTTGTAGATGCGTGATCTTCAAAACTGACATACCCCATAGTTTCAATTATTGAAAAAATGATGGTGAAACAAAAATTAAGAATGAAGGCTATAATAAGTGCCGATACAAATATTTTCACTTTAGAAAATCCAACAAATAGGTTCTTGTCTTCTAAATTTGGCGCTTTAAGAAACGTGATAAAACGCTGAATTATACTTGCGAATTTTTCTATTTTAGATTGTAATATTTCCATCTACCATTACTAATTTTCTGTCGGCTAAATTGGCTAATTCTTCATTATGAGTAACTATAACAAAAGTTTGCCCGAATTGTTCGCGTAATTTAAGAAATAAGCTGTGTAATTGTTCTGCAGACTCACTATCTAAATTCCCTGAAGGTTCGTCGGCAAAGATTAAACTCGGGTTGTTAATTAGTGCACGAGCTACGGCAACACGCTGTTGCTCTCCGCCGGAAAGTTCGTTAGGTTTATGATTTTGACGATGAGATAACCCTAAAAAGTCTAATAATTCTTTAGCTCTAGGTTCTGCCTCACTAGGATTAATTCCTTTAATATAAGCCGGAATACAGACGTTTTCTAAAGCAGTAAACTCTGGTAGTAATTGATGGAATTGAAATATAAAACCAATATGTTCATTTCTAAATTTAGCGAGTCCTTTTTCTGATAAATCTTGAATGTTAACACCGTTGATTACGAGTTCGCAAGCGTCTTTTTTTGAAGGAGAATCTAATGTTCCCAAAATTTGAATTAAGGTTGTCTTTCCTGCTCCGGATGCACCGACTATAGATACGATTTCTCCTTTTTTAATATGAAGATTTACACCTTTTAGAACATGAAAATCGTCGTAATATTTATGAATGTTTTTTGCTTGAATCATGCATTATAATTAAGCTGATTAAAGTAATACTTTAAAAACGATCTCACAAAATTAAATAGATTTTGATTACAGGAGATTTTTAGTCGTATTATATATTGTTTTTACAGGCTTTAATACCACTCATGTTTACTTTATGATCTGATTTTATATTCATATTTAGTTATTTTTATTTTTGGTAAATGGCTTAATTTAAAACTGTAAAGATTAAAATCTTTACCTTTGATGTCTCAAAATAAAACAGCGATGCCATATAAACATTACGAAGAGTATAATTTAGAAACGACAGATCGTATAAAAACACAATACGAGAATATTATTCAAGATATTGGCGAAGACACCTCTCGTGAAGGTTTACAAAAAACGCCCGAACGTGCTTCTAAAGCGATGCAGTTTTTAACTCAAGGATATGATTTAGATGCCGCTGAAATTTTAAAAAGTGCCATGTTTAAGGAATCGTATAATGAAATGGTAATTGTGAAAAATATTGAATTATATTCTCTTTGCGAACACCACATGTTGCCATTTTTTGGAAAAGCACACATTGCGTACATTCCAAATGGCCATATTGTAGGATTAAGTAAATTACCAAGAATTGTAGATGTATTTGCAAGACGCTTGCAAGTGCAAGAACGCCTAACTAAACAAATTTTAGATTGTATAAACGATACGTTAAAACCACAAGGAGTTGCTGTTGTTATTGAAGCGAGCCATATGTGTATGATGATGCGTGGTGTGCAAAAACAAAATTCGGTAACCACAACTTCAGGGTTTCGTGGACAGTTTGAAAAAATTGAAACTAGAAATGAGTTCTTAAAGTTGATAAGTGCAGATTTGTCATAAAAATTATTTGGTATATTTCTTGCAATTAGAGTGTTATATAACACTAAACTATAAATATGCCTAATACTAAAAATTATAAAAAATTAGCCTTGTCTCTACTTCTAGATTCAGTGGGATTTTTAAGTTTTATTATTCCTGGAATAGGGGAGTTTTCTGATATTATTTGGGCGCCCATTTCAGCTTATATTATGACCAAATTATATAAAGGACAATCAGGAAAAATAGCTGCCGGGATCTCGTTTTTAGAAGAAGCCATGCCCGGATTAGACATTATACCAACATTTACATTAATGTGGTTTTACACTTATGTGTTTAGCTCCAGTACAGACAAGACCAAAGTATTAAGATCAAAAAAGTCCCTAGTTTAAGGGACTTTTTTGATGATTAAATGAATTGAGATTCCTACTTTATATTTTATACGTTAAGCCTACACTAAAGTTTCTTCCTATATTATAAATACCGTCAGACTTTAATCTAGATAAATGGTTAATATATTGTTTATCGGTTAAATTACTTCCTGTAATACTTACATTTAAAGTGTTTTTAAATACTTGAAAATCTCCTCCAATACCTGTACTTAAAAGATTATATCCATTGGTATTGGTTTCAAAGGCACTCACATGCTTTTGTGATAAAGTGGAACTTAATTTTACAAAAGCAAACCCTTTTTGAATCCAATTGTTTTCAAACTCTACACGAATTGTGTTTTTAAAATTATTAGCTGGAATTAAAGGTAAATAGTCTCCCGCATCTTGTTTCCCTGTAACCGTTTCAAAACTACTTTGCAAATGTAACCAATGTATTGGGTGCGGGTGGTAATGAATTCCAACTTCACCTCCATATAAAGCGGCATCATCTTGAAGGTATAAATATACTGGATCGTCATTTATCAATTCTCCATTAGGAGATAGATAGATGTAATTATTTACTTTGTTGTAAAATCCGTTTACATACACTTCAATATGTCTGTTTTTATATTCTAAAGCTAAATCTGTTTGAATATTCTGTTCGGTTTCCAAATTGGAATCACCGATTTCGAAACGATTTGTCCCTTCATGAGCACCGTAAGAGGTTAATTCCGCAAGGTTTGGAGCTCTAAAACCAGTAGCTACATTTAAACGTAAAGCGGTGTTTTTTGCGATATCGGTTTTTAGACCTGCAGCACCATTAAAACTATTAAACGTTTTATCTAAATTGTCTTCAGTAGCAATTGTTCTGTTGTCAAAACGAGCCCCTAATTGTATATCCATGTTATCGAAATGAATGTGAGACATGGCTAAAACACCAAAATCGTTAGTGGTTGCATTAGGAATTAAAGTTTCTTCTCCGTAGTTGGTGTTCGTTTGGTGCATGCCTTGAGCGCCAACGATGGTTTCAAACTTTCCTAATACTGGCATATGATATTTTACATCGTAGTTAAACGTTTTTAACTTCATATGAAGTGCAGGATCTAATTCATCATGATCATCAATAGCATCATCTGTATCGTGATCATGGTCATCATGATCGTCTTCACCTTCATGATCGTCGTGATCATGTTCTTCTTCAAATTCTTTTCTATCGTTATATAAATAACCTAAAGTGACATCTAAACTAGAATCTTTAAAAAAGATATTAGACTTAGAACTAAAGATATGATTCGTAATTTTTTGGTAAGGTAACAGCGGTGTTTTGTTTGTCGATTGCGCACCGACACCTTCTGGAATTCCTATTTTAGAATCGTTTAAATTGTATCTCACTTCGGTTTTAAAGTGTGTATCTTGATATCCGAAACCTGCTTTTAAATCCTTTTCTTTAAATCGCGTATTGGTTACACGGTAATCTTTAGTGTCGTAATCGGCATGTTCTGCCATACTACCACGAATTAAAAATTTAAATCCGTTACCAGACGTTTTATACCCTAAGTTAGAACTCAGTCCTTGCGTATTGCCATAATACGTGACTCCAAAATCACCGTGGGTTTCATCTTGTGCAGCAAAACGCTCAGGATTTAAATACAATACACCACCTAAAGCATCACTACCATAGAGTAGGGACGCAGGGCCTTTAATAACTTCGACACTTTCAATTCCGGCATCGTTTAAACCTAGACCATGTTCGTCTCCAAATTGCTGATTTTCTAAACGTACACCTTGGGTGTAAACCAAAACACGGTTAGAGCTAAGTCCTCTAATTACAGGTTTTCCAATACTCATCCCTGTGGTAATACTTTCTACTCCAGGAATATTTGTAATCCCTTCAGCAAGGGTTACCGCACCACTAGCTTTTAAATCGGAAATTTTAGCCTGCTCTACTTTCATCACGTTGTCGCGCTGTAATTTATGAAATGGTGTAGAAACTATAACTTCTTCCATTTCTGTGACCGAAGTTTTTAATGTAATTAATAAATCTCCAGTATAGGGTATTGTAATGTTTTTAGAATAAGTTTCGTATCCCATAGACGAACATACCAATTTATAGGTTCCCGACGGGAGGTTCTTTATTTTGAAGTTTCCATTTTCGTCTGTTACACCACCTTTTTCAAGTTGTGGAAAATAAACGTCTATATATGGTATAGGAGTTGTTGTCGCGTCTTCAGTAACTCGACCTTGTATTATGTTTTGTGCAACGACAGGCGATGCTATAAAACATAATAACATAATTAAGAATAATCTCATTGTTGTTATATTTAAAATAAGTTAAAATGCTGATAATAATCAGCTTATTAGTCTAGTTTTAAATGTAAAGGGGAGGTCCTCTTAAGGAAAAGTGACGCAATTGAAACGTACTTAGGAAGTTATATTGAGATGATATTAATTCATGGTTTTCTTCAACAAAAGGAATATCTGCAATGAAAACAGGAATTGTAAAATGATGATTTAATTGAAATTTATAGAATTCACAATCGATATCTGCAGTATGTAAATGTGTTTGGTTTTCGCCATGGCACACTTCGCGTTTATGATGTTCGAATACATGCGAAAACTTTACAAAAGCTGGAGTTAACAAAGCGATAACTAAAACAACTGTGAAAATTTTAAAAACGATATGTTTTTTTAATTCATGCATATTAATCTACAAAACGTTTTAACCCGAAACGTCGTAGCATTTTCTTTTCAAACTTCCAGAAAAATTCAAACTGACCGAAAAGCCATCCGTAGAAGACTAATAGTATTTGGTAAAAAATGATACCTACAAGAATGTATAATGTCCAGTATAAAAACGGACTCAAATTATCTTTAGTAATACCAATCCACTTAATAATTGGACGTCCGATAAATAGGGACGAAGATCCGGTAACTGCAAAAACCATGAACACACGAATCATTTCCCATTTATAATCTAAAACCCATTTGTTTTCTAATTTTTTAAAAAGAAATAAAAAGAATTTTAAAAACACAAACGTTAATACTGCTGTGCATATAGCAAGTAGAATATTATTATCGTTCCCAAAAATTAAACGGGAAATTTTAAAGGCACTGTATATAAGAATCAGGAATCCAGTAATTGGAAAGATGAATTGCCAATTGTTTTTGATTTCCCAATGTTGTTTGAATTTTTCCATAAATAATTTCAGCTGCAAATATATATTAAATTCTAGGAAAAGCGCCAGACAATTTCTGATTGTATTTTATCTGAAAATAAATGAAATAATTATACATTTTGTAATTCACTTCGTAGCCGTAATCTATATCTGGTCTGTAATCGATGGTTAATTCGTATAAATTTGGATCGAAACGGGAAGGCATTCGAACTCTGTTGTTCCATTCTACAACATAAATGTAATTTTTAGTTTCTAAATACTGCTGCGAATAATAACCTTCAGGTTTAGCGGTACTTAATAACCAACTATTAAATCCGGGTTCTATAATAAGAACTTCGTATTCTAGGCTGTCGTTTTCAATTCTTATGGTATCATTTTCTGAACTATTTACTTCCGAATTAATTTGAGAAATAGTCCTATTTGGTTTAGTCGCATTACAAGCAATACAACATAGACTAATTACAATAACGAACAATAGAGTTTTCATATTTACATGCATTTTATTAAAAATACAATTTTTAGTTCACACTTTTATAAACGTTATGTTAAGACATAAAAAAGCCAAGCAATGTGTGCTTGGCTTTATATATATAAATTGATTTTTTTATTTAAGTAGATTACCTAACATGCCACCGATACCACTATTTTTATCCGTATTTGTTTTTCCGTCTAAGAACATACCAGCAACATCGTCTATAACACTACCGTCACCATCGGCATCTAAAATAGACTCTAAGAAACCTTGTTCTTGTTGCGGAGAATTTCCTTGAACCAATCCACCTAGCATGCTTCCTAGATCGCTTGAATTAGTGACGTTATTTTTATTTTTTTGTTGAGCTAAATATCCCATAATAAGTGGCGTTGCCATTTTTAGAATTTGAGATACAGTCCCGGAATCTATTCCAGATTTCAGACTTAAAGCATTTTCTACATTAGACTGTTTTGCGCCTAATACACTGTGTAATACATTGCTTCCTTCGGCAATTTCACTTTCGTCTACACCACCATTAAAATAACCCTCTAAGTTATCTAGAATGCTGCCATCGTGTTTATCATTTAAAGCATTTAAGATACTGTCAGCTCCTTCTGGAGAGGCTGTCGCGTTTCTATTCATTGCTTGCATAAGCACAGGTAGTGCCATAGTAAGTAAATCTCCTGTTTTGTTGGTGTCCTGACCTGTTTGACCAGCAAGGTTGCTAACAAGACCTTTTCCTAAGTCACTATTTAATAAATCTAATATCCCAGACATGAATTTGTTTTTTTAATTAAAATTTTAAGGAAGATACAAAAAATGGGCATAATTAATGTGTGCCATTATATATTATTTAAAAGAACGTAGTTTAGAATGCAGTCTTATAAAAAGTTTAGGAGGAAGCACACCAATTTTGTTCTATAAATGTCCTATTTTTGAAACTGATTTAGTTTTATTATATGAAGATAATTTCAATGATTCCTGCGCGATATAGCGCGTCTCGATTTCCTGGGAAGTTAATGCAAGATTTAGGTGGAAAAACAGTTATTCTGCGGACTTACGAAGCGACTGTTGCTACTAATTTATTCGATGATGTTATTGTAGTTACAGACAGCGCTATTATTTATAAAGAAATTATAGATAATGGAGGTAAAGCTATAATGAGTATTAAAGAACACGAATGTGGTAGTGATCGTATTGCTGAAGCTGTAGCAGATTTAGATATAGATATTGTTGTTAATGTTCAAGGCGACGAGCCTTTTACAGATGTGGAATCGTTACGTAAATTAATAGAAGTCTTTAAAGATGATGCAGAAAAGCAAATTGATTTAGCTTCTTTAATGGTTCATATTACAGAGCAGGACGAAATTAATAATCCGAATACCGTAAAGGTAATTGTCGATAATTTCAATTTCGCTTTGTATTTTTCTAGAAGTCCAATTCCTTATCCACGTGATAAAGAAGTTGGTGTAAAATATTTTAAGCATAAAGGAGTTTATGCCTTTAGAAAAGATGCGATTTTAGATTTTTATAAATTACCAATGATGCCTTTAGAAGCTTCAGAGAAAATTGAATGTATTCGTTATTTAGAATATGGAAAGCGCATTAAAATGGTGGAAACAGATGTTCAAGGTGTAGAAATTGATACGCCTGAAGATTTAGAACGTGCTAAAAAATTATGGAAATAGATTACAGTAACATTAAAGTTATTGGTTTTGACGCCGATGATACACTTTGGGTTAACGAAACTTATTTTAGAGATGCCGAGGAAGCATTTGGTAAGTTGTTATCGAAGTTTGAAACCAAAAATCAAATCGATCAAGAGTTATTCAAAATGGAACTTAAAAACCTACCAATTTATGGATATGGTATAAAAGGTTTTGTGCTATCTATGGTCGAATTAGCTCTAGAATTATCTAATAATACTGTTTCTAATACCACGATAAAAGCAATTTTGGATATTGGAAAAGACATGATTAATAAGCCTGTCGAATTGTTAGATGGCGTAGAATCTGTTCTAAAAACACTATCAGTATCGTATCGTTTAATAGTGATTACAAAAGGCGATTTATTAGATCAAGAACGTAAGTTAAAGCAATCTGGATTACTAGATTATTTTCATCATATAGAAGTCGTAAGTGATAAAAAGGAGGAAAATTATTCAAATTTATTGAATCATTTAAATATCGATCCAGCGACGTTTCTAATGGTAGGGAATTCCTTAAAATCGGATATCCTACCATTAATAAATATCAGAGCACAGGCCGTTCATGTACCATTTCATACGACATGGATTCATGAGCAGGTAACAGAACAAGAAACAAACGGTAAGGCCTATAAAACGGTGCAGCAATTATCGGATTTGTTACCGTTTTTAAAATAAGATAAACATACATTATTACGCAATATATAATGAATTTTAAAAATTTTCCAATGGTGTCCAATGTCGTTTTTGGACGAGGTAGTTTTAATCAATTAGAAGAAATTTTACTTCTGAAACGTTTAAATGTAAACGCACCATTTATCTTTTTAGTAGATGACGTATTTCAGGGTAACGATAAGTTGACCTCAAGAATACCGTTGTCTTACGAAGATGAAATTATTTTTATTTCGGCCGAAGAAGAACCTAAAACATCGCAAGTAGATGCCTTAGTTGAACATATTATATTAAAGTTTAAAGATCGACCTTCCGGAATTATAGGAATAGGAGGTGGTACGCTTTTAGATTTAGCAAAAGCGGTGGCTATTATGTTAACTAATGAAGGTGAAACGCACGAATATCAGGGCTGGGATTTAGTTAGAAGACCAGCGATTTATCATGTGGGGATTCCTACAATTTCGGGTACCGGGGCAGAAGTGTCTCGTACAACTGTATTAACAGGTCCAGAAAAGAAATTAGGAATTAACTCAGATTTTACGCCCTTTAATCAGGTGCTTTTAGATCCAGAACTAATTGGCGATGTGCCTAAACAGCAGTGGTTTTATACAGGTATGGATTGCTATATTCATTGTATTGAATCGTTAACAGGTACCTATCTTAATGCATTCAGTCAGAGTTATGGAGAGAAAGCATTAGAGTTATGTAAAGAGATTTTCTTGGGAGACGATTTGTCGAAAAAAGATGCTCAAGATAAATTAATGATGGCATCTTGGCACGGAGGAATGAGCATTGCATATTCTCAAGTGGGTATTGCACATGCTATGAGCTATGGTTTGTCTTATTTATTAGGAACAAAACACGGTGTTGGAAATTGTATCGTTTTCGATCAGTTAGAAGAGTTTTATCCTGAAGGCGTGGCGCTTTTTAAAGCCATGAAATCCAAACATAATATTGAATTACCACAAGACATTTGTAAGAATTTAAGTGATTCTGATTTTAATATAATGATTGATGTGGCTTTAGGATTAGTACCGCTTTGGGAAAATGCACTTGGATCGAATTGGCAAAAAACAATAACTAGAGAGAAGTTGCGCACGATGTACGAGCAGATGTAGCTATACTTTTAAAGTAAAAAGATATGATGAAATCGCTTTATACATTTATTTATTATAAAATCATGAAATGGAAAGTCGTAGGAGATTTTCCTGCTGATTTAAAAAAGTATATGATAATTGCTGTGCCGCACACCAGTTGGCACGACTTTTATATTGGTTTATTACTTCGAAGAATAAAAGATACACCTATAAATTTTATAGGAAAAAAAGAGCTTTTTAAAGGTGTGTTAGGGTGGTACCTTAAACAAGTTGGAGGTGTAGCATTAGATAGAACTCCTGGGCAAAATAAAGTGCAATCTATCGCTAAAATGTTTGAAACACATAACGAGCTTCGACTAAGTTTAGCGCCTGAAGGCACACGAAAAAAAGTAACAGAATGGAAATCTGGATTTTATTATATTGCTAAAGAAGCACATGTGCCTATCGTTATGGTGACATTTGATTTTGGTAAAAAGCAAAATAAAATTTCAGAGCCCTTTTATCCAACCGACAATATGGAAGCCGATTTTATATATATGAAAAACTTCTTTAGAGGTGTAAAAGGTAAAGTTCCAGAATACAGTTTCGACGTCGATTAATGCGACACGTATTTTAGTCCTAAAATTGAAAGAATTAAAGTTGAAATAAAGAATACACGCCAAAAATCTGCTGGTTCTTTAAATATAAAAATACCGACTAAAACTGTTCCTACAGCACCAATTCCTGTCCAAACCGCATAAGCCGTTCCGATTGGTAAGGTTTCGGTTGCTTTAACTAAAAGAGTCATACTTATGGTTAAGCATATTAAAAAACCAATATACCAATAAGTCGCTACACTGCCTTCTGCATATTTTGCTTTTCCTAAACAAGTTGCAAAACCGACTTCGAATAGGCCAGCGATTACTAGTAAAATCCAATTCATAGCTTAAAACGGTTATAAAAGATGTGAAATAGAGGAGCGTCGGGTTATGCTAACTCTTCTTTTTGTGTTTTTAAGATGTTGTAAATATTATCCCAAAGTATCATTCTGTGTTCTAATGCTTCTTTAGCAACGGTTAAAACCTCTTCCCATTTTACCATATCTGTACCACAAAGTTCATGAAGCATTTTATAGGCTACCGCACGATGATTTTCCTGTTTTAAAAACAAGTATCGGTTTAATAAAAAGGTAAGTTTTGTACACGGAGTTTCTTCGGTTTCAATAGTGCTAACCACATTTAAAACTTTTTCTGAGTTTATATCTTCTCTTCCAAAAATAAATACAGCAGCCATAACATGAGGTTTCTCTTTTTCAATAATATTAAAAGTAAACTCAATAAAGTTCTTGATAAAATCAGGAATATATACCAATTTAGCAGCTTTAGAAACAGGTATTTTATTCTCGATAAGTTCTGTAAAAGTCGTTATAAGCGTCGTGTTGGCACCAATTTGTGTCATACCGTCTAGATACATTTCAAAATGACTTTTGGTCTGACCCAACTCGTTAACATCACTTTCTTCGGCGGCAACGATTTCATTTATGAACTTGAAAATCTCAGGATTTTGATTTGGTACCCATGGTAGTTTAAAAGAAGTATACTGCAATTGTAATGTCTTTACTAACGACATAAAATCCCATGTCGTGTAGACGTGGTGCTCCATGAACAATTTTACATCCTCCGTAGTCTGAAGGACGTCGTATAATTTATGATGACGAATTTCGTGTTGTAATTGCGATAATTCTGATTCTATGCGCTTAATGTAAGACATATATTAATATAAGTAAATGTTTTTAAGGATTCCAAATTTACAAAACCCTAATCAGTTATTTATAGGTTTTAAAATTTTATTCATATTGATTATATATCAAGATTTGAGTAAAAAAAAAGAGGACGTGTTCATTGCCCTCTTTAATACCTTTTTTATGTTAAGAAAATTCTATTCTTCCTCATCGGTAGATTCCTGCATCGTGTGGTACACGTTTTGCACGTCATCATCTTCTTCAATTTTCTCTAAAAGTTTGTCAACATCAGCTGCGTCTTCTTTAGATAATTCTTTTGTAACTTGAGGGATACGCTCAAAACCAGAAGATAGAATTTCTAGTTTTCTAGATTCTAATTCTGCTTGAATTGCTCCAAAGCTTTCAAAAGGGGCATATATCATAATACCATCGTCGTCGGCGAAAATTTCTTCCGCACCAAAATCAATTAATTCTAATTCTAATTCTTCAGGATCTAAGCCTTCACCATTAATTCTAAAATTACAAGTATGGTCGAACATAAATACTACAGAACCCGAAGTTCCTAAGCTTCCGTCGCACTTATTAAAATAACTACGTACATTAGCTACAGTTCTTGTATTATTATCGGTAGCTGTTTCTACTAAAATAGCAATTCCATGAGGAGCATAGCCTTCAAAAAGAACTTCTTTAAAATCACCTAAACTCTTGTCGCTTGCACGTTTTATGGCACGTTCTACATTGTCTTTAGGCATGTTAATGGACTTCGCATTCTGGATAACCGCCCTTAAACGAGAGTTACTATCCGGATCAGGACCACCTTCTTTAACAGCCATTACAATGTCTTTTCCAATACGAGTAAATGCTTTACTCATGGCAGACCAACGTTTCATTTTGCGTGCTTTACGAAATTCAAAAGCTCTTCCCATTTCTTATGTATTTTAATTTTGTATTAAGTCGGTTGCAAATTTAAAGAAAATAATACCAACTGTGTTAAATTTAATCGTCTTCTGGTTCAACAATAGCTTCTATAGCTTCTGCTAATTTGAAATCTTTGTCTGTAACTCCATTTTCGCTGTGTGTCGTTAATGTTATAGTAAGTACATTATACACATTAGTCCATTCTGGATGATGATTTAATGCTTCACAATCGAAAGCTATTCTGCTCATGGCACTAAAACAGTCTTTAAAGTTATCAAATTCAAATTCGGCATGTATGGCGTCTTCATAATATTCCCATTCCGGAAATTGTAATAAACGTTTTTCAATATCGTCTTCTGATAATTTACTCATAATTAATTTCTTTTTTGTGCGCTTAAAAATAGTGCTTTTTAAGCTTAAAATCAATCAGACTTCTAGTTCTGTTAATATTTGTTTGCTTAAAACATGTAAGTGTTTGGGTAATAGATTTTCTTTTGGTAAAACAGCTAAATAACGATCGTTATTTGTGGTGTAAACTTGTTTTAAAATCGGGTTAAATAATCCGATAGATGAAATAATTTCGGCAATAAAATCATCGTGATGTACTAAATCTGAACTTCCCAAATGAAAAATCCCGTATTCGTTTCTGTTGATTAAATAATGAATCTGTTGCGTGATTTTAGAATCTGTAGTCACATTCATTATTAAATTCGGGAAAATCTCAATTGGTGTTTTTTCGTGTAAATGCTGTTTAATTTCCTTTATTCTTGGAGAATGTGCTCCAAAAACCATAGGTAATCTTAATATAGCCACTTGTTCTACGGGTAATCGCATGAGCATATTTTCAATTTTAATTTTGAAATGCCCGTATACACTTTGACTTAACGTTTTGTCTAATTCGTAACTAGGAAACTGACTGTAAGCATCGAAAACATTGGCAGAAGATATAAAAAAGAGTCTTGTATTTGTGGCTACAATATATTCGGCCATATGATTATGTGCAATAACCTGTGCTGAAAAATCGCCTCGCAATGCTGAAATAATAATAGTAGGTCGTACAGCTTCAAGAATTTCAAAAACATCATCTTCTTCAACATTATATTGAAAAAAGTGCTTGTTATCTTCAAACTCTTTTCTATTGGTATTGTACGTCCCAAAAGTATTAAAATAGGAGCAAAGCTCTTTATAAATGGCATTGCCAATAAAGCCGCTTGCTCCTAAAATTAATATTCTATGTTTACTTCTGTTCTCCTTCATGTATCGTCTTCCTGAGAAGTGACTCTATTTTATCCTTTGTAAAATGGTAATTTTACAACAGTAGCAGGAATTGCTTTTTTACGAATTTGAATGTTTATTTTACCATCTACTACAGCAAAATCTTTAGGAACATAACCTAAACCAATCCCAATTCCTAAAGAAGGAGACATGGTTCCTGAAGTTACAACTCCAATTTTGTTTCCATCATTATCTACGATATCGTAATCGTGACGAGGAATACCACGTTCGTCTAATGTAAAAGCAACTAATTTATTTTTAACACCTTCCGTTTTCTGCGCTAATAAAGCTTCAGAATTTGTAAATTCTTTAGTGAATTTTGTCACCCATCCTAAGCCTGCTTCTAAAGGAGACGTTGTGTCGTTTATATCATTTCCATATAAGCAATAGCCCATTTCTAAACGTAATGTATCACGTGCCGCAAGTCCGATTGGTTTTGCGCCAGCTTCAACAACTTTATCCCAAATTTGTTTCGCTTCGCTATTTTTACAGTAAATTTCGAAACCACCACTTCCTGTGTATCCAGTAGCAGAAATGATTACGTTCTCTATACCTGCAAAATCTCCAACTTCAAAATTATAAAATTTAATTCCCGATAAATCACGACTCGTAAGCGGTTGCATTGCTTCGATAGCTTTTGGCCCTTGAATGGCTAAAAGAGAATAGTCTGCACTTAAATCACGCATCTCTGCACCTACATTATTTTTAGAAGAAATCCAATTCCAATCCTTTTCAATATTACTCGCATTAACAACTAAAAGGTATGTTTCCTCCTTTAGCTTATAAATTAGTAAATCGTCTACAACACCACCATCGTCGTTAGGTAAATAACTATATTGTGCTTTTCCAATAGTTAGTTTTGTAGCATCGTTACTACTTACTTTCTGAATTAAAGCTAAAGCGTTTGGGCCTTCAATTAAGAATTCTCCCATATGACTTACATCAAAGATACCAACCGATTTTCTAACCGTTTCGTGCTCTATATTTACACCATCATATTGAACTGGCATATTGTATCCCGCAAAAGGAACCATTTTCGCTCCTAGAGCTTCGTGTGTAGCTGTTAATGCTGTATTTTTCATTTACTTTAAATTGATTGTTGCACAAAAGTATTGAAATTTATCTGTTTTAAAGGGGCTCAGAATATAAAATACAGTTAAATATAAAGGCTTGGATAGCAATCGTTGGTGGTTATTGTAGAGACTTCAATAAGATGAAGACGGACTCTTTTGACTTTATCTTACAATACGAAAATGGAAGTATCAGTAGAGACGATAGATGTTTGTAAATCGAGACGGACGTATGTTGCGCCAAATGAGTCTTTAAACTTTAAAAGTGCGTATTCTTTGGCGCTTGTTAATGATACGGTATTAAATGTTATAGACAGATATGTTTTTAATGGATTTAGTATTTTAAGGATAAGATTGGTTGGAGCTCATGTAATTAATCTATTTTGGAAAACAAACGTATAATCGTAAAAATCGATTTTACTGTAGGTTCTCGAAATGAATTTTTTGTTATAGACTATTTTTATTTATTAGTCTAACTTTACTATTCTCAAAGAAAAGATGGCGAGAACCCCTTTGCTAGTATGACTAAATTAAGTATATCTTCTGTTTTAGTGCCTACTGGCGGTGGAGATATTTGGGCAAGACCTCATTTACGATTTGTAACTTCTGTTGCCCGATATAATGATTATGAAATGGACAGTTTATACTCTCCGTATTTATAATTTATGGGAGAAAAACGATGGAGATATTAATTTAGGTTTAAAGCAGAGTGGTGGTTGTGGAAATAAAAAATGGCCATAACATCATCTCTGGTTATGGCCATTTTTTTTAAATTGAATAGGTTTTTCTTAGCGATTCAAAAGATATTGTTTTAATTCGGTATACGTGCTAACTTTTATAGATTTTTTCTTTTTGTCCATTACCGCTAAAATTTGAGCAGGAAGGGCGATGTTTTCTGGAATTACTTCACCTACTACATCTAAAAATTTTGTTGGATGTGCTGTTTCTAAACAAACACAATGCACTTCTGGATGTGAAGCAACATAATTTTTAGCACCCAAATAACCAACTGCACCATGTGGATCTGCAACGTAACTGTAGTCGTTGTAAATTTCTTTCATCGCGACTTTAGTTTCTTCATCTGTGAAACTGTAAGACGATAAATTTTCTTTTAAAAGACTAAAATCGTTTTTATAGATTTCTTGAATTCTTACAAAATTACTAGGGTTTCCAACATCCATAGCGTTAGAAATGGTCTGTACCGATGGTTTTACATCATAATTTTCTGATTCTAAATATCTTGTCACCACGTTATTTTCGTTGTTCGATGCGATATAATGCTTGATAGGTAAACCTAATTGTTGCGCCATCATACCTGCACATACATTTCCGAAGTTTCCGCTAGGGATAGAAAATACTAAATTGTCGTGTTTTTTATGAAGTGCTTTATAAGCAAACATAAAGTAAAATAATTGAGGCAACCAACGCGCTACGTTAATTGAATTCGCTGATGTTAATTTCATATGGTCCGTTAATTCAGCATCTAAAAATGCTTGTTTAACCATATCCTGACAATCGTCGAACGTTCCATCAACTTCTAAAGCAGTAATGTTTTTCTTTAAAGTTGTTAATTGCTTTTCTTGAATATCACTCACCTTCCCACTTGGGTAAAGAATAACAACCTTTACGCCTTCAACGCCTAAAAATCCATGAGCTACAGCACCTCCAGTATCACCTGAGGTAGCTACTAAAACCGTAACATCTTGTTTTGCATCATCTTTAGAAAAATGACTTAAACAACGTGCCATAAAACGCGCACCTACATCTTTAAAAGCCATGGTTGGACCATGAAATAACTCTAAAAATGAAATGTTTTTATTTAGTTCTACAATCGGAAAATCGAAAGATAAAGTGTCTTCAACAATCTTTTTTAAATCGGCTTCCGGAATTTCAGGAGACACGAATTGTTTTATTGCTTCGAAAGCAATTTCTGAATGTGAAAGGTTATCGATGTTCTTAAAAAAGGATTCCGGTAACGGTGTTATTGTTTCAGGAAAATATAACCCTCTATCTGGGGCAAGTCCTTTAATTACAGCATCCTTGAACGTTGTATTTGGAGCTGTTTTGTTTAAACTAAAATAATTCATAGCGTTTGTTTTGGTTTTTTTCTTAGCTTTTTTGTTTGTGTTAATTTAGTATTTTCATGCCTTCAGCATTAATTTTAGATACATAGGTATCGAATTCAATTTCGCTGTTGGCATATACTTTACGTATGGCTTGCTCTACTTTTTTAGCGGCATCAATTCCTTCGCAAAGCGAGAATATAGATGGGCCTGAACCTGAAATTCCGCTACCTAAAGCACCTGCGGTTTTTGCTGCAATTTTCACCTCATTGTATAAGGGAATGAGTTTGCTTCTGTGTGGTTCTACAATAGAGTCATGTAGCGAACGTTCGATTAATCCGTAGTTGCTAGTATGCAATCCGTGGATTAAACTCCCTACATTTGCCCATTGCGAAATGGCATCTTTTAAAGCCACTTCTTTTGGTAATATTGCACGCGCTTCAGATGTTTTAATTTCTATTTGCGGGTGAATAATTGTCGCATATAAATTATCTGGTGTAGGGATTTCTAAGATCTCTAAAGGCGATACACTTTTTACTAAAGTGAAACCTCCAAATAGGGCAGGAGCAATATTATCGGCATGTTCACTTTGACTTGCTAAAGCTTCACCTTTCATCGCGAAGTAAGATAATTCTGTATTATTATAAGGTTTCCCTAATAATTCATTCATACCGTAAACACTACCTGCGGCGCTAGCAGAACTACTACCAACGCCACTTCCAGGTTTAATGTTTTTATATATTTCTATTTCGAAACCAAAATCTGGTTTAGCATCTTCGTACATAGCTAGAGCAGATACTCCAGCAACGTTTTTTTCTGCTTCAAACGGTAAATCGTAACCTTCAATTTTAGTGATAAAGATTCCTTTTTTATCGGTTTTTCTAATCACCATCTCATCGCCAATACTATCTAAGCAAAAGCCTAGAACATCGAAACCGCAAGAGACGTTTGCTACAGTGGCAGGCGAAAATATTCTTATTTCATTCATAAGTTCTAAAGCGACAACTTCATTTATATCTGTAGATAAAAATTGTCTTTTGATATTAAATTAGTTGTTTCCTATACGTATTATGTCGGCAAATAATCCAGAAGCAGTAACATCTGCTCCAGCACCAGCACCTTTAATAATCATAGGCTGCTCTGGATAACGTTGTGTGTAAAACATAACGATATTGTCTTTTCCTTCTAAATTATAGAACGGGTGACCTTCAGGAATTTCTTTTAATCCTACTTTAGCTTCACCGTTATTAAACTCGGCTACATATTTTAGCTGACTGTTATTTGCTTTCGCTGAAGCGTATAACTTTTGATAATGTGCTTCGTCCGCAATTAATGTTTGGTAGAAATCGTCTACAGTATCACTCTTTTCACCAGCTTCAGATAAAAATGAAGTGTTTTCTATGTCTTCTAAATCCATTTCGGTACCACTTTCACGAGCAAGAATTAATATTTTTCTAGCGACATCTACACCACTTAAATCAATACGTGGATCTGGTTCTGTGTAACCTTCGGCAGCTGCTTGTTTTACAACATCATAAAATTTAGTCGTATCGTTAAAGTTATTAAACACAAAGTTTAGACTTCCTGATAATACGGCTTGGATAGAGGTTACTTTATCTCCTGAAGCGATTAAGTTATTTAAAGTATCAATTACAGGTAAACCTGCACCAACATTCGTTTCAAATAAATACGGTGCATTGTATTTATAAGATAATTGCTTTAATTCTTTATACTTTTCTAATTTACTAGAACATGCGATTTTATTACACGCAACCACAGCTATGCTTTCTTTTAGGTATTTTGCGTATAAGTCGGCAACATCTTTGTTCGCAGTAACATCTACAAATACACTATTACGTAAGTTTAGATTTTTAATAGACTCGTAAAAACCTTCTAACGTTGCATCTTCACCTTCGTTAGCTAATTGTTCTTTCCAGTTTTTTAATGATAAACCTTCATCATTAAAAATCATTTTTCTAGAGTTCGATAATCCGACAACACGAAGATTGATTTTTAAATTTTCTTTTAAATATTTACGTTGTTGTTTAATTTGTTCAACCAAACGTTCTCCAACATTTCCAACTCCTGTGATAAACACATTAAGTTGTTTAGTGTTACCTTCAAAGAAGACTTCGTGTAAAATATTTAAAGCTTTCTTAATATCTTTTTGTGCGATAATTGCAGAGATATTACGCTCTGATGCCCCTTGAGCGATAGCTCTAATATTAATGTTGTTTTTTCCTAAAGCACTAAACATTTTTCCGCTAATACCTTGATGACTTTTCATACTATCACCAATAAGCGCGATAATAGATAAATTACTTTCTACAAGAATAGGATCTATTTTGTTTAGAGAAATTTCGTTTTCAAATTCAGTATCTATTGCAGATTTAGCCGAAATAGCATCTTTTTCATCAATTCCAAAACAGATAGAATGTTCTGAAGACGCTTGAGTAATTAAAATGACATTTATTTTTTCTTGAGCTAAGGTTTGGAACAAACGTCTAGAGAATCCTGGGATTCCAACCATTCCGTTTCCTTGAAGCGTAAGTAAAGCTACATTACTAATATTAGTAATTCCTTTAGCGGCATTGTTTACATTACTTCCATCTTTAGAAATAATAGTTCCAACAGCATCCGGTTCTAAGGTGTTTTTTATATGAATAGGAATTTGTAGACTTAATACAGGTTGAACCGTTGGAGGATATAATACTTTCGCACCAAAATGAGACAATTCCATTGCTTCTTGATAAGATAATTTATCTATAGGCAGTGCTTGTTTCACCATTTTAGGGTTTGCTGTATACATACCACTAACATCTGTCCAAATTTCTAATTGATCTACTTTTAAAGCCGCCGCAACAATAGCCGCAGTAAAGTCTGAACCACCACGACCTAATGTTGTGATTTCTCCAGTTATCGATTTAGAAATAAATCCAGGTAAGATTGTAATATCGAACGTACTATCTTTAAAATAGTCTTGAACGTTTTTATTTGTAATGCTGTAGTTTACTTCTGCTTTTGTAAAGTTGGAATTGGTAGTAACTAATTCCTGACTGTTTTTACGTTCGGCATTTGCACCCTTACTTTTTAAAGTCTCAGCGATAATGAAAGATGATAATAATTCACCATAACTCACTAATTTATCCGAAGTTTTAGGCGATAATTCGTTTATTAAGAAAATACCGTCTAATAGGTTTTTTAAAGCTCCTAATCGTGTTTCAACCTCTTCTAAAACGGCGTCATTATTAGTCGGAATTAATTCCTTAATAATATTTAAATGAATGGTTCTTATGTTTGAAAAAGCGTCTGCATACGCACTGTTTTTAGACTGTGCTAATTGTCCGGCTTCTAATAATTTATCGGTAACGCCGCCAACAGCAGAAACCACACAAATAACCTTATCTGTTTTGGCATAATTGGTTAAGATAGATACGACGTTGGTTATGTTTTTTGAGGACCCTACAGATGTTCCTCCGAATTTTAATACTTTCATTTTAAAGTAGATTGTATAAATTTAATAGCTTATTGTTTGAGTATTGTAACATAAAATTACAACTTGTATGGACGGAAGATATATAATTAATTACCCCAAGGGGTAATAATGTTTGTAACAGAAATAATAATCATAGCAATGCTACCAACGATTGTTGGTCTAGAAATTAATTGAATTGTATATTCTGTATTTTGCATTTTCTACTACTAAACTTCTCAAATGTATTACTTTTACTGTTATAAAAAAATGTATTATAATTTTTTGCAGATTATTTACTGTTACGCTTAAATCGTTTGTTTAAAACCATTTTAATTCTGTTTAACTGAATAATCTATAATGATTTTTATAAAATAATTAACGATGAAAATATTTTCTAAAGAACAAATCTATGAAGGTGATAGATTAACTATTAAAAAACAAAATATAAGCTCTGCAGATCTCATGGAGCGTGCAGGAATTAGCCTGTTTAATTGGTTAGATGCTCGTCTTCAGGGTGCTCCTGTGCCTATTCTAGTTTTTTGTGGTATAGGAAATAACGGAGGAAATGGATTGGTTTTAGCTAGGCATTTAATTACGCACGGCTATAATGTTAAAACATTTATTGTTGATTTTAGTGATAAGCGGTCTCAGGACTTTCTAATAAATTACGAGCGTTTAAAAGGAACTACGAAAGATTGGCCTATATCTATTCATGATGGCGATGATCTTCCTCTAATTTCTGATCAAGATATAATTGTCGATGCTATTTTTGGAGTAGGATTAAATCGTCCAATAAGTAACTGGGTAGTTAATTTATTTAAACATTTTAAAGCATCGAAAGCATTAACAGTTTCAGTAGATATTCCTTCGGGATTATTTACGGACCGTGTGCCCAAACATGAAGATGCAGTGGTGTTTTCCAGTCTTATTTTAAGTTTTCAAACGCCTAAATTAGCTTTTTTCTTACCAGAAACTTCCAAATATGTAGATCAATGGGAGGCTCTTGATATAGGAATTGATACACAGTATTTGCAGGATACAGAAACCGAAGCGCATATTTTAGGTAAATTGGATGTTTTACCCATGTATAAACAACGTGGTAAATTTTCTCATAAAGGTGAATTTGGTCACGCCTTAATTATTGGTGGGAGTTACGGAAAAATAGGAGCGGTTCAATTAGCTAGTCGCGCAGTTTTGGCATCGGGAGCAGGATTGGTAACTGCATTTACACCTAAATGTGGATATATACCTTTACAGGCGGCATTTCCTGAAGCTATGGTTATTACCGATTTAGATGAAGAAAAGATTACAAATATTGATTTTAATATTAAACCAACCAGTATTGGAATAGGGGTTGGTTTAGGTACAGACGAAAAGACTTTAGATGCTTTTGAAACATTCTTAAAATCGAATACAGTGCCGTTGGTTATTGATGCTGATGGATTAAATAGCCTCTCTAAAAACAATAAATTACTGAAATATTTAAAGGAAGATAGCATACTAACACCGCATCCTAAAGAATTAGAACGCTTAATAGGGGCGTGGGAAGATGATTTCGATAAGCTGAAGAAAACAAAAGCTTTTGCAAAGAAATATAAAGTATTAGTTCTTATAAAGGGAGCGAATTCTATAGCTGTTTATCAGGATAAATTATATATAAATTCGACTGGAAACCCTGGGTTAGCAACTGCTGGTTCAGGAGATGTGCTAACAGGTGTAATAACAGGCTTGCTGGCGCAAGGTTATACGGCTTTAGAGGCCACATGTTTTGGAATGTATTTACATGGAAAATCGGCAGACATAGCTATCGAATTTAAAGGCTATCAAAGTCTGATTGCCTCAGATGTTATCTCGTATTTGGGTCAAGCCTACCTTGATTTATTCGAATTGGCTGAAAAACCATCAGCAGCACCAAAACAGGAACCTAAATCTAAAAACGAAAAGTAAGACACTATTCTAAGTGAGATTCAGAAAATATAAATTTCTGAGATTTTGAAATCAAAAAAATCCCATATCATTGAATGATATGGGATTTTTAATTTCAGTTATAATGGGGTTATGATAAACTTCCAATCATGTCTTCTGGTTTTACCCAAGCGTCATATTCTTCAGCAGTAACATATCCTAAATTTACAGCCTCTTCTTTAAGAGTTGTACCATTTTTATGAGCTGTATTTGCAATTTCAGCAGATTTATAATAGCCTATTTTTGTATTTAAAGCGGTAACAAGCATTAAAGAACTGTTTAATAATTCTTTAATTTTTGGATAATTTGGCTCAATACCAGCAGCACAATGAATATCGAAACTTACACAAGCATCTCCAATAAGTTGAGCAGATTGTAAGAAGTTAACAGACATAATAGGCTTAAACACATTAAGTTCGTAATGTCCTTGAGCTCCAGCCATAGAAATAGCCACATCGTTACCAATTACTTGAGCACAAACCATAGTTAAAGCTTCACATTGCGTAGGATTAACTTTACCAGGCATAATAGAACTTCCAGGTTCGTTAGCTGGGATAATAATTTCTCCAATTCCACTTCGTGGTCCAGAAGCCATCATTCTAACATCGTTAGCGATTTTGTTTAAAGACACAGCCAATTGCTTTAATGCCCCATGAGATTCTACAATAGCATCGTGAGCAGCTAAAGCTTCAAATTTGTTTTCTGCAGTAATAAAAGGAAGACCTGTAAATTCTGCGATATATCCGGCTACGTTTTCAGAATATCCTTTTGGAGTATTTAAACCTGTACCCACAGCAGTTCCTCCTAAAGCCAATTCGCTTAAGTGAGGTAGTGTATTGTTTAATGCTTTTAACCCGTAACTTAATTGAGCTGCATATCCTGAAAACTCTTGACCTAATGTAAGCGGTGTTGCATCCATTAAGTGTGTACGTCCAATTTTAACAACGCTTTTAAATTCTTCAGATTTTTTTAGAAGCGTATCGCGAAGTTGAGTAACGCCAGGAATTGTGTTTTCTACAATTTTCTTGTACGCAGCAATATGCATTCCGGTAGGGAACGTATCGTTAGACGACTGAGATTTATTAACATCATCGTTAGGCTGAATGGTTTTTTCACCCTCTCCAATAACTTTTCCTGCAAGTTGGTGTGCTCTGTTAGCAATTACCTCGTTAGCGTTCATGTTACTTTGTGTACCAGAACCCGTTTGCCAAACCACTAAAGGAAATTGATCGTCATGTTGTCCTTCTAATATTTCATCGCAAACTTGTCCTATTAAATCACGTTTTTCTTCTGAAAGCACACCTAATTCACAATTTGAATAAGCCGCAGCTTTTTTCAAATATGCAAACCCGTAAACAATTTCTAAAGGCATCGAAGCCGATGGGCCTATTTTGAAGTTGTTACGAGAACGTTCTGTTTGTGCTCCCCAAAGTTTATCCGCAGGCACTTTAACCTCGCCCATGGTGTCTTTTTCTATACGATAGTCCATTTTATTATAATTTAATGAGTAACAAATTTAACAATTTTCAACTTCTTTTTATTCTTAATAGGTATATTTTTAATAACTAAAATTTATGATAAACTTAAGATTAGTTAGTTGAATATCTTCTATAAACCTATTAAATTAGTAGACATTTATTAATCACTAAATTTAAATAATTATGTCAACAATACGATTAGGAGACATTACTCCAAATTTTACAGCAAAATCTACCGAAGGCGATATTAATTTTCATGAATGGTTAGGGGATAGTTGGGGAATTTTATTTTCACACCCAGCAGATTACACGCCAGTTTGCACAACCGAATTAGGTACCGTTGCAAAATATAAAGGCGAATTTGATAAACGTAATGTAAAGGTTGTGGCTTTAAGTGTCGACGGATTAGAGTCTCACAAAGGTTGGGTTAAGGACATTAATGAAACGCAAAACACTACTGTTAATTTTCCAATTATTGCCGACGAAGATCATAAGGTATCTGAGTTATATGATATGATTCACCCAAATGCAAATAATAAATTAACGGTGCGATCTGTATTTGTAATCGATCCAGATAAAAAAGTAAAACTTATAATTACCTATCCAGCGTCCACGGGACGTAATTTCGACGAACTATTACGTGTTATCGATTCATTGCAATTAACAGCGTATCATCAAGTTGCCACACCAGCAAACTGGAAGAATGGAGACGATTGCGTCGTGTCACCAAGTATAGAAACAAAAGATATTCCAGGTATTTTTCCAAAAGGGTTTAAAGAAATTAAGCCATATTTAAGAATGACACCGCAGCCGGATTCAAAATAATTTAAAAACTTTTAAGATTTATTTTAAATGCTATTGTATAAAAAAAGCATTTAATCTATATTTGCGACAACTATAATTTAGAAACACACACCGATTATGTTCGAATTCGACCAATATTTAGGCTTTTTAGCATTTTTAACTATTTTAACCATGGGCTTTTGGTTGATGGTATTTTTATTAACATTTGTTGTTCCTTATTGGATTGGTGGAGCTTTATTAGAACGTTTGCAAGAAATAAAAGAAGAAAAGAAAGCAAAGCGAGAAGCGCTTTAATTTCAAATTCAATATATAATAAAAAAAGGAAGCTAAAATTTAGCTTCCTTTTTTTTGTCTTTTATTCAAGTAAATTATTTAAACATATCCATTCCAGGAATATCAGGCATACCGTCTTTCGCAACGGCAGCTAATTCTGCGTCATTAATAGCAGATGCTTTTTCAATAGCTTTATTTAAGGTTAAAATTAAATAATCTTCAAGTTCTTCTTTATCTTGAAGTAAAGATTCAGCTACATCAATAGATTTAATTTCTCTATTCGCAGTTAATGTGATTTTTAATTTCCCGTCGTTACTTTGTTCGTCAATTAAAACAGAGTTTAATCGCTTTTTCGTGTCTTCAACTTTTTGTTGGGTTTCTTTTAGTTTTCCCATCATACCCATTAGGTCTCCAAACATATTTTTAATATTTTAAAATTCAATACAAAATTATTTAATTTTTATACTTTTGACAGTTAAAATCAAGAATAAATTATAATCATTTGAAAAAAGATATTCAACCACCAATAGCGAAAAAAAGTCCAAAAGAGTTAATTGCTCATAACGATGTCAGAATCGATAATTATTTTTGGTTAAACGAAAGGGAAGATGAAGACGTTATTGCGTATTTGAATGCTGAGAATGAGTATACCAAGCAAAAAATGGCTCATACCGAACAATTTCAGAAAGATTTGTTTGAAGAAATGAAGTCGAAAATTAAGGAAGACGATGAGTCTGTTCCTTATAAGCTAAATGGGTATTGGTATATAACACGTTACGAAATAGGTAAAGACTATCCCATATACACGCGAAAGAAAGACATTTTAGAAGCAGACGAAGAGATTTTATTCGACTGTAATGAGATGGCTAAAGATTTTTCCTATTTTAAATTAGGAGGAATTTCTATTAGTGAAGATAATACTTTAGTCGCGTTTTCTACAGATACGGTGAGTAGACGACAATATACACTCCAAGTTAAAAACTTAGTAACAGGTGAAGTTTATGAAGACAAAATTCTAAATACAACTGGAAGTGCGACTTGGGCAAACGATAATAAAACCATTTTTTACACACGTAAAGATGAAGTTACGTTACGTTCGGACAAAGTATACAAGCATAAATTACATGAAAATATCGATGATGTAGAGGTGTTTCATGAAGACGATGAAACATATAACACTTTTGTTTACAAAACAAAATCGGATAAATTTATTGTAATTGGCTCTGCTAGTACATTAACATCAGAATATAGATTTGTAAATGCGGATACTCCAGACGAAGAGTTTAAAATATTTCAAGAACGTATTCGTGAACTCGATTATGCAATTGCACATTATAAAGATAGTTTTTACGTGATTACCAATGCCGATGGTGCAACTAATTTTAAGCTTTTAAAAACCAACGAAATCCAAACTGAGAAAGCGTATTGGGAAGAAGTTTTACCACACCGTAAAGATGTGCTTTTAGAAGATATTGAAATTTTTAAAGACTATTTGGTTGTTAGCGAGCGCGAAAACGGATTAAACAATATTCGTATAATAAGCTGGGATGGTACCGAAGATTATTATTTACCTTTCGACAGTGAGACTTATACGGCAAATACCGGAAGTAATCCTGATTTTGACAGTGATGTATTGCGTTATAGTTACAATTCTTTAACCACACCAAGTTCTGTTATCGATTATAATTTCAAAACAAAAGCTAAAGAGGTTAAGAAAGAACAGCAGGTTTTAGGAGGAACATTTGATAAAGATAATTATACCTCCGAGCGTGTTTGGGCCACTGCACGCGATGGCGTAAAAGTACCTGTTACATTGGTGCATAAAAAAGGATTAGAAATGAATGGAGAGAATCCGTTGTTACTATATGCGTACGGTTCTTATGGTTCTACAATTGATCCTTATTTTTCTGCGATCCGATTAAGTTTATTAGATCGCGGATTTATTTATGCGATCGCACATATTCGAGGCGGGGAATATTTGGGTAGAGATTGGTACGAAAACGGTAAATTATTAACCAAGCTAAATACGTTTCATGACTTTATAGATTGTACAAAGCATTTAATTAGTGAAAATTATACGTCCGTTAGACATATGTATGCCTATGGTGGCTCTGCTGGAGGTTTATTAATGGGAGCAATTGTTAATATGAATCCAGAATTGTATCACGGTGTTTTGGCAGCCGTTCCTTTTGTAGATGTGGTAACGACGATGTTAGATGACACCATTCCGTTAACGACTGGAGAATATGACGAGTGGGGAAATCCAAATGAAGAAGACTATTATAATTATATGAAATCGTATTCGCCTTACGATAATGTAAAAGCACAAGCCTATCCAAACATGTTAGTCACCACAGGATTGCACGATTCTCAAGTACAATATTGGGAACCTGCAAAATGGGTAGCTAAGTTAAGAGACGTTAAAACAGATGCTAATTTATTGCTGTTTCAAACAGATATGGAAGCAGGGCATGGAGGGGCTTCAGGCCGATTCGAAAGTTTAAAAGAAGTGGCGTTAGAATATGTGTTTCTGTTGGAATTGGAAGGGATTACCTCATAAGTAAAAAAAAATGCTTATTTTTGTCAGGTTTTAGTTATTTTATTCAATTAGAAAGTAGCTTTTAAATAGTATATATGGAACATAAAAATCAAGTTTTTGATAACGTATTGGATTTAGTTGGAAATACTCCTTTAATCAAACTAAATAAAATTACGTCTCAAATTAATGGTGATTTTTATGCAAAAGTAGAAGCTTTTAATCCGGGTCATTCTTCTAAAGATAGAATTGCACTTTATATTATAGAGCAAGCCGAAAAGCAAGGTTTATTAAAACCTGGTGACACCATTATAGAAACAACTTCAGGTAATACAGGATTTAGTATTGCTATGGTTAGTATTATTAAAGGATATGATTGTATTTTAGCAGTGAGTTCTAAATCTTCGGCAGATAAGATTGATATGCTAAAAACAATGGGAGCTAAAGTTTATGTTTGCCCAGCAAATGTAAGTGCAGACGACCCAAGATCGTATTACGAGGTTGCTAAACGATTGCATGAGGAAATTAAAGGATCTGTTTACATAAATCAGTATTTTAATCAATTAAATATTGATGCACATTATTTATCAACCGGACCCGAAATTTGGAAACAAACCGAAGGAAAGATTACGCATTTAGTGGCTTGTAGTGGTACAGGAGGAACCATTTCGGGAACAGCAAAGTATTTAAAAGAACAGAATCCAAATATAAAAATTGTAGGTGTAGATGCTTTTGGATCGGTATTGAAAAAATTTCATGAAACAAAAGTGTTCGATGAAAAGGAAATTTATCCGTATCGTATCGAAGGTTTGGGGAAAAACTTAATACCAACAGCAACGGATTTTGATATTATTGATGAGTTTGTAAAAGTAACAGACGAAGAAAGCGCACATACAGCAAGACAAATTGCTAAGAGCGAAGGCTTGTTTGTAGGATATACATCCGGAGCAGCGATGCAAGCGATATTACAATTAGGTAAAGTTAAAAAATTCTCTAAAAACGATGTTGTAGTCGTGATTTTTCCTGATCACGGTTCGCGTTATATGAGTAAAATTTACAGTGATAAATGGATGAATGAACAAGGCTTTTTTGATAGTGTTAATGTCGAGTCGGTTCAGGGAATTCAATATATAAAATAATGATAGCCAAGCACAGTATTTTCAATTAAAGAAACACTGTGCTTTGTTATTAAGTTTGTTAACAACAGAGTTTAAAATTATTATGCCATAATGTCAAAAATGGCTAATTTTGCATAACATAATATTAGTAGCTTAAATGAAAGATTTATTTGAAAAAATATATAAGGATAAAGGACCTTTAGGAAAATGGGCATCTCAAGCAGAAGGTTATTTCGTTTTTCCTAAAATTGAAGGAGAAATATCTAACAGAATGAAGTTCCAAGGTAAGGATGTAATTACATGGAGTATAAATGATTACTTAGGGTTGGCAAATCATCCAGAAGTAAGAAAAGCAGATGCGGAGGCAGGAATCGCTTATGGTTCGGCTTATCCAATGGGAGCAAGGATGATGTCTGGACACACAGATCTTCATGAAAAGTTACAAAATGAGTTGGCTGAATTTGTAAGTAAAGAGTCTGCTTATTTGTTAAACTTTGGTTACCAAGGGATGTTGTCTACTATTGATGCTTTAGTATCTAAAGACGACATTATTGTTTACGATGTAGATGCACATGCCTGTATTATTGATGGTGTTCGTTTACATATGGGGAAACGTTTTACTTATAAACACAATGACATTGAAAGTCTAGAAAAAAATCTAGATCGTGCTACGAAAATGGCTGAACATACTGGAGGAGGAATTTTAGTGATTTCTGAAGGTGTATTTGGAATGCGTGGAGAACAAGGTCGTTTAAAAGAAATTGTTGCTTTAAAAGAAAAGTATGACTTCAGATTTTTAGTCGATGATGCTCATGGTTTTGGTACATTAGGTAAAACTGGTGCTGGAGCAGGTGAGGAGCAAGGTGTACAAGATGGAATTGATGTCTATTTTGCAACTTTTGCTAAATCTTTAGCAAGTACAGGAGCGTTTATTGCTGCTGATAAAGAAATTATAGATTATTTAAAATATAATTTACGTTCTCAAATGTTTGCTAAATCGTTGCAAATGCAATTGGTAGCAGGTGCTTTAAAACGTTTAGATATGCTTAGAACCATGCCTGAACTTAAAGCTAAACTTTGGGAAAATACAAATGCTTTACAGTCAGGATTAAAATCTCGTGGTTTCGATATTGGTACGACGCAAAGTTGTGTAACTCCAGTATATTTAAAAGGTAGTATTCCTGAAGCTATGGCTCTAGTGAAAGACTTACGTGAAAATTACGGAATTTTCTGTTCAATAGTAGTTTATCCTGTAATTCCAAAAGGATTAATCTTATTAAGACTAATCCCTACTGCGACTCATAATATTCAAGATGTGAATGAAACGTTAGACGCTTTTGAAGCTATTCGTTCACGATTAGAAAATGGAACGTACAAACGTTTATCAGCCTCTGTTGCAGCTGCAATGGAATAGATATTTGTTTATTACATGATAAAAAAAATCCGAAACTTTAAAAGTTTCGGATTTTTTTTGTCTTATGACTAAACTAAGTCTTTGCGAAATGTTTTTCTTCGCTTATAGGTTGTGGATTCAAAATGTTTCCAAATTTGATGTGAAGCGAAATTTTCTTCCAACTCTGGTGTTCTAATACAATTTTCAATACCCATAGGTTTTAATGTTTCGTAGTATTCATTAAATATAATGGCTGTAACTCCTTTGTTTTTGTATTTGGGATCTACGCCAATTAAATAGAAGGAAACAGTCTTACATTCTTTCTTTGCTTTCAATAAATGATAAAACCCAAGCGGGAACAGTTTGCCGTTTGCTTTTTGAAGTGCTTCTGCAAATGAAGGCATCACAACGGCAAAGGCCACCATATTATCATCTTCATCCATAACGAATTTTATAAACTCAGGATTTATAAAGGAGATGAATTTTTTCTTAAAATAGGCTTTCTGTACTTCTGTAATTTCAACAAATGAAGACAATTCTGAATAACTTTTGTTGAAAAGGTCGAACATCTGATCGACGTAAGGCAACATGTCTTTTGTTTTAGTGAAATTTAACGGACGTAAACCATAACGTTTTTTAACCAAGTTATTTATGCGATAAAAGAACTCTGGTTTTACATTAGCAAAAGGAAATTTGTTCTCCTGATATTCTTTCTCCTGAACCATCCCTAAATTTAGTAAATGCTCGACATAATACGGATAATTATACCAAGTTATCATCGAACCCATTTGGTCGTAACCTTCGGTTAATGCACCAACTTTATCAAGGTTAGAAAAACCAATAGGCCCTTCCATATATTCTAAATTATTTTTTTTTCCAATAGCGTTAACCTTTTCTAGTAATGCTCTACTAACTTCAACATCGTCAATCGTATCAAACCAACCAAAACGGACTTTGTTATTAGATTGTTTAAGGTCTAGTTTATTTATTATTACAGCGATCCTACCCACTATTTTATTGTTTTTAAGGGCTACAAACAGGTTTGCATCGGCATCCATAAAAACGGGATTGGTTTCCTTATTAAAAACTTCCATTTCTTGCGAAATAATTGGCGGTACCCAATACGGAGATCCTTTGTAAATTTCGAATGGGAATTTTACAAAAGCCTTAAGTTCTTTTTTTGTTATTACTTCTTTTAGTGTAATCATTTAATGATTTCTAGAATTCAATTAATTTTTACTGAGTGAAATTTTATCGGTAAGAGTAAAACAATTACAATTTTTAATTATCCATTTTATATTCTGTAGGCGCGGTATCTTCGTCTTCTCCAAATTTATAATATTCGCCTTCAGATTTTTTATTTTTCTTCGCCTTATTATTTGTCGGAAATGCGTCATTTTCTTGAGTCTCTTTGTCCTTATGAAAGTCAATTCTGTAAGACGCTCCAAAATTAACACTGAAAACTGTAGGGGTATCTTTTATATTGAATGTAGCAGCTGTATCCAATTGTAGGTTTTTGCTGACTAAATAAGCACCCCCTAAACGAAATAAATCATCTGCATAAAAATTACTTTTTATACCTTGATACTCTCCAAAGGCCACCCATTTTTTACCGAAACTATGAGTTAATGTAAAAATATACTGAAGGTCTGAAGCATCCTGGTCATTGGCGTCTTTCATTCCTATTCTGTTTTTAGATAAATTCATTATTAATACCCAACCGCTTACAAAGTTATTTTGAGTCATTATCTCTACTTTAGGGCTAAAACCTTCAATACCCTGTGGTGTATATGGATTGAGATCGGTGTCGTAATTTGCACCAGCATACACAGATACTGCAGGAATTAATCGGCTCCATTTAAAACTATTGTTTGCCTTCCAACTGTAAAGATTAGGTTTATCTAGATGTGCGTTTTTGTAAGGATCGTAAAGTAAATATTTAGCACCAACAGATAAAGTTTTAAAATTAGAACGCGAGTATTCATCTTCAATTAATGAACGGCTATCACTATAGGTGTCTCCTTGAAAGGTTCCATCTACAATAATTTCTAACGGTTCCCAAATTAATCCATAACGGGCAGCAAAATCTACACCACCACCACTAATTTCATAGTCTAAAGGGACATGGTTTTCTTTTATATAATAAGGACCAGCTTCAAATTGTATTACGTTTACTCCTACGGAATATGCACTTTTAGAGGCTCCAGGTCTATTGGAATTGATAACATCTGTATATTGTCCGAAAACAAATGCAGGGATGGCACATATAATTATGGCTAAATAAGTTTTCATGGATAAAGTAGTTTGTGATCTAGCCTCCAAATATAGAGATTTTATATTTTTTTTATCAATTTACAATTCATTTTAAAATATAAGAATTGTATTTTTGCCTAAAATACTAACTATGCTTCAATATGCCTCGGCAACAGGTTTAATGAGAACAATATTAATAATACTACTGATTTGGTTTGGGGGAAAGATCCTTTTGAGATTATTCGCTCCTGTTATTATGCAATTTTTCGTAAAAAAGGCAGAACAAAAATTCGGTTCACAATTTAATGCTAATCAGCAAAAGCGTCAACAAGCTCCACCAGAGGGGGAAGTTGTCATAGATAAAATACCAAAACAAGAAACTTCAAATAAAAATGTAGGTGAATATGTAGATTACGAAGAAATTGATTAATTTTCGGAATCTAAGTTTAACACATTTTCATGTCATTTTCAGTTAAAAAATTTCTACCACATTTATTAGTATTTTTAGGTTTTGTAATTATTTCATTAGCCTATTTTAGTCCCGTTTTAAAAGGAAAAGAAATTTTTCAGAGCGACATCATGCATTATATTGGGATGTCTAAACAACAAAAGGACTTTAAAGCCCAAACCGGAGAAGAAACGTATTGGACCAATAGTGCTTTTGGTGGAATGCCAACCTATCAGCTTGGTGCAAAATATCCGCATAATTACATTAAAAAATTAGATTTAACGATTCGGTTCTTACCAAGACCAGCCGACTATCTATTTCTATATCTTATAGGATTTTATATCCTTCTACTGACATTAAAAGTCAATTTTAAACTCGCCGCTTTGGGGGCTTTGGCATTTGGTTTTTCTACCTATTTAATTATTATACTTGGAGTAGGGCATAATAGTAAAGCCCATGCTATTGCATATATGCCGTTAGTTTTAAGCGGTATTTTACTCACTTTTCAACGAAAATATATTGCTGGATTTCTGCTCACTACTGTGGCCATGGGATTAGAATTGGTGGCTAACCATTATCAAATGACTTATTATTTAATGCTTCTGGTATTGATTTTAGGCGTGTCTTATTTAGTAGATGCCTATCAGAAAAAAGAACTGCCTGAGTTTTTTAAAGCAGTAGGGATACTAGTGGTAGCTGTAATCTTATCTATAGGCCTAAATGCTACAAATATTTTAGCGACTCAGGAATATGTAAAAGAAAGTACGCGAGGTCAAAGTGAACTGACTATTAATGCCGATGGTTCTCCAAAAGCCGTTTCTACGGGGTTAGATAAAGCATACATTACAGAATATAGTTATGGAAAACTAGAAGCATTAAACCTTTTTATTCCTCGAATTTTTGGAGGAGGAAGTCATGAAGATGTAGGTGTCGATTCTGAATATTATCAGTTTAATTTAAAACGTGGAGCTACACCGGTTCAGGCTAGGGAAATTGTAAAACAAACGCCAACGTATTGGGGAATTCAACCTATAGTAGAGGCTCCAGCATATGTAGGTGCTGTAATTTTGTTCTTATTCTTCCTGGGTTTATTTCTAGTAAAAGGGCGTTTAAAATGGTGGTTAGTTGGTGGAACTGTGTTTTCATTATTATTATCTTTTGGAAAAAATTTCGGAATATTAACAGATTTATTTATCGATTATGTACCGATGTATAATAAGTTTAGAGCGGTAAGTTCTATTCAAGTACTATTGGAATTATGTATCCCAATTTTAGGAATCTTTGGATTAGTAGAGCTTTTTAAACCTACAGTTTCTAATGAAGAGAAACTTAAGAGCTTTAAATATACTGTAGGTATAACGGCTGGTTTGGCCGTGCTTTTATTATTAGTAAAATCGACATTATTTGATTTTGTTGGAGGAAACGATGGATATTATGCTCAGAATTACGGACCTGAATTTATTGATGCTATTCGTGCAGATCGTGCTACTATGTTTACTAATGATACATTAAGAACATTGATTTTTGTATTGCTGTCTGGAGGAGTCGTGTTTCTGTTTTTAAAGAAAAAGATGTCTGAAACTCTAGTTGTAGTTTGCTTTGCGGCTTTAATTCTTTTTGATTTAATAGGCGTTGATAAGCGTTATGTAAATAACGACGATTTTAAATCGGCTTCTCAAATAAATAAACCGTTTCAAGCGAATGGTGCCGATTTACAAATTTTAAAAGACACTACCCATTTTAGAGTATTCGATGTGACTTCTGGCGCGGCAAGAGCGTCGTATTTTCACAATTCTCTAAATGGCTATCATGCGGCTAAACTTGGTCGATATAATGAAGTATTCGATTTCTATATTTCTAAAAATAATATTAATGTGTTAAACATGTTAAACACAAAGTATATTATTGCTCAGGATGATAAAGGCGCGTATTTTCCGTACGAAAACACAGATGCTAATGGTAATGCTTGGTTTGTAAATCGTGTAGAAACTTTAGAATCTGCAAATCAGGAAATACAAAAATTAGATAGTTTAAACACAAGACATGTTGCGGTTTCTACTTCAAAAACTATAAAATATACTAAAAATGTTATAGACTCTACAGCTTCAATTCAGGCTGTAAATTATAAACCTAATTACATTAAATATAAATCTAGTAACACTCAGAATGGTTTTGCTGTATTTTCAGAAATTTATTATTCCGAAGGATGGAATGCGTATATTGATAATGCTTTAGTGCCTCATGAGCGTGTGAATTATATATTGAGAGGTTTAGATATACCAGCAGGAAATCATACTATAGAATTTAAATTTGAACCAGCAGTGGTTAAAAAAGGAAGCACAATCGCACTTGCAAGTTCAGTTGTATTAGGTATTCTAATTTTATTAGGATTGTTTTTCGGATTTAAAAATAGGTCTACCAAAGTAGATTAAGTTTTAGAGTTATACCATGAAAAAGAATGTGCTTATCGTAACCTATTATTGGCCACCTGCGGGAGGCCCTGGTGTTCAGCGATGGCTAAAATTTGTAAAATACTTACCTGAATTTAATATAAATCCCATAGTTTTTATTCCCGATAATGCAAATTATCCGTTGGTTGATGAGAGCTTAGTTGAAGACGTTTCAGAAGATTTAACGATTCTAAAGTCACCAATTAGCGAACCTTATAAGTTTGCAAAGTTATTGTCTGGTAAAAAGGCAACGACGATTAGTAAAGGGATTATTTCTGAACAGACTAAGCAGAGTAGGATAGAGCGTTTGATGCTTTATATTCGCGGTAATTTTTTTATTCCAGATGCAAGAAAGTCATGGGTAAAACCTTCTGTGGCCTTATTAAACAATTATATCTCGAAGAATAACATAGACACTATAATTACTACAGGTCCACCACATAGTGTACATTTAATAGGTTTAAAATTAAAAGAGCGGATTGGTCTGAAATGGATTGCAGATTTTCGTGATCCGTGGACCACTATAGGCTATCATAAAGAACTAAAATTGACGGTTGCTTCAGAGGCGAAACATAAGCGATTGGAATCTCAGGTTTTAAATGCTGCAGATCATATTATTGTAACAAGTAATCCCACTAAAGTAGAGTTTGAAGCGATAACAACTAAACCTATTCATGTAATTACAAATGGTTATGATGACATGAAAAGAATAGATTTTTTATTAGATAAAAAGTTTACTTTATCACATATTGGGTCTTTGCTTTCTAAACGTAATCCTAAAATATTATGGCAAGTTTTAAGTGAATTAGAAAAAGAAATTTCAACTTTTTCTAATGATTTTCAGCTTAATATTATAGGAAGTATTGGTATGGATGTTTTACAGTCTATACATGATTGGGGTTTAGGTAATTATTTTAATAATGTTGGTTATGTGTCGCATTCAGAAGCTATTAAATATCAGAAACAATCACAATTATTATTGCTTATTGAAATAGATTCTGAAGATACTAAATGTATTATTCCGGGGAAGTTATTTGAATATATGGTGTCCAATAGACCAATAATTGCTCTGGGACCAGAGGAGTCTGATGTTGAGGATATCTTAAAATCAACCAATACAGGGCAATACTTTTTGTATGAAGATTATACACGCTTAAAACAAACGATTTTACAGCACTATGAGGCTTTTAAAAAGGGAGAATTAAAATCTCATCCCATCGGTTTACAGAAATATAGCAGGCGCTCACTTACCGAATCACTTTCAAAAATAGTATAATGGGAGTTGTTATAAATCAATCTATTAAAAACACGATCGTAACCTATTTGGGCTTCGGGTTGGGAGCTATAAATACGTTGTTTTTATTTACACGTTTCTTAAGTGACGAATATTTTGGATTAATAACTTTTATTCTGTCTACAGCAAATATTTTAATGCCGTTAATGGCTTTTGGTGTAAACAACACGATTATAAAATTCTTTTCCACGTTTAAAACACGTCAGTCTCAAAATAGTTTTTTAACCTTAATTCTGTTTTTACCTTTAGTAATCATTATTCCATTTGGTACCATTGGGTATTTCGCGTTTGACACCATTAGTACCTGGATTGCAAACGATAATGAGTTGGTAAAAGATTATGTGTGGCTTATTTATATTTCGGCTATCGTTTTTGCCTATTTCGAAGTCTTCTATTCTTGGGCGAAAGTGCAAATGCAATCTGTTTTCGGAAATTTTATGAAAGAAGTCTTTCATAGGTTAGGGACCATGGTTTTATTGTTTGTGTTGTATTTGGATATAATTACGGTAGATCAACTCATTATTTATATCGTACTGGTATATGTGATACGTACGTTTGTTATGATGATTTATGCATTTAGTATTAAGCGTCCAGTAATTAAATTATCTAAACCTGCGAATCTTATAAATATTTTAAAATACACAACTTTAATAATAATAGCAGGATCTGTAGCTAATGTTATTTTAGAAATTGATAAATTCATGATTGGTTTCTATAATATACTCGAAAATGTAGCGTATTATAGTGTCGCGATTTATATTGCTTCTGTTGTTGGTGTGCCTTTACGGTCTATGCATCAAATTACCAATCCGTTGACTGCTAAATTTTTGAATGAGAAGAATAAGGAGGGGTTGAAGGATTTGTATAAGAAATCGTCTTTAAATTTATTAATCGTAAGTGGCTTTATTTACCTTTTAATTATTCTTAATATTAATGAATTGTACCGGTTGATACCTGAACAATTTGGTAGCGGTATTTTGGTTGTTTTTCTAATTGGCTTGGCGAAGTTATTTGATAGTCTTTTAGGTAATAATAATTCCATTTTATTTAATAGTGATTACTATAGAACCGTCTTAATACAAGGTGTGTTTTTGGCTGCTATTTCCGTATTACTTAATATCCTTTTTATACCTCTTTATGGTTTAAATGGTGCGGCGTATGCTACGTTTATTTCGGTATTTTTATATAACGTAATCAAGGTTTTGTTTGTGTATAAGAAATTTGGAATACTGCCATTTTCAGAAAATACGTTTAAAGTATTTCTTTTAATTCTGGCGACTGCTTTTGTGTTTTATTTCTGGGATTTCTCATTCCACCCGATTATAAATATTGGTTTAAAGTCTGCTATTATTGGATTAGTATATGGTGGGATTTGTTATTTCTTAAACCTTTCTGCCGATATCACAAAACTGTTAAATACCATCTTTAAAAGATAAAAAAAATCTTGTAAGACGTTTTTTGAAAACAATCTTACAAGATCTTAGTAATAATTCTATGTTATAAAATTAACTTCTTTGTTTAGACGTATTAGATGTTCTAGAACTAGAATTTGCACTTATAGTTCTCGAGTTACTATCAGATGATGTTCTTTCTGTACTCGTGTTACGTGTGTTTGATGTCTTTGATTTCGCCGTACGTGACGAATTAGAATTTGTACTTCGTGAATTTTGAGTTGCACGAGGTTGATTTTTTACAACTTGAGTTTTATTAGCCTCTTGTGTACGCGTACTTGTAGATCTTGACGAATTATCTGAAACTCTATTATTTGAATTTGATGTAGTCGCTCTAGTAGAATTATTGGATCTCGAATTACTATTCACAGTATTCCCTCTAGTCGATTTACTTGTTCTAGAATTTACCGATACTGTGTTTGGTCTTGTATCTGTTCTTGATCTACTATTTGATCTTGTACTATTATAATTGTTGTTAGAGTATCTGTTTGTCGCAGGCCTTGTATTATTTTGGTAAGGTTTCGAATAAGTACGTCTTACAGGACGGTAGTTTTGTCTGTATGGCGTATTATAAACTACACAATAGCTTGGTGCAGGTACGCGATAATAACTATGCCAAGGTTTATATACATAACCCATATTTCGAGGATTTATATAGCCCGAATAATGAGTATATACATAATTGTTATAGTAAATATTCATATTACCAATATGCGAGACTAACCCATAGTTGTTGTAATTTATATCCACATTTCCTGCTCTGGCAATTCGTCCAAAATTGTCATAATAAATAGGAACACTTTGTATTTGAATTATTGCTCCATATTGATCGTACTGCACATACGGATTGTAATTATAACCTGTGTTAAAACTAAATTGAATATCAGCAGAATTAAATGCAAAATTCACATTGTCGTTAACACCTTGCATATAAAAGTCGAATTGACCATCTTGGAAGATTGAGAACTCAACACCACCTTCATTAAAAATAAATGTTTTTGGAGTGTTGTAATTAGCAATCTTTGTTTCAGCATTCGTATATGTATTTGCTTGTACCGTAGGAACAGCAAAAAGGACTAAACTAAGTAAAGTAAAAAATGATTTCATAGTTATCAATTTTTGGTTCGTACTGTAAGAAAAGCAAACAACGTGCCAAGATTGAGATAGCTTTTGAATTAAAATCAGTAAAATGTTAATTTTGGTAATAATAATGTATAAAAATCACACACTTCACTGGTTTTTAACAACAAAACATGTATTTACTAGATGATATTATTTATTTAAAAGTAACCATTGTAAAGCAATAATGGTTTTCGCATCTTTAAAAGTATGGTTGTTAAGTTTGCCTTTTATTTCTGAAATAGGGAGTTTTATTAGCTGAATATCCTCTTGTTCGGAATCTAAACCGCCTCCTTTAAAAATTTTATCTGTCGAATTAACTTCTGCATAATATGCATTTACTTTTTCTGAAGTACCCCCTGGTGAAGCAAAATAATCACCAATAAATTCCATCTCTTTAACGTTGTATCCAATTTCTTCTTCAACCTCACGTCTTGCACATTCCATTGGATCTTCACCAATCTCCATACAGCCCGCAACAATTTCTAAAAGCCACCCATCAAAATTCCGATGCATAATGGTAGGGTATCTAAATTGATTAATTAGTAAGATGGAATCGGTATCTTTTTCGACTAAAACAATAGCAATAGCACTACCACGGTCTAAACATTCTCTAACAACTTCAATTTGCTCATCTCCTTTAAAGGAGTCGTGAGTAATTGTTGCTTTTTTTACAGTAAAAAAATCTTTGTAAACGATGTCTTCTTTAACAATGCTATATTTCATAGTTATTTCTTATAAGGGACTAAGGTAATTAATTCTAAGATGTTTTAAAAAGTTACTTATCTTCACTTTTTAGATTTTTTAATATTGTTTATGAGCAAAACCTGTAAAAACTGCGATTTTAGTTTTGATAAAAATTTTAAATTTTGTCCCAATTGTGGTCAAAATTATCATGAAGAATTAACGGTTAAAGATGTTTTTAAAAACACCATTAACAACTATTTTTCTGTAGATGCTCGTTTTTTTAAGAGTTTTCTTCCTTTACTCTTTAAGCCTGGATTTTTGCCATTACAATTTGTTGAAGGAAAACGCTTAAAATATTTAAATCCAGCTCAGTTTTACTTGTTTGCCAGTGTCGTATTTTTCTTTTTGTTTTCTTTTCAAGTCAGTAAACAAGAAAAAAGAATAGATAATGAAGTTCTTCAAAGTTTTAAAACAATAGATTCCCTTAAAGTAAGTGAATTTTTGCAGGAAAATAAGGAAAGAAAGGAAGGAATAGATAATCTTGAATTGCAAATAAATAATGGTAAAAAAACAAAATTTAATCGCGTTACCTTAGATTCTTTAATACAAGTAGGAGCCTCTGGAGATCAAGTTTTAGAAGGTTTGGGAATCGATTCAAATGCGAGTACGTTCGAGAAAAAGCTTTATTCGCAAGTTTTTAAGTTTTATAAACAAAGAAGTAGCTCCCCAATTATTGACACCTTTTATAATTATGTTCCGATTTCATTATTTGTGTTACTTCCTATATTTGCTTTCTTTTTATATCTGATGCATTACAAAAAAAAGGGTTTTGCACAACACTTGGTGTTTAGTTTGTACTATTTTGCTTTTCTATTTATAATGTTTAGCTTTTTTACAGTCATTCATCTTATGGTTGAATTACCTCCCATATTTCACCTACTTTTATTAGTATTAAGTTTTGTGTACTTATATTTTGCAATACGCAAATTTTATAAATCCAGAAAAAGAACGAGTTTTGTAAAAGCGACATTAATTTCTGTCGTATTTATGGCTTTAATTGTACCTGTAGCCATAGCTATTATAGGGACAGCAGCGTTTCTATTCTATTAAATACTAGTTTTAAATTTTATCTTTTAAGTATTTTGCAGTTACACTGTTCTTATTTTTAACCAATTCTTCGGGTGTACCAAAAGCAACGATTTCACCGCCATATTCACCTCCACCAGGACCTAGATCGATAATGTGATCCGCGCATTTTATTAATTCTAAATTATGTTCTACAACAATAATAGAATGTCCTTTTTCTATTAAGGCTCTAAAGGATTTTAATAACTTCTGAATATCATGAAAATGAAGTCCAGTAGTGGGCTCATCAAAGATAAAGAGTGTTTTTTCTTTAGTATTTCCTTTTCCTAAAAACGTTGCCAATTTAATACGTTGCGCTTCACCACCAGAAAGGGTCGAAGAGCTCTGTCCTAAAGTAACATACCCTAATCCAACATCTTGAAGGGGTTGCAATTTGTTTTTTATTTTGGTGACTTTATGTAACTCGAAAAATGAAATAGCATCATCGATAGTCATATTTAAAATATCGTCTATAGATTTGTCTTCAAACGTAACTTCTAGAACTTCTTTTTTGAAACGTTTTCCATGGCAAGTTTCACATTGTAAATGCACGTCGGCCATAAACTGCATTTCTATAGTAACTTCACCTTCACCTTTACAGGTTTCGCAGCGTCCGCCATCGACATTAAAAGAGAAATGTTTGGCTTTATAATCACGGATTTTACTTAATTTCTGATTGGCATATAAATTTCGAATATCGTCGTAAGCCTTAACATAGGTAACGGGATTAGAACGCGAAGAACGTCCAATAGGGTTTTGATCGATAAATTCGATGTTTTTAATCGTACTATAATTCCCTTTTAATTCTGAAAATTGTCCAGGTTTATCTCCAAATCCTGTCAGCTCCTTTTGAATTGCAGGGTATAAAATCTTTTTGACCAATGTACTTTTTCCACTTCCTGAAACACCCGTAACTACAGTCAACATATTTAGCGGAAACGTTACATTTACATTCTTTAAATTATGCTCGCGAGCACCAAGAATCTCAATATAATATTTTGAAGAAATACGTTTTTCAGGTACTTTAATCTCCATCTCGCCATTTAAATACTTGGCCGTTAAAGAGTCTGATTTAAGTATATCTTCGTAAGTTCCGGTCGCAACAACTTCACCCCCAAAGGTTCCAGCTTCAGGGCCAATATCGATAATTTCGTCGGAAGCTTGCATGATATCTTCGTCGTGTTCTACTACTATAACCGTGTTTCCTAAATCACGTAATGCTTTAAGTACGCCAATTAAACGTTCGGTATCTTTAGGGTGTAATCCAATACTAGGTTCGTCCAATATATACATGGATCCCACCAAACTACTTCCTAAAGAGGTAGCTAAATTTATACGCTGACTTTCACCACCAGATAACGTGTTTGAGCGTCTGTTTAATGTTAGGTAATTCAATCCAACGTTAGATAAGAATTCTATTCTACTGTTGATTTCCTTTAATAAACGATTCGAAATTTTAGCGTCATTTTCATTCAGTTCTAAACCGTTGAAAAAGATGGCTAATTTATCGAATGGTAATTCTACTAAATCGGTAATGGTTTTACCTTCAATTTTAACGTAATTGGCTTCAATACGTAATCGCTTTCCTTGGCAGGTTTTACATTTTGTTTTTCCACGGTAGCGTGAAAGCATGACACGATTCTGAATTTTATAAGCTTTAGATTCAAGCTCTGCAAAGAAACTTGATAAGCCTTCAAAATACTGATTTCCATCCCAAATAAGTTGTTTCTGGGCATCGGTAAGTTCGAAATACGGTTTATGAATTGGGAAGTCAAATTTATGAGAATTGTTTACCAATTGGTCTCTAAACCAACTCATGGTTTCTCCTCTCCAAGGAAAAATAGCATTTTCGTAAACTGAAAGCGCTGTGTTTGGAATGACTAAATCGTCGTCTATACCAACAATATCGCCATAACCTTCGCAGGTTGGGCAAGCGCCGTATGGATTATTAAAACTGAATAAATGTACATTAGGTTCTAGAAACGTAATATCGTCTAATTCAAAATTATTACTAAATGTACGCCTGCTATTGTCGCTTAAAGCTTGGATAGAACAGGTTCCTTTTCCCTCGTAAAATGCAGTCTGAATGGCATCGGCCAAACGGTTAAAAAAATCTTCGTCGTCTCTATAAATGATTCGGTCTACAACCAATTCAATCGATTCAACTTTAGTAGTATCTGGCGCTTCTTCAATTCTAATTACGTTGTTATCTATTTTAATTCTAGCATAACCCTGTTGTTTTAAAGCGTTGAGTTTATCTTTTAATTCTCGTCCTTCTTCAAGAATAAAAGGAGCTAAGAGCAATAATTTATCACCGTCGTTAAACGTTTTTAAATATGAAACAACATCTGTAACTGTGTCTTTTTTTACTTCATGACCTGAAACAGGCGAGTAGGTGCGACCAATTCTAGCAAATAGTAATTTAAGATAATCGTAAATTTCAGTCGTTGTACCCACAGTTGATCTTGGGTTCGTAGAATTTACTTTTTGCTCGATTGCAATGGCAGGAGCTATACCTTTTATATAGTCAACTTTTGGTTTATTAAGTCTGCCTAAAAACTGACGCGCATAACTCGATAAACTTTCCACGTAACGACGCTGACCTTCAGCATAAAGTGTGTCGAAAGCTAAACTTGATTTTCCTGAACCCGAAAGTCCCGTAATAACGACAAGTTTGTTTCTAGGAATGACAACATCAATATTTTTAAGGTTATGCAATCTTGCACCTTTGATTATGATGTTTTCTTTAGGATTTACTTCAGAAAGGTTGATACTCATAGCTTCGTTTACGTATAGTTTTCAAAGATAACATAAGTATTTCAGCTAGGAAAGTAGATTGTTGTCCATTAAGATGTTAAAAAAAATATAAATAATAATTTATGATTTGTTTAGGAATATTTATATATTTGAATCTTAACAATCCACATAAATATACAGCCTATACTGCACAATTACTTTTAAAACATTTTAACCCCAACTAGGAAATTTACTATTTTCTTGACTTTAAAAGTATTGTTATGCAAAAAGAACTTATCACGGACGCTGTATTAGTAAGCAATTATATAAAAGGAAATGAACAGGCTTTAGAAACCCTTATTATAAGGCATAAGCAGAAAATCTACGGATTTATCTATTCTAAAGTATACGACAGAGATGTTGCTGAAGATATTTTTCAGGACACTTTTATTAAAGTTATAAATACGCTAAAGCTTGGAAATTATAACGAAGAGGGAAAGTTTATTCCTTGGGTTATGAGAATTTCACATAACCTTGTTATCGATTATTTTAGAAAGAACAATCGTATGCCAAAATTTGATAATTCTGGTTCGTTTAGTATTTTTTCTGTTTTAAGCGATTCTACATTAAATGCTGAAAAGCAAATTATAAAAGATCAAGTAGAAACAGATGTAAGACGCTTGATAGACGAATTACCTGAAGATCAGAAAGAAGTAATTTTAATGCGTATGTATAATGATATGAGTTTTAAAGAAATATCGGATAAAACGGGGGTTAGCATTAATACAGCTTTGGGACGTATGCGTTACGCATTAATTAATATGCGAAAAATTATCGAAAAAAATAATATCGTTTTAACAAATTAGCATAATAAATAAATATTATAGCCGTTATCTTAATAATAACCTTAAAATATTATTAATGGCTAAACTTTACTCTAAGACGTCAAGTCAAATTAAATTAAGTCCAAAGACAGAAACTTTAAAATTTCTCTTGGATTACTCTAAAGCATTACGTGTTGTAGATGGCAACAAAGAAAAGTTTAAAATTGTATTAAACTAAAAACAAAAAAGTCCTGATTTAATCAGGACTTTTTTGTTTTATAATATTTATCAATTTCAGTTTTTCTACCTATGGTTTTGGTTATAATATCTTTCTCCAAATCCCAAGCACGAGCAGGTGAGTATTGGCGGCCATACCAAATTATTTGTAAGTGTAAATCGTTCCATAGTTCCTCAGGAAATAAACGTTTTGCATCTTTTTCTGTTTGCACGACATTTTTACCATTACTTAAATTCCATCGATACATTAAACGCTGAATATGAGTGTCGACAGGAAAGGCAGGAATTCCAAAAGCTTGAGATAAAACCACGGCAGCTGTTTTATGACCAACGGCAGGAAGTTCTTCTAAAGCTTCATACGTTTTAGGAACTTCACCATTATGTTTATCAATTAAAATTTGAGATAAACCATGAATTCCTTTACTTTTCATTGGCGATAAACCAACGGGTCTAATAATATCTCTAATTTCTTCGACAGTTAGTTTGACCATATCATACGGATTATCTGCCTTTGCAAATAAAATAGGAGTAATCTGATTGACACGAACATCTGTACTTTGCGCCGACATTAAAACAGCTATAAGTAAAGTGTAGGGATCTTTATGGTCTAAGGGGATCGGAATTTCAGGATATAAGTCTTTTAAGGTATTTATAACAAACTCTACTTTTTCTTGTTTAGTCATTATTGTATTTTTGAATAAATTTAAAAAATATGACAACTTTAAAAATAGGAGACAAGGCTCCAGATTTTTCGGCCAAAGATCAAGATGGCAATATAATTTCTTTAAACGATTATGAAGGAAAAAAACTTGTAATTTTTTTCTATCCTAAAGCGAGCACACCTGGTTGCACGGCAGAAGCTTGTAATCTAAGAGATAATTATGAACGTTTTAAATCACTTAATTATGAAATTTTAGGCGTAAGTGCCGATAGTGAAAAACGTCAGAGTAATTTTAAAAACAAACACGAGTTTCAATACCCATTATTAGCCGATGAAGACAAAACGGTGATTAATGCCTTCGGAATTTGGGGACCTAAAAAGTTTATGGGGCGTGAATATGACGGGATCCATAGAACAACTTTTGTAATTAACGAAGAGGGCATCATTGAAGATGTTATCTCAAAGGTAAAAACAAAAGCACATGCTGAGCAAATTTTAGATTAATTAAGGAAATTCTGGGGTAACATAGCGATCATTGCTAGTCGCAGAATCATCTAAAGTTCCTAAATAAAATACATCCTGACTCACACCAGGTAATTGAATGTTGGTTAGAATAGTACTAATCTCGTAAGATTGCTCTATGGTGTGCTGTCTGTAGGCTGTAGCAGGAACGGTTTCAGCAACTTCTGGGTTTAAATAATCGGCACCAATACTACTAAAAGTAATATCGTTGGCAGGGTTTTGATCTTGACTTTTATTTTCTTCATCACGCGTTAATACGCCATCTCCATCATCATCCGGGTCTAAATAATCAGGAGTACCATCGCCATCGGTGTCTAAAGAATCTACAAATCCAGTGCCCTCCACATAATTAGGAGATTCACTGCTGGTTTTTATATTATCACCATCATCATCATCATCTAAATAATCTGGAATACCATCGCCATCGGTATCTGTCGGGTTTGTACTTGGATCGTCGTCACCATCTAAATTTTCATCTTCCACATCTGCAGGAATACCATCATTATCATCTTCAATTAAAACGGTTGTAATAGTAGCCACGCCAGATGTGCTTTCTAAATCGTTAGTTATTAATACATCCGAAGGTGGGACATCATTACAGAAAAAATCTGAGGGATCTGAGTCGTAAGCACGGTAATTAAAGGGATTTGAAGAACTAATATCAATTGTAGTAATTAGTGTACTGTCTGCATCAATTTCTAAGAGGTCTTCTAGTGTAAGTTCTGGTGTCGTAATTTTTAAAGAAAGTGACTCGTAAGGATCAGATTTTATATTATAAAACACCAATTCGCCACAACTTTCGTAGGTTGAATCAAATTCAAAATCAACTGTAATAATATCGCCATCGTCACAGGATAAAAAAGTAAAAAGACTGAAGCAAATAATGATTGATAACTTACGCATAGAAATTTATTTATTGTCAAAAATAATGATTTGACAAATATAACGAGACTTATTGAAAGTAATTTTATTTGAAGTAATTTTGTGATATGAAAAAGGTGTATTTCGATAGTGCTGCGACCACTAAAATTAGAGAAGATGTTATTACTAAAATGACTGATGTTATGAGTGAATATTATGGTAATCCATCTTCTTCGCATAGTTTCGGTCGTTCTTCAAAAACATTAGTTGAAACAGCTAGAAAGACTATTGCCAAGCAATTAAAAGTTTCGTCTTCCGAAATTGTATTCACTTCTGGAGGGACAGAGGCCGATAATTTGGTGCTTATAAGTGCCGTGAAAGATTTGGGAGTTAAACGTATTATTACGTCTAAAATAGAGCATCATGCCGTGTTACATACGGTTGATTATTTAGTTAATAATTTCGATGTTTCTGTTAATTACGTCGCTTTAGATAAACATGGGGCTGTAAATTATTCTGATTTGCAACAACTTTTAAATGCTTCTGAAGAAAAATCGATAGTCAGCTTAATGCATGTAAATAATGAAATAGGAAGTCTATTAGATTTAAAACGTGTGGCAGAACTTTGTAAAACAACCAATACACTTTTTCATAGTGATACCGTACAGTCTATCGGACATTACGAATTGGATCTACAAGATATTCCTGTCGACTTTATAGCATCTAGTGCACATAAATTTCATGGACCAAAAGGAGTTGGATTTGCTTTTATAAGAAAACATTCCGGTTTACATGCTATGATTCATGGAGGAGAACAAGAACGCGGACTAAGAGCGGGGACAGAGTCGGTTCATAATATTGTGGGCTTGGAAACGGCTTTTAAGTTAGCGTATCAAAATCTAGAAATGGAACGAAATGCTGTGACCGATTTAAAAGCTTATTTTGTTACCGAACTAAAAAACACGTTTCCTGAAGCTTCCTTTAACGGAGATTCTTCAAATTTAGAACGTAGTGCGTATACTATGTTAAATGTTTGTTTTCCTTTTGAAGCGAATAAAACACAGCTGCTTTTATTTCAATTAGACTTAAAAGGAATTGCGTGTTCTCGTGGTAGTGCATGCCAGAGTGGGAGCCAAAAAGGATCTCATGTTTTAGCAGAAATACTAAGCGACGAGAATTTTAAAAAACCATCAATTCGATTTTCTTTCTCACATTATAATACAAAAGAAGACGTAGACTATGTTATTGAAATTCTAAAAGCATTCGCTGCGCAATAAATTTCTATAAACAGCATTAGCCGTGAATGGTTTCACTTTTACTTAAATCGGCCATTATTTCGGCTTCAAATTCTAAAAGATTTTGCCATTTTTCATTCACTTCGTCCTTGTCGCCATATTGTCTAGCGAATCCTAAGAACATAGTGTAATGATTTGCTTCACTTACCATTAGTTTTCTGTAAAATTCTGCGAGTTCTTTATCTTCTAATTCTTCCGATAATAATCTAAATCGTTCGCAACTTCTTGCTTCAATTAATGCAGCGTAAAGCAATCGATGTACTAATTGCGTTGTTCTGCTTCCTCCTTTAGGGAAAAATGTAATGAGTTTTAAAACGTATTCATCTTTTCTATCACGACCTAAAACCCAACCGTTTTCTAGGATTTTGTCGTGTACCATTTTAAAATGACTAATTTCTTCTTTTACCAAGGCAACCATTTCCTGAACCAAATCTGTATATTCCGGAAAACTAACAATTAATGAAATTGCAGTACTCGTTGCTTTTTGTTCGCAGTAGGCATGATCGGTTAAAATGAATTCTACATTTTTCTCTACGATATTAACCCATCTTGGATCTGTTGGTAATTTTAAGCCTAGCATACTATTTAGATTTTAGTTGTCGTTTCGGTGATTTTATAATCGCCTTCTTTTGAAATTGTAAGCAGAAATGATTTGTATTTTGTGGTATCTTCAGCTTTGTTGAACAGAATATTAAAGATTACAGATTCTTTAGAAGAGATGTGATTATCGTCTATCCATATACTTTTTAAAATATAGGACTGAAGCGCTTCAGGTGTAGTTTCAATATTTTCTGTTATAAAGGCTTTTGAAATGGTTTGATTGAATATTGTTTTGTCATTTCTTTTTACTGAAACATCAGCCAAAGCATTTCTATAAAATGTTTTGATGTTTATATTATCTATAAGTGCCGCTTTAATAACATTCGAATTCATGTCACTATACGTTTTAATATAAACCTTATATCCGGTATGTAAAATCGTGTCGGTAATTGTTTCGGATGGACTTTCTGGCATATAATTTATGCGTTCAGAAAAGGACGTTAACATACCTTTATCTGCTAAAATTTGCTTCGGGTTTTTGTTTAATTTTGCTCTACCATCGCAGCAGCTAAGCGTAGCTATTATTGTGAAAATAAAAACACCTAGTAGATTGTATTTTAGTTTTTTAAACATCAAGATCGAAAGCTTTTCTTAAAAGTTCTAGACTGGGGTTTTTATCGCACATTTTTTCAAATTTCTCACGAGGTGTATAGGCGTATTGTTTTTCTTTTTCTTCGTTAATTATGATGTCTAAACTTACATCAAAATTATTTAAACGCTTCCTCACAAAACTCATAAGATGAAACTGACTACGTTCTACTTCAACCTTATTTGTTTGGTTTGGGTATTCTACCCTCATGATTGTTTTATCTATTAATTTGGGAGTATCTATAGATAAAATGGATGCTAGATTATGTTTCCCTTCGGCTTCAAGAACGGTTACAAAATCCTTCCATGCCGTTTGCATATCTTCCTCAGTGAAATCATCTGTAGGTAAATTAATTTCATCGTAAACAACTTCATTTTGTCTAATTTCATGCTCTTTTTTAGCACGAATACTCTTTAAGGATAGACCTGAAGTTCGTTTATTTTCCTTGGATAAAACAATTTTTGGTATTTGTGGATCCGAAAATTTTGAAGTGCTTTCTTTTTTTACTGCAGTTTCAGGAGTTGATGGCACAGCAACTTGCTCTGCTTTGACTTCTGAATCTGTAGAACTTGAAACTGCTGGTTTATTAACAGGAATAGGGGTAATGCCTTTTGCTCTAAAATAGGATGGTGGAATTATGAACCGTTTGCTATTTTTTTTTTCTCCATCAAAAGTGATAGAGGCAAGCTGCATGATACAAAGTTCGACGAGGAGTCGTTGGTTTTTACTGGTTTTATACTTGAGATCGCAATCGTTGGCGAGTGCAATACCTTTTAATAAAAAGTCTTGAGACGATTTATTCGCCTGCTCTAAATATTTTTGCTTCGTTTCTTCTCCAACTTCTAGAAGTTCTACGGTTTGTGGTGTTTTACAAACTAATAAGTCTCTAAAATGAGATGCTAAGCCTGCAATATAATGTTGTCCGTCAAACCCTTTAGACAATGTCGTATTGAATTGTAAGAGTAAATCCGGAATTTTGTTATCTAATATAAAATCGGTGCTTGTAAAAAATGTTTCGTAATCTAGAACGTTTAAATTTTCTGTAACCGCTTGTCTCGTTAAATTTTTTCCAGAAAAACTAACTACACGGTCAAAAATGGAAAGGGCATCACGCATAGCGCCATCAGCTTTCTGAGCTATTATATGTAGCGCATCATCATCGGCCGTAATTCCTTGTTCTTTAGCTATATATTTTAAATAATTTTTAGCGTCTTTAACCGTAATACGTTTAAAATCAAAAATCTGACATCTCGATAAGATAGTCGGTATAATTTTATGTTTTTCGGTAGTCGCTAATATAAAAATACAATGTTTTGGCGGTTCTTCTAAAGTCTTTAAAAACGCATTAAAAGCGGCCTGAGATAACATGTGGACTTCATCAATAATATAGACTTTATATTGCCCAATTTGAGGCGGAATTCTAACCTGATCGGTTAAATTTCTAATATCGTCTACAGAATTGTTAGAAGCAGCATCAAGTTCAAATACATTAAAAGCAAAATCTTCATCAGGATTATCGATTCCCTTACTATTAATCATTTTAGCAAGAATACGAGCACAACTTGTTTTACCAACACCACGTGGGCCTGTAAACAAAAGAGCTTGCGCCAAATGATTGTTTTCTATAGCATTTAGTAACGTATTTGTAATCGCTTGTTGCCCCACAACATCCTTAAATGTTTGGGGTCTATATTTACGAGCCGATACTATAAAATGTTCCATAGAAATACTTAGAACAACAAAGTTAAAAAATCGGGGAATATATTACCATATTGTACACGAAAATTAGCGCGAGTTATTAACAACTTTTAAATTTAATAGATGAAGGTTTAGTTATTATAGTGAGTAATTATTGTATTTTTGCCGGCTAGTAGATCGCCTTATCGCTGTTCTATTTATAGAATGGAGGAAAGTCCGAACACCGTAGTGCAACATAGTGGTTAATGGCCACCAGCCGAGAGGTTAGGAAAAGTGCAACAGAAAGTATGTACAGGTAATGCTGTAGTGAAACCAGGTAAACTCTATGTGGTGCAATGCCATGTATACCAATGCTTGAGGGCGGCACGCTCGATATTGGAGGGTGGGCAGCTAAAGTGTATTAGTAATTTTACACTCAGATAAATGATAAGGGCCTTTTCATTTCGAAAAGGTACAGGATTCGGCTTATAGATTTACTTAAATAAACAAGCCCTTTTTTAGTTATAAAAAAGGGCTTTGTTTTATTGAAAAATAATGGTTTAGATATTATTTATCTTCTGCCAATGTTTCATCTAATTTGTCTAATTTATCTGAAGCTAATTCTTCAAAAGCATTGTAGCTTGGTAAATTATCCCAATAGCTATATTCTTTTACGATTTTACCGTCTTTAAATAAGAATCTAGAAATAATAGGCACTTTTATCTCTGTTTCACTTCCTTTTATATTTCCAGTCCAAACAGCCCAGCTATTTACCCATTTTTCTCCAGCATCATTAGTGATCATTTCACACTTTACACCTTCAGGGAAATCATATCCTTCTACAACTTTACGTCCTTCTTTTCCTTGTTGAATCATATCTGATACAGTTGTAGGTTCTAAAGAGTTTTCGAAAATTTGAGCGTCTTCGGCATACAAATCTTTAAGACCATCATAATTACTGTCCTTAAAATAATCATGTAATGTTTTAATTGTTTCAATTTCAGGAGAACTTGTAGTGTATTGTTTTGCGGGTTCATTACAAGAAACCATTACTACTAAAGCAAAGGCGAACAAAATAAGTTTTTTCATATTTACTGATATCATTGTGAATTAAACTGCACTAAACTACATGCTTAGCTTTAACTAAAATACATATTTTAAATTTATTTTTATAAATAATATATTTTTATTTCAAAATTAAGCTATAATCTGATAAATGATTTGACTATATTTTAATCTTCAGAGTCTGTTTCTGGGTGACTAAAAAAACTAAACATATTGCCGCCATAACTTTTAGAATATTTATAATGCTCTAAATGGGATATTTTTGTGTGTTTAGAATGCTCTACAATTAAAACACCATTGGTTTCTAATAGATCGTTTTCGAAAACCAATTGCGGAATTTTACTAAATTCTTCAACAGGAAAGGAGTAAGGAGGATCTGCAAATATTATAGTCGATTTTAAAGTCGTTTGCTCTAAAAATTTAAAAACATCACTTTTTACAGCTTGTATTGGCATTTCAAAACTTTCTGCAGTATCATTAATAAATTTAATACAACCTAATTCTTGATCTACACAAGTTATTTGCGTTGTGCCTCTAGAAGCAAATTCGTAACTAATACTTCCTATTCCTGCGAATAGATCTAGCACGGAAACATCATCAAAATAATACGTGTTATTTAAAATATTAAATAAGGCTTCTTTGGCCATATCGGTCGTAGGACGAACGGGTAGCTTTTTTGGAGCAGTGATTCTTCTTCCTTTATATAATCCAGATATTATTCGCATTAAAAACTGTTTAAGATTACAAACTCGGCATGTTGAGTTTGTGGTTGATGATTAAAAGTAAAATTATGTTTATGTTTTCCAAAAGAAATATGACGCACATACTTATATGCAATATTGTATAAGTCGTCATTTTTTAAAATATCACCTACAAAAACCAATTGAATAGTTTCAGGGTTTAATTTTAATTGTTCTAAAGTGAAAAGTAGATAATATATAAAATCTTCTTTACTACTATATTCAAATGTATTATAAAATTGTAATGCTCCAGAATCTACGCTTAATATTTCAAAATGTCGAGATTCTATGTGAATATAAATTTTAGGTTCATCTGCATTTTTTTCTATCTGCAAGATGCTTTCAATTAAAACCGTAGAGAAGTGTTTAAATGTAAATTCGCCAAATTTATCGTAAATAAAATTGTTTACGTTTACATAGGGGACGTAAACATTTACGCTGTCGTTTAAATCTATAGTATCAAACGTAATAAAATCTGATTTTAAAAGTTTGGAATTAAATTTTAAATAATCGGCTAAATGGTCTTCGCTAAATAAAGGGCTAGGTACCAGGGTCGATAATTCGTTACTATGAATAATTTGAATGCTATTAAACGCTTGTTTTAAACTTTCCTCGGTATTAAATAAAGACTGCACATGCTCTAATAATTGATAAGGTGTTTCGTGTTTATTAAAAGAAAGATGCTTTAAAACTTCAACTTGATGCGTGCTAGAATTTAATATACAAAAAGAAAGTCCACTCAAACTAATTTGAATGGACAATTCTTTATATGTATTGTTATGTGAACTACTATTCGTCGTCACCATATGTTTTTGGCCAGTTTCCGTTGGTCTTAACTTCGTTCATAGAACCTACCATTAAAGCATCTCCATTTACACCATCTACCGCGATAACTTGGTTTTCTTGAATTATTAAGTCTCTTTCTTGATCGTAAAGAATAACATCTTTCTTAACAGAAGATTCGAAAACAGGAATCTTAACATCGTTTTGCTCTAAAGTTCCAGCTTCTAATTTAAATGTAGCACCTTCTGGTCCAATACCTGCAGGAAGGTTCATCATCGTTTTGTAACGAGGAGACGTTTTAAATAAAGAATCTTTCACAGAGATAAATCCTAATGTATCAATAATAATAATATCCTTATATGATTCTACACCACCATATCTTTTTGTCATTTCTTCATCTATAATAGTTGAGTCACGACGTTGTGTGATAGTATATTTAGCTGTATCAATAAATTTAATTAAGTGGTCAAATTCTCCTGCGAATTTTCCTGTCACTTGTTTGTGTGCTAATTGTGCATCTCTAATATCGATAAGTTTTTCAATAACTAAAGAGTAACGTTTGTTTTTAATTTTATTGAATTGAATAGGCGTATAAACCGACATAAATGTTTGGTAACCTAAGAAGGCTATAAGTGCCCAAAGTGCAATAATTATAACAGGTTTTAAACCTGATGGTAAAAATTTGTCGATTAGCCAAACTAAACCAATCGTAAGCAGAATAGCAGCAACAGCAATAAGAATTATTGTAAGCATAGTGTTTTTTGTTAATTAATTTTATTATAAGGTCTAACGCAAATCTACAATTTTTTTTTATTCGTTAAAACCTATAAGAGTAAAAATCATTACTATATTTGAATAATTTTTTTTCTGAAGCCTCATAAATGAATGCATCACAATTTTATTCCCTTATAAAACAGCAGTTTCCGTTTAATCCTACTACAAAACAAAATATTGTATTAATTCAATTGTCGGAATTTATTTTTAATACCAATCCAAAATCACTTTATTTACTAAAAGGGTATGCTGGAACGGGTAAAACCACCATTGTCAGTACGATTGTAAGCAATTTGTGGAAAATAAATAAGAGTGCCGTGCTTATGGCGCCCACGGGTCGTGCGGCGAAAGTAATTTCGAATTATTCCAAGAAAGAGGCATTTACAATACATAAAAAAATATATTTTCCTAAAAAAGACAAAGGTGGAGGCGTGAAATTTGTTTTACAGCCTAATAAGCATAAAAACACCATTTTTATTGTCGATGAAGCCTCTATGATTCCCGATACGCCCGGAGAATCTAAATTTGCAGAACAGGGCTCGTTACTAGACGATTTAATGCAATATGTTTATGGCGGTACTAATTGTAAATTGTTGCTTATTGGAGATACAGCCCAATTGCCACCTGTTAAATTAGATATTAGTCCTGCGTTAGAACAAAAAACTTTAGTATTAAATTACGATAAGGAAGTGGTTTGTATGGAGCTTGACGAAGTGGTTCGACAAGAACAAGATTCAGGAATATTATTTAATGCGACCATACTTAGAGAGACATTGTCTGGTTCATTTTTCGATAGTTTTAAGTTTGATGTTAATCCATATAAAGATATAATTAGACTGATTGATGGGCAAGAAATCATGGATGCTATTAGCGATTCTTATAGCGATTTAGGAAACGAAGAGACTGCAATCATTGTTAGAAGTAACAAGCGTGCAAATGCCTATAATCAGCAAATTAGAGATCGAATTTTGTTTAATGAGAACGAATTATCTGCAGGTGATTATTTAATGATTGTTAAGAATAATTATTTCTGGTTGAAGCCAACAAGTGAAGCTGGATTTATTGCAAATGGAGATATTGTTGAAGTCTTAGAAATTTTTTCAATTAAAGAATTATACGGCTTTCGTTTTGCTGAAGTTAAGATGAGAATGGTCGATTACCCGCAAATGCAACCTATAGAAACAGTGTTGCTTTTAGATACTATTTCGGCGGAATCCCCCTCTTTAACTTACGAAGATTCAAATAGGTTGTATCAAGAGGTAATGAAAGACTATGAAGAAGAAACTAGTAATTATAAAAAATTCACCAAAGTAAAAGCTAATAAGTATTTCAATGCATTACAGGTTAAATTTTCTTATGCTATTACGTGTCACAAGTCACAAGGTGGGCAGTGGAGCACTGTTTTTGTAGAGCAGCCTTATTTGCCTGATGGAATTAATAGAGATTATTTGCGTTGGTTGTACACGGCTGTGACTCGTGCTAAGGATAAGCTTTATTTGATAGGTTTTAAAGACGAATTTTTCGAAGAAGAGGACTATCGTGGCTAATGCGATCTTTTGTAAGCAGGAAGCTTGTAAATGAGTGGTGCTATGATTTAAAATACAATTGAGTAGTTATTACTTCTGTAGATCTTAATGATTATTGTTTTCTTGGATGCCGTTTAAAGCAAATCGCGATTATAGTAATTACATTGCATGAGTCAGTAAATTGAATGAAAATCGCAGAAGTTGTAGTCAGTATTTTGTTAAACAATACGTTTAATTAATATGGTTTAGGTATTGAATTATAGGCTCTTGATTTAAAATAACAAAACCATCTAAAGTAAATTTAGATGGTTTTGTTATTTATATTCGTTAGAAATGATTATAAAAGAATACTAGAAATTTGTTGTGCTAGTTCAGTTCCAATTCTATCTTGAGCTTCGTTTGTCGCTGCACCTGTATGTGGTGTTAACGATAAGGAAGGATTCATTAATAATCCCATTTCTGGTTGTGGTTCTTTTTCAAAAACATCTAAAGCCGCTCTAGAGATTTTACCGCTCTCAAGTGCTTTTACAAGTGCTAATTCGTCTACCACACCACCACGTGCTGCGTTCACTAAAATAGCACCATCTTTCATGCTGTTTAATTCTGCTTCACCAATTACATAACCATCTTGTGCAGGTACGTGTAAAGTTAAAAAGTCTGCTTGTTTTAAAACCTCTTCTTTAGAAATAGTAGTAATGTCGAAATTTACTGTTTGTCCGTCGAAAAATTCTAATTCTAGATTTGCTTTTTCTAAAAACGGATCGAAAGCAACAACTTTCATTCCAGCTCCTAATGCTACTTTAGCCGTAGCTTGTCCTATACGTCCAAAACCTAAAACACCTAAAGTTTTACCTTTTAATTCAGTTCCTTTTGCGTAAGCTTTCTTTAATCCTTTAAAGTTTTTGTCACCTTCTAATGGCATTTCTCTGTTAGAGCTATGTAAGAAACGTGATAAACCGTATAAGTGACCAAATACTAATTCTGCTACAGAATGTGAAGAAGCAGCAGGTGTGTTAATTACTTTTAATCCTTTTTCGCGAGCATATTCAACATCAATGTTGTCCATACCTACGCCACCACGACCAATAATTTTTATACTAGGGCAGGCGTCGATTAAATCTTTACGCACTGTTGTTGCGCTTCTAACTAAAATTACGTCAATTTGGTTTTCGTTAATGTAATTAATTAACTGTTCTTGAGCTACCGTGGTTGTGATAACTTCAAATCCATCTTTTTCTAAGGCATCAATTCCGCTTTGTGAAATACCGTCGTTTGCTAATACTTTCATAAGATTTGTTGTCATTTTTAGATGACTAAATTTTATTATTGATTAATTTGTTTGATTATGCTTTTCGTTCCAATTCACTCATTACTTCAACTAAAGCAGCAACGCTGGTGTAAGGTAATGCGTTGTACATAGAAGCTCTGTATCCGCCCACACTACGGTGACCGTTAATACCATTCATTCCTGCTTCTTTAGCCATTTCATCGAAAGTGTCTTTTAATTTATCGTCTACTAAATTGAATGTTGCATTCATTGTAGAACGATCTTCTGTAGCAGCGAAACCTTTAAATAAAGGGTTTAGGTCTATTTCAGAATAAATTAATTTTGCTTTCTTGTTGTTTTCTTTTTCAATTTCAGCAATCCCACCTAAATCTTTTAACCATTGTAGTGTTAACATAGATGTGTACACTGCAAAAACAGGAGGTGTGTTAAACATACTTTCTTTTTCGATAAAGTTTTTGTAGTCTAACATTGAAGGAATAGCTCTAGTTACTTTTCCTAAAAGATCTTCTTTAATTACAACTAAAGTTGTTCCTGCAGGACCCATGTTTTTTTGAGCTCCAGCATAAATAAGGTCGAATTTAGAAAAATCTAATGTTCTAGAGAATATATCACTACTCATATCGCATACCATTGGTACTGGACTGGTAGGGAAATCTTTTATTTGTGTTCCGAAAATAGTGTTATTAGATGTACAGTGGAAGTAATCTAAATCTGATGGTACGCTATATCCTTTTGGGATGTAGTTGTAGTTTGCGTCTTTAGATGATGCAACCTCGACAACTTCTCCGAAAAGTTTTGCTTCTTTTAAAGATTTAGCAGCCCAAGTTCCTGTATTTAAGTATCCAGCTTTAGTTTCTAATAAATTATATGCTGTCATTAAAAATTGCGTGCTCGCTCCACCTTGTAAAAATAATGCTTTGTAACCTTTTCCTTCTAAACCAAGTAGTTCTAAAGCTAAAGCAGTTGCAGTATCCATAACCTCGATAAAAGGTTTACTTCTGTGCGATATTTCAATTAGAGATAAACCGCTGTTATTAAAATCTATTACGGCTTCAGAGGCTTTTAGTAATACTTCTTGTGGAAGGATACATGGGCCAGCACTAAAATTGTGTTTTTTCATTATTTCGATAATTTTGTGATAAGCACAAAGGTGCTAAATAAATGATGAATTTATATAATAAAATTAATATTTTTTATGCTAAATTTTTAATAAAAAGGCCACAGTATCAACGTTATCGGCATAATCCCAAAGGTTAGGGTGCTGGGTATTTCCGAAAACAATTTCGTAACTCATAAAGTCTTTAGATACAATGCATTGTATGTCTTCTTTTTTTGAATTTAAGTCCGTTTTTAGTTCATTTACATCGTTGTAGTACTCGTAAAATATGGTCGCAATAGGCGAAGAAAAACTAGAGTCTTCTTTTATCATTAAGAAGCCGTTTTCTAGTATATCGAATTCACTCATCAGATATACGGCTTTGTTGTAGTCGTAATTATTAGCATATTTATGATCGTTTATAACCTCTTTCCATTTGTACATGGCTTGAAAGAAGTCTTGAAAATCGTAATTTTCAGGCACATAAAGTTTGGAAACGTTTCTGCAACCTAACCCGTAGTATCTAAATATATCGTCCGCTAAACCTTCTAATTCTTCCGTTGTTTCATTACCGGTTAAAACAGCAACAGAATTTCTATTCTTTCTTATAATAGATGGTTTGTTTTTAAAATAATACTCAAAATAGCGTGCAGTGTTGTCACTTCCAGTAGCAATTACGGCTTCGAAATCTTCTAATTTCCCTTCAACAAAAGTAATTTTAGATTTAAATTCTGGCTCTACATGTTCTAAATATTTTGCAAGAAATGGCAGAAGGTGTTTGTCGTTCGAGGATTGTTTTACAACAACATCGTGACCTGAAATTAACACAGAAATAAAATCGTGAAATCCAACAAGCGGGATGTTACCGGCCATAATAATGGCTACTTTTTTCGGAGAATTTGTATTAAATGAATACTTTTCTAACCACGTGTTAATATTACTTTTAGTTAATGATTTAGACCATCCGTTTAAAGAAAATGAAAGGTTGTCTGTGTTGAACCATCTGTTGTTTTCTTGAGCTATTTTTAATTGGTGTTTAAAGCCGTCAAAAAATAAATCGTTAAACGGAATGTCTTCTTTTTTTTGAATCTTTTCGTTTGAAAATTGACTTAAAAAATCTCCTAATTTTGAAAAAGCATTAATTCTTTGCTCTAAATTCATAGTCTAATTTGGTTATGAAAGGTTTTGGCTTTATTTTAGCCCCACAAAGTTAGAAAAAGAAATACGCTATGGCAATTATTATAACAGACGAATGTATAAATTGTGGTGCTTGTGAACCAGAGTGCCCAAATACAGCGATATATGAAGGTGCAGACGATTGGAGATATAAAGACGGTACGAGTTTAGATGGTACTGTTGTACTTCCTAATGGAAAGCAAGTTGATGCAGACGAAGCTCAAGAGCCGGTAAGTGACGAGCTTTATTATATTGTACCAGATAAATGTACCGAATGTAAAGGATTTCATGAAGAACCACAATGTGCGGCAGTTTGCCCAGTAGATTGTTGTGTTCCTGATGAAGATCACGAAGAAACAGAAGAGGAGTTATTAGGAAAACAACGCTTTATGCACCCTGATAGTTAGGATTCAAAATATATTTTGCATTTAAAAGCCGAGCATATGCTCGGCTTTTTATGTTTTAGTATACCTTCTTGATTAGAAACTAAACCCTAGTCTTGTAAATACGTATCTACCATCAGAGCCCATTTGCACAGAGTCGGCCAAACCTCCTTGGTCAGACCAACCATCGAATTGAGACGTTGGATATGTATTGAATAGGTTATTAGCACCTACTGTTAAGTTTAGGTTTTCTGTGAATTTATATCCTAAATTTAAATCTACTATTAATCTAGATTCATACGTGTCCGTTGCGACTTTCGTTAAAGCATCTGCCTCTAAAAAAGTGACTGGCGGTGAGTCTACCCATTGAAAATCTTGTAATTGCACTTCGCTAAATTGAGTTAATGACGTATTTATATTAAATCGAGAAGTCGAATATCCTAAATTAAGTCCAAATTTATAATCGGGAGCGGCAGCTTTTAAATATGCTTGAGAAAAAGGGCTAAAAAATCTAAGTTGAGCTTCTTCATCTGTCATATTACTACCTTCAAAATCAGGTGTATTAATATTTTTAATGTCTAAATTATTAAGATTCCCTATTAGACCAAAACTTAGATTGCTATTCGACCCTACAGCTGTTTTATAGGTTAAAACAATATCTAAACCTGTAGTTTGTGTGTCTACACCGTTTGCAAAGAATTGAGCGGCATCTACATTTAAAGGTCCTAAAATAGCTTGATCCGTAAAGTTATCTGTTAAAATAATTCTATCATCTACATTAATGAGGTAACCATCTATAGTCGCGGTAAATCCATTTTTGTTAAATGTAAACCCTAAGCTTGCATTAAATGCATTTTCTTCTTTTAAATCTTCAATTCCAAAAGCTTTGGTTACCGTGCTGTTGTTTGCAGACAGTAAAGAAGGTATGGATTCTCCTGCAACGATATTGGTGAAAATAAGATTATAGTATATTTGCGCTAAAGATGGTGCCCTGAAACCTGTAGAAATAGAGCCTCTAAAAGCAAGTGCGTCATCTAGCAATTTGTATCTCGTCGCTAATTTAAAGTTAAATGAGCTTCCGAAATCGCTATAGGTTTCATGGCGTAATGCGCCTCCAATTAAAAAATCATCTGTAACATTTAGTTCAGAATCCAGATAAATGCCATAATTAGATCTGTTTCTGTCTACTTCGTTGTCAGGACTATATCCAGGAAATCCTTGTGAACCTCCAGGAAGCGCATCTCCATTAGAATCTGTAGCTACAATTTGCGTTGCAGGATTAGTAATGGGGATTGTATTTTCGTCATATAATGAATAAGATGAAATCTCACCTGCAAAAATCCCAAAGTTTTCTGTTCTGTACTCCATACCAAAGGCTACATTTAAACCAGAAGCAACGTCGTCAAAATACTTGTTTAAATTAATTCCGGTTATGTTTTGAGATAGAAAATGACCTCCAGCATTAAAGTCTGTTGGCGAGGCGTCTTTCATAGAGGCATTATTCGAGTTTTTTATAAAGTACTGAAAATCATTTTTTCCGTAAGTGTTATTAAAGTCGACAAACCAGCCATTATCCATTTCGTGTTTTAGTCCTACAGATGCAGATATGTCAGTAATATTTGATGTGATTTCAGGTGTAAACCCGTTAGGGTATAAGCTCGGTACAGATCTGTTGTCTCCATCTTCAAAACTATCTCGTGAAAAGGCATAGGCATTGGTGTCTCTAAAATTACGTCCTCCAAAGGCATAGACTTCGGTGTTGTCGCTAAGCGGTATTTCTGTGTTTATCATAAAGTTAAAACTATCAACTCCAGCACTTCCAAATCCTTTTCTCCATGAAAACCCAGGACGTAATGTATTGTTTTTAGATAATAGCTCTGTTGTGAAATTTATAAAACCACCATCTTCACCTATATCTACCCCGTAGTTGAAGTCCACTTTTACCGTTTCTCCATCGTAATTTTTATCTTTTCCGTCTAGTCTGTTTTTACCTTCTACATTATATAAGGTTTCTCCGCTTTCTTCTTCCCAACCATCTCCGATTGCGGTGCTGTAGGCGCCGTAAGTTATACTTCCTGAGAAGTCTTCGGTGTTATCTTTAAGAACAATATTAATTACACCTGCAATGGCATCCGATCCGTATTGAGCAGAAGCTCCATCTCTCAAGACTTCAATTCTTTTAATTGCAGATGCTGGAATGGCATTTAAGTCGGTTCCAGAATTTCCACGACCTCTAGTTCCAAATATATTTACAAGAGAAGATTGATGTCTTCGCTTACCATTAATTAAAACAAGAGTCTGATCAGGTCCTAAACCTCTTAATGATGCGGGCACAACATGATCTGCTCCATCGGATCCAGACTGTTTACTGGCGTTAAATGAAGGTGCGGCGTATTGCAGAATTTCGTTTACTTCAACTTTTCCTGTCGAGGCGGCTATTTCGGCAACATCCAAAATGTCTACAGGAACCGCAGTGTCTAAAGCTGTTCTTTTAGGGTTTCTAGATCCAACCAGCACAATTTCGTCGAGTCCGACACCTTCTATTAGTGTTAAATTTAATGTAGATTGACCATTTACTTTTAATTCTTTAGTGGTGTAACCAATAAAACTAAAAATAAGTGTTGCGTTTTCACTAACAGTAATGGTGTAATTTCCATCAAAATCTGCAACAACACCATTAGTTGTGCCTTTCTCAATAATATTTACACTAGGTACAGGCAGGCCTTCTGAATCTGTGATATTTCCAGATACCGTTTGTCCGTTTGCAAATTGGACACCAAAAAGTAAAAGCAAAAGATAAGATAGTTGTTTCATCATAGTGTTGTTGATTTTATGGGTTTATTACTATTAAAGATATGGAATTAAGATGTTTAAGTGTGATTTGGGTAGTAAGTTGTTAGTTGTTTTGTTAAAAATTAGTTAATTGTTAGATTCTAATGAGATTTATTTAAGGATTCTTTATGGAGCGATTAAAAATTTTAAAAATTCACACTATTATTCTTAACTAGCGTGTTTTAATTAAAGTGTATTATATAATTAAGCGAACAGTTATTGATAGAAACCCATCTAACGTATTGGTTAGGGGGTGTTAATGTGACTTTTTACTGCATAATAGGTCAAGAATAGGTATGAATCTTTTTTAAAATAAATTCATATAATTACTTACATTTGCACTCGCAAAAACCATCGTTTTGGTTCTTGTATCTTTAATTAAATTATCTAAAGAAAATGAAAGCTGGAATTGTAGGATTACCAAACGTAGGAAAATCGACCTTATTTAATTGTTTGTCTAACGCTAAAGCACAAAGTGCAAACTTTCCGTTTTGTACTATCGAGCCAAACATTGGAGTGGTAAATGTACCAGATCCAAGACTTGAAAAGCTTGAAGAATTAGTAAATCCAGAGCGTGTTATGCCAGCAACTGTAGAGATTGTGGATATTGCAGGTTTGGTAAAAGGTGCTAGTAAAGGTGAAGGTTTGGGGAATCAGTTCTTGGCTAATATTAGAGAAACGGATGCTATTCTTCATGTATTACGTTGTTTTGATAACGATAATATTGTGCATGTAGATGGAAATGTAAATCCAATTCGCGATAAAGAAACTATCGACATGGAATTGCAGTTAAAAGATCTTGAAACGGTTGATAAAAAACTTGAAAAAGTAAAACGTGCTGCAAAAACTGGAAATAAAGAAGCCCAGAAAGAAGAAGCCGTTTTGTTAAAGATTAAAACGAGTTTGGAAGCAGGTATTTCTGTTCGTGCACTTGAATTTGAAGATGATGAGTTCGAAGAATTTGTAGGGCCTTCTCAATTTATTACAGCAAAACCCGTAATGTATGTTTGTAATGTAGATGAAGCGTCTGCAAATACAGGTAATGCATATGTGGATTTGGTTAGAGAGAATGTAAAAGATGAAAATGCTGAAGTTTTAGTTTTAGCAGTTGGAACAGAAGCAGACATTAATGAATTAGACGATTTTGAAGAACGTAAAATGTTTTTACAAGATATCGGGTTGGAAGAGCCAGGTGCTTCAAAATTAATTCGATCAGCTTACAAGTTATTAAATCTGCAAACATATTTTACAGCAGGTGTAAAAGAAGTTCGCGCTTGGACTATAGATATCGGAGCGACAGGACCACAGGCGGCAGGAGTTATCCATACCGATTTTGAAAAAGGATTTATTCGTGCAGAAGTTATTGGTTACGAAGATTTTGTGACTTACGGAAGTGAGGCAAAAGTTAAAGAAGCAGGTAAAATGCGCGTAGAAGGAAAAAATTATGTGGTTAAAGACGGAGATGTTATGCATTTCTTATTCAACGTCTAAACTTTTATTCAAATATAAAATTAGAGCCAATGTTAAAAACATTGGCTTTTTTTGTTAAGAATAGTGCTGTTCCTGTTTCTTTTTTGAAGCCGAAATAGTATCTTAGCGTCTCATCATTAAAATTCTATGCTAGACCAATCCGATTATACAGAAGATAACATACGTTCATTAGACTGGAAGGAACATATTCGTATGCGTCCAGGGATGTATATAGGTAAACTTGGCGATGGATCTTCTCCTGACGATGGTATTTATATTCTTCTAAAAGAGGTTTTAGATAACTCTATTGACGAGTATGTTATGGGGGCCGGAAAGTCCATCGAAATATCTATTCAAGGAAGTAAAGTTATTGTCCGCGATTATGGTCGTGGGATTCCTTTAGGGAAAGTGGTAGACGTAGTGTCTAAAATGAATACTGGTGGAAAGTACGATTCTCGTGCATTTAAAAAATCGGTTGGATTAAATGGTGTAGGTACAAAAGCAGTAAATGCATTATCCTCTTATTTTAGAGTAGAGTCGTCTAGAGATGGAAAATCTGCTTCTGCAGAATTTGAGCAAGGAAATCTTGTAAATGAAGAATTTTTAGATGAAACAACACGACGAAAAGGAACAAAAGTATCCTTCGTTCCTGATGAAATCATATTTAAAAATTATAAATATAGAAACGAGTATGTGTCTAAAATGCTTAAAAACTATGTGTATCTAAACCCAGGTTTAACGATAGTTTTTAACGGTGAAAAATTTTATAGTGAGAATGGATTAAAGGATTTATTGTCCGAAAACATTAATGAAGGCGATAGAGTGTATCCAATTATTCACTTAAAGGGAGACGATATAGAAGTTGCCTTAACTCACAGTAAGACACAGTATTCTGAAGAGTATCATTCGTTTGTTAACGGGCAAAATACGACACAAGGAGGGACGCACTTAGCGGCCTATCGTGAAGCTGTGGTAAAAACAATTCGTGAGTTTTACGGGAAGAATTATGATGCTTCCGATATTCGAAAATCTATCGTAACGGCAATTGCAATTAAAGTAATGGAACCTGTTTTTGAAAGTCAGACAAAAACAAAATTGGGATCCACAGATATGGGAGGTGAGTTGCCAACGGTAAGAACTTATGTGAACGATTTTCTTAAAACCTATTTAGATAATTATCTTCACAAAAATTCTGACACTGCAGATAAAATTCAGCGTAAAATTCTGCAAGCAGAGCGCGAGCGTAAAGAATTATCTGGAATACGGAAATTAGCAAAAGACAGAGCGAAAAAAGCGAGTCTTCACAATAAAAAATTAAGAGATTGCAGAGTTCATTTTGGTGATATCAAAAATGGAAGAAATTTAGAATCTACTTTATTCATTACAGAGGGAGATTCTGCATCAGGAAGTATAACGAAATCTCGAGATGTAAATACCCAAGCCGTTTTTAGTTTAAAAGGTAAGCCTTTAAACTGTTTCGGCTTAAGTAAGAAGATTGTGTACGAGAATGAAGAATTTAATTTGCTTCAAGCCGCATTGAATATAGAGGAGTCTATGGAGGATTTACGATATAATAATATTGTAATTGCTACAGATGCCGATGTAGATGGGATGCACATTAGGTTGTTGTTAATTACGTTTTTTCTTCAGTTTTTTCCGGAAATCATAAAAGAAGGACATTTATATATTTTACAAACACCTTTATTTAGAGTTCGAAATAAAAAGAAAACTATTTATTGTTACTCAGAGCAAGAGCGTGTAAATGCTATAGACGAATTAAAGCCAAAGCCGGAAATTACCCGATTTAAAGGGTTAGGGGAGATTTCTCCAGACGAGTTTAAACATTTTATTGGTGAAAATATCCGTTTAGAACCGGTCATGTTGGACAAGGATATGTCTATAGAAGAATTGTTGGAATTCTATATGGGGAAAAACACACCTACACGTCAGAAATTTATTATCAATAATCTAAAAGTAGAAATAGATTTAGTTGCTGAAAAAAAATGAGAACGGACAACGGAGCGGTAAAGAATACTATAATTTCAGTATATTTTATACTAATTGTTTTGGCTGTTGTTATGGCTACAGTTTTTAGTGCGTTTAAAGACATCACAAATAATGCGGGGTTAACGTTTGTTATACTATTATCTGTTTTCGCAGGATTATTTTTAGCTGTATATTTAATTGCTAAATATTTTGAATATAATAGCGATGGGGATAAGGTTATAGTCACAAATAAAGGCTTGTTGTTGTCTGAAAAATTTAACTATAGAGCACATGAAGTTGAATTTGATAAGGAAGAGTTAGTTGGTTATAAATTTATCAACTATATCGTTTATAGAGAATTAGTGCTGTATACTAAAAGAAAAGGAAGAAGTAGTGTTAGGACACGTTTTAATGTGAGTTTGGTAACACGAAGAAAACGTAAATACGTTAGACAATCTTTAAGTAAAATAATAAAAAATAATAAAAATAAAGTTTAATTATTAATGATTGAAGATACTAGTGACGAATTAAATAGTAATCAACCAGAAAGTCAAGAAACAATTACCAAAGTTAATGGTATGTTTAAAGACTGGTTTTTAGATTACGCATCTTATGTTATTTTAGAACGCGCGATTCCTGCGATTGAAGATGGTTTTAAGCCAGTTCAGCGTAGGATTATGCATTCTATGAAAGATTTAGATGACGGTCGTTACAATAAAGTAGCCAATATAGTTGGGCATACCATGCAGTATCATCCACACGGGGATGCCAGTATTGCAGATGCTATGGTTCAAATTGGTCAAAAGGATATATTAATCGATACTCAGGGAAACTGGGGAAATATTTTAACAGGCGACAGCGCGGCGGCTTCTCGTTATATCGAAGCACGTTTGTCTAAGTTTGCCTTAGATGTTGTTTATAATCCTAAAATTACCGAATGGCAAGCATCTTATGATGGTAGACGAAAAGAGCCCGTAAATTTACCGGTTATGTTTCCGTTGCTTTTGGCTCAAGGAGGTGAAGGGATTGCAGTAGGTTTGTCTACTAAAATATTACCTCATAATTTTATTGAATTGATCGATGCTTCAATAAAGCATTTAAAAGGTAAAAAATTTACTATTCTTCCCGATTTTCCAACGGCAGGAATCGCAGATTTCACCAATTATAACGACGGTTTACGTGGCGGAAAAGTCCGTGTGCGAGCTAAAATTTCGCAATTAGATAAGAATACGTTAGTTATTACAGAAATTCCTTTTGGTACGAATACGTCTACGCTTATAGATTCGATCCTTAAAGCAAATGACAAAGGGAAGATTAAAATAAAAAAAATTGAAGATAATACCGCAGCCGATGTCGAAATTTTAGTGCATTTACCTGCAGGAATTTCACCGGACAAAACAATAGACGCACTATATGCTTTTACAAATTGTGAAAGTTCTATTTCGCCTTTAGGTTGTGTTATAGAAGATAATAAACCTTTATTTGTTGGGGTGTCTGAAATGCTTCGTCGTTCGACAGATAATACTGTTCAGCTTTTAAAAAGTGAATTAGAAATTAAGCTAAGCGAGCTTGAAGAAATGTGGCATTTTGCTTCTTTAGAGCGTATTTTTATTGAAAATAGAATTTACCGTGACATTGAAGAAGAGGAAACTTGGGAAGGCGTAATTCAAGCCATCGATAAAGGGTTAAAACCATATACTTCGCATTTAAAAAGAGTGGTTACCGAAGAGGATATCGTGCGGTTAACAGAAATTAGAATCAAGCGTATTTCTAAATTCGATATCGATAAAGCACAACAAAAAATTGATGCATTAGACGAACAGATAGCTGAAGTAAAACATCACTTAGCGCATCTAATTGAGTATGCAATAGCATATTTCGTAAGATTAAAAAAAGAATACGGAGAAGGTCGGGAGCGTAAAACCGAAATTAGGATTTTTGATGATGTCGATGCTACCAAAGTCATTATTAGAAATACAAAACTTTACGTTAATCGCGTAGAAGGCTTTGTGGGAACATCTTTGAAGCGTGATGAGTATGTTGGCGATTGTAGTGATATAGACGATATTATTGTGTTTACTAAGCAAGGTGTCATGATGATTACCAAAGTCGATTCTAAAACCTTTGTTGGGAAAGATATCATTCATGTTGCCATATTTAAGAAGAAAGATAAGCGCACGATTTATAATATGATTTATCGTGATGGCGCTAAAGGTCCAACGTACGTAAAGCGTTTTGCTGTTACTGCGATTACACGCGATAAAGAATACGATTTAACTATCGGGACTAAAGGTTCGACAAGTTTGTACTTTTCTGCAAACTCTAATGGTGAAGCAGAAGTAGTAACTATTTTACTTCGTCAGGTTGGAAGTATTAAAAAATTGAAATGGGATTTAGATTTTTCTGATATCATTATAAAAGGAAGAGCTTCTAAAGGGAATCTGGTAAGTAAATTTCCTGTCAAAAAGATTGAGCTTAAGGAAAAAGGAATTTCGACTCTTAAACCAAGACGTATCTGGTTCGATGATACTGTTCAGCGTTTAAATGTAGATGGTCGTGGTGAATTGCTAGGAGAATTTAGAGGTGAAGATCGTATTTTAATAATAACACAATCAGGTTTAATAAAAACAATTTTACCGGAGTTAACAGCGCATTTCGATAGCGATATGGTAGTTCTTGAGAAATGGAAGCCAAATAAGCCTGTTTCTGCGGTGTATTTTGAAGGTGATAAAGAACGTTACTATGTAAAGCGTTTTTTAGTTGAACACGAGAACAAAGAAGAAATCTTTATTTCGGATCATGAGAAATCTCATTTAGAAATAGTGTCGACCGACTGGTTGCCTGTGGTTGAGATTGTTTTCGGAAAAGAACGCGGAAAAGATCAGAAAGAAAATCAAATTGTAAATCTTGAAGAATTTATTGCAGTAAAAGGGATTAGAGCATTAGGAAATCAGTTAACTACAGATAAGGTGAAACAGATAAGTTTATTAGCCCCTTTACCATCTGAGGATTCGGAAGACGAACATTTAGATGATTCTGAAGCGATAGGTCATAAGGCTAATGAAGATGATGATAAAGAGGGTGCTGACGATGATTCTCAGCCTACTTTATTTTAATAGAAATCAAAAATTATTAAGCGCTATTTATAATAGCTACTAGTATAAACGGAGCAAGTAATCTATATTTATTATAATATGATGCTTGCTCTAATAGTATCTATTAATAAGCTTATTACAGACAGTGCTGTTTTTTAGATACTGTCTAGCATGTAGTATTTTATTTCTGAAAGCTATCTAAGTGAGTTAATATAATAGAGTAGTCTTTAGATCACTTAATATGGAGAAAACACTATTTAGGTAGGGTTTTTAAGTGCTTATAATAGCTTTTAGGATAACTAGCGCTTCCTTCTCGTGAAACGCCGTGATAAGTGGTCCTAAAGATGTTTTAAAAGTAAAAGCAGTGAATCTTCTAGTTAGTGCTTCATCTTAATTGAATTCGCATACTTAAATGAGATTTCAATTAATTGGCGCGATGTGCTGTGCCTTTTTGTTTTAGTTCTTCACCAACATAAGAATATTCAAAAGTATAAGACGAGTCGGTTGTAGTTAAAATCTTTAGGTGAATATCTTTACGTTCGACTCTGTTTTTTGGATTGATAGTTCTAAAAATAACTTCACAGTCGTTTATCCAACGCACTTCAGACGAGTCGACTTTTCCTTGATACGTTTCTATTTGTAATGTGTCATTTCTATTAAATTCCGATTTAAATAAAGCATCGTCAATAGTGATCTCACTAAAATAATGTCCAGTTTTAAAATCTGAGCAATTCCTTTCTACTTCGTAACAACTTACCATCATTACAGCAAGAAAAAACAAGACAAAATATTTCATAGGATAAAGGGGTGTAAATTCTGCGCAAAAATAGTGAACTTAAATGGAGTTCTCAAAGTTTTTAAAGCTTCCGTCTGTATAAAAAATAACAATGCGTTCAATTTGTTTTGACGGGTCTGAATTTAAAACCGGGTTAGGGATAGAATTCGAAATTGTTTTATTAGACGCTTTTGCTTCGGGAGCTTGTTTGTCATCATCCGAAAATAAGTCAGGGGTATTGCTTTTTTTAGTTTCTACAGGAAAAGTTCCTTTACCATTTAATAGCCAATATAATTCTACTTCAGGATAAGTGGTTAAAATTTTCATTACAAAATCTAAACTTGGTTTATTTCTCCCTGATAAAATATGAGAAATAGAAGAGCGTTGAACTCCGATTTTTTCAGAGAAGGAAGAAGCCGATTCACCGTAAAAATCAATCACTTTTTGGAGGCGCTTTGTAAATTCGTTGCTGTTTATCATTGTAAACTCAATACTAAAAGATATATGGTTACAAATGTAATAAAAAGAATGACATCATTTACAACATGTAAACAAATTGGCTATTTGTTATTAATTAAATACTTTAACTTAGTTTAGTTAGTGTATTGATTTACAATGTTTATGTATTGTTTACTGTCTTATAGTTATTCTTATATAAATGCGAGATGTTTATCAGATATAAGTCCTTATCATTTGTATATAATTGTATACAACAACAGTGGGTTTTCCTGTTTACATTTGTAAATAAATAATTGTTTACATTTGTATACCTATAAAAAAGCTATGAATATTACAGAGATTACTAGTCTTTATCAGACAAATAAAGAGTCACAATTAAGTGGCCGTTATATTACCAATTTACATATTAAACCGCTTTTAGAATGTCTTGATTCAGATTCTAATTTTGACGTTTCAGAAATTGGAAGATCTGTTTTAGGTAAACCTATTTCGGCTATTAAAGTTGGAACAGGAAAAAAACGATTGTTGCTTTGGTCGCAGATGCACGGAAATGAATCGACAACAACAAAAGCACTTTTCGATTTTATTAATACGCTTAGACATCCCCATCAGTCTTTAAAAGATTTAAAAGAAACATGTACCTTTTATATAATACCTATTTTAAACCCTGACGGTGCTGAAGCATATACGCGACTTAATGCTATAGATGTCGATTTAAATAGAGATGCACAATCATTGTCGCAGCCAGAAAGTAAAGTGTTAAGGGAGGTTTACAATGCTTTTAAACCACATTATTGCTTTAATTTACACGGACAGCGAACTATTTTTAGTGCGGGTACTACTAATAAGGTAGCAACAGTGTCTTTTTTGTCTCCTTCGCAGGATGAGGAACGTACAATAACGGATTCTAGAAAGGTTGGTATGGATATAATCGCTGAAATGAATTCGACTTTGCAACAGTTAATTCCAGGACAAGTGGGGCGATACGACGATTCTTTTAATATTAATTGTATAGGAGATAGCTTTCAGTCCTTAAATGTGCCAACAATTTTGTTTGAGGCGGGACATTATAAAAATGATTACGAGAGGGAACATACTCGTTTTTATATTTATAGCTCGTACTTATCAGCATTCGATTATATTTCTAAGCACGATGTTTCAGGAGATAATTTTGAAGATTACTTTAAAATTCCAGAGAATGATAAATGTTTTTACGACATCATTATTAGGGATGCGAATGTGGGGACAGATGAAAAACCTGAAATTTTAGATGTTGCTGTGCTTTTTGTTGAAAAATTAATTAACAATAAAATTGCGTTTTCCTCAAAGATTGAGGCTTTGGGATTAGGGGCTAATTATTATGGTCACAAAGAGATTAACGCTAACAATATGAGGGTTTTAGGTGAAGATGGTCAAGTGCTAAAAGTAGGAGTCGAAAACGATTTCGTGACGATTGGTGCTGATAAATTTTTACTAAAATTGTGAAAACCTTAATAATTTGGTAAGATTAATACATAAAAATGTATTATTTTTGCTGTAAAGAACAAAAAGTATAGAAATGGCAAAATTTAAATTAGACGAAATAGATCACCAAATTCTTGATATGTTAATTGACAATACAAGAGTTCCTTTTACGGATATCGCAAAAAAACTATTAATTTCTGCAGGTACGGTTCATGTTAGAGTAAAGAAAATGGAAGATGCTGGGATTATAAAAGGTTCTTCATTAACATTAGATTACAAGAAACTTGGATACTCTTTTATAGCATATATTGGAGTTTACTTAAACAATACATCTCAAACTACATTTGTTTTAGAACGTATTAATGAATTACCTTTCGTTACAGTAGCACATATAACTACTGGCAAATTTAATATTTTCTGTAAAATTAGAGCAAGAAACACAGCTCATGCAAAAGATGTTATTTTTATGATTGACGACATTGATGGTGTTTACAGAACAGAAACAATGATTTCTTTAGAAGAAAGTATTAACGATAAAAAACGTTTAATGCATTATATCTTTAAAGAACTATAATAGTTTAAACATATAATAAAAAGAGCCGAATTTTATAATTCGGCTCTTTTTTTATTCTTCTTCGTTATTCAGGACAGTATCTTTATCTAAAATAGTATCTGTGGGGTAATCTACAATTACATGCCCTAAGCTATTTAGTTCTATATCTTCATTCACATCAAAATTTACCATGGTGTAGTGTAATTTAGAACTCACTTTTACTAGGTAAATAGTGTCATCTGTTTTTATTTCTACAGTTTCGATAGTTTCATTACGATGATTATCAAATTTAATAATGTCGTAATCGCCATAACCATCAGGAAATCGTTCCGTTAATTTGGTTAATACTTCAGGTGTAAGTTTTTTATAATCTACAATAACTTTTCTCATCTTAGTATTGGTTTTAGATGGTTACTAGTATTGTTAAGTAGTGCTTCTTTTTGGTATTACTAAATTTACAAATTATTTTGTATTAATAAGTAGCGTTATAATAATTTAACGCCTCAATAATTAATTCGTTAGACACTAAACAATCAATTTTAGTATCTCCAATAGCTGTAAGTAGTACGAAATTTATATTTCCATGAGAATTTTTCTTGTCGTATTTTAAAAGCTCAATGATTGGCTCGTAATCCGATTCATCAATTTCTACATAATCGTAAATATTATTGATTACATCTTTAATCTCGGTGTTTTCAGCTTCGCTTAATCCTGAAAGTTTGGTTGAAATATAAGAGGCTAGAATCATTCCAATAGCAACAGCTTCTCCGTGAAGTAAATCTTTTTTGTGTGGGTCACTTAAGTAGTAAGACTCAATAGCGTGACCAATAGTATGCCCGTAATTAAGTGTTTTTCTTAATCCGTTTTCTCTGGGATCGATATCTACTACATGTTTTTTAATTTGGATAGATTCGTAAATCAATTCATCTAAATTATCCATGTCCAATAGCGATAGGTCTTTAAATTTATCCCAGTACAGTTTGTCTTGAATTAAACCATGTTTAAGCATTTCGGCTAATCCTGAACGCATTTCACTTTGCGCTAATGTTTTAAGATAAGTAGAATCGATAATTACCATTTCTGGGGTGTTAATAACTCCAATCTGGTTTTTAAGCGTTCCTAAATCTACACCTGTTTTTCCACCAACAGAAGCATCAACCATAGATAATAGGGTAGTAGGGATGTTAATAAATGCAATACCACGTTTAAATGTAGAAGCTACAAAACCACCTAAATCGGTAATTACGCCTCCACCTAAATTTATAACAAGGCTTTTTCTATCTGCGCCAAGTTCCGAAAGTACGTTCCAAACACCAACACAAGTTTCTATTGTTTTATTGATTTCGCCGGCTTCAATTTCAACGATTTCAATGGTCGTAGTTGTACTAATTTCAGCTAATAAATGTGGTAAACAAAGCTCGTGTGTATTTTGATCGACTAAAATAAAAATAGTTGAAGGATTGCTATCTTCTATATAATTATTTATATGTTTATATGCACTTAAGTTAAAGTGAATTTTATAGGTTTTAGTATCTATAGTTTTCATAAAAATTGATGTAAAAATTGATGTAAAAATAGATGTGAAAATAAGGAGTTTTTTAGAAATAACTAAGTTCGGCTTCGTTATATTTGCAAAAATTATGAAATTGAATGAATAACAACACACTTTTTGATAATACTGAGATTGCTTTTGCATTAAAAAGCGATTCAGAGTTGGAAAGAGCATATTTTCTTTTCAAAATGATTTCAATCGAACCTTTAGTTCGTATTGGAACGGCTGCTACACATTTTGCTATAAAAGCGAAATTACCTGTAGAAGGTTTAATAAGGGCAACGGTTTTTGACCATTTTTGTGGTGGGGTTAGTGAAGAGAACTGTTTACCTGTTATCGACAAAATGTATGAAAAAGGTGTAAGTTCTGTTTTAGATTATTCAGTGGAAGGAAAAGAAAATGAAGAAGAATTTGATGCGGCTTTAAGAATTACTTTAAAAATCATAAATTTTGCTGAGGAGCGTAAATCTATTCCTATTGCTGTATTTAAACCCTCAGGTTTCGGTAGAATAGCATTATATGAAAAGATTGGAAATCATGATAAATTAACAGATAAGGAATCAGAGGAATGGAATCGTGTGCTAAATCGTTTTGAAACGGTTTGTAAAGCTGCTAAAAACAGAGATGTTTCTGTTTTAATTGATGCTGAAGAAAGTTGGATGCAAAACGCAGCAGATCATTTAATTACCGAATTGATGCGTAAGTATAACACCGAAAAACCTATTGTTTTTAATACGTTGCAAATGTATCGTCATGATCGTTTAGACTTTTTAAAAGAGCAACACAAACTGGCGAAGTTAGAAGGTTTTTATTTGGGCTATAAATTAGTCCGAGGTGCTTATATGGAAAAGGAAAACGAAAGGGCTGAAAAAAAGGGTTATCCAACTCCTATTTGTGAAAGTAAGGCCGCAACTGATTTAAATTTTAATGCAGCGGTATCCTATATGATGGATAATTTGACTGACATGTCTATTTTTAATGGCACGCATAATGAATTAAGTTCCTATTATCTTATGGATTTAATGAAAGAAAAAGGCATTGAGAATTCGGATAAGCGTGTTTGGTTTGGTCAGTTATACGGTATGAGTGATCACATCAGTTTTAATCTTTCTAATTTAGGTTATAATGTGGCGAAATATGTTCCATTTGGCCCCGTAAAAGACGTGATGCCGTACTTAATTAGGCGCGCGGAAGAAAACACGTCTGTTGCTGGACAAACTGGTAGGGAGCTTAATTTGTTGTCTAAAGAGAAAAAGAGAAGAAGAAAATAATAATAATAATAATATCAAAATAAAAAAAGACTGTCTATACGAACAGTCTTTTTTTGTTTTATAATGTTCTAGTCCAAGATTTGAATATCTTCTATAGTGGCTGTTTTATCACAATTTTTCACAACAAGAGCAATTGATTTTTTGTCGAAAGTTCCGTCCAAATAATAGGTTTTACAGGGTTTTGTAGTCGTTTCACTTTTCGAGAAATCGACATCTCCCTTTCTTAAAACATGAGTTAAAATAATAGTATCTAATTGCTTGTCTTTAATAATAGTTTGGGCCTTTTCGCTATAAACGATCTGTTTAGTGTTAATGTTTTTAATTACACGAGCGTCTAGCCCGTAACTGCAAGATGTTTTTTTACCGCTTAAAAAAAAGGCTAAAAGCATAAGTCCTAGAGAAAATCCTCCAAGATAATATCCAATACGTTGTATAAGTGTCATTTAAAAAATTAAGAGATTAATATCGCTATATTTTAAATCAAACCATTCGCCAACCGAACGATTTGTTAAAATACCGTGATAAAAGTACAACCCATTTTTTAAACCTTTCTCAAATCTCAAAGAATTTTCTAAACCACCTTCTTCAGCAATCTTTAAAAGGTAAGGTGTGAAAATATTACTTATTGATATAGAGGCCGTTCTAGCGAAACGAGCAGGGATATTAGGAACACAATAATGTATAACGCCATGTTTATTAAAAGTCGGAAATTTATGCGAAGTGACTTCACTTGTTTCAAAACACCCGCCCATATCGATACTAACATCCATAATTACAGCTCCTTTTTTCATGGATTGCACCATGGATTCTGTTACTATAATTGGTGATCTAGATTTTCCTCTTACGGCACCAATAGCAACATCGCAACGTTTTAAGGCTTTGGTTAGGTTTTTTGGTTGTACCGTTGAAGTATAAATAGGACGTCCCAAATTGGTTTGAATACGTCTAAGTTTAGAAATAGAATTATCAAATACCTTTACATTAGCACCTAAACCAATTGCACTTCTAGCTGCAAACTCGCCAACAGTTCCTGCACCTATTATGACAACCTCGACAGGAGGAACACCACAAATATTTCCAAATAACAACCCATTTCCTTCACTAAGATTGGATAGTAATTCGGATGCAATAATTACTGCGCCTGTTCCTGCGATCTCACTTAAGGAGCGTACTGCTGGATAATGACCGTCATCGTCGCGAATAAACTCAAAAGCTAATGCTGTAATACGCTTTGTGGCTAAAGCTTCAAAATATTTTTTATTTTGAGTCTTTAATTGTAATGCGGAAATTAAAATAGTTCGGGGATTAAGAAGATCTATTTGTGCTAGGGAAGGCGGTTCTACTTTAAGAATCATTGGGCAAGAAAAAACTTTAGCAGTATCTTTAGTTATTTCTGCACCAGCTTCGCTATAATCTTTGTCTGTAAAATTTGCACCTAAACCTGCGCCAGCCTCCATTAAAACACGATGACCATTACAAATCAATGCAGATACGGCATCTGGAGTTAAGCAAACTCGTTTTTCTTGATAAGCAGATTCTTTAGGGATACCAATAAATAAATTGCCCTTGTTTTTGAAAACTTCAAGCGTTTCTTCTTGTGGAATTAACTGCTGATGGGTGAACGGAGAAAATGATTTAGACATGTTTTTTTTACAAAATAATATGCAATCAAATTACAAATAATAATTTGATTGCATAAATCTAAATTTAAAAATAATCTTTAATCTTGTCTTTAAGGCCTTTGGGTGATAGTTTGAATTCGTCTTCAAGTTCTTGAAACGTTTTGTTTACTGTATTCACCTGATTAAATATTTGAGCCCTAATTAAATATATAGATGGAATTATGATTGCCATAATAGGTAACAAATAGAAAATTTGATTACTATCTACATATTGTATGTCGTCATTTATTACAGTGAAAATTTGAAAAGCATACATTGCTATAGGTACTAAAAGTACATGGTACCACCAATGACGGCAGGTGAAAAACCAAATTAGTAATAATAATAAAGGAATTAATTTTCCTGTAATAGTCCACGCAACTATGTCTATACTACCATAAAATTTGCTTTCGTAAGTGAAAAGAAAATTGGTCCATTTTGCTTGTTGTGGAACATTTTCATATAAATAAAATAGATAGGGAGTAGTAGCAATAAATGTAGCGATGATACTCCCTATTATTAGACTTTTTTTATCCGTGAGTTGGAATTTTAATTCTCCATTTTTCAATTTGTGGTGTTTCTTGCTCATTTAAGTTTATTAAGTTCGTTGCCTGAGCAGTAAAAAACATGCCTCCAAAAATTGCCATTGCGATTAAATACTTTTTAGTTCTCATAATTTTAAGGGATTTAATTAATTAATAATCCAAAGATATCGAAAGAGTCACTTAGATTTTCGTCAATATGTTAAAATTATGTTAAAAACAGCTGTTTTGGGTAAAGTGCATTACGGTAAAACCGTACTATTATTAGTATTCGCTAAATCAAGAGTTTTAAAGTTCTGTTTTGGCACTAAATTTTTAATTGATATTAAATGTTAATGTTCTGGTTTCTGAATCTATACGATCAATCTTTAAACGATTACACGGTTCATTTTCTAAAATGTTTTTCACCTTTTCTGGCCACTCTATAAAAATCCAAGCGCCAGAATCTAAGTAATCTTCTATTCCAAAGTTATACGCTTCTTCTTCATCGTTTAATCTGTAAAAGTCAAAATGATAGACTAAACCATCTGTTATGCTATATTCGTTAACAATTGAAAATGTCGGACTGCTTACATCGTCTTCACACCCTAACAGTTTTACAAGGGCTTTAATTAATGTTGTCTTTCCAGTTCCCATCTCCCCATAAAATAATATGGTTTTAGATGTTGCTTTTTCAAGTATAGATTTCGCAACGTCCTCTAATTCATTTATATGGTATTCTTTCATTTTTAACATAGCATAGAGGTGCAATTATAAGTAATAAAATTTGAAATCACTAGTGATATATCATTAATGAAATAGATATAAAAAGTAGTTGAAAACAGGTTTATTTCGGATTCAAAACTACAAAAGGAATTATCATTTCTTCTAGCGAAACACCACCGTGTTGATACGTGTTCCTAAAGTAACTTACATAATGATTGTAATTATTAGGGTAGGCAAAAAAGAAATCACTTTTCGCAAATATAAACGAGCTACTCATGGTAATACTTGGTAAATGAACTGTTTTGGGGTTTTTAAATTCCAAAACATCCTTAGACTCGTAAGTTAAACTTCTTCCTGTTTTGTATCTTAAATTTAAAGAGGTGTCGCGATCTCCAACCACTTTAGACGGATTCTTAACATTAATAGTTCCGTGGTCTGTAGTTAATATCAATTTGAATCCTAATTGTTGTGCTTGCTGAATGATTTCAAAAAGTGGAGAATTCTTGAACCAACTTTGTGTTAAAGAGCGATAAGCTTTATCGTTAGATGCTAACTCTTTTACAACATCCATTTCGGTCTTGGCATGCGATAACATATCTACAAAATTATAAACCACAACAGTAAGGTCGTTGTTTTTCTGGCTTTTAAAATTATCGACTAATTTTTTACCATTTTTAAGGTTGGTAATTTTGTGGTATTCGCAAGTTAAATCCTGTAGTCCTAATCGTTTCATTTGCGCTTGAAGAAACTCTGCTTCGAATAAGTTTTTTCCACCTTCATCGGTATCATTTTTCCAATAGTTAGGATGTAGTTTTTCCATATCGCTAGGCATAAGTCCCGAGAAAATGGCATTTCTAGCGTATTGCGTCGCTGTTGGAAGGATACTATAAAAGGTATTTTCGGTTTCCTTTTTATAATGAGGAGCAATAAAAGGTTCAAAAGATTTCCACTGGTCGTATCGTAAATTATCGATAACAACAAGTAGAGTAGGTTGTTCTTTACTTAGTTCTGGAACAATTTTATTTTTAAATAAGGTATGCGACATGGTTGGAGCTTCTGTATTTGGCTCGAACCAATCGGCATAATTCTTATCTATAAATTTCCCAAATAAAGCATTTGCCTCAGATTTCTGAGATTCTAAAATTTCGAACATACCAGCATCTTCAATATTTTCTAATTGAATTTCCCAATACACCAATTTCTGATATAAGCTAGACCATTCTTCGAAGGTATTAACCGACATTAAGTCCATCGCAATTTTTCTAAATTCTTGCTGATAGTTGGATGTTGTCTTTTCCGAAATTAATCGCGAGTGGTCGAGATTCTTCTTTAAGCTCAATAAAATCTGATTCGGATTTACAGGTTTAATAAGGTAGTCGGCGATTTTATTTCCAATCGCTTCTTCCATAATATACTCTTCTTCACTCTTGGTAATCATAACCACAGGAAGCGTATTGTCCATTTCTTTAATTTCATTTAAAGTTTCCAGACCTGTCAACCCTGGCATGTTTTCATCTAGAAAAACAATATCGAATTTGTTACTTTCTAATACCTCAAGTGCTTCAGTACCACTGTTACATTTCGTAACCAAGTAATTTTTTTTCTCTAAAAAAAGAATATGTGGTTTAAGTAAATCAATTTCATCATCAACCCAAAGTATATTTATCTTATTCATATCGTTATATTTGTAATATTATTGTGATTTTTTAAACATTCTAGAAGATCATCTTAAGCATTTCTAAACCATATAGATGAATAAACTTAAAATATTAAACGATCCAATTTACGGATTTATTACCATACCAAATTCTTTAATATTCGATTTAATTGAGCATAAATATTTTCAGCGCTTAAGACGAATTACTCAAATGGGAATGTCTTATTTGGTCTACCCAGGCGCACATCATACGCGTTTTCATCATGCTATAGGTTGTATGCATTTAATGCAGAAAGCTATTAATGTACTTCGTTTTAAAGGGGTTAGCATATCTGACGATGAAGAAATTGCTCTAAATATAGCGATCCTTTTACACGATATTGGTCATGGTCCGTTTTCTCACGCTATGGAACATAGTATTGTAAGTAGCATCTCTCACGAGCAGATTTCGTTGCTTTTTATGGAGAAATTGAACGACGAATTTAACGGAAGTTTAACGCTGGCCATCTCCATCTTTAAAGGCGAATACCACAGAAACTTTATGTGTCAATTAATTTCGTCGCAATTAGATATGGATCGCGCCGATTATTTAAAACGTGATAGTTTTTATACAGGAGTAGCCGAAGGTAATATAAATAGTGAGCGTTTAATTACCATGTTAAGCGTTGTGGACGATGAATTGGTCGTAGAAAATAAAGGCATTTATAGTGTCGAAAAATTTCTTGTTGCTAGACGATTAATGTATTGGCAAGTCTATTTACATAAAACAAGTGTTGTTGCAGAACAGTTATTAATTCGAGTCCTTAAACGTGCTAAAGAATTATCGCATAACAACGTAGATTTAGTAGCAAGTAGAGCGCTTTCTTATTTTTTAAAAACAGAAATTAATGAAACTAATTTTGACATGCATACGCTTGAAACTTTTGCTAAGTTAGACGATTATGATATTATTTCGGCAATGAAAGAATGGCAATATCACGACGATTTCGTACTTCGTAATCTGTGTGAAATGATTTTGAATAGAGATTTGTTGAAAATCAAAGTAAAGAAGAAAAAAATAAAGAAAAGTGAGTTAAAAGCTCAGGAGAAAGAAATGATGGCTGCTTTTGATATTAGTGAGGCAGAAGCGGATTATTTTGTCTTTAAAGGTGAAATTACAAATCAAGCTTATCAACAAAACGGACAACAAATAAAGATATTATATAAGTCTGGAAAGATAGAAGATATCGTGAAGGCGTCGGATCAATTAAACCTAAAAGCGCTTTCAAAACCAGTTACTAAATATTATATATGTTATCCTAAAGCTAAACTTTAGGACATTTTTCCTATTTTTGCCACGATGAAATTTACAGCAGAACAAATAGCAGGGATTTTAGAAGGGGAAGTTGTTGGTAATCCTGACACAGAAGTTTCAACCTTATCTAAAATTGAAGAAGGTATAGAAGGGGCGTTAACATTTTTAGCGAACCCTAAATACACACCTTATATATATACTACAAAAGCATCCATAACCATTGTAAACAATACATTTCAGCCAGAACATGCTATTAATACAACGCTTATAAAAGTGAATGATGCTTATAAAGCATTTTCAACATTATTAGAGTTTTATAATTCAGCAAAGATGAATAAAGTAGGGGTTGAACAACCTTCGTTTATCGCTGAATCTTCAAAACATGGAGATAATATTTATATTGGAGCGTTTTCATATATAGGAGAAAATGTAACAATAGGAGATAATGTAAAGATTTACCCAAATACATACGTTGGAGATAATGTAAGTATTGGAAATGATACAGTCCTTTTTTCAGGAGCGAAAATTTACTCAGAAACTGTTATTGGTAACAATTGCGTTATTAATTCAGGATGTGTAATTGGAGCCGATGGATTTGGTTTTGCACCAAATGAATCTGGAGAATATGATAAAGTACCACAAATTGGTAATGTGGTTTTAGAAGATTTTGTAGATATTGGTGCAGGTACATCTATCGATAGAGCTACTTTAGGCTCTACTATTATTCGACGTGGTGTGAAACTGGATAATCAAATTCAGATTGCACATAATGTTGAAGTTGGAAAAAATACAGTTATTGCAGCTCAAACAGGAATTGCTGGTTCGACTAAAATTGGGGAAAATTGCCAAATTGGTGGACAAGTAGGGATTGTTGGACATATTACAATTGGTAATAATGTGAAAATACAGGCGCAGTCAGGAATAAATAAAAGTATTAAGGATGGTGAAATTTTACAAGGATCGCCAGCCTTTGCAATAGGCGATTTTAGTAAGTCGTATGTACACTTTAAAAATTTACCAAAAATAGTTAAACAATTAAACGAAATAGAAAAAAAATAATGGCAATAGTTACTACAGAAAACAGACAAAAAACCATTAAAAACAGTGTGTCACTAAATGGTGTTGGATTACATACCGGTAATAATGTTTCCTTAACTTTTAAGCCTGCTCCAGAAAATTTCGGTTTTGCTTTTAAACGTATGGATTTAGAAGGAGCACCTGTAATAGAGGCAGATGCAACTTATGTTACAAATACAGAACGTGGTACCTGTTTAGAAAAAAATGGAGTTATTATCCAGACTTGCGAGCATGTTTTAGCCGCCTTAGTAGGTTTAGATATCGATAATGTTTTAATCGAATTAAGTGCTGCAGAACCTCCAATTATGGATGGGTCTTCTAAGTTTTTTGTTGAAGCTTTAGAATCTGCTATAATTATAGAACAAGAGGCATTTAGAGAAGAGTATGTAATTACAGATGTGATCTCTTTTGTAAATGAAGAGACAGGTAGTGAAATTCTTTTTATGCCAGCTAAAGAATACCAAATTACGACTATGGTCGATTTTGGAACGAAAGTTTTAGGAACTCAAAATGCAACTTTAAATCAGATTTCAGATTTTAAAGATACCATTTCAGATTCTAGAACATTTAGCTTTTTACACGAAATTGAAATGCTTTTAGAGCATGGATTAATAAAAGGAGGCGATTTAAATAATGCCATTGTATATGTAGATAAAGAATTATCTCCAGAGACGATGGAAAAATTAAAAATTGCTTTTAAAAAGGATTCTATTACTGTAAAACCTAATGGAATTCTAGATAACCTAACATTACATCACCCAAATGAAGCAGCTAGACATAAATTGCTAGATGTAATTGGTGATTTGGCTTTAATAGGAACACGTATTAGAGGTAAGGTTATCGCAAATAAACCAGGACATTTTGTGAACACTCAGTTTGCTAAAAAAATGTCTAAAATTATTAAAAATGAAAGACGTAATAATGTGCCTTACGTCGATTTGTCTCAGGAGCCTTTAATGGATGTTAATCAGATTATGGATATGTTGCCGCACAGACAACCATTCTTGCTAATTGACAAAATTTTCGAATTGTCTGCAACAGGGGTTATCGGTATGAAAAACGTAACGATGAACGAACCTTTTTTTGCAGGTCACTTTCCAGGAGCTCCAGTAATGCCAGGTGTTTTAATTGTTGAAGCCATGGCCCAAACAGGAGGTATTATGGTTTTAAGTACGGTTCCTGATCCAGAAAATTACCTTACATTTTTCATGAAAATTGATAAAGTAAAATTCAAACAAAAGGTTGTACCTGGAGATACTTTAATTTTTAAATGTGATTTAATTACTCCAATTCGTAGAGGAATTTGCCATATGCAAGGATACGCTTATGCAAACGGAAAATTATGTGCAGAAGCAGAATTAATGGCTCAAATTTCAAAAGTAAAATAAAAAACATCACATGAATCAACCATTAGCATACGTGCATCCTGGAGCGAAAATTGCAAAAAATGTAGTTATCGATCCGTTTACAACGATACATAATAATGTAGTAATTGGAGAAGGAACTTGGATTGGAAGTAATGTTACCATTATGGAAGGTGCTCGTATAGGGAAAAATTGTAATATTTTCCCTGGATCAGTTATTTCTGGAGTTCCTCAAGATCTTAAATATAAAGACGAAGACACATTAACAGTAATTGGTAACAATGTTACCATTCGCGAATGTGTCACAATAAATAGAGGTACAACCGATAGAATGAAAACAGTTATCGGTGACAATTGTTTAATTATGGCGTATTGCCATATTGCTCACGATTGTATCGTAGGTAGAAATTGTATATTCTCTAATAATAGTACTTTAGCTGGACATATTACAGTTGGAGATTATGTGGTTTTAGCGGGAATGACAGCTGTACATCAATTTTGTTCGGTAGGAAATCATGCTTTTGTAACAGGAGGATCTTTAGTAAGAAAAGATGTGCCACCATTTGTAAAAGCAGCTCGTGAGCCATTATCATACGTAGGTATCAATTCTGTCGGATTAAGACGCAGAGGATTTACAACAGAAAAAATAAGAGAAGTACAGGATATTTATCGTGTATTATATCAAAAAAATTATAATAATACCCAAGCAGTAGAAATTATAGAAGCAGAGTGGGAAGCTACTCCAGAACGCGATGAAATACTTCAATTTATAAGAGATTCACAGCGCGGTATAATGAAAGGATATTTTAAATCAAACTAAAAAAATAGAATGGCATCAACATCAGATATTAGAAACGGATTATGTATAAGATATAATCATGATATTTTTAAAGTAATTGAATTTTTACACGTTAAACCAGGAAAAGGACCTGCATTTGTTAGAACAAAATTAAAAAGTGTAACAACAGGTAAGGTTATTGATAATACATTCTCTGCAGGACATAAATTAGAAGATGTTCGTGTGGAAACTCATAAATTTCAATATTTATATCCAGAAGGTGATTTATATCACTTTATGAATGTGGAAGATTATAATCAAATCATGTTAAACGTAAATGCTTTAGATAGTCCAGATTTATTAAAAGAAGGAGAAGTTGTTACGATTTTAATAAATTCTGAAGATGGTATGCCACTTTCAGTAGATATGCCTGCTAGCGTTATTTTAGAAATTACTGCAACAGAACCTGGAATTAAAGGTAACACAGCAACGAATGCAACTAAACCTGCAACTGTAGAAACTGGAGCTATAATTAATGTCCCTTTATTCATTAACGAAGGTGATAAAATTAAAGTAGAAACAGATAAAGGAACGTACAAAGAACGCGTTAAAGAATAAGTATCTTGAAATTTCCTCAAACATATACATTAAAACAAATTGCAACTATTATAGATTGTAAATTTGTTGGACAAGACGAATTTCCTGTTTTGGGCATGAATGAAATTCATGTCGTTGAAACAGGAGATATTGTTTTTGTAGATCATCCTAAATATTACGACAAAGCCTTAAATTCTGCTGCAACTATTATTTTAATTAATAAAGAAGTAGAATGCCCAGAAGGTAAAGCGCTGCTAATTTCAGACGATCCGTTTCGTGATTTTAATAAATTAACTCAATTTTTTAAGCCGTTTCAAAGTGCTAATAAAAACATTTCAGATTCAGCTAAAATTGGAGAAGGGACTATTATCCAACCCAATACTTTTGTTGGACATAATGTAATCATTGGTGAAAATTGTATTATTCATTCCAATGTTAGTATTTACGACGATGCTGTTATTGGCGATAATGTAGTGATTCATGCAGGAACTATTTTAGGAGCTTCAGCATTCTATTACAAGAATAGGCCAGAAGGTTTCGATCAGTTAAAATCTGGAGGCCGTGTGGTAATTCAAAATAATGTTCATATAGGTGCGTTATGTACCATTGATAAAGGAGTAACTGGAGATACAATTATTGGAGAGGGGTCTAAATTAGATAACCAAATTCAAGTTGGACATGATACTGTAATAGGTAAGAAATGTCTTATAGCGTCTCAAGTAGGAATTGCTGGATGTGTAGTGATAGAGGATGAAGTTACGCTATGGGGACAGGTTGGAACGACTAGCGGAATTGTAATTGGAGCGAAAGCTGTTATTATGGGGCAAACCGGGGTAACTAAATCTGTTAAAGGAGGTGCAACTTATTGGGGTACTCCTATAGAGGAAGTTAGACCACATTTAAAGGGATTAGCCAATGTGAAAAAAATCCCTGAAATTCTAAGTAAATTGAAAGAACATTAGAGAATTATCACTAATCTTACTTAGAAATAAAATATTATAAATAAATCTTTATAAATACTTGTTAAAACTTTACTTTTGTGAAGCTTTAAAAAAAATAAACCAAAACAGAGATGAGCGTTTTAGTAAACAAAAATTCAAAAATAATAGTTCAAGGATTTACTGGTAGTGAAGGAACTTTTCACGCCGAGCAAATGATTGAATATGGTACAAATGTAGTAGGAGGTGTAACTCCTGGTAAAGGTGGCCAAACCCATTTAGATAGACCCGTTTTTAATACAGTAAAAGATGCTGTAGAAAAAGCAGGTGCAGATACTACAATTATTTTTGTACCGCCAGCTTTTGCTGCAGATGCTATTATGGAAGCTGCCGATGCTGGTATTAAAGTTATTATAACTATTACAGAAGGTATTCCTGTAGCAGATATGATTAAAACTGCTGCTTATATTAAAGGGAAAGATTGTCGCCTTATCGGACCAAACTGTCCAGGTGTAATCACTCCAGAAGAAGCTAAAGTTGGTATTATGCCAGGTTTCGTATTTAAAAAAGGAACTGTAGGTATTGTATCTAAATCAGGTACTTTAACTTATGAAGCTGCAGACCAGGTTGTAAAACAAGGTTTAGGAATAACTACAGCAATTGGTATTGGTGGAGATCCAATTATTGGAACAACAACTAAAGAAGCTGTTGAACTTTTAATTAACGATCCAGAAACTGAAGCAGTTGTAATGATTGGTGAAATTGGTGGTCAATTAGAAGCAGATGCTGCACATTGGTATAAAGCTAGTGGAAGTAAAAAACCAGTTGTTGGTTTTATTGCTGGAGAAACTGCTCCTGCTGGACGTACAATGGGACACGCTGGTGCTATTGTAGGTGGTAGTGATGACACTGCTCAAGCTAAAAAAGCAATTATGGCATCATGTGGTATTCACGTTGTGAATTCTCCTGCAGAAATTGGTAAAAAAGTAGCTGAAGTTTTAGCACAATTAGCTTAAAACCAAAAAAATTTTAGCAGATTCGTACTGTTAAAAAATATATAATATTATAAGTTTTAAATCCGTTAACAGTAATTTGTTAACGGATTTTTTAATTTTTAAATTATGAATATGAAACAAATTAAAATCGTTGTTATGCTTTGTTTTCTTGCGACTTTCAATATTGCCTGCAAGCAAAATGATACCGATGAAACTAACAAAACAGTGAAGTCAGAAGTGAAAAAAGACACAAATGGATTTTCTTATGAAATAGTGAATAACGATCCCACAGGATTACGTTTATATACATTAGAAAACGGTTTACAAGTATATTTAAGTCAGAATACAGACGAGCCTAAAATTCAAACATACATAGCAGTTCGTGCAGGTTCTAATTACGATCCAAGTAATTCTACAGGTTTAGCTCATTATTTAGAGCATATGTTATTTAAAGGAACAGATGAAATTGGAACTTTAGATTGGGAAAAAGAAAAAGAATATATTAAACAAATTTCAGATTTGTACGAAGCGCATCGTGCAGAAACCGATGAGGCTAAAAAATTAGAAATTTATCAAAAAATAGACGAAGTATCTTTAGAGGCCTCAAACTATTCCGTAGCTAACGAATACGATAAAATGGTTAGTGGTATGGGAGCTTCAGGAACCAATGCACATACGTGGTTTGAAGAAACGGTGTATAAAAATAAGATTCCTGCTAACGAGTTAAATAAATGGTTAACTCTAGAAAGTGATCGTTTTAGTAAATTGGTTTTAAGATTATTCCATACAGAATTAGAAGCTGTTTTCGAAGAATTCAACAGAACGCAAGACGACGATGGTAGAAAAGTGTACACGGCCTTGTTGGATGGTTTATTTCCTAAGCACCCATACGGACAGCAACAAACTATTGGTGTTTCAGATCATTTAAAAAATCCATCTTTAGTCGATATTAATAATTATTTCAATACCTATTATGTGCCAAATAATATGGCCATGGTATTGGTTGGAGATTTAGATTTCGATAAAACAATACAAGAAGTAAATAATACATTCGGTAAACTAGAGAAGAAAGAAGTGACACACCTAGTACTTCCAACCGAAGAGCCAATTACGGCATCTAAAGTAAGAGAGGTATTTGGTCCAACATCAGAAAATATTGCTATAGGTTATAGATCTAATGGTGTTAATACCGAAGACGAAAAGTTTGTTACGCTTGCAAATATGGTTTTATCTAATGGTCAAGCAGGTTTAATCGATTTAGATTTAAATCAGAAGCAGTTAGTGCAGCGCGCGGGAAGTTATACCATGTTTTTAAACGATTATGGTTTACAGCAATTTTACGGAAGTCCGAAGGAAGGCCAAAGTTTAGATGAAGTTAAGGATTTAATCTTCGCTCAAATAGATAAGGTTAAAAAAGGAGAATTCGACGAGTGGTTGCTTGAAGCGACTATAAACGACCTAAAATTATCGCAAACTAAACAATACGAAAGTAGTACAGCATTGGCTTCTGCTTATTTTAATGCTTTTATTCATCATGAAAAATGGTCTGAGAAGGTTCAGTTTTTAGATGAATTAAGAGCTATTACAAAACAGGAATTAGTCGATTTTGCAAATCGTTTTTACCAAGATAATTATGTCGTTGTATATAAAAGAAAAGGTGAAGATAGTAATGTTGTTAAAGTTGAAAACCCTGGTATTACACCCGTAAATTTAAATAGAGATAAAAGCTCTGACTATTTAAATCACTTTCAGGATATCGAAGCCGAAGCGTTGCAACCTAAATTTGTAGATTACAAATCTGCTATTAAAGAAACGGCTTTAGATAACGGTGTTAAAGTTTCGTTTATCGAAAATGAAACTAACGATTTATTTAACCTGAATATCATTTTTGATATGGGTACCGATAACGACAAAAAGTTAGGATTAGCTGTTGGCTTTTTAGAGTATATAGGTACAGATACAATGTCTGCAGAAGACATTAAGAAAGAGTTTTACAAACTTGGTGTGAATTATTATGTAAGCGCTGGGAGCGATGTGTCTTATATTGGCTTAAGCGGATTGAAAGAAAACTTACCTAAGGGATTAGAGTTGTTAGAGAATTTATTGACTCATGCAAAATCAGATCCAGAAGCTTATGCGAGTTATGTAGATAAGATTTTAAAAGGAAGACAAAACGGGAAAACTCAAAAACGTAATATTCTTTGGAATGGGTTAGTGAATTATGGTCAATATGGCGAGAATTCACGCTTAAGGAATATTCTTAAAGCTTCCGAATTAAAATCACAAGATCCCCAAGAATTAGTAGATATTGTTAAAGGTATAAAAGATTACAAACAACGTATTTTCTATTATGGAAAAGATTTAGATCAGGCCGTAGCTGCTTTAAATAAGGATCATAAATTAAATTCTCCACTAAAGGATTACCCTGAAGCTACAAGCTACATCGAAAAAGATACTGGTGGAAATGTATATTTCGTAGACTACGATATGGTGCAATCGGAGATGGTGTTTTTGGCAAAAGGAAAGCCTTTCGATGCAGAAAATCTTGCAGCAGCTGGATTGTTTAATGCTTATTTTGGTAGTGGTTTATCGTCTATTGTATTCCAAGAAATTAGAGAATCTAAGTCATTAGCATACTCTGCTTTTTCAAATTACGACACTGCAAATAGAAAAGAAGAGTCTAATTACGTAAAAGCTTATATAGGAACTCAAGCTAATAAAATGGAGCAAGCTGTTGATGCCATGATGACATTAATGAGTGATATGCCAGAGGCAGAAGAACAATTTGAAGCCGCTAAAGATGCCGCTTTAAAGAAAATTTCAGCGCAACGTATTACAAAAGCGAGTATATTTTGGAGTTACGAAAATTTGAAAAAATTAGGAATTGAAAACGATAACCGAGAAGCCATGTATAACACCATCAAAAATATGGAGATGAGTGATTTGCGTGATTTCTTTAATAATAATATTAAAGGCGAAAACTATAATATAATGGTTATCGGAAATAAAAAAGATATCGATTTTAAAGCCCTTAGTAAATTGGGTGAAATTAAAGAAATGGATGTCGATTATTTATTTAATTACGACACAACAGCTGATGTTAAAATGTAATTCACAGTAATAACCCGTATAGATATTAAAACCTCACAATTTTTGTGAGGTTTTTTTATAAGGTCATACTTTGAATTAGTATATTTGAAATTCAATATTTTATTTAATTATACATGAAATTATTAGAAGGAAAAACAGCAATTATTACAGGTGCAAGCCGTGGAATTGGTAAAGGAATTGCTCAGGTTTTTGCGCAACATGGTGCAAACGTAGCATTCACTTATAGTTCTTCTGTAGAAGCAGCTAATGCTTTAGAAGAAGAATTAAATGGTTTAGGAATAAAAGCTAAAGGTTACCAAAGTAATGCTGCCAATTTTGATGAAGCTCAAACTCTGGCCGAAGATGTTGTAAAAGAATTTGGAAGTATAGATATATTAGTAAATAACGCGGGAATAACAAAAGACAATTTGTTAATGCGTATAAGTGAAGACGATTTCGATCAAGTTATAGAAGTAAACTTGAAATCTGTTTTTAATATGACCAAAGCGGTACAACGTACTATGCTTAAACAACGTAAAGGATCTATTATTAATATGAGTTCTGTTGTTGGTGTAAAAGGAAATGCAGGTCAGACTAACTACGCGGCATCTAAAGCAGGAATTATAGGGTTTTCTAAATCTGTAGCCTTAGAGTTAGGTTCTAGAAACATTAGAAGTAACGTTGTTGCTCCAGGTTTTATTGAAACTGAAATGACGGCTAAGTTAGACGAGGCTACTGTAAAAGGATGGAGAGCAGGAATTCCTTTAAAAAGAGGAGGGACTCCAGACGATGTTGCAAATGTATGCGTGTTTTTAGCAAGTGATATGAGTGCGTATGTTACCGGACAAACGTTAAATGTAGATGGTGGAATGTTAACATAATATATGCCTACAGAAACCATATTATATATTATTCTCGCTGGAATTGTAGCGCTTTTGTTAGCTTTATTTCAGTATAAATTTAAAGTAAAAAGCATGTCTAAACAGTACATGCTTTTTACTTTTTTAAGGTTTATCACCATTTTTTCTGTTTTGTTGTTGTTAATTAATCCAAAGTTTGAACAGCTTAAATTAACGACAGTAAAACCAAAATTATTAGTTGCTGTAGATAATTCTAATTCTATAGTGCAATTAAAACAAGACGATAACGCAAAAAAGGCATTAAAATCTATCCGTTCTAATTCAGAATTAAATGAAAAATTTAATATTGAATATTACACCTTCGGAACCACTTTAAATGTAACAGATTCTTTAACTTTTTCTGAAAAACAAACCGATGTTTCTTCAGCTTTAGAAGCGCTTCAAGATATTTATAAAGACGAAGTGGCGCCAACAATTTTAATTACAGACGGAAATCAAACTTTTGGTACTGATTATGAATTTTCATCTTACAAACAGCCGGTTTATCCTATAATATTGGGAGATACAACCACTTATGTCGATTTAAGCATAAGACAACTTAATGTAAATAAATATGCGTATTTAAAGAATAAATTTCCAGTTGAAACTATTCTGGTATACAATGGGAAAGAAACGGTAAACACCACCTTTACGGTTACGGCAGGCAAACAAACCGTTTATTCAAAAAATATAACGTTTAGCAGTACTCAAAATTCTGAAGTTTTACAGTTTACTTTACCTGCAAATCATGTGGGACTATCGGCGTATAAAGCACATTTAAAACCTTTAGAAACGGAGAAAAACACAGCGAACAATATTAAGAATTTCGCGGTTGAAGTGATAGATGAAACCATGAATATTGCTATTATTTCTAGTTATTATCATCCCGATTTAGGAATGCTTAAAAAAAGTATTGAAAGTAATGAGCAACGATCGGTTTCTATTTTAAAACCAAGTGAAATTAAATCTAAATTAAATGATTTTCATTTAGTTATACTGTATCAGCCTAATAATCAGTTTAAGTTTATTTTTGATGCGATTAAAACTGAAAATAGAAATGCATTTATAATTTCCGGAGTTCAAACAGATTGGTTTTTCCTGAATAATCAGACCAAAGCTTACGAGCATGATATTACACCACAAACTGAAATCTATCAAGGCGTTTTCAATACTAATTATGCAACATTTATTGTAGACGATTTAGATTTTGAATCTTTTCCACCATTATTATCCACATTTGGAGAGGTTACCTTTTTTACACCTTTCGAAACGTTATTATATAAAAAGTATGGGAATTTAACAACCGAACAACCGCTATTAGCCACTTTTGAAGCAGATGGTAGGCGAGAGGCTCTATTGTTGGGGGAAAACCTATGGCAATGGCGAGCGCAGAGTTTTATAAATAAAAAATCGTTTAATACGTTCGATAATTTCATGGGAAAATTAGTTCAGTATTTGGCTTCAACAAAACGAAAAACGCGATTGGTTGTCGATTTTGAATCCTTTTACGAAGGTGTAAATAATGTGGTTATTAAAGCACAGTTCTTTAATAAGAACTATGAATTCGACGGACGAGAAACGCTTCAGATAAAATTAAAAAATAAGGAAACAGGAGAGGAGACGGAATTACCTTTTGTGCTAAAAAATAACAATTATCAGGTCGATTTAAGTCATTTGTTGGCCTCGGAATATGAGTTTACAGTGAAGGCTAGTAATGAAAACATTTCAAAATCTGGAACCTTTACTATTTTAGAGTATAATGTCGAACAACAGTTTCTAAATGCTAATGTTACGAAGTTAAATCAATTAGCAAATAAAACGAGCGGTAAGTCTTATTTGTTAAGTAGTTATGATTCTATTTTTAATGATTTAATTTCAAATAAAAAATACGCAACCATTCAAAAAAGCACAAAGACAACTCTAGGTTTAATTGATTGGAAATATGTGCTAGGAATCATAGTTTTCTGCTTATCTTTAGAGTGGTTTATAAGAAAATATTATGGATTAACTTAATAAAAATATAATGGATAAATTACCTAAAATTGCATTACCTATTCTTGTTGCTATCGTAGCAGTAATCATTTTAATTTCAAAATCGGCTATCACCATTAACTCAGGGGAAGCTGGAGTATTATATAGAACATTTGACGACGGAGTTGTTACAGATGAGCCTCCTTTAGGAGAAGGTTTTCATGTTGTTGCCCCTTGGAACAGAGTATTTATTTACGAAGTAAGACAACAAGAGATTTACGAGAAAATGAATGTACTTTCTTCTAACGGACTAGATATTAAATTAGAGGCTTCTGCATGGTTTCAACCACAATTCGAAAATTTAGGAAAACTACATCAAGAAAAAAGTGAAATGTATATAGAACGTATTTTACTTCCTGCCATTCGTTCTGCAGCAAGAAGCGTTGTTGGTCGTTATACACCAGAGCAATTATATTCTAGTAAACGTGACGCGATTCAGCAAGAAATTTTTGACGAAACGAAAAATATTGTATCTGATCAATACATTCAATTAAATCAGATTTTAGTTAGAGACGTAACGTTGCCTTCGACTATTAAAGATGCTATTGAGCGTAAATTAAAGCAAGAGCAAGAATCTTTAGAATATGAATTTAGATTAGTTACAGCTCAAAAAGAAGCTCAAAAACAAATTATTGAAGCACAAGGTAAGGCTGATGCGAATAGAATTTTAAGTGAGTCTTTAAATGATAAGATTTTACAAGATAAAGGAATTGAAGCTACGGTTAAATTATCTGAATCTCCAAATTCTAAAGTCATTGTTATTGGTTCAGGAAAGAGCGGTATGCCAATTATTCTAGGAAATCAATAATTAATTAATATTTTTTAGTTTAAAACTTGCATAAGTGTTTTAAATTTCTGAATATTTGTAATATAACAAAATCAAAAAAATGAATTTTATTCAATTACATCATCATCATTTTCATACTTGTACTTAGACGAGCTGAAGGTGTATTGAATAATTTCAAAATAATATATTTTTAAACCCCGTTTGAGTTAATCAGATGGGGTTTTTATTTTTCTCCAGATGATATTACTCAAACCATATAATTAAGACAATGAGTAAATTAAAAATTGCAGTCCAAAAATCAGGTCGACTTTACGACGAATCTATGCAAATCCTTAAAGACATAGGAATTTCTATAGACAATGGGAAAGAACAATTAAAAGCATCGGCTAAAAATTTTCCTTTAGAAGTGTTTTATTTACGAAACGGAGATATTCCTCAGTATTTAAAAGACGGTGTTGTAGATGCCGCTATTATTGGTGAGAATGTTCTAATTGAAAAGGGAGGAGAAATTCAAATTGTACAAAAATTAGGTTTTTCGTCTTGTAAAGTATCTATTGCTGTACCAAAATCTGCAAAGTATACAAGCATGCAGGATTTAGAAGGTAAACGTATTGCAACCTCTTATCCTAACACAGTGCAACAGTTTTTAGACAAAAATAACGTAAATGCACAATTGCATATTATTAACGGGTCTGTAGAGATTGCTCCCAATATTGGTTTAGCAGACGCTATTGTCGATATCGTTTCTAGTGGAAGTACATTGTTTAAAAACGGATTAAAAGAAGTTGAAGTATTATTAAAATCGGAGGCTGTTTTGGCTGCTTCTCCATTAATTTCTGATGCTAATTTAGAGACTTTAAATATCATTAAATTCAGAATTGAATCTGTTTTAAAAGGTCGTCGTTCTAAATATGTGTTGCTTAATGCACCAAATGATAAATTAGAAGAAATTATTGCCATTTTACCAGGTATGAAAAGCCCAACAGTATTACCTTTAGCACAAGAAGGATGGAGCTCTGTTCATACTGTAATTGACAAAAATAAATTTTGGGAAATTATCGACGAACTTAAAGGGCATGGAGCCGAAGGTATTCTTGTTTGTCCTATCGATAATATGGTTTTATAACTAAAGACATATACAATGAAAATTATTGAAAACCCCATTAAATCAGATTGGTCGGAGATATTAAAGCGTCCGACTCAAACTGTAAACGACATAGAAAAAACGGTTACTCAAATTTTCGATGAAGTTAAACATAACGGGGATGCTGCTATCGCAAAATATACATCGCTTTTTGATGGTGTAAATTTAGATGATAATTTAGTAAGTGCAGATGAGATTGAATTTGCTAAATCGCAAGTGTCTGAGGATTTAAAAACTGCAATTATTACTGCTTATCAGAATATTGAACGTTTTCATGCCGCTCAAAAAACAGATAAAGTTGAAATAGAAACGATGCCTGGAGTGTACTGTTGGCAAGAAAAACGAGCTATTGAAAAGATTGGATTGTATATTCCAGGAGGAACAGCGCCTCTATTTTCTACCGTTTTAATGTTAGCTATTCCTGCAAAAATTGCAGGTTGCAAAGAAATCGTGTTATGTTCGCCTCCAAGTGCTACGGGAACGATTGCTAATGAGATTTTATTTGCGGCCGATTTATGTGGTGTTTCTAAAATTGTAAAAGTAGGAGGTATTCAAGCTATTGCCGGATTAACCTTCGGAACTAAAAATATTCCTCAAGTTTATAAAATCTTCGGACCAGGAAATCAATTTGTAACAGTTGCAAAACAATTGGCTACAAAGCATGGTGTTGCTATAGATATGCCAGCAGGACCGAGTGAACTGTTAGTCGTGGCAGACGATTCTGCTAATCCAGAATTTGTGGCTTCAGATTTATTAAGTCAGGCAGAGCATGGAGCCGATAGTCAGGTTATTTTAGTCTCGACTTCCAAAACGATGATAGACGATGTTTTAAAGGCCGTAGATGTTCAAATAGAACAATTACCAAGACAAGAAATTGCAAAGAAAGCTATCGCAAATTCAAAGTTGATTTTTGTTGAAAACGATAAAATTGCTCTAGAATTAATAAATGAATATGCTCCAGAACATTTTATTATTTGTTCTAAAAATGAAGCTCTTTTTGTAAACGGTATTAGCAATGCAGGTTCTGTATTTATAGGAAACTATACGCCTGAAAGTGCCGGCGATTATGCTTCAGGAACAAATCATACCTTACCAACAAATGGATTTTGTCGCGCGTATTCTGGTGTGAATTTAGATAGTTTTTTAAAGAGTATTACTTTTCAAAAAATATCTAAAAAAGGCTTATTAGATTTAGGTCCAATTATAGAAAAAATGGCGGCTGCCGAAGGTTTAGAGGCACACAAAAATGCTGTGACTTTAAGATTAAACGATATAAATAAAAATTAATGGCAACTGTACAAGATCTTTTAAGACCTTCCATAAAAGCACTAAAAGCCTATTCGTCTGCAAGAGACGAGTTTCAAGAAGAAACGAGTGATATGGTGTTTATAGATGCAAACGAGAACCCGTTTAATAATGGTGTAAATCGGTATCCAGATCCGCAACAAAATGAAGTTAAGGACCTACTTTCTGAAATAAAAAACGTTTCTAAATCTAATATTTTATTAGGAAATGGAAGTGATGAAGTTTTAGATTTATTAATGAGAGCATTTTGCGAACCTAATAAAGATAACATCATTATTTTACCGCCTACATATGGTATGTATGAAGTTTTGGCAAATTTAAATGCTGTTGAAACTAGAAAGGTTTTATTGTCTGAAGATTTTCAACCAGAAGGCGATCAGATTTTAGATGTCGCAGATTCAAACAGTAAAATATTATTTTTATGTTCGCCAAATAATCCTTCAGGTAATAGTTTTAAAGATTATGAAGTTGAAGCATTATTAAAGAAATTTGGTGGTATTGTCGTTATAGACGAAGCCTATATAGACTTTTCTAATCAAGATAGTTGGTTAGATCGTTTGGAAGAATTTCCAAACTTAGTCATTACTCAAACCCTATCTAAAGCTTACGGAATGGCAGGTATACGACTAGGTATTTGCTATGCTTCACAAGAAATTATTAAAGTTTTAAATACCATAAAACCACCTTATAATATTAATGTGTTAACGCAAAATAAGGCGGTAGAATTATTAAAACAAACCGATGTAATAAGTGATGAAATCGATTCGATTTTAATAGAACGTAGTCGATTAATGTCAGATTTAAAATCTATTTCTTACGTTAGTAAAATATATCCGTCAGATACTAATTTCGTTCTTGTAAAAGTAGACGATGCAACAACACGTTATAATCAATTAATAAAAGAAGGCGTTGTCGTTCGTAACAGAACAACCCAGCCGTTATGCGAAAACTGTTTACGTTTAACTGTAGGAACACCTTTAGAAAATAAAATGCTAATCACCGCACTTACCAAGTTACAATGAGACAAAAAGTATTATTTATAGATCGTGATGGTACGATTATTAGAGAGCCTGCAGACGAGCAAATTGACAGCTTCGAAAAATTAGAGTTTTATCCGAAAGTTTTTCAATATTTAAGCAAAATAGCTAAGGAGTTAGATTTCGAAATTGTGATGATTACGAATCAAGATGGTTTAGGAACAGAGGTTTATCCTGAAGATTCATTTTGGCCGGTTCATAACTTTATTCTTGAAGCCTTTAAAAATGAAGGTGTAGAATTTAAGGAGCAATTTATAGATAGAACGTTTGCAAAAGACAACGCGCCAACTCGTAAACCTAATACAGGTTTACTTACACAGTACTTTTCTGAAGCTTACGACTTAGAGAATTCTTATGTAATTGGTGATCGTTTAACGGATATTGAATTAGCAAAAAACTTAGGTTCTAAAGGGATCTTTATAAACGATAATACTAATCTTGGTACAGACGAAATCACGGTTAAACGTGAGGCTTTAAACGATTTTATTACGTTAGAGACGAATGATTGGGAAGTGATTTTTAAACATTTAAAAGTTGAAGATCGTACGGGAAGTATTGAGCGTAATACCAATGAAACTAAAATTAAAATTGATTTAAATTTAGATGGTACAGGTAAAAGTAATATAGATACAGGAATTGCTTTTTTCGATCATATGTTAGATCAAATTGCACGTCACGGGCAGTTAGATTTAGATTTAAAAGTTATTGGTGATTTAGAAGTGGACGAACATCATACGATTGAAGATACAGCGATTGCTTTAGGTGAATTATTCAATACTGTTTTAGGAAATAAATTAGGTATAGAGCGTTACGGTTTTTATTTACCAATGGACGATTGTTTAGCTTCGGCGGGCATTGATTTTGGAGGAAGAAATTGGTTAGTTTGGGAAGCCGATTTTAAGCGTGAAATGGTTGGAAAAATGCCAACAGAAATGTTTTATCACTTTTTTAAATCGTTTACCGATGGTGCAAAATGTAATCTAAACATTAAGGCAGAAGGGACTAACGAACATCATAAAATTGAAGCCATATTCAAAGCGTTTGCAAAAGCAATTAAAATGGCAGTAAAACGTGATGTGGAAAAAATGATTTTGCCATCCACTAAAGGTATGTTGTAAAAAAACAAGCCCAACTTAATCTTCCTGAAGGGAAGAGACACTCTTAGGAGTATTGGTTGGGAAATAACTTTATTTAGGTTATAAATAAGGTTGCAATTAAAATGATATGAATTCAGAAAAATTAAAAAATACGAGTGAGAGTTCTTCCCCTTCGGGGAAGTTAGATGGGGCTCTTCCAACTGTAGTTATAATAGATTACGGTGCTGGAAATATAAAAAGTATTCAATTTGCTTTTAAGCGTTTGGGGGTCGATGCTATTTTAACTAACGATCCTGAAACAATTAGAAATGCAGATCGTGTTATTTTTCCTGGAGTAGGAGAAGCAAGTTCTGCTTTAAAAATGCTAAAAAATAGCAAATTAGATAAATTAATTCCTACCTTAACTCAACCCGTTTTAGGGATTTGTTTGGGGATGCAATTACTTTGTAAAACAACCGAAGAGGGAAATACCGAAGGATTAGGAATTTTTCAAGTTCATGTAAAACGCTTTCCAAATACGGTAAAAGTCCCACAAATGGGATGGAACACAATTAAAAATTTAAAGTCCGATTTGTTTAAAGATATACCCGAAGCATCTTATATGTATTTAGTACATAGCTATTATGCAGAGGATTGTAAAGAAGCAATTGCGACAACCAATTATAACGGAAACTATACAACCGCTGTAAAACATAACAACTTTTATGGTGTACAATTTCATCCAGAAAAAAGTAGTCTTGCAGGTGCTAAATTGCTTGAGAATTTTTTAAATCTAGAATCATAAACGGATTAACACATAACGAATGAGAATTATACCAGCCATAGATATTATAGACGGAAAATGTGTCCGTTTAACTAAAGGTGATTACGATACAAAGAAAATATATAACGAAAATCCGTTAGAAGTAGCTAAGAGTTTTGAAGATGCGGGTGTAGAATATTTACACTTAGTAGATCTTGATGGCGCTAAGGCAAGTACTATTATCAATTATAAAGTTTTGGAACAAATCACGTCTAAAACGAATCTTAAAGTTGATTTTGGTGGCGGATTAAAAACTAACGAAGACTTATATATTGCTTTCAATTCTGGAGCGAAACAAGTGACGGGTGGAAGTATTGCTGTTAAAGACAGTACGATGTTCGAAAGTTGGATTCAAAAATACGGAAGTCAGAAAATTATTTTAGGTGCTGATGCTAAAAATGAAAAAGTAGCTATTAGTGGTTGGTTAGAAGAAAGTAGTTTAGAAGTTACCCCGTTTATAAAAGGATATATGAATAAAGGGATTCAGTACGTTATTTGTACCGATATTTCTAAAGATGGGATGTTAGAAGGTCCATCATTCGACTTATATAAAAAGATAATCACCGAAAATCCTAACATTAAACTAATTGCTTCTGGTGGAATTTCTTGTAAAGAGGAATTACCAAAACTTAAGGAGTTAGGTTGCGAAGGTGTAATTATAGGTAAAGCAATTTACGAAAACAAAATCAGTATGAAGGATTTAGAAAAACTGGTTGTAAACTCTCAATAAATTAATATGCTTACAAAACGAATTATCCCTTGTTTGGATATTAAAAATGGAAGAACCGTAAAAGGTGTTAATTTTGTCGACCTTATTGATGCTGGAGATCCGGTAGAATTAGCAAAGCAATACGCTTTAGAAGGTGCAGACGAATTGGTGTTTTTAGATATTTCGGCAACTTTAGAAGGTAGAGGAACGACTCTCGATATGGTTTTACATGTTGCAGAACAAGTAAATATACCATTTACTGTAGGAGGCGGGATTTCTTCAATAGAACACGTAGACGCTTTATTACAATGTGGAGCAGATAAAATATCTATAAACTCTTCTGCTGTTAAGCGCCCTGAATTGGTTAAAGAATTATCAGAAAAATTCGGAAGTCAGTGTGTGGTTGTAGCCATTGATGCTAAAGAAGTAGACGGACAATGGAAAGTGCATTTGGCAGGAGGAAGTATTCCTACTGAAATCGATTTATTTGAATGGGCCAAGCAAGTTGAAGATTTAGGAGCGGGTGAAATTTTATTCACCTCCATGAATCACGATGGAACAAAAAATGGTTTTGCAAATGAAGCTTTAGCGAAACTTTCAAATATGCTTAATATTCCAATTATCGCTTCTGGTGGAGCAGGAAGCATTCAGCATTTTGTAGATACGTTTAAAGACGGAAAATCTGATGCCGCTTTGGCAGCGAGTGTGTTTCACTTCGGAGAAATTCCTATTTCAGAATTAAAAGAAGAATTAAAGAATAATAATATAGCCGTAAGATTGTAAAATTTTACATTTCAAATTAATAGTGATGAATATAGATTTCAATAAAAATAGCGACGGACTAGTGCCTGCAATTATTCAAGATGTTTCAACTAAAAAAGTGTTGATGCTTGGTTATATGAATGCTGAAGCTTTAGAGAAAACGAAAGAAACGAAATTAGTTACCTTTTACAGTAGAACAAAACAACGTTTGTGGACTAAAGGTGAAGAAAGCGGAAATGTCTTAAATTTAGTGGATATAAAATTAGATTGTGATAATGATAGCTTATTAATTTCAGTACTTCCAAAAGGACCAACATGTCATAAAGGGACAGATACATGCTGGGCAGAACCAAATGAGGAAACTTACGGATTTATTTCACATCTTGAGGATGTTATTAAGGACAGACGTCTAAATTCTACGCCCTCAGAATCGTATGTGTCTTTTCTATTTGAGAAAGGCATTAATAAAATAGCTCAGAAAGTAGGAGAGGAAGCTGTTGAAGTTGTTATTGAAGCAAAAGATAACGATGCTGATTTATTCCTAAATGAAAGCGCCGATTTATTATTTCATTACTTAATTTTACTTCAGGCTAAAGGTTTTGAAATAAAAGATGTTGTTGAAATCTTAAGAGGAAGAGAAAAATAATAAAACTAAAACAGGTACATTTAATCCTATAAAGTGCACCTGTTTTAATTTCTACCTTATTTAAATAAGCCAGTTTTTAGATTTACTATATTTAGAAAATAAGAGTAGTAATATAGAAAACACCAATGTTAAAACGGGTATAAGTAGGCTAGGTGGTTTAACTACGTAAAAGACATAGCTCATCTGAGCAATTACTGCAATTAATGAAGTAAGCGCAGAAGGATATGCAAATCGTTTACGAACCATTAATAATATACTGGCAAGAAAACCAAACATAACTGCTACTGCATAAGCACGCATAACCCACGTGGGCATTTCTGCAATTTCTTGTAATTGTATTTCTGTATATTTTGATCTAAACGCTTCTGTGTTATTCGCTTGGATAAAATACTGTTGAACACCCAAACCATTCCAAAGTAAATAAAATCCGGTTACAATCCAATACCAAATAGGGAGTTTAGCTGAGTCACTCATAAATCAAAATAATTTGTAAATTTAATAGGGTTTAAAAGTAGTGAAATTTTTGAGAAGTCTATTAAAATCGGTTACTTGCGTCTCTTTATATAAAATCATTTTCAGTTGAATAAACGTTATTTCTATCTTATCGAAATTCAGTATCTCGGTTATCGTTTTCACGGTTGGCAAAAGCAACCTAAATTAAAAACGGTACATCTTATGATTGATAAAACCATGCGTTATATCATGGATGGGAAACCCTTTAAAACCTTAGGTTCGGGAAGAACAGATGCTATGGTATCCGCCCAACAAGGAGCTTTCGAATTGTTTTTAGAAGATAGAATTGAGGATGAAGTTGCCTTTTTAGAATTATTTAATTACAATTTACCTCAGGATCTAAGAGCATTATCAATTACAGAAGTCGATAAAGATTTCAATGTTATTAATGCATCTAAAATGAAAGAATACGTTTATGTATTTGCTCATGGTGCTAAATATCATCCGTTTTGTGCACCGTTAATGACAACGATTTTAGATCCTTTAGATATTGAAAAAATGAAGTTGGGAGCGAAGCTTTTTGAAGGAGCTCACAATTTTAAAACCTACTGCTACAAGCCTTCAGAAACAGGTGTTTTTAATCGTGTAATTGACACCTGTGAATTGGTAGAAAATACTGTCTTCACAGCTAGTTTCTTTCCAGAACAGTCTTATATGTTACGTGTAAAAGGAAAAGGGTTTATGAGAAACCAAATTCGTTTAATGATGGGAGCACTTATAAAACTAGGGAAAAATGAAATTACTTTAGACTATATACAGGAGAGTTTAAAGCCAGAAAGTATAGAAGTTATGGATTATATCGCTCCAGCTTCAGGCTTAGTTTTAAATGCTGTCGAATTTGAAACGACACCTTAAATAATCCAAAATCAAGTAATCACTAGTATACTTGTATTATATATAAGAGTACGTTGTTTCTTTAAATTCACTCTCTACTACAAAGTCATAAAAGACACATTAGAATATAGCATTTGGTTATGTTTAAATTCTACAACATATGTGTTCTTGTAACTGTGTTTATACAGTAATGCCTTAAAAACAATACTTTTAAATGCAAATACTGTTATTTATAGGGGGCTTTTTATTGAGTCAAAATAAATTTTATTAGAGAACTTCTACGCCGTACGAAACATTTAATTTTACAATAGATAATAATATTAATCACTTAAAAAATTAAAATTATGTTACGTTGGACCATCACATTTATAATTATAGCAATTATCGCAGGAGTTTTAGGATTTGGAGGAATTGCAGGAGCATCGGCAGGAATTGCAAAAATCTTATTTTTTGTTTTTCTAGTGCTTTTTGTACTATCGCTTCTAAAAGGCGTTATGAAATAATCGCATAGATCTTAAACAAATTAAAATCTTTAAAAATTAAATTTATGAAATCAATATATATAGTAGTAGCATTACTGTTTATGTATACGGTAAATGCCCAGACAGATCCTAAAAAAGATATTACTGTCGAATCTAAGAAAGTAACAACAACAGTAAATAACGGGACGGAAATTAAAAAGAATACTGTCGAGTATAATAAAAGAACAGAGCAAGATGTTAAATTAGCTGAAGGCGATAAAAACAAAATAAATCAAAGCCGTGTAGATACACCGGCTCAGATTACAGAGACTGTTCGCGTAACTGATAACACTCCATTTACATCGGATAGAAAATCTATACGATACGAATTGGAAGGTAAAATGTGTCAGTTCGATATGCACGAAAACGGATTCTTAATTTCAGATTCTTCCAGTAATATTCCTACAAAAGTAGAACAATCGGATGCCGATTCTACTCAATTTGTAATGAATGATAATGGAAAGACGGGAATTGGTTATTTCGATGAAAAAGGAAATTTTATTGTGCAACAGTTCGATAAAAATTCAAATGAAATAGTATCTAAAATATATACTTTAATGAAATAAAAGTAGAATGTTTTAACTTGATTAAGCCCTAGTTTACTGGGGCTTTTTTATATCTTTATCCTAACAAAAAATGTATTATATGATTTCTAAGCGTGTACTTGATTATTTAACTGAATTAGAACAAAATAACGATAGAGTATGGTTTCAAGAGCATAAATCTGAATTTAGGGCTGTTGAAAAAGAGATGAAAGAGGCATACAATACATTATTTACGCTTATAAAAACACATGATGATGTGGATGCGGTAAAAGTCTTTAGAATATATAGAGACGTTAGGTTTTCGAAAAATAAAACACCTTATAAAACGCATTTTGGCGGATCTATTCACCGTACAAAACCCAATCTAAGAGGTGGCTATTATTTGCAAATTAAGCCAAATAACGAATCCTTTTTAGCAACTGGATTTTGGGATCCTTCGAAAGAAGATTTGTTAAGAATTAGAAAAGAATTCGAGGTCGATGCGCAAGAAATGCGAGATATTATGGCAGATGACAAGTTTAAATCGACTTGGGGAAATTTAGAAGGAGAAGAGCTTAAAACATCTCCAAAAGGATTTGATAAAAGTCATCCCGATATTGATCTTATAAGAAAAAAGCAATTTATTTTCACTAAGCATTATACAGATAAAGAGGTTTTACATCCTGATTTTCTTAACAAGGTAAATGATGATTTTAAAACCATTAGACCTTATTTTAATTATATGAGCGATGTGCTAACGACTAATATTAACGGAGAATCGCTCATATAATTTATGAGATTTTTTGTTTAATCAAACCACTTTTGCTAATTGACTATCCAAAACTTGGAGGTTACTAACTAGTTGATCTTTTACAATGTTCATCATGCGTTTATTGAGTGCTGATGAATTTTCGATGTAAGCTAGATATTCATCTACAGTAAATTGTCCGATAATCATACCTTTTATAGCGTTTCTAAATTTGATGTCTTTCTGAATGGCATTTTCAATAAAAATAATTTTTTTTGGTGTTGTTAAATCATAGAACATACTTTTATGTTTTGTGATGTAATTTCTAAACACTTCAATAAATAAGTCCTTTTGAAATTTAATAACTGGCCGTAATGTTTCGTTTTGAAAACGTTCGTCACTACTCATGTTTTCGCTAAGATTTCCGTAAGATGTTGCTGGACGGCTAGCTTTAAGATTGTTGTGTCTTGTTGTCATAATTATTAAACATTTTTATTAAAATTATTAATTATCGGATTTGAATTTTTTGTTAACGCTATAACTTGTTAACGTTGTTATGAACAATTATTAATTTACCTTTACCGAAAAATATTAATTATGAGATTTCATACCAGAAAATGGGTAAAACCAGAAGATTTAAATGCTAACGGAACGTTATTTGGAGGTAAGTTATTAGCCTGGATTGATGAAGAAGCGGCATTGTATTCTATTATTCAATTAGAGAATAGCAAAGTTGTAACTAAGTATATGTCTGAGATAAACTTTTTAAGTTCTGCTAAGCAAGGAGATATTGTTGAAATAGGTATACGTGTTGAAAAATTCGGAAAAACGTCTTTAACACTTTTTTGTGAAGTGCGTAATAAAATGACTAGAGAAGCTATTATTCATGTCGATAATATAATTATGGTAAATTTGGGTGAAGATGGAAAACCTAAAGCTCATGGAAAAACTGAAATCGAGTTTGTTAAGGATCGGTTAGGTAATCAATAATTCTCTTAATTTTTTAAATAAAATAAATAAATAGTACGCTAAAAATATTAAATTAGTATTAATTAATAAATAACCACTTTAAACATGAAAAAATTAATTTACATGACTTTGGCACTTTTGGTATTTTCATGCTCGGGTACTAAGTCTACTACAGCAAAGCAACCAAGTAAAAAAATGTTAAAAGGAACTTGGGAGGTTTCTAATATTAAATTTGTTGGAGATAAAGGATTATACAAAGCATTTTTATTCGACTTAGCAGATTCATCTTGTTTTAAAGGAGGAGAATGGGTGTTTATACCCAATAATGGTTCTGGTAAATTTTCTACAAACGTTAATAGTTCAGTTTGCGAAGCCTATACACAAACCATTCATTGGTCGTTTTTAGAATCAGCAGATGGATTCACGCAATTCCAATTTAAATATGTTGGAGACGATGTTAAAGCTAAAAATGTGAAATCGGGATATAGAGGAACGATTCAAGAAATTAGTGAAAATATGATGATTCTTAAAGTCGCATCTGAATATGAAGGTAATCCGTTCGATGTTATTTTAACGTATAACAAGACTTCGGATAGTATTGAAATGTAATAATTAAAAAAATAAAATAAACATGAAAAAATCAACAAGTATAATACTCGCTATAGCTTTAATGTTTTCATTATCTTTTGTGAGTTGCGATGCACTAAATAATGCAAATGATACTCAAAAAGGAGCAGGAATTGGTGTTGCTGGAGGCGCATTAATTGGTGGACTTATTGGAGGTAACATTACTGGAGCCTTAATTGGTGCTGCTGTAGGTGGTGCTGCCGGAGGGGTTATTGGTCACAGTATGGATAAACAAGCAGATAAAATTGAAGATGCTTTACCTGGAGCAGAAGTTAATCGTGTGGGTGAAGGTATTCAAATTGTTTTCGATGATAAGAGTGGTGTAACTTTTGCCACGAATAAGGCCGATTTAACAGCAAAGGCTAAAGAAAATTTAGATGCTATTGCAGATGTATTTATTGAGTTTCCCGATACTAATTTATTAGTTGAAGGCCATACCGATAATACAGGAAACGACGCTTATAATATGACATTATCTGAAAAGAGAGCACAATCTGTTGTAACATATTTAAAAGGTAAAGGTGTAACAGGAGATCGTTTTGACGTTAATGCTTACGGTGAAACTAAACCTAGATTTGATAATACCACTTCTGAAGGACGTTCTAAAAATCGTCGTGTTGAAATTGGTGTTTCTGCTAATAAAGAAATGATTGATGATGCTAAAGCTCAGGCTAACTAGTTATTACAAACAGTATAAATAAAATAAAAAAAGTCGAGCATTTTGCTCGACTTTTTTATTGATTATATTTTAACACCTTGTGTTAAGTTTTAATTTTGTTCAAGTTCTGGAGAATAATTTGAGAACTCGTAAATTTCTAAATCAAAATAAGGAATGGCCGCTAAACTGTGATCGAAAATATCGGACATGATATATTCGTAATTCTGCCAGCGTTTATCACTACTAAAAGCATAAATTTCTAAAGGAAGACCTTGAGAAGTAGGAGCGAGTTGTCTCGTCATTATCGTCATGTCTTTATTTATTGCAGAATGACCTTCAATATAACTTTGTATATACTTTCTAAAAACACCAAGATTAGTCATGTTACGCCCATTAATTAATACAGACTTATCAATATTATTATTGGTATTATAACTGGAAATATCGCCTTGTCTTTGCGTTAAATAGTCTGTTAGTAGTTGAATTTTTTTAAGCTCATTAATCTTATCATCTGTTAAATAATGTACACTTTTAGCTTTAATAATAAGTGCACGCTTAATTCGTCTTCCCCCTGAATTACTCATTCCTCTCCAGTTTTTAAAAGATTCAGTAATTAGAGCATATGTTGGTATGTTGGTAATCGTCATATCAAAATTCTGAACTTGAAGCGTGTTTAAGTTAATTTCAATAACATCACCGTCAGCACCAAATTTCTCCATGGTTATCCAATCCCCAATTCTTACCGTATCGTTAACAGCGACTTGAATACTGGCTACAAACCCCATAATGGTATCTTTAAAAATTAATAACAAAATAGCAGATGCCGCACCTAAAGTGGTAAAAAACTTTGTGAAATTAATTGATGTAAGCATCACAAAAATAATAGCAATACCAACTAACCAAAGCAGTAGCATGAGTACTTGTATATAACTGTCTATTGGTTTGTCTTTTAATCTCGGTATCGTTTTAAAGAAAGACTCTAAAGTGCGTAAAACACTTCTAATAATCCAGATTATAAGTAATACACAATAAAGCTGTAATAATAATTCTACAGCGCTTTCAAAACCTGGGAAATCTATAAATACAAGAGGTATGCACTTTAAGGCAATAATCAAAGGAACAATGTGAGCGAAATTTCTAGGAACTTTATGGTTGATTAATATATCGTCGAATTTTGTTTTAGATTTCGCCGCAAAAGAGGAGAAAGCTTGAAGTAGTATTTTTCTAGCAACAATATCTGTAATAACTATAATTACAATCAACAAAACCAATAAGGCTAACATATTTAAATATGTAGCTGAGTTCTCAGAAGCATTTAGTTGTATAAAATAATCGTAAAAAAAATGTGTAAATTTTCGCATTTATGAAGCAGGTTTAAAATATTTAGAATCTGCAATAAATGTTCCAAAAGGAACAAGAGAAGCAATTAAAACCAGTCCAATTGTTTTTACACTCCACTTTAATTCAATTCCAACTAATAGCGCTAAAACAATATAGGCTACAAAAAGTAAACCATGGGGCATTCCCAGAAGTTTTACATATTGCGGATCGTCCAAAACATATTTAACAGGAACGGCCACACCTAATAAAAGGATGTAAGAAATACCTTCTAAGAAGCCAACAATGCGCAGTGTTTTTAATAGTGAATACATAAGTTAATTTAATTTTTGCAAATATAAGAAAGGAGACATGAGATGATAACAATTTTGAATATATTCCTTCGCAAATAATTGATTTCTTTTAACTTATTTTAAATCGATAACCCCAAACTATTATAGAGCTTGGCAATAGCTGTTAAGTGTTTGGTTTGTAAACTATTTTCTTTTAATTGGGCATCGATTAATTTTTGTTCACGAGAATTTATTAGAAATAATGAACTGTCTCCCAATGCAAACTTGCGTTCTTCTGCTTTTACCATGGCTTCGTAATCGCTTACCATGGTTTTTAACAATTCATTCTGATTTCTTAGTGAATTTATCTCAATTTCAATAGCTTCTGCTTTATTCTTTATGTTTAAAACGGCGCTCATCCGATCCAACTTGGCATCTTGTAATTTTAAGTTTGCAAGTTGTAAATCGCCACGCTCTTTCCTTAAAAATATAGGCATACTAAAATTCACATATGCTTTATAATTGGCCGTATTAAAGGAGTCTAATCGCTCTGCTTCTTGAGTTAAAAAGTTATACTGTAAATCTAATTTAGGGAGTAATTTCGTTTTTTTATAGAATTTGTCAATATCCAATTGTCCGATTTTTGCATCTAAACTCATTACTTTAGGGTGTAAATCTAATAGCGCATCATTATTATCTAAATCCTCTATAAGTAATAAGGCTTTTAGGTTTTCTATAGATGGTGAAGTTGGTAAAACATCCGATTGTACTTCCATAGGAATATCATTTACCCATAAAAAGTTACTGAGTTGAAGTCTTGATTTTTGCATATTTAAATGTGCCACCTCTAATCCCAATTGTCTATCTGAATAAATAATTCTAGCTTCAGTGATATCTATAGTTGCTAATTCTCCAGCTTCGGCACTACTTTTAATGGCTTCTAAACGTGTTTTAGCATTTTCTAAAAACGATTCATAAATTTGATGTTCTCTATTGGCTTGAAACCAGTCGAAGTAAGCTTTACTGGCTTCAAACAGGACATCATTAATTAATAAGTTACGTTCGGCAAGGGTTTGTTCTTTGAAAAATTTAGCCTTTTTTAATGTCGACATACGCTCGTCAATCAATAAACCTTGAGCTAAAGAGAACGAGACACCTGCGCTGTATAATCCGTCTTCGGGAACCGTTAAACTAGGGTTTAAATAATAGCCTGTATTATTTTCATAATTAGCCTTAAATTCAATACCGTACCATGTTGGTATTTTAAATGTTGAATAAAAGACGTCATAATATTCGGTGCCTTTAAATTTCTTTCTACTATAATCCACCTCAATTTTCGGATCAAAACCACCTCGAGCCTTTAGAAGATTGGCTTCACCAGAGCTCAACGCAATATCGGCTTGTTTCATAACCGGGTGATATTTCTTAACATATCCCAAATACTCTTCAAAAGACAAGATTTCGGGATCTGACAGACTTTGTGCATGTACGGACAACCCAAATGTGTGTGTTGAAATAATAATTAATATGAATAGTCTTAGTTTCATTTCTTACTGCCTTTAGTATTTCCTGTTTCTTCGGGTTGGTAGTAATTAGGAGGGAAGCCATTTAAGTTTCTCCATAATTCGAACCAAATGGGAACATCTTCTAACAGGGCAAAGGTATTAGCACCAGAACCCACACTTACTTTTTCTGGCCAAGGGGTTTCCTCGGAAAACGGAGCGATTAGAACTCTAAATTTCCCGTTAGGACTTATAAAAGATTCTATGGCCACTACTTTTCCAGCAAAAGTTCCGTGCGAAGTATTAGGCCAGCCGCTAAAGAAAATAGATGGCCAACCATCAAATTGAATACGTACTTCGTCCGAGATGTGTAATAATGGTAAATCGATAGGATTTATATAGGTTTCTACAGCATGCTGGTAATTTGCAGGCATAATTCCTACAATTTGTTCACCCTCTTTAAATGTTTCTCCAATACCACCTTTTATAGCTTTAGTAATATAACCGTCTTGAGGCGCTTTAATAAAGTACATATCGCTACGCATTTGGTAATTTGTAGATTGGCTCTCTAACTTAGAAACCTGAGCTTCGGCATCGTATCGATTTGTTTCAGCTGTGAATTTATCACTGTTAGCTTTCGCAATTTTATCTGCATATTCTGCACCAATTCTACTAATTTCAATACGCGCGTTTATAATGTTGTTTTCACTAGTCAGTAACTTATTCTCTGCGGCGATTAATTTCGCTTGTGATTCTTGAAGTTTTACGCGTGTGACTTCAACATCTTTAACCGATTTTAAACCTTCGTCTTGCAACGTTTGTGTCCGAATAAATTGACCTTCAGTAATTTTTAAATTACTTTTTATGGCTTCTAGATCCATACTGTCGCTTACTACTTTAAAATGGGCTTGTTCAAGTTTGTTTTTAGCTTGAGATAATTTTAATTGTTCTTCGTTCTTTAAAGCAACAATTTGTCCTTCTAAAGCACTTACTTTTTCAATATAAGATAATACCGACTTGCTTTTAGCATCTCTTTGTACATTAGTTCGAGCTACTAAATTCGGATCTTGATATTCATTTTTAATTTCAGAAATGTGTAAAATCGTATCTCCTTTTTTAACAAATTGACCTTCCGTAACATGCCATTTTTCAATACGTCCAGGAATAGGAGATTGAATGGTTTGCGGTCTTTGGTCTGGTGTTAACGTTGTCACAAAGCCTCGACCTCTAACATTTTGCGTCCACGGTAAGAATAAAGCAATAATTATAATGATAGAAAAAATGGTTAACAATTTATTAAACACCTTACTATCTTTTGCCGAAAATGCTTTTTTATAGGCCTTAAATTGCTCTAAAGACACTTTTTTATTAAGCTGATTTTTTGATATGTTTAGCATTATATATTCGCTTTATTAATTATTTGTCCATCAGATATTTCTAAAGTTTTATTGCAATAGGTCCACCAATGCACATTCTGACTAGAAACAACGAGTGCCCATGGTCTGTCTTTTCCTGTTAAATATTTTATTAATTGTTCGGCTTCATCATTTTCAAAATATTCTAAAGGATCTTTTAATAGAAGCAGTTTTGGTTGGTGAACTATCGCTCTAGCTAATAGAATACGTTTGGAGACGGTAAACGGTATTTGTTGACCTTCTGGATCTAGCTTCGAGCCAATTCCGTTTGGTTGTGTTTTTATAAAAGGTAATAAGCCTGTGTTTTTTAAAACTTCGTGAAGATGTTCTTGAGAAACATCTGTTCTTCCAAAAGTTATATTTTCTAAAATAGTACCTTCAAACGGTAACTGAGAAGGCAGCACTTGTCCAACACAAGCACGATATTTACTAGGCCAAATACCAATCATTGAAATATCGTTTACATAAAAAGCTCCGTAAGTAGATGTTAGTAATCCTGATAGTATTTTTAATAATGTCGTTTTTCCTGCACCCGATTTTCCATCTAAAATAATACGATCTCCTTTGTTTATGTTGAAAGAAATCTGACTTAAAACCTTATAATTAGTTGGATCACGATAGGTTAATTTATCCAACTCGATATGTAAATCACGTTCTACTTTAAAAGGATCTTCTCCAGATTGTGGTTCTAATTCTTTATCTACTACTTGTCCGATTTTCTCTAGAGAGGTAAGTACATCGTAAAAAGATTCTAAACCATGGATTAATTTTTCGACAGACGAAATCACTAATAAAATAATAATTTCTGCAGCTACAAATTGACCGATATTCATTTGCTGATTAATTACAAGTAAACCACCAATACTTAACAACCCAGCAGTTACCAATACTTTAAATCCGATTAATTGCATGAATTGAACCACTAAAATTTTAAAATGATCTTCTCGTGCATCTAAATATTTTGTGGTTAAATAATCGTTTTTATCCATGGATAACGACGTTTTTCCTGAAAGTTTAAAACTGGTTAACGAGCGTGAAACTTCTTGAATCCAGTGCGCAACTTTATACTTGTTTTTAGATTCAAGTAAACTGGTTTGTAAACCTTTTTCGGCAGTAAAGCGAAATACTATATATATAAGGAGTACCAAAAGTAAACCGTATAAGATAAAAAAGGCATGATAAAAAGATAAAAGGATTAGTCCGAATATAATTTGAAGTGCTGCCGCAGGAAAATCGATTAAAATTTTAGATAACCCTTTTTGAATCATTAAAATATCGAAAAATCGATTTGCCAATTCTGGCGGGTAATTATTATAAAGTTCCTTCATTTTAATTTTAGGAAATCGATACGCGAATTCAAAAGAAGCTCTGGTAAAAATTTTCTGCTGAATAGATTCTAAAATACGCATCTGCATAAGTTGTAAAATACCCTGGAAAGCAACTCCTAAGGTAACTAAAATGACTAATACAATCCAAGAAGAAGAGACTTGTGCTCCTTGAATTAAGTTAATTATGGCTTGTATTCCTAAGGGTAGAGTTAATGCTACTAATCCAGCGAAAATTGCATAATAAAAAATCTGACGGATGTCTTTTTTATCTAATTTCAGTAGATTAACAAAACGTTTCCAGGGAGACATAGTTTCTTTCATATAAACCAAATGCGTTACTTTTTTTTGCAAAAATATTATCAGTAATTGTCTAAAATAGTGTGAAAAGAATGACTCATGTTATAGGTATACCTAAACCCGAATGATGTTCGGCAAGTAGCATTATTGTCGAGCACTTTTAAAACCTATAGACAAAATATATTGCTTTAGAATTGCAGCAATATCTAAAGGTAGATAATTAAAATCGCAAATAAAATATGTACTATTTAAAATTAATTGTTTTTTTTGTGAATACTATTTTACTGGTTTCACAGCGGAAATTTAAAATAATAAATACCCAAATACATGATTAGAAAAGTTAAGGATTTCTTAATTGCGAAATATTGAATTTTTAGCTTTTAATTTTTTTGATATAATAAAAAAAGACCGCCATAAGGCAGTCTTTTGTATATATCAATAAGTGTAAATATTATTCGACATTCCCCATTAACGCAAAGAACTTGTTAATATTTGGGAGTATAACAATACGTGTTCTTCTGTTTTTTGCTCTATTCTCATTAGAACTATTTTCAATTAAAGGATGGTAACTACTTCGTCCAGAAGCAATCATCTTTTCTGGGGCAACTTTATAATCATCTTGTAATTTACGTACAACCGATGTCGCTCTTAAGACACTTAAGTCCCAGTTGTCTTTAATAGCACCAGTATTAATACTTCTAGAGTCTGTATGACCTTCGACCATAACTTCTATACTTGGCTCAGAATTAATGATATCTGCCAATTTTTGAAGGATGTCGTTAGCTTTGTTACTTACTCTATAGCTCGCAGTATTAAAAAGCATTTTGTCAGAAATAGAGATCATAACTACTGTTTCATTAATATCGATCGCAATATCTTCGTCCTCGTTTAAAGAATTATTGTCTAAAGATTTCTGTAAATTATAAGATATCGCAAGATTCATAGAATCCTTAAGTGTTTTTGCTTCACTCAATTTTGAAGGATCTACATGTTTCAACGTTTCACGCATACTTTTCTTGGTATCGTTAGAAATAACAGCAATATCTCCAACGGCAACCATTTGCGCATCGTTTTCTTCGGTTAACGAATTTATTTTACTGTTATATGAATCAACGCGAGATTGAATTTCGCTAAATTTAGCCTCTAACTCTTCCTTTGCAACAGTTGTTTTTGTCAGTTGACTTTTTATTTCTCCATTTTCATGCTCTAAAGCGACGTATTTCTTTTTTGAAACACAAGAGGCCATTAAACATAAAGTAATTACTCCGATTGAAATTCTTTTCATAATTGTCTATTTTGATTTAATATATGTACGCTTAAATTGGATGTATAGATTTTTGAAAATTTATTGGTTTTACATGATTACAGTCTAAAGAATTGATTTATTGTAGGATAACTCCTTAAAATATTTTAAAATAAATCGTTTAAACTTTATTATAACCGACAAAGCGCTAGGTTTTAAATAATATTTTTCAAAACTACAGTTGCTGTAGAAGCTTGACGACTGCATTCTAATATTTTTTTAACGCATTCGCTATGTAAATGTTTTTACTGAAGTGGAATTATTTTTAAATTTGAATGGAATTAAAAACATTAATTTATAGATGAGATCATTAAAAGGACAGCGTGCGTTAATCACCGGAGCAGGGAAAGGCATTGGTAAAGCATTAGCTTTAGCATTGGCAGCAGAAGGTGTACATATTGCTTTATTAGCAGGGTCTGAAAAAGAGATTGAAGATGTGGCCACTAAGGTTAGAAAATTAGGGGTCGAAGCTATTACAGTTACAGCAGACGTAACGTCTAAGGAAGATATTAATATAGCCGCAAAAACCATTTTATATCAGTTTAAAACAATAGATATTTTAATTAACAATGCTGGGATTGCGAAATTTGGTTCCTTTTTAGCCTTGGAGCCAGAAGAGTGGGAGCATATTATAAAAGTGAATGTAATGGGGATATATTATGTAACCCGCGCTTTTTTACAAGATATGATTAATAATAAGTCTGGAGATATCGTAAATATTTCATCTACTGCAGGACTAACAGGAAATGTATCTACAAGCGCATATACAGCATCAAAATTTGCGGTTTTGGGATTAACAGAATCATTAATGCAGGAAGTTAGAAAATACAATATTCGTGTAACCGCATTAACACCAGGTAATTCTGAAACGGGTTCAATGGAATTAAATCTATCCAATATAAATGAAGAAAATGAAAAGCAAGCAGAAGATTTTTCGGAATTAGTTATTGCTCAACTTAAATTGAATAAAAGGATAGTGATTAAAAAATCTAATATTTGGTCTGCCAATTCATAAAAAAACAATTATTAAAGTTGAAAGCACAGTCCTATATAAGTTATGACTTTGAATATATATTAAATCGTATTTAGTCCAATTTAAATACAATTATCAACTAAAATTAAAACTATATTTGCGCGCTTAAAGTTTAGGATCATGAACGAAAACACTGAAGAACAAAATACAGAATTAAATCAAGATCAGATTGATGTTTGTATTGCTATGCTAGAAAAGTTGGTAGGCGATACAAATCAGTTATTCGAACTTCCTGAAGAGAAACGCATTGCTTTAATGAAAGCCGCTGGACAAATTACACGTCCGAATAGAGATGAATTTCAAAAAAGACGTAAGGATGCTAAGAAGGCAGTAAAACGTAAAATGATTGAAAGAGATAAGCATGCGCGTAAAGAAACAGGAATACGTTCTGCCCGCGAAAATCCTATTTTTGTAGCTCCTAAATTAATAGATTTAACAAAAACAGAAGACAGTGATTTGGAATTAGAATCACCAAGAAACTGTTACGTCTGTAAAAAGGTATACACAAAACTGCATCATTTTTATGATACGATGTGTACAGAATGTGCCGATTTTAATTACGCTAAGCGCTTTCAGACAGCCGATTTAAGAAATCAAGTCGCTGTAGTTACTGGTTCTCGATTAAAAATCGGTTATCATATTACATTAATGTTATTGCGCTCTGGTGCTACGGTTGTGGCAACTACGCGTTTCCCCGCAGATTCTGCTTTACGCTTTTCTAAGGAAAGTGATTTTACAGAATGGGGACATAGATTACATATTCACGGTTTAGATTTAAGACATATACCAAGTGTAGAAATCTTTTGTAATTATATCGAACAGAAATACGACAGATTAGATATTTTAATTAATAATGCTGCACAGACAGTAAGACGACCTGCGGGTTTCTACAAGCATTTAATGGCTAATGAAGACTTACCAGTCGAGCAATTACCGAAGTTTGCTCAAGATTTACTAAAAGATCATATCGATTGTATTACCGAATTAAAGACATTAACTCAAGCGGCGTCAGATAATAAAAATATGCCTGTTACTTGGCATGGACCGGAACCAGGAATTGGATTAAGAGCTTCTGCTAAATTATCGCAAATTCCATATAGTTTCGACAATTCTTTACAAGCGAGTGAAGTCTTTCCTGAAGGGGAATTGGATGTCGATTTACAACAAGTCGATTTACGAAAAACGAACAGTTGGAGATTAAAGTTAGGTGAAATAGAAACTACAGAAATGGTAGAAGTTCAGTTGGTAAATGCTGTTGCGCCATTTGTACTTTGTAACCGTTTAGCGCCGATAATGCAGAAGGAAAACACCGGACAGAAACACATTATTAACGTGACTGCAATGGAGGGTAAGTTTCATCGTTTTCATAAAGAAGACCGCCATCCGCATACCAATATGGCGAAAGCCGCCTTAAATATGATGACGCATACTGCGGCAGCCACTTTAGCCAAAGATGGTATTTTTATGAATGCTGTAGATACTGGTTGGGTTACCGATGAGGATCCTGCAGAATTATCGAAACGTAAAGTTGAAGAACACGATTTTCAGCCACCATTAGATATTGTCGATGGAGCAGCTCGTGTTATGGATCCGTTAATAGACGGAATAAACACTGGTAAACACTGGTGTGGTAAGTTTTTGAAAGATTATTTTCCAATCGATTGGTAGGATAAAAATCAAGTATACAATATTAAGAGATAGTTAAATGACTATCTTTTTTTTGTTCATTTAACAATTAATCGTAATATTGCAATGAATAAATAATTATATTATGGGTATTACTAAGTCCGAAATTTTTTCCGATAAACATAACGACATTGCACGTATTGCAAAAGTGTTAGGTCATCCAGCACGAATAAGTATTTTAGAATATTTAATTAAATCTAATAGTTGTGTGTGTGGTGATTTAGTAGAGGAAATAGGTTTGGCACAACCAACAATTTCGCAACATTTAAAAGAATTGAAAAATGCTGGGATTATACAGGGGACTATTGAAGGCACTAGCGTGTGTTACTGTATAAACACAGAAAAATGGAATGACATACAAAATAAGTTGAATCTGTTTTTCAATCAAAATGTATCGTGTTCTGAAACAGATTGTTGTTAAAAAAATTTAAATTTAATCATCGCAATATTGCAATTAATACATTTCAATTATGACCTTACTAGAAATTAAAAATCATTTAGAAGATCTAAATCAAATCGCTTTTCAATTACCGGACGGAAGCTTAGTTCCAAGTCATTTTCATGTGACGGAAGTCGGAAAAGTAGATAAAAATTTTATAGACTGTGGTGGCACCGTTCGTAAAGAATCAGTAATCAACTTTCAATTATGGGAAGCTCATGATTACGATCACCGTTTGCATCCTGAAAGATTAGTTTCAATTATAGAACTATCACAACGTGTTTTAGGACTTGAAGAAACCTTAGATATTGAATTTGAATATCAGGGAGATACGATTCAAAAATATAATTTAGATATCAGAGAAGGTGTATTTCAATTAACTTCAAAATTTACAGATTGTTTAGCAAAAGATAATTGCGGAATTCCTCAAGAAAAGCCGAAACAAAACCTAAACCAATTAACTCAACCAGCTAATACATGCACTCCTAATTCTGGATGTTGCTAAAAAAATAAAGAGATGAATACTAAAATAGCCAATCATATTGAAAGCCTAGATTTTTCAAATATATCAGAAGAACGTAAGCAAGTTTTAAAACCTTTACTGGATTTTATACAAGAAAAGCATTCCAAGAAAATTAAAACGCGATTAAATTTTATTTGTACGCATAACTCTAGACGTAGTCATTTGGCGCAAGTTTGGGCACAAACAGCAGCATTTTATTACAATTTAAAAAATGTATTTTGTTATTCTGGCGGGACGGAGGCTACTGCTATGTTTCCTATGGTTGCCGAAACTTTATCAAATACAGGTTTTGATGTTCAAAAAATAACTGAAGGTGATAACCCGGTATATGCTGTAAAATTTGATCATAATGAACCACCAATTATAGGGTTTTCCAAGCGTTATAATGATGCTTTTAATCCCGAAACTAGATTCATTGCTATTATGACATGTTCTCAGGCAGATGGTGGTTGTCCGTTTATAGCTGGTGCCCAAGAACGTGCCGCGATTACTTTCGAAGATCCTAAAGCGTTCGATAATACACCCGAACAAGCAGAAAAGTATAACGAGCGCAGTTTACAAATTGCAGAGGAAATGTTTTATATATTTTCAAATATCAAATAGTCATGGCTGCATTAAAAAAGTTAAGTGTTTTAGATAATTACCTAACATTATGGATTTTCTTAGCCATGTTAATTGGTGTTGCAATGGGAAATTTTTTTCCTCAAATTCCAGATGTAATAAACTCGTATAATCAAGGAACTACAAATATTCCAATCGCAATTGGTTTAATATTAATGATGTATCCGCCTTTAGCTAAAGTGAATTATGCCCTTTTGCCTAAAGTGTTTAAAGATGTAAAAGTATTATCGATTTCATTAGTTCTAAACTGGATTATTGGACCTTTTTTAATGTTCTTTTTAGCAATAACTTTTCTAAGAGATTACCCTGAATACATGGTTGGTTTAATATTAATCGGACTTGCACGTTGTATTGCAATGGTTTTGGTATGGAACGATTTGGCAGAAGGAAGCAGTGAATACGGCGCTGGTTTAGTGGCCTTAAATAGTATATTTCAGGTGTTTGGCTACAGTTTTTACGCTTGGATATTTATTACAGTTTTACCTCCGTTTTTTGGTTTTGAAGGTGCTATTGTAGACATTTCAATAGCTACTATAGCAGAAAGTGTGGCTATATATTTAGGAATTCCATTTCTTTTAGGGTTTCTAAGCCGTTATTTTTTAGTGAAATTAAAAGGTGAGATGTGGTATAATACCAAATTTATTCCAGCGATTTCTCCATTAACACTTGTGGCCTTATTGTTTACTATAGTTGTCATGTTTTCATTAAAAGGCGAGATGATTGTAGATATTCCGATGGACGTTGTAATCATTGCAATTCCATTGTTAATCTATTTTACTTTAATGTTTATCATCGGATTCTTTATCAGTAAAGCGGCAGGAGCAACTTACGATAAAACAGCAGCCATTGCATTTACAGCCGCAGGAAATAACTTTGAATTAGCTATAGCCGTTGCGATTGCGGTTTTCGGATTAAATTCAGGGCAAGCATTTACCGGAGTTATTGGGCCATTGGTAGAAGTGCCGGCTTTAATTTTATTGGTAAGAGTGTCTTTTTGGTTACGAAAAAGGTATTTTAAGGGATCAAATACGATGAAAATAGATTCATAATTATTTTATATAATCTTTAGCATTTCACTTTTATAAAATAATTACTTTTACAACATAATCTTAAGAGTTATGTCTGTAAAAAAATACAAGATAGCGGTTGTTCAACTAAACTTGAACGACGTTGCTGAGAACAATTTAAAAAAGTGTTTAAGTTGGGTAAGAGATGCTGCAAATAAAGGGGCAGAGGTTATTCTTTTACCAGAATTATACAGTAGTCATTATTTCTGCCAAAGTGAAGATGTAGATAACTTCGCTTTGGCAGAACCTTTATACAGTACATCTTTTATAGCCTTTAGTGCTTTAGCTAAAGAACTAGGAGTTGTAATAATAGTACCATTTTTCGAAAAACGTATGGCTGGGATTTATCATAACAGTGCGTATATTATCGATACAGATGGTACGGAAGCTGGGTTGTATAGAAAAATGCATATCCCAGACGATCCTCACTTTTATGAAAAATTTTATTTCACACCAGGTGATTTAGGATTTCAAGCCATTCAAACTAAAAAGGGTAAAATCGGGACTTTAATCTGTTGGGATCAGTGGTATCCTGAAGCGGCGCGTTTAACAGCTTTAAAAGGTGCCGAAGTTTTATTTTATCCAACAGCAATAGGTTGGCATCCTCAAGAAAAAGAAGAGTTTGGAGAAAACCAACATGGTGCATGGATGAATGTTATGAAAGGTCATGCCGTAGCTAATGGTGTCTTTGTGGCTGCTGCAAACCGTATAGGTTTAGAGCAATATTTACCAGGGACAGCAGGTATTCAGTTTTGGGGATCTTCATTTATTGCAGGGCCTCAAGGTGAAATTTTAGCGCAAGCATCTCACGATCAAGAAGAAATATTAATTGCTGAAGTCGATTTAGATTTACAAGAAAATGTACGTCAGAATTGGCCATTTTTTAGAGACCGTCGTATCGATGCTTTTGGTGATATTACTAAACGTGCAATAGACTAATTATGGATTCTGAAGCAATTAGATTTCCGGCCGAATGGGAACATCAAGAAGGTGTTTTATTATGTTTTCCTTATAACGGAAACGATTGGCCAGGAAAGTATCAGGCCATACAATGGGCATTCGTGGAGTTTATAAAAAAAGTGGCTCAAGTTGAAAAAGTTTTCTTAGTTATTGAAAATAATACGCAACAAAATAAGGTTAATGAAATGCTTGAAATGGCTCACGTTAACTTAAATAATATTAATTATATAGCCCATAAAACAAATAGGAGTTGGATGCGTGATTCTGGTCCGATTATCGTTAAAAAAGGAGGGGAGCGTATCGCGATGAATTTCAATTTTAACGGATGGGCAAAGTATCCAAATCATAAACTAGATCGCGGTGTTCCTAAGGTGGTTTCTGACGTTTTAAATGCGTCTTTAACCCAAGTGATGTATCACGGAAAACCTGTGGTTTTAGAAGGTGGTGCGATTGATTCTAATGGGAAGGGGACGTTATTAACTTCAGAAGAATGTTTATTACATCCGTCAATTCAGGTTCGAAATGAAAATTTCACGAAAGCTGATTATGAGGCTGTGTTCAAAGAATACTTAGGAGTTACCAATGTGATTTGGTTAGGAGATGGTATTGTAGGCGATGATACACATGGGCATATTGATGATTTGTGTCGTTTTATAAATGAAGACACCATTATTACTGTGGTAGAATCTAATACAGAAGACAGTAATTATAAGGCGCTACAAGATAATTTAAAGCGATTACAGGCTTCTAAACTAGAAACTGGTAATACGCCAAATATTGTAACATTACCTATGCCTAAACCGTTGTTTTTTGATGGTCTTCAAATTCCAGCGAGTTATGCTAACTTTTTAATTTTAAATAAAATGGTATTGGTACCTACGTTTAATGACAGTAAAGACCGTGTGGCCTTGAATATAATAGCAGATTGTTTCCCTGATCGTGAAGTGATTGGAATGAGTGCTATAGATCTTATTTGGGGATTTGGCACACTGCATTGTTTAAGTCAGCAAATTCCGGCTTAGCACCCAAAGTAAAAACATAAAAAAAGCGACCTTTTTAGGTCGCTTTTTTGGTTATATAGGTTTTGTAAAGCTATAACTATAAGATGTTTATTCTTCTTCCTCTTCTTCTTCGTCGCTCAATAGAATTTCACCTGATGCTGGTTTTACTGATTTTAAAACAAAATAACCAATTAAACCTGCGATAGATGATCCAATTAAGATACCAACTTTTGCGGAATCTTGATAAAGTAAACTACCGTGAAATGCTAAATTTGATACAAAAATAGACATTGTAAATCCAACACCTGCTAAAAAACCAGTACCTAAAATGTGTTTAAATTTAACTTTATCAGGGAATGCTGCAATACCAAGTTTTACTGCTAAATAAGAGAATCCAACCACACCAATACATTTACCAATAATTAATGCGATGGCAATATGAGAAGCCAAATCGAAATCTAAATGATCGGAAGCCCCAAATACGATACCTGCATTAGATAAAGCGAAAATAGGCATAATAAAGTATGCAACCCAACCGTGGAAAATATGTTCTAAATGTTGTAAAGGCGATTGTACACGACTTGTCCATGCTTGAAGATCATCGATTAAATTAATCTGAGTATGTGTTAGGATCGGACTATCGGAAGTTCTTTTTTTAAGTAGTCTAGTTGTTATAGACTCTAGCTGGTTCATGTCGATAGACAATTCCGTTTTACGTTGAATAGGAATTGTTAAGGCAATTAAAATACCCGCAATGGTAGGGTGGATTCCTGACTTCAAGAATAAGAACCATATAACCACAGCAAGCGTGAAGTATATAATTTTGTGATAAAAACCTTTCCAACCCAGAAAGAATAAAATTCCTAGAGGTATAAAAGAGTATAATATTAATGCCCAATCTATATTGTTACTATAAAAAATCGCGATGGCTAATACAGCAACTAAATCATCTACAATAGCAAAGGCTGTTAAAAATATTTTTAAGGCTAATGGCACACGCTTTCCTAGTAATTGGATAATTGCTAAAGAAAATGCAATATCTGTAGCCATTGGTATTCCCCAACCAGCATGAGTTTCTGGATTTGTATTTAATGCTAAATAAATTCCAATTGGAATAAAAACACCACCTAAAGCGGCAAAAATAGGTAAGGAGGCTTTTTTTAAGCTATTTAATTCTCCAATAAGAATTTCCCGTTTAATTTCTAATCCAATTAAGAAGAAGAAAATAACCATTAAACCATCATTGATCCAGTGCAATAAATTTTTTGAAATATGAAAATTTCCTATTTCAAAACCGAGTTCATAATTCCAAAGATTTACATAGGAATCTGAGAACGGTGAATTGGCCCAAAGTAGGGCGATTACGGCTGCTGAAAAGAGAAGGATTCCTCCAAAACTTTCTACTTGGACAAATTTTGTAATGGGTCTTACAAAGTAATGATCTAATTTTTGTTTCATAGGTCTTTCAAATAAGTGTATATAAAATAAAAAGCCTATAGTTATCAAATTTTTGATAACTATAGGCTTCTAAAATATTATGCGTTATAAAACATTATCCTGCTTTAGGCAAATCCTTAACCTTTAAAACATTTGAAGGAATTTTTAACCCTTCATCTATTTCGTGTAATGCAACTTTATCTTCATTATCTGATAAAACAGAAGTCACATGGTTGACAGAATTTTCAATTTTGTATTCTTTTCTAAATCCTATCAAAGATACATTAATATTTTTGTCAATACAACCATAATTCACAAAGTCTTTTATCAGTTGCAGTACGTCGTGATCTATATATACTGTGTTTGAGGCATCTACGACGATCGAACTATTTGCAGGTAAGTGTGCAAACGTTTGTTTAATCGCTGCTTTATTCAGGAAAGACACCTCTTGAGCAAGCTCCATTTGTATGGTTTTTCCTGTTGAATGATTTTCTCTTCTAAAGAAATATGCTAGTTTTAAATTACCTCTTAAGATAAAGAAAATACTAACTGCCATACCAATACCAACACCTTTAAGTAAATCTGTAAACACCACGGCAATTACAGTAACAACAAAAGGGATAAATTGGAATTTCTTACTGTTTTCCCACATGTGAATAAAAACTTTAGGACTCGCTAATTTAAAACCAACTGCAATTAATACAGCTGCTAAACAAGCTAAAGGAATTTTATTTAAAATTGTTGGCATGGCCAATACAGCAATAAGTAAAAATACACCATGAGAAATAGCTGACAATTTTGTGCGTCCACCAGAGTTTACATTCGCAGAAGATCTTACAATTACAGACGTCATTGGCAGACCCCCAATCATACTGCTAATAATGTTACCTATACCTTGCGCTTTTAATTCTGTGTTGGTGTTAGAGTATCTTTTTAAAGGGTCTAATTTATCTGCGGCTTCAATACATAATAAAGTTTCAATACTTGCTACTGCAGCAATTGTTAAGGCTACAATCCAAACGTTTATGTTTCCAATTTGACTGAAATCTGGTAAACTAAATTGTGATTTGAAAGCTTCAAAAGATTCTGGAACAGGTAAGCTTACTAGATGCGCAGGTGTAATGGCCAAAGGTGAGTTTAAAGCTACAAATGCTTCGTTAACAGCAACACCAGCGACAACAGCCACTAAAGAACTTGGAATAGATTTAATTTTCTTTAAAACAGGAACTTTAGTAAACGCGATAATTATTCCTAAAGATATTAGAACAATAATTATAGCCCCTAAATGCATGTTATTTATACTTTGGATTACTGTTGAAAACATATCGTGTTTACCTTCAGCATTGATATGAAAGAAATCTCCTTCGTGAACTGCGTCGTAACCTACAGCATGTGGTAATTGCGTTAAGATGATAATGATACCAATAGCGGCTAACATACCTTCGATAACATTAGACGGTAAATAGTTGGAAATAATACCGGCTTTTAAAAATCCTAAAATTAATTGGAACACCCCAGCTATTAAACCAGCTAATAAAAAAGCCTCCCAAGATCCTAAGGTTGCAATTGCTGTTAACACAATAGCAGTAAGTCCTGCGGCAGGACCAGATACACTTAAATTAGATCCACTAAAGAAACCGACAACGATACCTCCAATAATACCTGAAATAATTCCAGCGAATAGAGGAGCCCCACTAGCGAGTGCAATTCCTAAACACAATGGTAGTGCTACTAAAAAGACAACTAAACCGGCCTTTAAATCGGATTTTAAATATTTTGTGCTAATGTTCTTCATTGATACTTCTTTTTAAATTATTATTTTAATTAGTTTGTTTGATTGTTTGTTATCTGAAACTGAATTGTTTTAAGGTTAAAAACCAAAAACGGGTAGGTTTGTCTCGTTTTTCTCCTTTATATGCTACGCGAGATACTTCTGGAGATAAATGGTCTATTAATGGTGTGATGTCAAAACATTTTTTATTAGGAAATTGGCATAATTTTGTATTCGGAATTATGGATTTGTCTATGTTGTTCACACGCAGAAAATCATTAAATTCATGATTAGAACTTCCTGTATATAATTCTATTTTTACATTATAAATTTTATTCTTGTGCTCTAAAATTAAATCTGAAAGGGTATTGTTAAAAACCTCATGTGCTAACGTTTTAATTAATCTAGCTTTAGAATAACGTAAAGGATTAAAAGCGCTTAAACGCAATAAATAACCAGAAGCCAATACGAGCTGTATGGGTTCATTAGGATTATGTAATACAGCATTTTTAATAAGCTGTAAGGATTTTGCACTAAAATCGGTTGGTATAAGTACCGTCTTCATTCCTGTAATTTTCTTAATGCAAACATACCTCCACCGTATTAGAGCGATATAAGAACGAGATTAGAATAAGATTAGAATTTCACAACAGACTTAACCCGTTGTTATGTAGTCTTTTGGTGTGTTAAGAAGTAAGAAATGGTGAGTTTATTATTTAGATATAGAAAATTCTTGGTGTTTATTAGGAAATATTAAGGTGACAATGGTACCTTTTTTGTGCTCAGAAAACACTTCTATAGTACCGCTATGGAGTTTCATAATCTTATTTGTAAGTGGTAATCCAAAGCCGTAGCCTTTTACATTTCTAACATTTGCAGCGCGATAGAACGGCTGATAAATGTTTTTAATTTCATTTGGAGGAATACCTACACCTTGATCGGTAACAACAATTTTTATAGACGCATTATTAGTGATTATTTTAACGATTACTTTTTTATTATCAGAAAATTTTGAAGCATTATCTAAGACATTATTTAAAGCAATATTAATTAATCCGTAATTGCCTTCAACCACTAATAAATCAGGGTTGTCGGGGAAATCATTAAAGTCTATTTCTATTTTATTATCGGGATTTATTAAATCTATATTTTCTTTTACTTCTAAAATTAATTCGTCCAATCGAATAGGTGTAATAAGCAATCCTTTTTCATCACTTTCTGTTTGCGCAAATTTCAGGAGACTATTTATTAAGGCATCTAATCGCAAAGCTTCTGTTTCTACTCCTTCTAAAACTTTAGTGTATTCTTCAGGCGAACGCTCTTTAAGCAATGCAATTTCTGTCTGACCTAATATGGCTGTTAACGGATTTTTTAACTCGTGAGAGGCATTATTTATAAAATTACTCTGTATTTCGAAGGAGGTTTCCAAACGATCTAACATGCCATTAAACGTGTTTGCTAACTCGCTTAATTCGTCTTTGTTATTTGTGGTCTGTAATCTTTCGTGTAAATTAGTTACACGAATGGTGTTTACTTTTTCAATGATTCGAGCAAGTGGTTCTAGTGTACGCTTAGCAAAGAAACTTCCAAGAAAGAACAAAACAAGAATGGTTAAAAGGAATAAAAAGATTAGTAAATGTATTAGTTTAGATAATTCATCTATACCATCTTCATCGTGTGCAGTTAGAATGACAAAATGAGATTTATTTCGTTCCTTGTAATTTAAACCCGATAAGAAGGTGTCTCCAATTTTAATTTCAGCGTAATTTTTATTAATTAAATCCGCGTAATATGTTTGGGGAATTTTAAGTTCTATTTCTGAAATAATTTGGTTTAGGGTTGCGTCTGTGGCAAAAATATATTCTTTTTCTTTTGGTAAGGTTTGTAGATGTTTTCTTATGAGTTCTTCATAGATCTCGACACCTAATTTGTTTTTTTCAAAATGAGATTGCTCCGCAATTAAAGTTCGTTTTTCTAACTTTTTAAAAAATTCGTTGGTGCGATAATCGGACGCGAAGACATAAATAATAGAAAAAATAACAAGTTGCATAGTCGCAACAAGTATAACGAAGATGAGGGTGATTTTGTTTTTAATTTTCATCTTCGGGATCTTTCAAAATATAGCCCATTCCAACAACGGTTTGGATTAATTTAGGCGTGAATTTCTTATCTATTTTATTTCTTAAATAATTTACATACACATCTACAACATTTGTTCCCATATTAAAACTAATATCCCAAACGTGTTCTAAAATATCGACTCTGGATAAGACTTTATTTTTGTTTTTAAGCAAATATTCTAACAAACGAAATTCTGTAGAGGTTAATTTAATTTCGGTGTGATCTCGTTTTACTATTTTTGTGTCGTTATTTAACTCTAAGTCTGCTATTTTAAGCAGTGAGCCATCAGGAACTTTAATATTCTTTCGACGTGCTACAGCACGTATTCTCGCCAAAAGTTCTTTAAATTTAAAAGGTTTTGTTAAATAATCGTCTGCTCCAGTGTCCAGTCCTTTTACAATATTGTCTGTACTCCCTAGCGCGGATAAAAATATAATAGGAATAGTTATGAAGCCTAAACCTTTTATTTTAGACGCGATTTCGTAACCATTCATTCCTGGTAAAATCACATCTAATAAAATTAAGTCGATCTCTTTTTGTAGCAAAAGTTCTATGCATGTTTCTCCATCGTAGGCAATACAGGCATTGTATCCAACTTCTTCTAAACCTTTTTTTATAAAAGTAGCGACGTTATATTCATCTTCAACAATTAAAATATTTTTTATCATGAAATAGAGATTCTGATATAATTTAAAGTAAATGTAAGTCGGCTGACTTATAATTTATTTAAAAAAAAGATAAATATACTAGATTTTTAATTAGTGAAATTTTAACCTAATTTTTGGTTTAAATATATGTAAAATCGTTGTGTATGTATGGTTTTGTTAGTAAATTTATAACTGAAAATAATGACTATGATAAATATACTATTACCAACAGATTTTTCTGAAAACGCATGGCACGCTATCGAGTATGCTTTAGATCTTTATAAAAATGACACATGCAATTTCTATATTATAAATTCTTTCGATCAACCAGGTTCTAGTGGTTATATGGGAGTGACTTCAGTAATGGCTAAAGAATCTATTTACAATGCCCAAGTTGAAAATAGTAAAAATGGATTGCGAGATGTGTTAGATAAAATTAATGCGACGTACTCTAATGAAAACCATAAGTATAAGTGCTTATCTATTTTTAAATCGTTTTCTTCTGCCGTTAAAAAAGTGGTTAAAGAATTTGATATCGATTGCATTGTTATGGGAACTAAAGGTGCTGGTGCTTTAAAAGAGATTACTGTTGGAAGTAATACATCAAGTCTTATTGGTGTCGTTAATTGCCCAATTATAGCAATTCCAAAATATGCAGAATATAAAGCTTTTAAGGAAATTGGTATCTCTACAGATTTCGATATTTCATTTACGGAAAAAGGTTTAAGTCCTTTACTTGACATTGCAAAATCTAATGAAGCTTTAGTTTCTGTTTGCCATGTTATGGATCGTGCAAAAAAACTAACTCAGTCACAAGACGAAAAGAAGGAAGCATTAAAGGTGCTTATAAATGATTTTTCTGCGGGGTATTTTACACTTACAGGTATCGGTGTTTCTACGGGAGTACGTGCTTTTGTGCAAAGTAGAAAATTAGATATGTTGTGTGTTATCGCAAAAGAACAAGACTTTTTAAAACGTTTACTAAATCAGTCGTATAGTAAATCTATTAGTCATCGTGCTAACGTACCATTATTGATATTAAATATTAAGAATTTCTAAATACAGATTTCAATTATATATATATAAAAACTCCCGAACCTTATTAGATTCGGGAGTTTTTTTATAAATATATAAGCTTGTTTTTAAGTATTTATAATAGTTTACATATAAAACTGAACGTTGATTAATCATTTGTGTTCTTGGAAAAATAATTAGAACCGATTTTGAAAAAAAAACAAGAAACACAAATTACAATTTGCTTATAAATATCTTAAATTTGTATGACTTGGATACAGAGGATTAATAATCTTCATGTATTTATTAATATGACACTTAAGATTATAAAAGAATAATACAAACACTATTTTTTAAATATACATAACAATGAAAGTACTAGCAATTGGTAAAAATTATGTTCTTAATACAGAAGAATTAAAATCAACATCGAAAAACGGTAAACAACTTATTTTCTCTAAACCAGAGTCAAGTTTAGTCAAAGATAATAAGGACGTAGAATATCCGTCTTTTACAGAAAATTTAGTTTACGAAGTGGAATTAGTTATAGAAATTGGAAAAACGGGTAAAAATATTTCTGAAGCAGATGCCACGTCTTATATTTCTGGAATTGCAGTTGCAATAGACTATACCGCTAAAGATGTTTTAAATGATGTTAGAGAAGGAAAAGGACCTTGGGATTTAGCTAAAGGTTTCGATGGTGCGGCACCAATTTCTCCGGTTAAACCAATTTCAAATTTTTCGGATTTGACTACTATTAATTTCGATTTAAAAATTAATGGCGAAACGGTACAGGAAGGAAATACAGGTTTAATTATCTATAATTTTGAAGAAATAATTGCGTTTACTTCTAAATATTTCACTTTACAACCAGGAGATTTAATTTTCACAGGAACTCCAGCTTACGGTACAGGTCAAATTCATAAAGGAGATCAGTTACAAGCATCTATTGAGGGTGAATTGTTATTAGATTTCAAAATGGTTTAATACTAGTATTAAAACTCGAGAATTATAATCTCGAGTTTTAATTTATATAATAAGCGAATATTTATTCGATTAAAATAATATCTTTGTAACGTGAAACAGAAAGATGACTTAAAGAGAGAGGCTATTATTAACGAAACTATTGCTATAGTTTACGCTAAGGGATTTGCTGCTTTAAAAATGGCTCATATTGCAAAACAAGTGGATATTTCGCCATCCACGTTGTATGTGTATTTTAAAAGTAAAGACGATTTAATTACTACAATTGCTACAGATTTACTTAAAAATATAACAGATATTAGCCGAGATCAATTAAAAACAGACTTGCCGTATAAGTTGAAATTTAAAGCCATTTGGATTTTTTATATCAACTTTGGTATCAATAATAGAAAGGAAGTGAGTTTTATTCATCAAGTAAAACAATCGCCTTATTTTGAAATGATACCGAAAGATATCCGTTATTTAAAGTCGTCTTTTATCTTAGATTTATTAGATGAAGGAAAGCAGGAAGGGCTAATAAAGAATTTGGATAATGCCATCTTATCTGTGTTATTAGAATCGTTTATGAATGAAACAGTAAAATTAATCGATTCTAAGACTTTACAGTTAAACGAAAAAGACACAAACACGATGTTTACTTTAGCTTGGGATGCCATAAGAAATTAAAAAATTTATATAATAATCGAATAAATATTCGGTTAAAATAAGCGTATGCTAAAACTAATATTAAAAAAAATGGGAATTATAATCGGTATAGGTATACTAATCTTGGTATTGGGAATCATCTTATTTCTTTATTTAAGTCCGCAATTTGGAGGAACACCAACGGCTGTTCAAGAAGAAAAATTTTCTTTAACCAATCATTATAAAGAAGGTAAATTTATAAATAGTGGCAATGTAGATATGAGTATGGGACTTCAAGATATGGGAAAAAGTATTGTGGGTTATTTTAAACAGACTAAAGGCGTAATACCAGAACAGCCGATTTTAGTTGAGACTATTCTACCTTCAGATTTATTAAATTATACGGGAAAAATACGTTTGTTTTGGTTTGGACACTCTACATTTTTACTTCAAATTCAATCTAAAAACATTTTAATCGATCCTATGTTTGGAGAAGTACCTGCGCCACATCCTATGTTGGGAAGTAAACGATTCAGTAATCACCTTCCAATAACCATTAAAGATTTACCTCGAATAGATGCGGTATTAATCTCTCACGACCATTACGATCATCTGGATTATGATAGTATTTCGAAACTTAAGGATAAAGTAGATGCATTTTATACGCCTTTAGGTGTTGGTTCACATTTAGAATCTTGGGGGATCTCTAAAGATAAGATTCATGAATTAGATTGGTGGGAGGAAATTATGTTTTCAGATTTAAAATTTGTCTGTACACCAGCGCAACATTTTTCAGGTCGAGGTATAAGCGATAAAGCTAAAACATTATGGAGTTCGTGGATTATTACATCCAAAGACGACAATATCTTTTTTAGTGGAGATAGTGGCTATGGAAAACACTTTAAAGATATCGGTGAAAAATATGGACCGTTTGATTTTGCAATGATAGAATGTGGACAATACAATACGCTGTGGCACGACATACATATGTACCCCGAAGAAACAGTTCAAGCCGCTTTAGATGTAAAAGCAAAATTAATGATGCCTATACATTGGGGAGCTTTCAAATTAGCGATGCACGAATGGAACGAACCTGTAGAACGTTTACTTGAAGCATCTAAAACGCAAAATATCAACATAATTGTACCTAAAATAGGTCAGGAAATTCAGATAGAAAAAGACACCAATAACACTGAAGCTTGGTGGGATGAAGTTAATGCGGAGGCTAATTAATTAAAATGAATCACGCTTAAGATTTGATACTTCTTTTAAATGTATATTTTTGCCACTTAAAATATTCAAAATTATTTATTTGAAGACTTCAAAAGCAACACAAAAATGCAATTAAAGGAGACTATAAAATTAATGTTGCTAAGTACATTCGCTTTTGCCTGTATGAATGCAACTGTAAAATATTTAGATAATATTGGAGCCTTTCAAATTGTGTTTTTTAGGTCTGCTGGATCTTTGTTTTTTACATTTGGTTATTTGTTAAAAAATAAAATTCCATTAATTGGAAATAACAATAAATTACTGATTTTACGAGGTGTTGTAGGCTTAACATCAATGGCATTGTTTTTTATGTCTACTAAATACTTGCCCATTGGGACGGCAGTATCTTTAAGATATTTAGCTCCCATTTTTGCTGCTATTTTTGCTGTTATTTTTTTAAAAGAAAAGATTTTTCCGTTTCAATGGGTTTTCTTCATTTTGGCTTTTTTGGGAGTCGTTATTTTAAAAGGATTTGATTCAGATTTAAATACTTTTGGGCTTATTCTTATTTTAATAGCAGCGGTGAGTAGTGGCTTGGTCTATATTATTATTAGTAAAATAGGAAAGTCTGAACATCCTGTGGTTATTGTAAATTATTTCATGGTTATATCTGCTACAGTTGGAGCAGTATTAACTATTAATAGCTGGGTAACGCCAATAGGTATGCAGTGGGTGTTTTTAGGATTACTAGGTGTGTTTGGCTATTTTGGGCAATTATTAATGACAAAAGCCTTCCAGAATGCACAAACGAATCAGGTGGCGCCAATAAAATATATTGAAGTTATATTCACCATGTTATTCGGGGTTTCTCTTTTTGGTGAAGTGTATTCGTTTTGGTCTTTATGCGGTATAGGTTTAATTATAGCCGCTTTAATTTTAAATATTATTTATAAAGACAAAAAGACTAAAAAAATAGAAGCGCTTAAGGATTCTAAAGTTTAGTCTTTTTAGTGTTATTTACGTTTATACTGTGTTAGTTGATTGTAAATGGTAGTTTTAAGGACGCGATAGTCTTTAATAAACATTAAATATTCTACACGCTTTTTTTCATGAACTTTTGCGCGCTGTACATCATATTCAACGGACCCAAATTCTAATTCCTGACGTAAATTTTGCTCGTATTTACAAAGTGCGGCCATAGCAAGTGTATTCCTTCGTCTAAAATCCTGAATTAAACTCTGAATTTTTTCGCATTTTACTAACTGTCTGTTTAGAATACTAAATGTATTAATCTCGTTATTTTTAGATTCTAAATCGTCTGTCCATTGCGAAATTTCTAGAATATCCTTCTTAATAAATAAACGTCTATTTTCATCTACTTTAAATTGCATTTGATTATTTACTTGGTTGTATTGCAAGATGCCCATGTTATTTTTTAGTTAGTTTAGATCTAAATAATCGGTATTCTTTTATATGTCTTAGATAATCACTTTTATGCTTCGAGTGCTCGTAAATAAATGGTGTTTCAGAATTAAAACCTTCGCATTTACTCCAATAGTCCCTAAATTCCTTATAATTTTGAATCGCTTTTAATATTGAATTGTTGGTAGATGCTTTTAATAAAACAGCCGATTTAATTAAATCCTGATTGTTATATTTCTTTTTAGCACAGAATTGTTTTAATTCTTGTTTGATTTCCTCTAAGTGATGAATCCAAAAATCTACCTCATTCGTACTTTTCTGTGGTGTATTATTAAAAGCGATATCTAAATTATATAAGTTCATAAGCGTTATATTACGATGTCCAATCCTCTATAGTTATATTCCTGTTCTACATTTATAATTTTTAATTCTTTAGTTCCATTAGGAAATTCCCATGTAATTGTATCTCCAATAGCGTAACCAAATAGGGCAGAGCCCATAGGCGTTAGAATAGAAATTTTATTTTGACTCAAATCTTTGTTTTGCGGAATGACCACTTTTATGGTTTTTTGCCAGTCACCTTGAGCGACCGTTACCAAACTATTAAAGCGAATAACATCACTCGGCATAAGTTCGTGGTCTATAATTTCTGCATCTACCAATTCATTACTTAATTTTTGTAAAGATGTTCTGGTTTCTTTATCTCTTGAATAGCCCGAAAGATTGAGTACGCGTTTTAAGAATACGTACTCTTTTTTTTCGAGAATTAAATGTCCATACTTCATATTTATTTTGTTATTATGGGAAAATTCCACGTTGTATATAAGCTTTTTCGATACGCTGAATGGCTAAGCAAAACGCAGCAGTTCGCATATCTATATTTTCGGCAATAGAATAGTCATAAACACGTTTAAAAGATCCTTTTAAGGTTTTTTCAAGTTTTAAAACCACTTCATCCATATGCCACAATTCACCGTTTCGGTTTTGTAACCATTCAAAATAGCTGCCAATAACGCCTCCGGAATTACATAAAATATCAGGAATAATCTCTATTCCTTTTTCTAATAAAATTTGTTCTCCTTCAACATTTGTCGGACCATTTGCACCTTCAGCAATAAGTCTAGCTTTAATTGAATGGGCATTTTCACCCGTAATCTGATTGCCTAAAGCGGCAGGAATAATAATATCACAATCCAATCCAAAGAAATCTTCTTTTTCAATAGCCTTAGAATTAGGGAAGTTTTTAACGCTACCATCATTAGAAGTCACATGCATTTGAAGGTGTTTTACTTCAATACCTTCAGGTTTATAGATACTAGCAAACGTATCTTGTACTCCCACTAAAGTTGCACCTTCTTGTTCCATAAAATGAGACGCCCAATACCCAACATTTCCAAACCCTTGAACAATAAATCGTTTTCGTTTAAGTGTTATATTACGTTGTTCTGCCCATAATTTTATAGTTAAAAACACGCCATATCCAGTAGAACGATCCCGACCTTCTATGCCACCAGAACCCACAGGTTTTCCTGTAACAACATGCTGATAGGTAGAACGCTCTGAAGGACTTTTTGTAGACATATAAGTATCTGCAATCCATGCCATAGTTTGCGAATTGGTATTTACATCTGGAGCAGGAATATCATGTTCTGGTCCAATATTATCGCCTAATGCGTAAGTAAACCGTCTGGTAATACGCTCTAATTCTGACTGTGAATATAATTTGGGATTGATTTTAATACCTCCTTTGGCACCTCCATACGGCAATCCAGCCAGAGATGTCTTCCAAGTCATCCACATTGCTAATGCTTTAGCTGCATCTATATCTACAGTTTCGTGGTATCTTAAACCTCCTTTATAAGGTCCCAAGGCATTATTGTGCTGTACGCGATATCCAGTAAATATTTCCACATCTCCATTATCCATTTTTACAGGAAAATGAATGATAATTTCATTATTAGTAACGTTTAATATTCTTCGGATATTTGGATTTAAATCTATCTGGTCGGCTGCTTTATTGAACTGTTCAAGAACATTGGCAACCATACCAGTCTCGCTTTTCTTTACAGGTAATTTTATTTCTTCTGCTATCATATTAAAATATTTAAAACTGATATTAATAAAATGAGTTAATCTTTTTTGTTTCTATTTTCGGTCTATTTATTAAGTCTAAAAAAAGCGCACTTTCAAACTCACTACACGACCAAACTTTTTCTTTTTGTGTGGTTAAAACACACGTTTTACAATGCACACAATCTGGACAAATATTTAATTCAGAGCTTTTCATAATAAATATTGTTAATTACAGTGGTAAAAGGCAAGTGTTGTGCCAATGCATTTTAAGTTATGAGCGGAAACAAGAAACCCCTTTAAAACACTTGGTTCTAAAGGGGTTTCGTTCAAAATTATTTAAATTATCCTTTTCGGTGAGCGGTACAAAATTACCCATATGGGTGAATTGTAACCGAAATTATAAACTTAATCTTTAAGTTTGTCTCGCAATGTTTTTCTATTGATTTTTAGAATTTGCGAAGCCTTAGTTTTATTATTCTTACAGGCACGAAGGACTTTTAAAATATATTGTTTTTCCATGTCTTTGAGTGAAACAAAATCGTCTTCAGTAAAATTAATATTGTACTTTAAAGATGCTGGTAAAGCCTCTAGAGTCACGATATTATCTGATAGAATAATGGCACGTTGTAAAATATTTTCTAATTCACGAATATTTCCAGGCCAAGTATAACGTTCTAAAATGGTTAGTGCTTCGGGATCAATTTTCACAAAACGATCTTTGTATTCTATACCATATTTAAATAAAAATTTGTCGACTAGTAATGGAATGTCTTCAGAACGGTCTCTTAGTGGCGGCACATCAATTTCGACTACCGTTAATCTGTAGTACAAATCTTCCCGAAAAGTCTTTGCCTTAATCATTTCCTTAAGATTACTATTGGTGGCTGTGATAATTCTTAAATCCATTTTTTCCGGCTTTTGTGTCCCTACTTTGATGACTTCTTTTTCTTGAAGTACACGGAGTAACCTAGATTGAACGGCTAATGACGCATTTCCAATTTCATCTAAAAATATGGTGCCTCCATTTGCAGCTTGAAAGAATCCGTTGCGATTTGTTTCGGCTCCGGTAAACGCACCTTTCACGTAACCGAATAATTCGGCTTCTAACAGATTTTCTGGAATACCACCACAATTTACGGCTATAAATGGGCCTCTCGAAAATTGACCTTGATAGTGAATCGAGCGTGCAACTAATTCTTTTCCAGTACCACTTTCTCCTGAAATATAAACCGTTGCCTTATTGTTTTTTACACGCTCAATAAGCTGAATAACATGCTTTATGCCTTGAGAACGCCCAATAATGTCTCCGTATTTTCCATCGGTTACAATAGTGCCGGATTCTGTTTTCGATTTCGGTTTATTCTGATCTAAAGTTTTGTTTAAAGCATCAATTAATTCGCTTTTAGTAAAAGGTTTTGTAAGATATTCTACGGCGCCAGATTTAATTACGGCTAAAGAATCTTGGATAGAAGGGAAGCCCGTAATTACTAATTTAGCCATATTGGGATAATGTTCTGAGGTGAATTTTAATAGTTCAAATCCATCCACTTCAGGCATTTTTAAATCCGTAATTAAAACATCTATTTTAGTGTCTTTTAAAATGGTAACTGCTTCGCGCACAGAAATAGCTTTAAACGTGTGGTAGTTTAAAGATTGCAAGTGGCGCTGTAATAATTCTAGAATATGAACGTCGTCATCTACAATTAAAATATTTTCTTTCAGTATTGACATCCTTATAATTTTGGTAATTTAACAATAAAAGTAGCACCGGTAGGTGAGTTGTTTTCGACTGTAATTGTGCCTTTATGACTTGCAATTATACCATGAACAACACTTAATCCTAATCCCGATCCTTCGCCTACAGGTTTAGTTGTGAAAAAAGGTTGAAAGATTTTATCCTTATTTTCTTCGGAAACACCTTCGCCTTGGTCACTTATATTTAAACAAATGCTATCTCCAATTTCGGTTATAAAAATGGTAATTAAATCATTGGGTTTAGATACATATATTGCATTTATAACTAGGTTAAAAATAATTTGCGTAAGCTGTACCGTATCTGCTTTTAAGTCTATGGCATCACGATCTGTTTTTACAATATATTTTACCTGATGTTTTTTAAAACTAGGTTCTAATAAACTCAAGGCATCCTTAATTACAGCAACAATGTTTACAGTAGTCATTTCTTGAGGCATTTCGCAAGCAAAAAACATGAGTTTTTTAACCACCTCTCGAGAATAAATAGCACTATTTAATATTTTATCTAAGTCGTTTAATTCATCCCGATTTGTAATCTTATCTTGTAATAATTCAGCAAAACCAAGAATGTTTGCGAGTGGTGTGTTGAGTTCGTGAGCAATGCCAGCAGTAATTTCTCCCAAAATATTTAAGCGATCGGTGTGCTCCATTTGGCGCTTTAACGAGGCTTCGTTTTTAATGATTTGAAACCGTTCTAATAAACTCCCTATTTTTAAAGCTATGGTATTCAGTAATTTTTGTTCTTCTTCAAGAAAATCTATTTGAATTAAGGCTTTCGAAGAATAAGATGCTTTTATATAACCATTTTCAACATTAAATAATGTTATAGGACTTTTAATACATGGTGAGCTTTCATCACGCTCTCCCGTTCTTACGGTAATATAATTACTTTGAATACAAATTTCTGTTTGTTCAGGATATTGAAAGGCCTTCTTTAAACTGTATGAAATCGCGTGAAACATATCCTCAATTTGTTCGTAATTGGCATTCACTATAATGGAAGACACTTCGTATAAACACGTCAATTCTTTAATACGTTCCTTTAAGGCATTTTCGGTGGTATTCATAAATTTTTAATTAATCAATAAATTTACACAAATATTACACCATTATATGAGATATATGAAGAATTTATAAGTCGTTTGTTACATAGAAAGAGACAATATGTTAAAATAAATTCCAAAGGCAAAACAGATGTAAGTAATTGATTATTAGGTTTTTGATTTAGTTTGTGTAAATTCATATTTTAAATCAAGTATTGAATTTTCCTGAAATTTATTTCATAAGTTTGCTTCTCTAATATTTATTAATCTTTCATTCTTTATATTATGCCTAAACCCCAAAAAGGTATTTTAATTATACTGTCATTTTTCGCTATATACGTCATTTGGGGGTCTACTTATTTGTTGAATAAAATTGTAGTTACAGAAGTCGCTCCGTTTCTTTTGGCAGCCATTCGTTTTTTAAGTGCGGGTACTTTAATTATGATTATCGCAAAATTCTTAAAGCTCTCTTTAAGGGTTACTAGAGCTCAATTTTTTAATTGTGTTATAGCTGGATTTCTATTCTTATTTTATGGTAATGGTATTTTTGTATGGGCTTTAAAATATGTAGATAGTGGTTTTGCGGCCTTAATAGTTGCCACGCAACCGTTGTTTGTTATTTTCTTAATGCGTATTATTCAAGGTAAAAAAATAAAGCCAAAATCTTTAATAGGTGTCGCTTTAGGAATGCTAGGAATGTATCTGTTAATGAGTCAAGATACACTTAATTTAACGCGAGAGAGTACCATTGGAATAGTGGTTATATTTACTTGTGTTTTAGGTATTAGTTTTGCCAGTATATTCGTGTCTAAAGCGAATCTGCCTTCTCATTTTTTTGTAACCACAGGCTATCAAATGCTATCGGCAGGAACACTTTTGCTTTTAGGAAGTTTAAGTTTAGGTGAAACTTGGACAAGTCCGATAGATTGGAGTACTAAGGCTCAAGTAGCCATGGTTTTGCTTATTTTATTCGGAAGTATTATCGCATTTACGGCGTTTAACTTTTTATTAAAAGAAGTCTCTACAGAAAAAGTAGCGACCTCCGCTTATGTAAATCCGGTGATTGCTTTATTATTGGGATGGTATTTCTTAGACGAAAATATTAGTCAGCAATCTATAGTCGCTGGTGGTACTTTATTAATGGGGGTTTACTTTATTAACTCAAAGAAAAAACTTGTTATGTTTTCTCGATTTAAGAAAAACCTTAAGATTTAAAACCTTATAAATTACTATTTAAAATAAGGTGTTTTTTACCGTATCGTAATACGAATCACTTACTGGAATGGTAGTTGCATTTAAAATTAAGTCTCTTCCTTTTAAGCCAGTCACTTGTAACTTATTTACGATATACGAGCGATGAACGCGTATAAAAAGTGATTTAGGTAAGGATTTTTCAAGTGATTTTAAGGTCTGATAACTCATTATTTTTCGGTTATCAAGATGAAATACGACATATTCGCTATCACTTTCAATATAATTGATATCTACGAGTTTAATTTTATGCAAATCGTATCCTGATTTTACGGTAATAAATTCAGCAATAGGGGATTCAACACTATCTGGTTTCAGCTTATTTACAGCCTTTAAAAAACGCTCGAAAGTAATCGGTTTTAATAAATAATCTAAAGCATTAAGTTCAAATCCTTGTAACGCATATTCGGAATAAGCGGTGGTGAAAATGACTTTTGTTTCGTCAGGAATTAATTTTGCAAAATCTGTCCCTTTCAAATCAGGCATTTGAATATCGAGAAAAATAATATCGATAGCCTTACTTTTTATAAGGGGCATAGCCTCTAAAGGATTTTCAAAACTACCTTCTAATTCCAAAAAATCTAACTTGTTTACATAGCTTTCTAATAAGGCTCTTGCAAGTTCTTCGTCGTCTATTATTATACACTTATACATGTTGTTCTAATTTTAAGGACACACTAAAGGTATTGTTTATTGTGGTAATTTTTAAATCGTGTGCATTCGGATAAATAATAAGTAAACGCTTTTTTACATTTTCTAAACCAATACCACCTAATTCATCTTTGTTAATGGGAGATTCAGGGATGCTGTTTCTAATTTCAAATTGAATGGTATTTGCAGAAGTTTCTAAGTCAATTGTGATAAATGTATCGATTATCTTTTCAATATTAGAATGTTTAAATGCATTTTCTATAAACGGAATTAAAAGCATAGGAGAAACCATAATATTGGGATTCGCTACCTTGAAATTTGTGGTTATCGGATAGGTTTTACTGCTTTTTAGGCGGAATAGTTTGATGTAATTATCGATATAATCCATCTCTTTCTGAAGCGTTACTTGTGGTTGTTCGCATTCATAGAGTACATAACGCAACATATCCGACAGGTAACTAATACTTTGCTGTGTTTTTGTGGTGTCTATGCCTGATAACGCATAAATATTGTTTAATGCATTAAATAAGAAATGCGGATTAATCTGAGATTTTAATAATTTAAGTTCTGTGTTTAAATTTTCGGCTTGACTTTTTATAAGAGCTTCTTCATTTTTCTGATTATGAAATACGACTTCAACAACAACTGCCAATACATAAGCCAAAGCAATAAGTAAAGCTTGGGTTAAATACATTTCTGGAGGCCTGCGTGGTAACGGACCAGGACCAGATTCTCGTGGTCTTGGAAATGGCATTCCATTTTGAGATATAAAAAAAGAGGCTATAAGCGTGACTAATAAGATGGCTAAGATAGAAACACCAATAAACGTGACGTATTTTTTAGTGAATAAAAACTTAGGAGCCGCTACATAAATAAGAAGGAGAATCAACAGTATTTGAGCTATGAAAGCAGAAATATTTTGAAGTAAAAAATGATTGACCCAATCTTGCCCAGACCACAATACAAGCCATATAATTAGAAGTAATCCTATCTGAAAACTAAAGCGTTTTAATTTGTTCATGTGTAATTTTTCTCGTTGCAATTTCTGTAATAAGATACAAATTAAGGTAATTTAAAATGAATGGATAGCTAATTTAAGTCGGATTCTACAGGTGTAAACAGGCTTTTACCTAAGTATTTAACGTATTCACTTAAAAGAGTGTACTACTCATTGAATACCTTAAAAAGGTAAACAAGTAATGCAGAACTTTGTAGTGTAAAATAAATATATAATAATTATGAAAACAAATATTATTAAAACCGTATTAGGAATTGCATTTGTAAGTATTTGCAGTGTTCAATCTATGAGTGCTCAAGATAAAGGCGATAGAAAAGAACCGCCTATAGCTGAAGAATTGATACAGAAAATGGATGCAAATGAAGATGGTAAATTATCTGAAGATGAAATTAAAGGCCCTTTAAAAGAGCATTTTAGTGATATCGATACAGATGAAGATGGATTTCTTACGCTTAAAGAATTGAAAGAAGCACCAAAACCAAAAGGTAAACCTTCTAAAGATTAAATTATAAATACCTCCCAGTATTACGCCTGTTATCAGGTTCAATTAATAGTGTTTAAAGGCTTGTTTTTAATTAAACAGGCCTTTTTTATATTAAAAAATAGCACATTAAGACTACATTAAAGAAGTTGATTTAAGCTATTTTAAAAGGGTAATTCATATAGAAATAGTAATGAAATGAAGTTGATATAGCTACTATTATTACGCTGAAATTCGAATAAATTAAAATTGCCACCATTCCCGAGAAAAGTGTCGTTATCTTTGCCGAAAATTACATTATGTCAAAATCCTTTTCTGAATTAGGAATACAAGAAGCTTTATTACAAAGTTTAACCGATTTAAAGATTACTGTACCTACAGATATTCAAACCAAAACCATTCCGTTAATTTTAAATGAAACTAAAGACGTTGTTGCTTTAGCGAAAACAGGAACAGGTAAAACAGCCGCTTTCGGACTACCTTTATTACAATTAATAGACACAGATAATACCAATATACAAGCGTTAATTTTAGCGCCAACACGAGAATTAGGACAGCAAATATTCGCTAATTTATCAGATTTAGCGTCTCATAGTTCTGAAATTTCTATCGCTTCAGTATGCGGAGGAATCCCTATAAAACCTCAAATAGAACGTTTAAAAACACCAACTCAGATTGTTATAGCAACACCGGGACGTTTGGTCGACCTGGTAAAGCGTAATGCCATAGATATTAAACACATTTCTCATTTTGTTTTAGATGAAGCCGATGAAATGGTAAGTGCACTTAAGGAAGATTTAGATCTTATAATCAAGGAAATTCCGAAATCACGTCGCACATTGTTGTTTACAGCGACTATGCCAGGAACCATAAAGCAACTCATTCAGAACTATATGTCTAAACATGTGGTTCAGGTAGAAGCAGATATGGAAACCGTTGGTCATCAAGGCATCGATCATCAATATATTGTTGTAGAACCTATAGAAAAACTAGAAGTTTTACTTCATTTCTTAAAATCAAAAGAAGGACAACGTGGTATTATTTTCTGTAAAACAAAAGCAGCAGTTAACAAATTAGCTAAAAATTTAGCGATAAATAAATTTTCATCTGGAGCCATTCACGGGAGTTTAACACAAGGTATTCGTGACCGTGTTATGGGGCAATTTAGAGAAGGTTATATCGATCTTTTGGTTGCAACAGATTTGGCTGCACGTGGAATTGATGTAAAAGATGTGGCATTTGTTATTAATTACCATTTACCAGATGTTTACGATACTTATGTACACCGTAGTGGTAGAACCGCTAGAGCAGGAGCAAAGGGCTTATCATTAACTATTCTACAAGAAGAAGAAGTAAAAGATATTGCAGATTTTGAGAATGAATTAGGTATATCTTTTTCTGAACTTAAGAAGGCAGATGCGCAGACTATCGAAGAAAGTAATGCCTTAATTTGGGCAAATAAAATATTTAAAACAAAGCCTAATCGCGATGTTTCTGAAACGTTTAGAAATAAGATTCATACCACGTTTCACCACTTAACAAAAGACGAATTGGTCGATAAAATTTTGGCTCAATACATACTTCAAAACGCAGCAGTTGTTACCAAAGAAGAAACGTCTAAAAAGAAAAAAAACAAATAATTTCAATGGCAAATTTTTTAAAAGAACAACAGGATATTTTAAATAAATTAAATATCAAAGCGTTAAACCCGATGCAGGAAGATGCGCTCTTGGCTATTGAAAACGCAACAAATACCATTATACTTTCTCCAACAGGAACAGGGAAAACCTTAGCATTTTTGTTACCTATAATAAAAATGTTAGATCCTGAAGTGGGCGAAGTACAAGCATTGATTGTAGTCCCAACTCGAGAATTAGCAATTCAAATAGAGCAAGTGATTCGTGAAATGGGAACTGGATTTAAGGTGAATGCTGTGTACGGCGGACGTCCAATGTCTAAGGATAAAATAGAACTTAAACACACACCTGCTATTCTTATTGGAACGCCAGGACGTATTTTAGATCACTTTAGTGCGAATCGTTTTTCTAGAGAATCTATTTTGAATCTGATTTTAGATGAGTTCGATAAATCTTTAGAACAAGGTTTTGAAGAGGAAATGCGTGGTATTTTAACACAGTTGCCAAATATTAACAGACGCGTGTTAACCTCAGCAACTCAAGGCGTGAAAATTCCGAATTTCGTTAATCTACATCAACCCGTAATCATAGATTTTTTAGATGCCAAAGTACCTTCAAAATTAACCATTAAAACGGTAGTGTCTCCAACTCAAGATAAGGAACAAACCCTTATAGATTTATTGCTGCATATCGGAAATAAGCAAGGGATCATCTTTTGTAATCTAAGAGATAGTATCGAAAATGTAAGTGAAGCACTTCGGAAAAAAAGAATCAGTCATTCTTGCTTCTCTGGAGGTATGGAACAAAAAGATCGTGAGCGTGCTTTAATTACCTTTAGAAATGGAACCAGTCAAGTATTATTAGCAACCGATTTGGCTGCTCGTGGTATTGATATTCCTGAATTAGATTTTATTATTCATTATGAATTGCCTCATGCAAAAGAAGAGTTTACACATAGAAACGGAAGGACTGCTCGTGTAAATGCAAAAGGAACCGCTTATGTTTTAAAGTGGAATAATGAACAATTACCAGAATTTATCGAGAAAGGTAAACCGATGGACATCTCTAAGAAAGTGACGTATAAACCTCAGTTTTGGGAGACGTTATTTATTTCTGGCGGACGAAAAGATAAAATTTCGAAAGGAGATATTGCTGGATTATTCTTTAAGCAAGGTGGATTAACAAAAGATCAGTTGGGAGATATAGAACTTAAACAAGATTGCGCCTTCGTTGCTGTACCTAAAAGTATGGCGGACAACTTGGTCTCAACCCTAAATAATTCACGACTTAAAAAGAAAAAAGTTCGTATTTATATATTGTAGATTTAATTTAGAAGTAACCATTTAGTAACCTGCTGATTTATAGTTGTTTTTTATTTACAAAAGATGATGTATACTATAAAATTAAAATGTACTTTTGCGCCTTCAAAAAATAATTGAATATGAAACGCATAACGGAATACAGAAAACTTTTTGAGGTTGATAAAAGCGCTGATTTAAAGACTTTAAAGAAGCAGTATCGCAATCTTGCAAAGGAATGGCATCCAGATAAATTTCAAGCAGGAGATCCGTTAGTGGAAGAAGCTGAAGCTAAAACACGTAAAATTACAGATGGTTACCATTTTTTAGTGAGTATTGCTCCTGAAACTAGAGAAGCCAATAAAGAGGTTTATAACGAAACGATTAATTCTGGTGTTGCAGATTTTCAGTGGAACAGTTTAGTTTTAGAAGTTACTTTTGTAGATGGTGAGACTTACGAATATTTCGGAGTTACAAAACCAGTATATATAAAAATGGTTAATAGTGATAAAATAACTCGTTTTGCAAAACGTAGTATTTTTCCTAAATACACATATAGAAAATCTAAACGTATTGCTGAAACAGCATAATACGTCTGTTTTAAGAATATATTAGATGATATAAAAAAGCACGAATCTCAATAGAGGTTCGTGCTTTTTTATGGGCTAATTCTAGCAATTTATTTTATTGATTGCCTGTAATATGTTATTAAACGCGCGTCATGCTGAACGTGTTTCAGCATCTCACAAGTAGTCAAACTATTTAACTTATGAGATTCTAAGAATGCCACCCCAAACTAAATTTAGGTTAAGGCCGTCAAGCAACATCTATTATGCCCTAATAGGCTGCTAGAGCGGAGTCGAAAGCCTTTTAAACAACTACATTAAGGAAGACGGCAAACTAAGGATTTTTATCCTATTCCTAACTAATTACCGTAATCCTTCAACTATCAACCATCTACCAATTCCACAACGTGCCGTCTTTTAAGCGACTTACAGGTAAATAAGATCGTTTGTATGGATATTGCTCAGCTGCTTTTTCATCAAATTCAACACCTAATCCTGGTGTGTCATTAACAATTAAATGACCATGTTCAAAGGTCATCGGATATTTAAAAACACTGTTTAAAGCTTCGCCTCCAAAACCAATAAATTCTTGTATTCCAAAGTTTGGTGTCCATGAATTTAAATGAGCATGAGCAGCGTGACCTATTGGAGATATATCTGGTGGACCGTGTGGTGCCGTTCTAACATGGTAAAGCGAAGCAAAATCTGCCATGCGTCGCATTGGTGTAATACCTCCTGCATGTGTGGCTGCTGTTCGTAAATAATCTATATACTGATTTTCGATAAGTTCTTTTGCATCCCAAATCGAATTAAAAATTTCACCTACAGCAAGTGGTGTCGTCGTATGTTCACGCACATATTTATAACCCGTTTGGTTTTCGGCAGTCACGCTATCTTCTAAAAATAATAGATTATAAGGTTCAAGCATTTTACCTAATCGTGCAGCTTCAATAGGGGTTAAACGGCTGTGGGTATCATGTAATAAATCGACACTATTACCATATTTTTCTCTCGCTTTCTTAAATAATTCAGGAACAAAATCTAAATAGGCTTTGGTGTCCCAAAGTTGTTCAGGAGGTAAAGGTCTATCGCTTTGTAATTCAAAATAATCCTTTTTACCAGCTAAAGTACCATACGTGCCTTCAAGTCCAGGTATGGCGCATTGCAACCTTACGGCATTATAGCCTTCGGAAATTAAATGGTCTAAATGATGTAAAGTGTCATCGATATCTTGACCATTCGCATGACCGTAAACTCTAATTTTTTCGCGGCTTTTTCCTCCTAATAGGTCGTAAACAGGTAAACCTGCTACTTTTCCCTTAATATCCCAAAGTGCCATGTCTATTCCCGCAATGGCTGTCATGGTTATCGGACCGCGTCTCCAGTAACACCCTTTGTATAAATATTGCCAGATGTCTTCAATTTTATGTGGATCTCTGCCTATTAGACACGGTTTAATATGTTCTTCTAAATACGCAACCACAGCCAGTTCTCGGCCATTTAGTGTGGCATCACCCAAACCAAAAACACCTTCGTCGGTTTCTATTTTTACCGTGACAAAATTACGGCCAGGGTTACTTACAAATATTTTTATATCAACTATTTTCATGTATTCAAACTGTGTTTTTTTATTAATGTGGTATAAACTGTATTTCAAATAGATTTAATACCATTAGTATTTTTCTATAAATTTAAAATATGAATTTTCATTATTCAAGTATTTTGTTGATTGTTTTACCCTTAAGTTATCTTTGAGCTACGCTTTAAAACATAGCCAATTCCTGAGATTATAAGTGAACAGACGGCAAAGATTAGTTTTCCCCATAGCGGATTGGGAATGAGTACCATTAAGAAAATACCAGCACCCATAATCATAACCATAGTGCCTAACTTATTCCGTTGTTGTTGATCAAATTTATCTTGGTCGTCTGCCGCAATAACAGGGGTTTCAAATAATTTGAAAAAGTGTTCTGTTTCTAGTTTATTATCATCTTTAGCTTCTTTGTAGAATAATGAGGTTAAGCAGAAAAAGCCTCCGGTTATAAATACGTGTGCACCTAGTGTTAGTATTAAATTCATATCTGTGTCTTCTCTTGCTGTAAAGTCAGGGATTCCAATCCAACCCGCAAAGACATTTGGAGTAATCACACTCGTCATTAACCAAGAGATACATAGCCCAAGGATAACGGTTGCCCAAGGTGCCCATTTTGGTGTTTTTTTTATAAAAAGACCTAGAAGAAGTGGTATTAATAAGGGGACTTGAATCATGGCTGAAAGTGACATCATTAAATCAAAAAGACTATACCCTTTAAGGGATTTAAAGAATAAAGCCATAGCAATAACTAAAATACCACTGATAAAACTCAAGACCATACTCAGGCGTAATAGTTTTTTATCGTCTACTTCTTTTCCTCTTTTTCTTAAAAAAGGCTGATAAATACTACGTACAAGAATACCTGTGTTTTTGTTTAAGGCAGAATCCATAGACGACATGGTCGCCGCAAATAATCCGGCTAGTAATAAACCGACTGTTCCTACGGGCATTACATTCCGCGTAAATATTAAGTAAATCGCATCTCCAGCTTTGCTTCCTAATTCTGGATAGGCTGAAGCCGCATCTGGATATAAAATGGCCGATGCCCAGGGTGGAATAAACCAAATAATACTCCCCAATCCCATAAGAATCATAGCTAATAAAGATGCTTTTTTAGCATTTTTAGAATCTTTAGCATTTAAGAAACGAAAGGCGTCGTGCATATTCATTATGGTAATTAATTGCTTGGCTAAGAAGAACACAAAGGTTCCTACTAATATGAGTCCATAATTCATGTCTGGACCCATAATAAAATCTGAAGGGTATTTAGACACCAGTTCCACCGGTCCGCCCACTTTAACTAAGGCGACAACAGCGCAAGCAATAGAAATGACAGCAACCACTAAGGTTTGCATAAAATCGGATGCTACAACGCCCCATGCACCGGATAGTACAGACACAAAAACGACGGTTAATCCCGTTACTATTATTGTGGTGCCAATATCTGCATCGAAAACTGCACTAGTAAAGACACCAAGTGCATTAAGCCAAATACCTGCATTTATTAAAGTAAATACAATAAGGGCCCAGGAGAAAAATTTTTCATTTTGTAGTCCAAATCTACCTTTTATAGCTTCTGTTGGCGTGTCTACTCGCATTTGCCTGAAGCGTTGTGCAAAATATGCCCATCCACAGAAGTAAGCAAAGGTGTTGGCTAAAAACACCAAACAAACTGTAAATCCATCAGTAAACGCTTTTCCTGCGGCACCAGTAAAGGTCCAAGCAGAAAATTGCATCATAAACGCAGTAGATCCGACCATCCACCACAACATTTTTCCACCACCGCGAAAGTAATCACTAGTAGATTTACTAGCCATGTTTTTAAATGTAAAACCAATCCCAATAATAAGTAAAAAGTACCCAGCAATAACCAAGTACTCGTAAGTCATAGCGTTATTCTCCATAACTTATCTTATTGAAGTTGACTAACATCTGTCCAATTGTTATTCTCTCTAATTAAATCGATAAGTTGTTGGTATAGGCTTCCTTCTTTAAAGGATTGATATGGTTTAAATTCTTCCCCTTTTATATCTTTTGTAAATTCTCTAGCTAAATATTGCCAATTACGTTCTGTATCTCCTTCTACTTTTGGTTGATCATCTATTATGGATTGTGGTAAAGGTAGTTCCTTCCATGTTTTATCCTCGTATATATAAAGTGGTCCCATGCCATAGTGCCCTTTTATATAAATGGCTCCTTTTGTACCGTAGAATACTATATGATCTTCATTAAACCTAGGGTTTAGTCCGCCGTGTTTGAATAAAACCGAAACTGGTTTTGTAGCAAATGCACTTTCTAATTTAGCCATTACAGTATACGACCATTCTACATTACTATCTCCCCATTTCAGGTTAGGATCGTTTAGGTTTTTTGGAATATGATCTCTTCTGGTTTTAAAATTATGCACGCCATCTACTATAGGTGCTTTTCCAAGATCGTCGCGTACTTCACCGATTAATTGCAGTATATTTTCTCCAATTACAGATGTTGCAATAGACATCATATGCGTGAAATTATTGTTTAAGCGTCCGCCACCATCTTCCTTTCTATGAGACCATCCAAAAGGGATTTCACGTTCTAAATTAAAATGAGATATAAATTCAGCTTCAGTAGGCTCTCCAATAACCCCTTCTGCAACTAATTGTTTGGCATGAATAATACATGGCATATAGCGAAAACTCGAAGCGAATGCCGTTTTTACATTTTTTTCTTTGGCTAGTTCATACAACTTTCTGGCTAAGTCACCATCTACTGTTAAAGGTTTATCGCTAAACACATGACAACCAAATGCGATTGCTTGAGTTATTGTTTCGTAGTGTGCACCTCCAGGAGTTGCAATTGAAACAATATCTGGCTGACAATCTTTAAGAGCTTGTTGCCAATCTGTCCCGAAGTAGGGGATATTCATTTTCTTTGCGACGTCTTTGACAACACTTGGTGTTCTTCCAACAATTCCTACCACCTCGGCACCAACGTCACGAAAGGCGTCCGTATGACCTTGTCCTGCAAATCCGGTTCCAGAGACTAAGACTTTTAATGTATTACTCATAAGTTAATGTTTGTTTATTGTCAATTTAATAGAGCGTTAATTTAATAAAATATAAACTGGTAAACCAATTTTGGAGGTAAACATTCCAAATGATTTTCAGCTAAAGAATCTGAATAAAAGAAGTGCCTTGTGCCATAGGGTAACTAATGTTTATTTTGGAATTATAAAATCAAGTTCTTTTAAGAAGAGGGTAATAATGAAAAAATAAATTGTTTTCTGAAACCTTAGATTATTTATATTCATATTTAAATAATTAGAAACTTTTTTTGATTCTGATACTTATCGCTATTTGGAGAATGGCTTAAGCTAAATCAAACATGACCTTCTTTATTTTATTTGCACCTTATATACTGTAAAACCTTGGCTATATAATTGGCGTAAATCAATTTGAATTTTGAGTATTAAAACAATTGCCTATTTTTAATAAAAAAATAATCAAGTTTGATCATTAAGTCTTTACAAAAACATGCCGTCTTAATCGCTTCCATTGGAATCATATTTATCTGCACATTAATCGTTTTTTTTGCTACAGAATCCAGTTATAACGCTATTGAGCAAGCCTCGTTATGGGTTAGAAATTACTTCGGATATTTTTATCTGTATCTCGGTTTAGGATGTGTACTTTTATTATTGGGTGTGGCTATTTCTCGGCTAGGTACTATAAAATTAGGAAAGCCTGATACTAAACCCGAACATTCTCTTTGGGCATGGACAGCCATGTTATATAGTGCAGGAATGGGCTCTGGTATTTTGTTACGTGCCGTTCAAGAACCTGTATTTATGCAACAACATCCGCCATATGCTTCTGGTTTATCAGCAGAAACATTAGCCTTAGAGTATACCTTTTATCAATGGGGCTTAACCGCTTGGGCCTTTTATGGCCTTTTTGCAATGGTTGTGGGATATGCACTTTATGTAAAACGTAAACATGTACGTATTAGCGCCACGATAGAAGATGAAATACAAAGTAATACAATAAGAAAATCGGTAGATGTGATTACTATTATCACTACCGTTTTCGGACTCGTAGCTGCAATTGGTTTAGGAACGACTCAAATTAAAGGCGGATTAAATCATGTTTTTAAAACAGATTTAGGATTGACAACAATACTAGTATTGTGTATCGGAATTTCGTGTATTGCATGTTATTCTGCGTGGCAAGGTGTAAATAAAGGTATCAAGTTATTTTCTAAATTAAACATTATAATCACACTATTCATTCTGCTTTTTGTGTTTGTAACGAGCGATATGTTGGCGATTCTTAATGCCTTTGCAGAAAGTACGTTTCACTATATTATCGATTTTATTCCTATGAGTCTGGCTTTAGGCGATTATAATCCTGGAATCACCTTTTTAACAGACTGGACCTTTTATTATTGGGCATTTTGGTTGGCCTGGGCACCTTTTACAGGCATCTTTATTGCACGAATCTCTAAAGGGCGCACATTGCGCCAATTGTTGCTGGGGGTTTTAATTATTCCATCTTTGGGAACCTTCTTTTGGTTTTCTGTATTTGGTACATCGGCATTTCAGCTAATTGCAGGTATGGAGACCTATTCTAACGAATTTGGAAATGTATTCTCTTCCATTTTTGTGTTCTTCCAACATTACCCATTTGCGGCTGTCCTAAATCTAACAACCATTTTATTACTCATTAGTTTTTTAGTAACTTCTGTAGATTCAGCGGTTTTTGTACTGAGTATGTTCACCGATAATGGGTCTAAAGATCCGAATAAAAAACATCGTGTTATTTGGTCTGTTTTTATATTATTAGCCACCATCGCTTTAGTGCTTCTGGGGAATGTAAAACCCGATATTGATGTCTTGGGAACGGTGTCAAAATTACTTATTATAACTTCTCTACCGTTTGCTTTTTTTATCCTCATCATGATTGTCGTCTTTTTAAAAGATGTTATAAAACTGAAGAAATCCATTTCATAGTGAATAAAATTTAAGACCGATTTAAGTTTTAAAAGGTTCCGTGTGGATGAAATTACTTGTAAATTTATAGCTATAAAAATTAGATTGTCGAGAGCTCTAGTTAAGATAGACGTTAATCAATTTCATTATAAATGATTAGTCTCTTTTCTGTCAAAATTATAAGTATTACGACAATTACTTTCTAATAGTAAAATATATATCATGAAAAATCAATTAACAATAGTCGCTACAATTATCGCGAAAACAGAAAACACTGAATTTGTAAAAGCAGAACTTCTAAAACTAGTAGAGGCTTCTCTAAACGATAAAGGGTGCATTAATTACAATTTACTTCAAGATAATACAGATTTAAATAGCTTTGTGGTTTATGAAAATTGGGATGATGAAGATGCGCTTACAGGGCACTTAAATACAATTCATTTTAAGGCGTTTACAGAAGCAACAGAAGGTAAGCTCAATGCGTTTACCGTTAATAAAATGACGATGCTTTCTTAATGTTAGAAGTAGATTTTAAAAAACAAGAAAAATGGATTTAAAGCTTAAAGATAAAGTCGTATTTATAAGTGGTTCTACGGCAGGAATAGGTTATGCCACTGCAGAGCGTTTTTTAACTGAAGGTGCCACTGTTGTTATTAACGGAAGAAATCAAGATCGTGTAGACGATGCGGTTAATAGTCTGAAATCTAAAATAGAAAGTGCAAATGTATCTGGAATTGCTGCAGATTTTTCTAAATCAGATGAAATTGATGCGTTACTAGAACAACTTCCAGAGGTAGACATTCTAATAAACAACACCGGGATTTTCGAACCGATGCCTTTTGAAGATATTAGCGATGCAGATTGGTTGCGGTTTTTTGAAGTAAATGTTATGAGCGGTATTCGTTTGTCTAGACATTACTTTCCTAAAATGTTAGCTAAAAACTGGGGACGAGTTATTTTTATATCGAGTGAATCTGCCGTTTTTATTCCCGAAGAAATGATTCATTACGGGATGACTAAAACAGCACAATTAGCGGTGAGTAGAGGTTTGGCTGAATTAACGAAAGGGACAAATGTAACGGTGAATTCAATTTTACCTGGGCCAACAAAATCTAAAGGTATCAGTCAGTTTATTGAAGATTTATCGAAATCTGAAAACAAATCTATAGATGAAGTAGAAAAAGACTTCTTTAAAGAGCAACGCCCAACGTCTCTTATTAGTCGTTTTGCAGAAGTAGAAGAAGTTGCCAATACTATTGTCTATTATTCTAGTCCGTTGGCATCTGCCACTAATGGCGCATCTATTCGTGTAGAAGGTGGACTGATCAAATCTATTTTATAATTAGAATTAAAAACGCATCCAAATGAAAGCCATCGGATTTAAACAATCATTACCCATAACAGAAACAAATAGTTTTATCGCTTTCGACACGGAGAAACCAGCACCAAAAGCATACGAATTATTGGTAAAAATAAAAGCGATTTCTGTAAATCCAGTCGATTTTAAAGTCAGACAAAATGCCGCAAAAGATACAACTTTAGAGACTCCAAAAATTATTGGGTGGGATGCCTCTGGAGTGGTAGAAGCTGTAGGAGATAAAACGTCTAAATTTAAAGTTGGAGATCAGGTATATTATGCTGGAGATATTACTAAAGACGGCTGTAATGCAGAATATCAAGTTGTTGATGAACGTATTGTTGGAAAGAAACCAAAATCGCTTACTCATGCTCAAGCGGCCGCAATGCCACTCACAACCTTAACGGCTTACGAATCTCTTTTCGATCGCATAAAAATTGATCCTGAAAGGGATAAAGCTAAAACCGTTTTAATATTGGCAGGTGCCGGAGGAGTAGGTTCGATCGCGATTCAATTGGCTAAAAAGTTAACCAATCTTACGGTAATTGCAACAGCATCTCGAGAAGATTCAATACAATGGTGTAAGGATTTAGGAGCCGATTTTGTGGTGAATCACCATCGTTTAAAAGAAGAATTACAGAACATTGGTCATCCTGAAGTGAACTATATTTTAGATTTCGTCGATTTGGAAGGCTATTGGGAATTAGCTTCCGAAATTATAAAATCTCAAGGACATATTGTTTCTATAACGGGGAGTTCTAAACCCTTAGATTTAAATCTACTCAAAAATAAGAGTGTGACGTTTTCTTACGAGTTTATGTATACACGTTCAATGTACACTACAGAAGATATAGAAAAGCAACACGAGATATTGAATACAATAGCCGATTTGCTAGATGCTGGAACTCTGAAATCTACATTAACAACCACGCTTAAAGGTTTTACTGTAGACAATTTAAAGGAAGCACATCGCATGCAAGAATCAGGTAAAAGTATCGGTAAAACGGTGATTGCGTTTTAATTCATCTATATAATTTAAAGTATCAAAAAAGCTCTAGTTCGTCTAGGGCTTTTTTGTTTTTATCCAGTTCTTAAAAAATCTCATCGTTAAAATAACCGTTTTCGTATAGAGAAAAGGGGCAAACTTCTATTGCCTTTTATATAGAGACGATAGAATCTCACCTTTGAAGTGTTAATTGATAAACACATTCAAAACAATGAAAATAATTTCACACATATTTTGCTTTTTCTTTGTGATTATAGCTTCGGCTCAAACCAACGATTCTACTACAGAACCAAAAATATGGTCGTTAGAAGATTGTATTACGTATGCCGTAGAAAATAACATCACGGTTAAAGATGCGGGTTTAGGTAAAGACATATCTGAAGTAAATTACGATAAAGCAAAATCGGCGCGTTTACCAAATTTATTTGGTAGTGCTTCTCAGAATTTTTCCAATGGAAATACCATTGATCCGATTACTAGTGACTATGTTACCGATCAGATTTACTCATCTAACTTGGGATTTACAAGTGCGATGACTCTGTATCAAGGGAGTCAGTTAACCAATCAGATCAAACAAAACAAATTAATTCTCGATCAAAATGAGTTTTTAATTGAAGAAGCTAAGAATAACATCATCGTTAGTATTTTAGAAAATTACCTTCAAATTTTATTCACTAAAGAGGATATCGTTATTGCTGAAAATAATTTAGAAGCTTCAGAAAAAGAAGTCATTCGTTCTAAAGCACGCCTAGACGCGGGTACAATTGCACTTAACGATTATACCGAAGCACAATCGCAAGCAGCAACTAATAAGTACAATGTTATTACGGCAAAAAACAATTATCATCAATACATAATTGCCCTAAAACAATTGTTAGAATTAGGACCGTTAGACACCATTGAAGTGGAGTCTATAGCAGAAGATATGGAGCTAGTTAATCTTGAAATGGATAAAATGAATATCTATTACAAAGCATTAAATGTGTTGCCAGAAATGAATACTAGCAAGTTAGACATTGCTATAAATGAAAAGGAATTAGATATTGCCAAAGGTGCTTATATGCCAACCTTGTCTTTAATAGGAAGTGCGGGTTCTGGATATACAAGTATTTCTGATATCAATTTTTCAGATCAGATGAATGTGAATTTTAATCAGAAAGTCGGGTTGAATTTATCGATTCCGATTTTCAATAGAAACGAAACAAAATCTGCAGTAAAAATAGCAGAGATAAATATTGAACGGGCTGAAATTCAGAAGCAATCTACAGAAAAGGAAATCTTTAAGAAAGTAGAAACGGCCTATCAAAACGGATTGTCGGCTCAAGAACAACTTATGGCTGCAGAAGCTTCGCAGGAAGCGGCATTGCAATCGTACACTTTAGCTAAAACCAAATACGAATTAGGCGATTTAAGTACTACAGATTTAATCATTAATCAGAATACGTACACTACTGCCCAACAGAATTATATTCAAGCTAAATATTTAAACATTTTATACCACCAATTACTTCAATTTTATCAAGGAAACGACATTAAACTATAATCAACATGAAAACGAAAAAAAATATAATTATAATCAGTATTGTCATCATTGCACTTGCAGTAGTCGCCTATATATTTATGAGTAAAGAGGATACTAATGTAATTGCAGCACAAACAATAGCTGTACAGAAAGGAAGTGTAACCACTATGGTTACTGCAACAGGGACTATAGAGCCTATTACACAAGTAGAAGTGGGGACGCAAGTTTCTGGTGTGGTCGAAAGAATATATGTCGATTATAATAGCGAAGTTAAAGAAGGACAGCTTATTGCTGAATTGGATAAAACCAATTTAAAAGCTGAAACTACACAAGCGCAAGCAGCTTATGATAATGCTGTGACGCAACGTAATTATATGAAAACTATTTTTGACAGACAAAATACTTTGTACTCAAAACAAGTGATTAGTAAATCGGATTTCGATGACGCTGTTTTTAACTACGAAACTGCTAAAAGTACGGCCATTCAGCGATTATCCGACTTACAGAAGTCGAGAACAAATTTAGAATATGCCAATATTTACTCGCCAATAGATGGAGTCGTATTATCTAGAGACATAGACGAAGGACAAACAGTAGCGGCAAGTTTAAGCACACCAACGTTATTTACCATTGCAAAAGATTTAAAAGAAATGCAAGTAGAAGCCGATGTCGATGAAGCTGATATAGGAGAAGTGGAAGTAGGGCAACGTGTAACCTTCACTGTAGATGCTTACCTTGGAGAAACTTTTGAAGGTGTTGTTACGCAAGTTCGTTTGGCGCCTACAGTTACTTCTAACGTTGTAACATACACCGTAGTAATTAAAGCCGATAATCCAGATTTAAAACTAAAACCAGGATTAACAGCAACCATTTCTATATATACTTTAGAGTTGAATGATGTATTAACTACCGAAGCTAAAGCTATAAACTTTCGTCCAGAATTAGCTGCTTTAGAAGCCTATAATACACAACATAATTTTACTGTTACAAAACCAAATACTGGCGAAAGACAAAACACTAAAAAAGAAAAAGCTACTAAGGTTTGGGTAGAATCTCCAGACGGTTCAATACAACCACAATCTGTAACAATTGGTGCTAGCGATGGTGTAAATGTTCAAATATTAAGTGGTCTTAATGAAGGGGATAAAGTACTATATGCTTTAAAAGCCGATGCAGGTGTAAAATCCTCTAGAGACGGAGGCACAAGCGGAAGTCCATTTATGCCATCCAAACCAGGAAGAAAATAATAAAACCCAAAAGCATCATGACAAAAGACATCATAAAAATTGAAGATTTAAAGCGTGAGTTTACTATGGGAAACGAAACGGTTCATGCTTTAAAAGGAATTTCGTTTACTATTAAAGAAGGGGAGTTCGTAACCATTATGGGATCTAGTGGATCGGGAAAAAGTACGATGCTAAATATTCTAGGCTGTTTAGATCAGCCATCTTCTGGTGGCTATGAAATTGATAGCGTAAAAGTAAAAGACCTATCTAGAAATGAATTGGCAACGATTAGAAACGAGAAAATTGGTTTTATTTTTCAATCTTATAACTTATTAGCGCGTACTTCAGCAATAGAAAACGTAGAATTACCTTTATTATACAACAGTAAAGTATCGAATAGCGAACGCCGTGAACGTGCTATAAAAGCACTTGAAATGGTCGGTTTAGGTGAACGTTTACATCATACACCGTCGCAACTTTCTGGAGGGCAACAACAGCGTGTAGCCATTGCAAGAGCACTTGTAAATAATCCGGTTATGATTCTTGCCGATGAAGCTACAGGAAATCTTGATACGAGAACCTCTTACGAGATTATGTCTCTATTTCAGGAGTTAAATAAAACACAAGGTATTACAATAACCTTCGTAACTCACGAATCTGATATCGCTACGTTTAGTAGTAGAACCATCGTTTTAAAAGATGGTCATGTTATAAAAGATGTGAAGAATGATACCATTTTATCAGCAGCAGCAGAATTAGCAAAATTACCTAAAGAAGATCATTAATTATGAAATGCCCCAACAAAAATTCGATACGAACCTATATGTTAATTATGGCATTCCATATGACCATAAAAAACAATAAATACACAAGCAGATGAGACTACTAAATCTATTAAAAATCGCATATAAAGCCATTGTTCTTAACAAAGTAAGAACCTTATTAACCATGCTAGGTATTATAATTGGTGTGGCTTCGGTTATTGCAATGTTAGCCATTGGAGAAGGTTCTAAAGAAAGTATTAGAACAACAATTTCGGCTATGGGATCGAATATGATTACCGTAAAACCGGGTTCGGATAACCGTGGAGGAGTAAAACAAGATCCTAGTGCTATGGAAACCTTAACGCTTAAAGATTTCTTTGCGATTAAGGAACAAGCAACCACTTTAAGTAATATGTCGCCTATGGTAAGCGGTAGCGGACAGGTAATTAACGGATCGAATAACTGGCCATCTTCAATTTATGGGGTTAATCCAGAGTATCTAGACATAAAAGTTGTGGGCCTACAAAATGGGAGTATGTTTACTGATGCTGAAGTACAGACTGCAGCTAAAGTTGCTGTAATTGGTCAGACGGTTGTAGATAATATTTTTCCCGATGGGGAAGACCCTGTTGGTAAAATGATTCGTTTTAATAGCATTCCGTTTAAAGTTATTGGAGTTTTAGAAGAAAAAGGAACCAATACTTTCGGGCAAGATCAAGACGATATTGTTATTGCACCTTATACTACGGTTCAGAAGCGAATCTTGGCAATCGATCATTTAAATGAAATTTTAGCATCGGCTATAAGTGAAGAAGATGCACCGGAAGCAGTAATAGAAGTGACAGCAATTTTACGTGCCCAGCACAAATTAACAACCAACGAAGACGACGATTTTCACGTGCGGTCTATGGAAGAATTAATTTCGACCTTCAGTTCTACCAGTGATATGTTAACGGTGCTTTTAGTAGCGGTTGCCGGAATTTCATTATTAATTGGTGGTATTGGAATTATGAATATTATGTACGTATCTGTAAAAGAACGAACCAAAGAAATTGGATTAAGGATGGCTGTTGGAGGAAAAGGTTCGGATATCCTAATGCAGTTTTTAATCGAAGCGATATTAATTAGTATCACAGGGGGGATTTTGGGTGTAATCTTAGGACTAGTATCGACCGTGTTTATTGAAAAATTCTTAAATTGGCCTACCAGCGTGGCGATGTATTCTATTGTAATATCCTTTGCGGTTTGTGCAATAACAGGTATCTTTTTCGGATGGTATCCAGCACGAAAAGCGTCAGCTTTAGATCCAATCACTGCACTGCGTTACGAATAGCAATTATTGCAGTTATTTAGAAACAAAACGTAAATACAATGAAAAAGACACTTATCTTATTAATGATTGCACTTCTATTTGTGAGTTGTGCGAAAAAGAAATCAAAGTCAAAAGAATTGGCAAGTCGTTCTGAAGCTGTAAAATACAACGGAACGGCAAGTGTTACACAAGGTATAGCAACCACGATAACTGAAGATATTTATACTTGTGAACGCGGACGAAAAACAGATGTAGGAGAAATTACGTCTACCGATGGTAAAACATGGACGGTGCCTGCATCAACAAATTATACGAATGATGACTTTCCGTTTTCTTCAGACTTATTTAATTCGTGTGAAGGGAATACGTATGAAACGGTAGAAGAAGCTTTATCTCATTTTGATGATTCTAGCATTATAGAAATAGATGAAGACGGTGAGGTTTTCACCGCCTTTATATTTGCAGATAACTATTTTGAAATGTATGTTAATGGTATTCCTGTAGGAAAAGATAAAGTACCTTTTACCCAGTTTAATTCTAGTATCGTAAAGTTTAAAGTTGAAAAACCATTTACTATCGCCATGAAATTAGTAGATTGGGAAGAACATCTTGGTGTGGGGAGCGAAGCCAATAGAGGGAAAGCGTTTCATGCAGGAGATGGCGGTATGGTTGCTGTTGTTAAAGATGAACAAAACAAGGTTGTCGCTACAACTAATGAAAATTGGAAAGCACAGACATTTTACACCGCACCAATTAAAGATTTAAATTGTGTTTCTGAAGTTGGAAACTATCGATATTCTGAAAATTGCGATACCGATGGTGGTCAAGATGGAACGTCGTTTTATGCATTACATTGGGAATTACCAAACGGATGGATGGATGCCGATTACGATGATTCTAATTGGCCAAATGCAACGACGTTTACTAACGAAACTATTGGTGTAGATAACAAACCGTCGTATACCAATTTCACGTCTCTTTTTGACGATTCAGCACATGATGCTGAGTTTATTTGGTCTACGAATGTGATTTTAGACAATGAAGTTTTAGTCCGACATACCGTTAAATAATAATGCAATTACCTTATAATAAAATGAAACATCACAACATAAAAACGCGTTCGATACTTGGTCTGGGCATACTGCTTTTATTTTTAGCTACGTCTTGTGCCAACAAGGACACTTCTATTTATATGTATGATGATTTTATAACCATTCATCCCGATTTTAAATTGACTAGTAAAGCGGTAGCCGATGGAAAATTATTAGATGCTTTTAAATGTGAAGAGAAAGTAGATGATGTAGAAAATTCCATCCCACTGTCTTGGTCTAACGTCCCTGAAGGCACAAAGTCTTTAGCTGTAGTGATGTATCACTATCCACATAAGGATGATACATCAGAAATAAATTCCTATTTACTGTTATGGGGAATTAATCCATCGGTTTCCGAAATTCCTTATAAAATGGCAAACAATCCGAATTGGTATATGGGGCCTAATAAAGACGGAACCGCTATTTCTTATACGTCACCTTGTTCTCGCGGACCAGGAAAACATGAGTATACCATTGCGCTGTTCGCATTGTCTGAAACGCCGAAGCTTCCAGAATCGAATACGCTTGAAGTTGATTTAAATACATTTATGAACGCTATTTCTAGCGATATCGTTATTGATAGAACGACTTTGAGTTTTATAGATTCTAAATAATTTGTTCATGAAAAAATATATAACCCTTATAACCATCCTGTTTGTCTGTCTTCAGGCTTTTGCTCACGAAGGCGGACACGGTTTACCTACCAAAATTTGGTATTTTACAAATAGTGAAAAGAACTTAAAGGGTGAATTTATTGAACGCATAGACGAAACTGTGTATCTTATGAATGAGAACCATAAGGTCGTGTTTTTCGATATTTCAGAATTTACAAGTGAAGAGCAACACTATATTTTAAATAAAACCACTTGGATTACCGATAAAAACACTTCGCCGTCAGAAGATCAATTACTTTCGATTAACTATTCTAATCTTTTAATCTATTTGGGAGGTGCGTTATTACTATTTTCCTTCTTAAAAATAAAGGAAACGAATAAAGCTAAAATTTTAGCTTTTAGTCTCATTGGCGTTGCTTTTGTGATTACAGGATGTAAAACCAATGTATCCTCTAATGTCATTAAAATGGCAAAAAATAAGGTGTCCTATTTAGAATCAGTTTTTGGCGTTTCAGACAAAGTATCGACACGTTTCGATAACAAATATTTCTACATAGAATCCGATGGTATACCAGAACACGAGATGATGACAGGGATAACCAATTGGCAACAACAGGTTCCTATTAATCACGATTATACAGGTTCTAATGCTTGGGCGATTCCGTTGCAACCCGAATTGGCAGATAATCCGCTTTCGACCAAAGCTAATTTTATGAAAGGCGCCATTGCTATTGCCGCGAATGGAATACCGATTTTTAATCCGTTAAACAATCGAGGTGAAGATGCCAACGCTATTGGAGAATTAGATAAGTGGGGCGGACATTGTGGAAAAGCAGACGATTATCATTACCATTTAGCACCTACACACTTGCAGTCTAAAGTAGGAGCGGACAAACCCATTGCGTATGCTTTAGATGGTTTTCCAGTGTATGGAGAAACGAATGAGACGTTAGACGAAAGTCTTGGACGTTTTACATCAGACAGCACTTACCAATATCACGCCGTTAAAGATTATCCGTATTTAATAGCTTCTATGAAAGGCAAAGTTGAGCTAAATCCAAGAACGCAAGCTCCAGAAAACGAAATCATGCCACAGGCAAAGACAAAAGGTGTTCGACCAGATTTACAACCTTTACGTGGCGCTAAAATAATTGACTTTAAAAACCCTGAACCCAATCAGTATAGTTTAACTTACGAGCTTGAATCGGTTATGTATATCATTAATTATGGTTGGGATACTAACGAAACGTATAAATATCAATTTATTAACCCAGACGGTACAATTACAACGTCTACATTTAATAGATAGTAAATAGTCTATTTTTACAGCTAATAAATGGGTAATAAAATTAAACCGAATGCATAAAAATAAAAACATTACCATCTTTTTACATCTGTTAGTATGGCTAACACTATTTTGTTTGCCTTATTTGCTATCTTACAGTGAAGAACAAGAATTAGATCGAGTTAAAGCGCATTTTTGGATTCCCTTATTCTTTTCAGTAATTATATTTTACTTCAATTATTTTGTGTTAATAGATCGGTTTTTGTTCCCTAAAAAAACGATATTATTTATCGTACTAAATACGGCAATCATTGGGCTTTTTTTGTTTTTAAAAGAATATATTGAGGATAACTACTTTCAAGATATTTTAAAAAAACGTTTTGAGAATACCAGTAGAGAAGAACCTCCATTTAAAATTGCGATATACATACAACTATTGTCGTATCTAGCGCCTTTATTCTTCGCTGTTGCTTTGAAATCTACAAAACGTTGGGTAAAAACGGAAGCCGAACGAAAGGAAGCTGCTAATTTCAAATTGAAGTCGGAGTTGCAACATTTACGGTATCAGTTGCAACCGCATTTCTTTTTTAATTCGTTGAATAACATCTATTCATTGGTCGATATTTCGCCAGAACAAGCAAAATCTACCATTCATAGTCTAAGTAAATTGATGAGGTATTTGTTATACGAAACGAATATTGAAGAAGTACCACTGTCTAAAGAAGTCGATTTTATGAAGAAATATCTAGATCTTATGAAATTGCGTATTTCCGATAAGACTCATGTGGTTTATCAATTTCCTTCTGGCATAACGGCGATAAAAATCGCACCACTTTTATTTATTTCTTTAATTGAAAATGCCTTTAAACACGGGGTGTCTGCAAATAAAGAAAGTGAGATTAAAATCGCTATGTCTGCAGAAGGAAGTACGGTTCGATTTAAAATTGAAAATGCCAATTTTCCAAAACAAAGCGATGATAAAAGTGGTTCAGGTATTGGACTCCAAAACTTAAAAAAACGTTTAGATTTGTTATATCCCAACAAACATATTTTTAATACAGACATAATTGAGGGGCAATTTATAGTAGATTTACAAATAGAAACATAAGCCGCATGGAATCTTTAAAATTGAGTTGTATAATTGTAGATGATGAGCCTATGGCTCTGAATTTGGTAGAAAGTTATGTTGCAAAAACACCCTTTTTAGATCTTAAAAAAAAGTGTAGTAGTGCTATAGAAGCTTTAGATTTTATAAATTCTGAAACTGTAGATCTCCTATTTTTAGATATTCAAATGCCAGATTTATCGGGTATAGAATTTTCTAAAATGTTACCAAAAGGCACGCGTGTTATTTTTACAACTGCCTTCGACCAATATGCTTTAGAAGGTTTTAAAGTAGAGGCATTAGATTATTTACTAAAGCCTTTTGATTATGCCGAATTTTTAACTGCAGCAAATAAGGCCAGAACGTGGTTCGATTTGGTACATTTAAAAAATACTGAATCAGAAGCGGTTGTTGCGGGTTCCGTTTCAGAGAAAAAAGAGTTCCTTTTTGTAAAGTCGGAATACAAGCAACTACGTATCAAATTAGCCGATGTGTTGTATTTTGAAGGGTTAAAAGATTACATTAAGATTTGGTTAAAAGATAATCCGAAAGCGATATTAACTATTATGAGCTTAAAATCGTTAGAGGAAGAATTACCAAAATCAGATTTCATGCGCGTGCATCGCTCTTTTATAGTTTCATTAAAAAACGTAGAAGTTGTAGAACGGAGTCAGATTATAATCAACAACCAACGTATTACCATTTCTGAGCAATACAAACCTAAGTTTCTAGAATATATCAATCAGAACTCACTGAATAATTAATGCGTTAAAAACGCTACGTTTTGTGTCTTAAAGAACGCTATTAGTTCTAAAGGTATTGATCAACGTTTATATTTTAATGCCTTATTTTTTCCAGATTTCAGAACCTTAAGTCTTTATGATTTCAAAATTCATCGAAGGATTTGGCGTGTTTGTCTATCGTATTTTCATAATCGCAGCAATCCTAATATGTTTATACTTTCAACTCTAAATTTATAGTATCATGAAATCAATCGTGTGTTTAATAATTCTAAGTTTTTACACCTTTTCTGCAACAGCGTACGCAGAAGATGGTATTATAAAATCTGATACAATTGTGGGGTCTAGCGAGCAGGTCGATTATAAAGTCACCCAGCATCAAGGAAACCTCACGTTACAATTAAGTACTCGAGATAATAAAACGATGATGTCTATGTTAAGACACGGAGTCACTGTGTTTTTCGATTTAAAAGGCAAAGAGAAGGAAGACGTTGCTGTAACGTATCCTATCCAGCCGATTCAAATGTCTATGAAGCCTGAAGGTGGGCGTGAAGTTGGTTTTCAATCGGAAGCTGAAATAAATCAGATGAAAACTCAAATTAATACGTTAGTTACTACAGACTTTCCGGAGGAGGCATTACTTAAGCTATACGATTCTAAAGAAAATTTTAATGTGCTTTTAAATGGTATGGGTATTTCTGCTACCTATTTTTATAATCAAAAAGAGAATCTATTAACTTATCAATTAACGATTCCTCAGAATAAAATTAAAGAAAAATCTAAAAATGATTTCTCAAAATTAATGATCGGTGTACAAACAGCAAAGCCAGATAAATCTAAAAGAAGCGAAGGATCGGAAGATTTAAATTCGAGCATGAGTTCGCGTGGTGGTGGAAATCGTCAAGGTGGTTCTGGAGGACGCGGTGGCGGAAGAGGAGGTTCTCGTGATGGCGGACAAAGACCAGGAGGAGATGCTGAAAAGGCACCTCAAGGCATTGATTTTTGGTTTGAAGCACATTTGTAATTCAAGTCTTTTGAACAAAATACGTTTAAGTTGATTTTGAAACGTTACAATTCGGAACGGTTGCTAATCTGTAATGTCTCGTATATAATTTTTAAATGGTACTTCACCGTATTTACTGAAATGAATAAGATGTCCCCAATCTCTTTATTGGATTTGCCTTGTTTCACTAAATCGATAATTTGAAGTTGTCTTTCGGTTAAAGAATAGGCGTTTAAGTCTAATTTAGTATGGCCCGACTCATTTAATTCCTTTGTAACACGTTCTAATTCATTACGCATATTATCCATTTCTTGCTCTGCTACGATGCGTTTCTTCTTTGCCGATTTATAAAAATAAATTAATAAGAAAAGCAGAATAATAAGGGTGCCTACAAGTGTGATTAAGAAATTTTGATGCTGTTTTTCTTTTTCTACTTCTTGTTCTTTGCGTTTTTGTAATAGGTCTTTTTCTACCTTTAATAATTTACTACTTCTATTAGTTGCATCGTGAGCAGTAGATAATCTTTTTACTTTTTGTTCTGCCAATTGTGCGTTTTTAAAATCGCCGATTTCAGAATAATAGTAAGTCATATCATCATATAAGCCTAGTACATAGGCTGGTATCTTGTGTTTTCTCGCGTAGAATAAACCGGTTTCGAAACTTTCAATTACTTTGTCGTGCTCACCTAAGCTTTTATATAGTTCTATCTTTTTACGATAGACCAGAGGGAGCTGTTTTGGCTCATGTTTTAATAAGACGTCTAAAGCTTCATTTAAATATTTATCAGCTTTGTCGGTATTTCCTTTACGAATTTCCATGCGTGCTAAAACCATCCAATAGAACGACAGTGTTGTAGGGGTAATATACTTTAAATCTTCATCCGATATCTCAGATATAATTTCAGATACTTTGTCATATTCTAATAAGTCGAAATGAACTAATAATTTTTCAAGTTTAAATTGTGCTTTTACCTGTTCTTTCTCGTCTGTTAACAGCCCTGATTCCAAGGCTAAATCTAAATTTTCTAATGCTTGATCGTAATTGAATAATTCTTTATAAATTAAATATTTTTCATAATAAGCTCTGCAGATATCGTAAGGTGTAGAATCGCTATTATGAATAATACTTTCTAGTCTTTTAATCTTATTTTCATTTTGAGTATTGTCCTGTATAATAGGCTTATCATCATTTTGCTGTATACTAATTATAGTATTACCTCTGCATAAAATGACAAAAAATAGAAAAAGTAGAAGTAAAGTGTTTCTTAACACAAAATATGATTTAAGTAGGTCCTTAACAAATATAAGAGGTTCTGTTTAATTCACAACCATTTATAATCCAGATATATGTGGCGAAACCCTTAATTTCTTATGCTTTTTATAGCAGTTTATTTAAGCTACGAAATAGAATTTATAAATAATAATAAGTAGTGTAATTATTCATACGAAGTGCTGATTTTTTAATGTATTAATTATCAGTTGTTTAATACAGACTACCCGATGGGTAGTCCTTGATTTTAAGCGTTTTGGTTAAAACTACTCGCTAACTACCTAACCAATTTTTGTCTTTTTTAAGAAACTTAATCAAATTTGATAAACGTCAATACCGTATTAAAAACGATATAAATTTTTGATGTTATTTCCTAAACCTACTTAAACCGCTATTACTATGCTTAAGAAATCCCGATCGATTATTCAACAGTACTATTTTAAAGTTCCATGTGATGTCTTAATTACTAATGACTTTAATCGTGTATAATATGGAAAACGTAATTGAAATTTATGCGTTAATCATCCTTCTAGGTATTGGATTACTATATGGTTTTTACAAATTAACCGAGTATGCCTTTTGGTGCAATCAATTATGGATTGCTATCATGTTGTTAATGGTATATATAATAGATAGTGCGACCATTCCGTTTGTATCGGCTTTAATCTATTTTGGTTATACCTTTTTTTTATTAAATGTTATTGGCTTTGTGGTTTTCCAAAAAGAAGAATGCTTAGCTAGTAATGAATAGCTACCTAAAAACTCGAGATGTATTAATTTGCGAATACCTGTGGTGATATGCCGAACTTAAATTAAGTTTGCATTTATATGGATTCACTTACTCAAATCGTTTTAGGAGCTGCCGTTGGCGAAGCTGTACTTGGTAGAAAAATCGGAAATAAAGCTATGCTTTACGGAGCTATAGCGGGCACAATTCCTGATTTAGATGTATTAGCTTCTCACTTTACCGACACTGTTACGGCTCTAGAAATTCATCGTGGATTTACACATTCCATCTTGTTTTCTATTGTATTTGCTCCTGTAGTTGGATGGTTAGTCTCGCGATATGAACGTTATAAAAATGTAAAAGGTTGGTCTTGGTTATTTTTCTTGGCTTTTGTAACACACCCGCTTTTAGATGCACATACTACTTGGGGAACACAACTGTTTTGGCCGTTAGATTTACGGGTCGCTTATAAATCTATATTTGTTATCGATCCGCTATACACTGTGCCATTTTTGGTATTTTTAATTATGGCGATGTTTCAAAAACGTACGTCTCAGAAAAGAAGAACATTCAATAATTGGGGACTCGCTTTAAGTTCAATATATTTACTAATAACTTTAGTTTTAAAAGGCATTTCATTCACTAAATTCGAATCTGCTTTACAAGATCAAAACATTTCATATTCAGAGATAGACACACGACCTTCTCCCTTAAACACTATTTTATGGACGGCCAACGTAGATACTAAAGAGGCGTATTTAGTAGGACACTATTCTTTTTTCGATTCGCAACCGATCTCGTTTCATCGCTATCCCAAGCATCATGACTATATTACGGATATAATGGGAGACGCAAAGATGCAACGTATGATTCGTATTTCTAAAGGCTGGTATACTATTTCTAAACAGGATACAGATTTATACTTTAACGATTTACGATTTGGTACGTTAAGCATGAACCCGAATGCCGAAAATTTTGTGTTTCAGTATAAAATTGAAAAAGATAAAAACGGAAACATTCATTTCGAGGAAACACCTAAAGACCGTAATGATGCCAAACATCTACTAGGCGATTTATGGACGCGTATTAAAGGAAATTAAGAACACTATAATCACATTGTTTCAATTATAGATTAGTGTGTTTAAAATGATATTAAATTACGTTTACGCGCTGTAATAATCGTGCGACTTCCATATAAAACTCCAATTTTAGAAAGCACGTTTCCGTTTTAACGGACAATAAACGGCATTCGCTTAAAAGTATCTACACTTCACTTAATATGGTACTATGACAACATTATTTTGCTGACATTCACCTCATATTAAAAACTTTTAAACGTATTGAAATGAAAAAAGTAAGTATAATTTGCCTTTTAGCCTTGCAAATGGTCGTGATGTACTCGTGTGCAGATGACGATACAACAATAACAGACGAAACCACTACAGAAGAGAGTGATGTCGTTGAATTTGATGATACAGATTTTGAAACCACAGATTGGACAGAGGAAACGCACAGTAAAGATGCAGATCCCAATTTTGACGAAGTTTTCGAAGATGAAGCTGTAAAACGTTTAGATATTGTTATTTCTGAAACACGTTGGAATAGTATGTTAACAGATATGACCACCTTGTACGGTACGTTTGGCTCGCATTCTGGAGGAAATGGCTTGAGTGATAGCGACGAGGATCCTATTTTTGTTCCTGGAGAAGTATTTTATGAAGGGAAAGAATGGTATCGCGTAGGAATTCGTTTTAAAGGAAATTCTAGTTTACAATCTAGTTGGTCTTCAGGCATATTAAAATTATCGTTTAAATTGGATTTTGATGAATATGAGAAGGAGTATCCACAAATCGATAATCAGCGTTTTTACGGATTTAAAAAATTGAGTTTAAAAAACAACTATAACGACAAATCGATGTTACGCGAAAAAGTAGCGGCCGATGTGTTTAGAGATGCAGGATTAGCAGTGTCTCATACCGCGTTTTATACCGTGTATGTAGATCATGGCGATGGTCCAGAATATTTTGGTGTGTATACTATGGTCGAAGAAGTAGATGATACGGTAATCGATACACAATTTTCAGATAACGATGGGAATTTATATAAGCCTGATGGCGATGGTGCAAGTTTTGCATCAGGAACTTTTTCTGAAGATGTATTTGTAAAGAAAACGAATGAAGATGATGCTGACTTTACCGATATTCAAGATTTGTTTACGGCATTGCATGCGGCAAACAGAACAACAGATCCCGAAGCTTGGCGCTCAGAATTGGAGTCTATCTTAGATACAGATACCTTCTTAAAGTATTTGGCTGTAAATACGGTTATTCAGAATTGGGATACGTACGGAAGAATGACACATAATTACTTCTTGTATAATAATCCAGATACAGAGCGTTTGTCTTGGATTCCTTGGGATAATAATGAGGCTTTACAACGCGGAAACGGACAAGGAGCTGTGTCCATAGATTTTTCGAATGTGAGTAGTAGTGAATGGCCATTAATAGGCTATTTATATGCAGATGAAACCTATAAAGCACAATACGATACTTATGTACAAGAGACTTTAGATACTGCATTTAACACCAGTACAATTCAGGCAAAATATGCTGTGTATAGCGCATTAGTAGAACCTTATGCGACTACCGAAGTATCTGGATATAGCTTCTTAAATTCGAGTTACGATTTTCAGACCGCTGTTAACGAGTTGTATAATCACGTTTCCGAACGTACATCTACAGCAGTGTCTTATTTAAATAATTAGTTACTAATTAGATCTTTTTAATTCAAAACTAAAGCCAGCTATTTTTATAATAGCTGGCTTTTTTATATAGATATATTGGGGTTTACTATTCCGAAACGTAATCGTTTCAAACTAAATGATACTAGTATATTTGTTTTTTAAGTCACTTTATATGCGAGATTAAGAATACAATATCAAGAACACACCCAGCATAATTCCCGCTAAAGGCACAAGTTTTTTACGCTTATTTTGTTCTTTAAAAATCAAGCCTCCAATAACAACAGCAATTATAATTTGACTTCGTTTTATAGCCGACAGCAACATAATTAAAGCTTCGGGATCTTGTAAGGCTTTAAAATAGAAATAATCTGCGGTTTGTAATAATACACCAACAGCAGGAATAGACCAACGCCACTTAAATGCAGTCCGTTTTTCTACTTTCGGAAACCAAATAACAGACATAATAACTAATAAAATTAAAACAGTATAAAAGCAAAACCAAAATTGAAGTGTTTGTGGTGTTAGTGCTAAACTTTGTATTAGAAATTTGTCATATAATCCGCTTGACGCTCCAAGAAATGTAGCGACAATAATAGCTAATATCCATTTGTTACGTGTAAATACAATCCCTTCTTTTTTCCCAATTCGAGAATATAGAATAACAGAACCAATAATTAATACAAAACCAATCCACTGCAACGGACTCGGACGTTCCTGATAAATAAAAATGGCTCCGATAAATGTAAAAAAGGGTCCAGCAGAGCGTATAGGAGTAACTATTGTGATGGGTAAATGTTTTAATGCCTGATAGGCTAAAACCCATGAAGCCGCCATTATAGAAGACTTAATAAAAATAAATCCATGCGTTTTTAAAGAAATGTCTTCAATATAAAAACCTAAAGAATGCATATAATCTGGAGCAAATTGCGATCCCAAATAAAACGGGAGAATCAATAAAAACCCAGAACTTATAGTTCCTAAAAGTACAGGAAAGACTTCGTTGCCTTGAACGGCATGTTTTTTACATAAATTATGTAATCCTAAAAATACGGCCGAGAGTAGGCCTAAATACATCCACATGGCGGCAAATATAGGTTTTTAGAGATTTTTAGCTTTTGTTTCTTTTTAAAATTTATTCAAAATCTTTAAATATAAATTTTAATTAAAACTCTTAGCGGATTAATTTCTCTTATAGATTTCTTTAAATAATCCTTCAGATTGATTAAGCGTTATGAATTCGTTAAGATTTTAACGTTTATGGTGTTGTGTAGGAACTTCAATTTCATATTTTTGCGTACCTAAAAAAATAAATATGAAGTCAGTATGTATGGCACTTTTTATAGTGCTTTTCGTCTCTTGTAGTTCGGACGATGAAAATTCGAATAAAGATTATACCCTTGAAAATCAAGAAGAAATTTTATCGTATATCGCAACTAATGGTATTGATGCTATAGGCACAGATTCTGGTTTGTACTATGTTATAGACAAAATGGGAGAAGGAAATGCCATCACAGCAGATTCAGATGTTTCAGTGAAATATAAAGGGTATTTTACAGACGGTAGTGTATTCGATGAAAATACAGAAAGCGGAGTTACTTTTAATTTACAAGGTGTTATTGAAGGCTGGCAAGAAGGAATTCCTCTTTTTAATGAAGGTGGAAGCGGATTATTAATTATCCCTGCACATTTAGCCTATGGAAGTAATTCTTTTAATGGTATTCCTGGAGGTTCTGTTTTAATATTCGAAATTGAAATTTTAGATTATAACGCACTAAACAAACAAGAAATTGAAGACTATATCGCAGAAAATGAATTAAATGCTATGAGTACAGCATCTGGATTATATTATGTGATAGAAGAGCAAGGTGAAGGTGAAAAACCAACGAGCACGTCTTCAGTAACAGTTAATTACGAAGGGTATTTTACCGATGGTGAAATTTTTGCAGAAAGAAGTTCAAACCTAAATTTAGAAATAGAAGATATTTTAGAAGGTTGGCAAGAAGGTTTACAATTATTGAATGAAGGTGGGACTATGAAATTATTAATTCCATCTGAATTAGGATATGGTCTTTACGATTATTCTGTTATTCCTGGTGGTTCAGTAACTATATTCGATATAGAATTGGTCGATGTAAATTAACTGTTTCTATAGAAACCAAAATATTAAAAGCTCATCTGTATCAGATGGGCTTTTTTTAGGACTTCATTTTACATAGCACCTTAAAAGTCTACTATAAAATGAAGTTTAAAATGGCACCAATTATTACCAAAAATATAAAGTATATTCGTAACCTAAATTAAATTGATATGCACGCTAAGAGTGAAGATGAACAGGGACAATTGAGTCAGAAAGAAATAGACGAATGCCTACGTGTATTAGAACAATTAAATGCCGATACCAATCTTATTTTCGATATTCCAAAGGGTAAAAGAATTGCTTTAATTAAAGCTACCGGAGCTTTTTCTAGACCTAGTCGTGAAGAATTTGCAAAACGTAAAAAAGATGCAAAGAAGAATGCAAAACGTAAAAAGGAAGTCCAAGATCGTGTCGCTCGTAAAGTAACCGGTATAAGAAACGCAAGAGAGACGCCAATTTTTATGGCGCCTAAATTATTACTTGCTCAAGAGTTGGAAAACCGCGAAACCATAGAATTAGAAACCGCTAGAAATTGCTATGTATGTAAAACAGCGTTTACTAAAATGCATCATTTTTACGATACCATGTGCATTGATTGTGGCGATTTTAATTATGCTAAACGGTTTCAAACAGCAGATGTTAGCGGACAAGTAGCTGTGATTACAGGATCTCGTTTAAAAATCGGTTATCATATTACATTAATGCTATTAAGAGGAGGGGCAACTGTGGTCGCAACTACGCGTTTTCCTGTAGATTCGGCAATCCGGTTTGCTAAAGAAGACGATTTTAGCGCCTGGAAAGATCGCTTGCATATTCATGGCTTGGATTTAAGACACATTCCGAGTGTAGAAATTTTCTGTAATTATATTGAACAAAAATACGATCGCTTAGATATTTTAATCAATAATGCCGCACAAACCGTAAGACGACCATCTGGTTTTTATGCGCATTTAATGGGTAAAGAAGAGCAGTCTGTAGAAACATTACCACAAGCGGTTCAAGACCTATTATCAGATCATACAACTTGTTTAAATGAGTTGAAATCACTGACATCTGGCGCATCTTCAAACAAAAATATGCCCGTGACTTGGCACGGACCAGAACCTGGGATCGGATTAAGAGCTTCTGCAAAATTGTCTCAAATCCCATACAGTTTCGATAATTCGTTAGTCGCAGAAGAGGTGTTCCCTGAAGGGAAATTAGATGCCGATTTACAGCAAGTCGATTTAAGAAAAACCAACAGCTGGCGTTTAAAATTAGGGGCTATAGAGACTACAGAAATGATTGAAGTGCAATTGGTAAATTCTGTTGCTCCCTTTGTGCTATGTAATCGCCTAGCAGAGATGATGAAAAAAGAAAACACGGGGCAAAAGCACATTATAAATGTAACAGCTATGGAAGGTAAATTCCATCGTGTGTTTAAAGAATCGCGTCATCCACATACCAATATGGCGAAGGCAGCCTTAAATATGTTGACGCATACGGCATCTGGCGAATTAGCTAAAAGTGGGATTTTCATGAATGCGGTAGATACAGGTTGGGTAACGGACGAAGATCCTGCAGCTTTAGCAAAAATGAAACAGGAGGTGTACGACTTCCAACCGCCTTTAGATATTGTAGATGGAGCTGCTCGTGTTATGGATCCGTTATTAGACGGAATTAATACAGGAAAACATTGGTGTGGTAAATTTCTTAAAGATTATAGACCTATAGAATGGTAAGATTCAAAATTTAAGTGCGTAATTATTAGGGAAGTAATTAAACCTTTGTGTTTATATTTAGTCTGAATAGTGTTAACTTTCGATTTTACTATTTAAATCCCCATATTTTATAATGTCAATCCCATTGTGTAAAAAATTAAATATTGTAATTCTTAGCTTTTTTTTATTGATTATTAGTAGCTCTACGGTTAGCGCCCAAGATAAAAAAGAGATTATTCCAACCGTCGAAAATATATATTTACATACCGACCGGAATACGTATACGCTTGGCGAATCGTTGTGGTATAAGGCTTATGCTGTGTATCCCTACAATAATCAGCTTTACAATAAGAGTGATATTTTACATGTGGAACTCATATCTCCTGACAAACAAATCATTGCTCACCATAAGACGAGAATAGAAAATGGCTTGGGTTATGGTGATTTTAAGTTAACAGATTCCTCTGGTATAAAAAAGCCAGGAATTTATCAATTACGCGCTTACACCAATTGGAATCGGAATTTTGATAAAGCGTTTATTTTTAGTAAAGATATTACTGTTTTAAACGTTTTTAATAGTCCGGAAGTCAGCGGTATAGCTGAAACAAATAATAAAGAAAATTCAGATTCTGAAGCGGATAGTAAATCTTTTAAGGTGCAGTTTTTTCCTGAAGGCGGTTCTCTCGTAGAAAACGTTATTAATATTGTGGCTTTAAAAGCGCTGGACAGCAATGGGTTTCCGATAGAAGTAAAAGGGGAAATTTACACTACAAAAGATTCTCTAGTAACCTTTTTCGAAACGATTCACGATGGTATGGGAACGTTTCAATTAAATCCTAAAAACGGGGAGCAGTATTATGCTAAAACATCTCGTGTAGGAGCAAAGGAGGCTCTAAAATTTCCGTTACCTCAGGCTAGAGAAATGGGGTTTGTGTTAAGTTCAAAACCTGTTAAAGGCAACACGTCTAGAATACTTACCGTTAAAACCAATAAGAAAACACTTGCTAGTCAGCAAGATCAGAATATTAATATTATATGTAAAATTAAGGATATTATATATTTCGAAATCAATCAACCTATCACGAGTACGATCGTGAAATTTGAACTCCCTCAAGATAAACTTCCTGGCGGTATTAACCACATCACTTTGTACGATGCTAACAACAAGCCACAAAGTGAGCGACTTATTTTTATCGATAAAAGTGATAAATTAGAGGTTACGCTAAGTACAAATAAGCAAACTTATAAACCTGACGAAAAAGTAACGGTTACAGTGTCTTCAAAAACGAAAGCAGGAACGCCTGAACTGGCTAGTTATTCCTTAAGTAGTATAGATATGAACGGTATGGAAGATAAAGGTTTAGACACCAATATTTGTTCGTATTTTTTAGTAGAATCGGATATTAGAGGACAAGTATATAATCCGGGGTTTTATTTTAATAACGAAAACCCGTGGCGGATTGAAAAGTTAGATTTGTTATTATTAACCCAAGGGTGGAGAGATTTTGTATGGAAAGACAGTTCTAATATTACCGACAATAAATTGGCTTTTCCAGCAGAAAAAGGAATTAATTTAAGTGGTCAACTTACGCAAGTATTAAGCAATAAAGGGAAAGGCGGTAACAATATAACCTTGACGTTATTTAATAAAGGAGAGATTAAAATGTTAAATACGGTAACCGATTCTTTAGGACATTTTAAATTTGAAAATATACTGTTTTATGGCACTTCAGAAATAATTTTAAGTTCTAAAGACAATAAAGGAAAATCGCGAGGTTTGTTGTCTTTAGATGATAAAACCCAGTCTGATTTAGCTGTAAATTTTACACCTCAATCCATAAAAGTAGATGTTTCAGAAGACATTATTTTAAAAAACAATGTCTTAGAGAAATACAAATCGATAGGTATCATGGAAGAGAATGTTTTGGATGAAGTGGAGATTATAGCGCCCAAAAAAGATGAGCCATTATCTATGTATGGTACTGCAGATCGTTCTTATGTTTTTGGAGACGAGGTAGAAACCTTTTTATCCATTTACGACCTGATTCAGACCACACTTCCAAGTGTTGTTATTGAAGAACCTTCTATCCGATTTATTAGAAATGCTGGGCCAGCAATGATTATTGTAGATGGAATAATATGGCAACCAGACGAACTTTCGTTTTTACAGCCAGCAGATGTTGTTAAAATTGAAACTTTAAATGGAGCAAGTGCAACTATTTTAGGATCTAACGGTGGTAATGGTGCTATTTTAATCTACTTGAAGAAAGGCGGAACTACTAACGAGAAAATAGTACTTCAGACCGTAAAAGAAAATCTAGAAGGACTTTACGAACCTCGTGTGTTCTATGCTCCAGATCCAACCGACATCACTTTTGAAAATCAAAAAGAAGACGTTAGAAACACGCTATATTGGAACCCCTTTATGCATCCAGATACTACCGGAATTGTAGAAGCAGACTATTATAATAGTGCTGTGGAAACAGAAATTAAAGTGACTATAGAAGGTGTAACAGCCTCCGGAATTCCTGTGGTTGTTAAAACGCGGTATACCATAGAAGAATAATAAAAAGCTTCCAATAAGTCAACTATCAACTTCGTTGTACTTCGGACTTATACATAAGTCCAGAGTTGTCATGAATACTATAATTCCGATACTAGTCATTAAAAACTTAAGTATCGGAATTTTGTGTTTATAGGTTTATAGTTTATTATTTAAAATCGTCATTTAGACTTCATTATGGTGCATATTTACTATTAGCCTTAATAAGGTTGCACTTCTTACATTCAAGATCAACCTTTGGAATAGCGTTATTTTTATATGTTTTTAAGTTAATGTATACTAGGTAATAGGCGTAAATTGCATCAAAACATATATAATGGAAAACGTATTAGTAGTTGGTGCGACAGGTACCACAGGAAATAAAGTAGTGCATCATTTAAAAACATCTCAAGATTTCGAACCTATTGCTATGGTTAGAAACGAAGAACAAGAGAAAGATTTCAAAGCCCATAATATAAGAACGGTTTATGGTGATTTGGAAAATGACGTGTCAGAAACCGTAAAAGAAGCGAGTCATGTGATTTTTGCTGCCGGTTCTGGTGGTAAGAAAGTAGAAGCCGTAGACCAAGATGGAGCTATTAAAATGATTAAAGCTTCGGAAGGTGCAAATATTAAGAAATTTGTAATGCTTAGTTCTATGGGCGCAGATAACCCAGAACAAAGTGAAAAACTTCAAGATTACCTAAAAGCAAAACATAATGCCGATGTCTTTTTAAAAGACTCAAAACTAAATTATACAATTATAAGACCAGGAGCGTTGACTAATGATTCGGGGCAAGGTCGCATATCTTTATCTAAATCTTTTTCAAAACAAGGAGAAATCACGCGCGACGATGTTGCACAAACACTCGTGCAAGCTTTAAGAGACAGTGCTACGGACAAAACCACCTTCGAAATCTTACAAGGTGACACACCTATTGAAGAGGCGTTTAGAACGATCTAAATAATATCAATTACCAAAATACGACACTTTAATTTTAATTTTAAAATCAAGTATTATGATTAAACCAAGAACAGAAACACCCGATTTATCAATAAATTTATTAAACGATACAAAGTGGACGCTAAGCGAGCAGAAACCAGAAAACTTCACATTAGTGGTGGTTTATCGTGGTAAGCACTGTCCCGTTTGTAAAAAGTATTTAGAAACCATACAAGATCATTTAGGTGATTTTAAGGATAAAGGCGTAAATGTTGTCGCTATTAGTTCCGACTCTAAAGCCAAAGCCGAAGCGTCTTATAAAGAATGGGACATAAAAGATGTACCACTTGGATACGAATTTCCAATAGAGGAAGCGCGTTCATGGGGACTTTTCATTTCTAAAGGGATTAAAAACGAACCTGAAGAATTTGTAGAACCTGCTATCTTTTTAATTCGTCCAGATCGCACGCTTTATGCGTCATCAATTCAGACGATGCCGTTCGCAAGACCAGAAATCGTGGAGCTTATAAAGTCTATTGACTTTGTAAACAATAAAGATTATCCAGCTAGAGGAGAAGCTTAGATACTAATTTAAAGTATATAATTAAATAGCCCCTAAACAAAATGTTTAGGGGCTCTTTTTATGCCTTTATGAAATGACCTATTTATTGAGGATCACTAATCATAACAGATTTAATGTTTACAAATTCCTTCATTCCAAAACCGCCATGCTCTCTTCCGAAACCAGAATCTTTAACACCTCCAAAAGGCATTTTCGGATCGGCTAATCCAAAACTATTTATAAACACCATTCCGGTATCAAAATGTTTCTTAGCAAGTTCTGTGGCTTTATCGACATCTTTAGAGAAAATACCACCGCCTAATCCAAAACGACTATCGTTCGCGATGCGCATAGCATCTTCGCCGTCTTTGGCTTTTATTAATGAGGCAATCGGACCAAAAAGCTCATCGTCGTAAGCAGGTTGTCCAGGCTTTACATTTTCTAAAACAGTTGCTGGATAAAAGTATCCTGTACCAGAATCCGGTTTACCACCGCATAAAACTGTAGCACCTTTGTTCACACTCTCTGTTAATTGTTCGTGTAAAGTCTCACGTAAATCTTTACGCGCCATAGGTCCGAGGTCCGTATTTTTATCTTTAGGATCTCCCAATTTTAAGTCGGACATCGCTTTTACAAAGCCTTCTTTAAAGGTGTCGTAAACAGATTCGACCACGATAAAGCGTTTGGCAGCGATACAGGTTTCTCCATTATTGTAAATTCTACCTTTTACACTTTGTTCTACAGCCAATTTAATATCGGCATCTTCTAGAACAAGATAAGCATCATTACTTCCTAATTCTAAAACTGATTTTTTTAATGCGCTAGCTGCTTTTTGACCTATAATTTCTCCTGCTTTCGGACTTCCTGTCAGCGTTACACCACGTACTAATCTATTTTTAATAATAGCATCAGATTGATCATGACCGATAACTAATACTGTAAATAGCCCTTCTGGTAATCCTGCAGATTTAAATATAGTTTCTAGCTTTTTAGCCGTCCCCGTTACATTCGACGCGTGCTTTAATAACACACTATTTCCTGCCATTAAATTGGCAATGGTATAACGAATCACTTGATAAGACGGATAATTCCATGGCTGAATTCCATATATAATTCCAATAGGCGAGTGGGTAATAATACCTTTTCCTCCTAAAGTTAATTCTCGTGTTTCATCCTGTAATTCCGTTGCGGCATGTGTCGCACAATAATCGCAAATAGCAGTACACGTATCTACTTCCTGTTCACTTTGAGACAGTAATTTCCCCATTTCATCAGTCATTAAACTCACTAATTCCGATTTATGGTCTTGTAAGGCTTTCCCAATTGCTTGAATCACTTCCCCACGCTTTTCGAACGATTCGAAACGCCAATCTAAAAACGCTTCCTGTGCTTGCTCTATTTTAGATTCAACCTCGCTATCTGTCATATACGTATATGATGCTAAGGATTTCTCCGTACTCGGATTAATGGTTTCGAAAGTATCTTGTTTTGTTGCTGTATCCATAATTTTGTAAATTTTTAAGTATAAGGCAATCACTTTTGCCTAATTCTAAGCAAAGTTAGGTTGGTCCTCATGCTTTTATTTGCTCTAACATTATAGATGTTAACGCAGATGCTTCAGAGCCTGAAAAGTTCGAATAATTAACTGTACTTTGGGTTAAGATTATAATTGGGCCATTCAATTAGTAACTACATCTAGCTATAAGGATGTTTAAAAACACTTAAAATAAAAAAACATGATACATAAAACAATCGCATTACTCGCACAATTACCTTTAGGTACACCTAATCCCGACGATAATCAGCCGGTAGATTTTTCGGATCCGTTTAATATCGTGGTGTTTATCGTTTTGCCAATAATTGCTATACTATTATATGTGTATTGGAGAAAGCAACAGCACAAAAAATAATTAGGTGATAACCGTATAAGGCGTGATTTTCATTCGTATTTTAGTTGTTTAAAAGCTATATTTTATAGTTCGTTTATTCATTACAGAAATACTATGAGTATTATAAATACATTGTTTGGTAGCTCCCAAACGCCTAATAAAATGTTTCCAAAATCTACAGATGACGGCGAAGTGAGGATTGAAAATAATCAGCTTATTTGCCAGGATTTTAAAGGTGTGCATAGTTGTGTTGTTAAATTAGCAGATTTGCAGTATGCCTATATTAAAGTGACACCTTCTAAAGAGCGTTATTTATTTCTTTTCGATCACCATCAAAACGATATTCCTGTCACTTTTAAAGGGTTTCAAAGTGTTTATGAAGAATTGTCGCTTACATTCAGCTTTAATGATGATATCTTCTTTGCACATGTTCATAATGAAGACCAATTAAATAAGCAACTTTGGAGACGCAAACATCCAAAAAACTATGGGGTTTTAGATGCAAATTATGCCGATTATAACGACGGTTTTGAAATACAGTCAGAACCTAAATTATTTGTGTCATGGGATATAACCTATCAAGAGATAGAGCAAAATAAACACATCTATTTTGAGACTTCACCTTACGGACAAAAGCTTTTAAAGTTTAAGTATCCCGTCCGTATTGGCAACGTAATATATGATGACTTTCAAGCTTATTTTGATAATAAAAGAAGCGATGTTCCTGTATTATATTTTTATAGTGATTGCTATAACGATTCGGGAAATGATGGTAGTTATTACGACTTAAAACATGTGCTTTCTCGAGATTTAATGGGCAATGAAGCGCTTAATGGTTACGAAAGAGACGATCAGAAAAATCTAATTTTTAACCTAAAAGGGATCGCACTTTCTATATGTTATACTTACGATTCTCGCTATCAATATGATGGCGGAAATACATCTGTAATCATTCAAAACCATAGAGAATATCCAGAATTATTAATGGACAAAGATTATGAAGCGCGTATTGTAATATCTGATGCAGTGACTTTTGACGGCGATTTTAGTTGTCCTAAGGATTATACGAAAAATGAGAGAATTAAGTACAGGCCAAGTGTAATCACTGAAAAATTTAAAGCGCAGCCCGTTATTTGGATTGATGCTGTGAATAATAAAATGGGTTGCTCGGCTAACGGATATGCACAAACATTTAATGTTGCCGAAATAGAGTCCTTAAGTGTTCGTAATATCTTGCCCGCTAGAGGTCGTGGAGGCGCAGAATTATATATCATCACAACTGATAAAATATATCACAGTATATTGAGTGGGATATGCAAAGCTTTCGATAATTATGTGAAAAATATTGAACAATTAACCGGTAAAAAAGTGACTTTCGAGAAGGAATATTACGATTGTTAATTGAAAATAATAGTGTAATAAAATGGATGCCTTAAAGTTATTTAGTGTTTAAAAATCAAAAAATAATGTAAAAGGCATTCTAAAAATATAAGATACCATGTGCAAAGAGAAATTTATGCAAGAAGCTGTAGACGCAGCATTAAGAGGAATGAATAATAACGAAGGCGGACCCTTTGGTTGCGTGGTTGTTAAAGATGGAAAAATTGTAGGTCGCGGTAATAATAAAGTCACCTCGACTAACGATCCAACGGCACATGCGGAAGTTACTGCGATTAGAGATGCCTGCAAAAACCTAGATACATTTCAATTAGATGGTTGCGAGATCTATACCTCTTGCGAACCTTGTCCGATGTGTTTAGGCGCTATTTATTGGGCACGGCCAGATAAAGTGTATTATGGAAGTAATCAAGAAGATGCTGCAAATATAGGGTTTGATGATGCTTTTATTTACAAAGAAATTCCATTGCCTTACGAAAAACGAAGCATTCCTTTCGAGCAACTAGCGCGTGAAATTGCTTTGGCGCCATTCCAGGAGTGGAGTAAAAAAGGAGATAAAACTCTGTATTAAGCTAATACCTTATGTTTTATTTAGAGACCTTCTTGGTCTGAAGTAATTCGGATTCCTTTTTAAGGTTCTTACAAGTACTAGATCAATTCTAATTATAAAAAGTACGCCTAAAGTGTATGCAATTAAGTCGCCAAAACTAAAGGTGTTTCCAAAAACAATGCGAGCCATTCTGTTTTCAGATAAACCGATTACTTCTAAAAAAGGAGTGAGTTGTAGGGTTTCAATCATAAAAGAAAATAATAAAACTCCAATACCTAGTGTTATGGGGTCAATATTGAATACAGATTTTACTAAAACGTAAACGCCTATTACAGCTAAAAAATCTCCAAACGTATGACGGATAAATCCGGAAGTTGTAGCAATTAATAGTTCTGTACAAAGTAGTAATACAAATGCGATAAAATATTTAAGGTTGAAAGTCATTAGTGCCTTTTTTAGTGCTTTGAGATATAGATTTAAAACAATTAAAAAAGTATCAAGCTTTATAAAAACTTGATACTTTTTTTGTGACTATTATTCTCCGTTTTGCCAATCTATTTTTCTAGAAGCGTACATTACAGCAGCTAAAATTGCAAACAAACCAATACTTCCAACTAATAAAGCGTAGCTCTCTAACTGTATAATTACAAATATAAAAGTGTATAATATGGTTAGTGAAAGCCCAATAAAGAGTGGGAATTTTACATTCTTTAAAATGGATTTAGAATACAGCGTAATCAGTACAATAACAGATGCACCAGCAATTACATACGCTTTTAAATAACTACTATGTTCCGAAATAGAAATTAGTAAGGTATAAAACATGGTTAATGCAATACCAATCATTAAATACTGAAAGGGATGAATATTAATTTTGCTCATAGTTTGTATTAAAAAGAAGATTAAAAAGGTTAATCCAATCACTAAAAAGCCATATTTTGCAGAGCGTTCACTTTTCTGATATTCGTCTACTGGAATCATAAAATTGACACCAAAAGCATAGTGTTTCAAATCGGGAAGTCCGTTAAAAGATTCCTGAGAAAACGGACGGTTTATATCTAATACTTTCCATTTGGCATTAAAACCATCGGTAGATATTTTATCAGAATTCTGGGGTAAATATTCCCCTAAAAAATTAGCTGTTTTCCAATCAGACTGAATATTTACATTGGTTTCTTTCCCAACAGGAATAAAACGTATTTGCTTACTTCCATTTATATTTATGTTTAGATTAAAACGCACATCATTTTTAATGGGTAAATCTGTTTCTTTTAGCGATTTACTTTCTAATTTATGTAATCTTATATCGTCTAAATAACCCGTGTTTTCTTCCTGATATTTAGATTCTAACGGGTATTTACTTTCATTAAATGTAATTTCAACCAAACTGTTCACTCCTTTTAAATTAGAGGTTTCGACAATCAATTTCGCCTTATCCCATAAAATGTCTTCGTCTTTAATATCCTGTTCACTAAAATCAGGTTTAGTAAAACTACCCGCAAGATCAATGTTACTTTTATATACAGCTGTTTTATAAATGCCCCGTTGTTTTTCTTCCGGATTTATGGTTGATGTAATGTCTAGTTTATTCGGAAAAAAATAAGCGTAATCCGTAGAGGTATAGCTTTCCTTTTTACTCTTTTTAGTGGTTTCATCATAAATTTCTTTGATATGATGTATTCTATAAGGCACCTTTAAAATGGGACCATATAATAATACTTCGTTTCCCCATTTCTGATTAATTTCATTAACAACCTCTTCTTGTCTATCCATTCTCTCATGGATTAGACTTTTTATAAATGATAGCGGAATGAGTAGTATAGATGTTAATAGTCCCACCATTAACATTCTTGCGGTAATCGAAGTCTTTACCCATTTTCCAATTCTACTCGGTTGCTGATTTTGTTTTTCCATTTTTATAGTTTTAAATTTTAGTGTTTATGTTTTAAAAGAACTTTGAATTTCAAAGTAAGTAGATAAATAAAAAAAGCTAAGTGTTTTTAATTAACTTTTCTAAGGCATTAATATGTTTCTTAAATTCTTCTTTTCCTAGGGGAGTAGCAAGATATCTCGTGTTTGGTTTTCTTCCAATAAATTGTTTTTCGACGGTAATAAATTCTTCTTTTTCCAAAGCCTTTGCATGGCTAGCCAAGTTTCCATCAGTACAGCCTAATAATTCTTTAAGCGTTTTAAAATCGGCATAGTCGTTTACCATTAAAACCGACATAATTCCTAGTCGAATTCTATGATCTAAAGTCTTATTTATGTTTAAAATAATGTTTTTCAAAATCAGTCGATTACGTTATAAAATGGCACTTATTTTCTTTCGTATTTATAGTACATCAAAATACCATAAATAATATGCATAAACCCAAAACCAATCACCCAAAACCAGAATCCTAATCCGGGAACGAAAGCACTAATTAAGCCCAGACTAATTTCTATTAACCCTAAATATTTTATATAACCTAAAGTATGTTTAGAGGCATTGTATAACGCTAAGCCATAAAAAATAAGCATTAAGCCACCAGTCTGACCGTATTTCCCTTGACTTAAAATAATTAAGATGTATAAACCACCTGCCACAAGTGGAATTAAGAAACTAGCTAATAAATTCTTTGTAGTTGTATTCCAGTAAGATTCTTTATTTTTATTTGCTCTCTTCGTCGTTAAAAAGATGGAAGTTCCTATACTTAAAGCTAATACAATTAGTAAATCTAACAAAACCAATCTAAATACTTTTCCGTCTAACATCAGTTTGCCATAAGAAAACGAGTTGACTAACCAATAGGCATAGCCTGCGCCAATTAAGGCATAAATTCCTGCCAATATACCTGATATACCACTCAATGAAATAAATCGTGACGATTTTGTCATTAAGCTTTTAATTTCCGAAATGTCGTTTAAATACTTTTCTGTGCTCATGTGTAAAGAACTTTGAATCGCAAAGTAAATAAATATAAATGTATTGTACAACTAAATTTTGAAAGTATTTAAATGTTGTCCAAAGCACTGATTCATAGTAAATAAAGGAGTAATAAGGTTTTAAAAGTGCGGAGTTCATCTTTAAAATTTTAATACAACGTTAAAAAGGTCTGTGTTTTCAATAGACTATTGCATCAACCAAAATCATTTAGCATCTTTGTATGATGCATCCATCAATAGTGTCACATATCCGTCAGCATATCCATCCGAATACCGAGGATATGCAGATATTCCTTTCAACTTTAAACGAAGTATCAGTTTCTAAAGGCGCATTCCTCTTAAAACCAGGCACAGCCGTTATGCATGAATACTTCGTGGTAAAAGGGTGTTTAAAAGCCTATTATATGGATGCAAAAGGCAGTAAACACATTCTTCAATTTGCTATAGAAAACTGGTGGATTGGCGATTTCGAAGCCTTTTATAATCAGGGGCATTCTAATTTATATATAGAAGCTATTGAAGACGCTCAGTTATTAGCTGTAAATCATGATAAACTACAAGACGTATACGAAGACGCTCCGATTTTCGAACGTTACTTCAGAATTTTAATTACTAAAGCATTTATTTCTCAGCAGAAAAGAATCTTATCTACGCAAGAAAAAAACACTCAAGAACGTTATATAGAATTTTGTAGTTCTTATCCGACCATAGAGCACAGAATTGCCAATTACGACGTTGCCAATTACCTTGGTGTATCTCCCGAAAATTTAAGTCGTGTTCGGAAAACCATGAAAGGTTAAAACTATCTTAATTGATATAGGTCAATGATATTGGATACTGTGAATTGTAAATTTGATTATAGTAAAATTTATAAAAATCACAGCAATGAGCAAGCAACATGTATTGACCCCATATAACAAGAATATTACACTTAAGAATAGAATCGTTATGGCACCGATGACACGTAGTCGTGCCGATAATGATGCTAAAATAGCGACAGACGAATTACAAGGTTTGTATTACGAACAACGTGCTTCTGCAGGTTTAATTATTACCGAAGGATCTCAAGTTTCGGCAGAGGCTGTAGGATATATTAATACGCCTGGAATTTATACAGATGAGCAGGTTGAAGGTTGGAAAAAGGTTACCAAACGCGTTCACGATAAAGCGGGTACTATTTTTATCCAATTGTGGCATGTAGGGCGTATTTCGCATCCTAATTTCCATAATGGTGAATTACCTGTTTCCGCTTCAGCGATAAATCCACATGCAAAATCGTTTACACCTGAAGGATTCAAAGATACGGTTACGCCAAAAGCTTTGACTGTTGAAGATATTAAAAGAACAGTTAAAGACTTTCAAAACGCAGCCGCTAATGCCGTAAAAGCAGGATTTGATGGTGTAGAGATTCATTCATCTAATGGGTATTTATTTCAACAATTCTTTAACGCATGTTCTAATACAAGAACAGATGAATACGGCGGATCTATTGAAAACAGAACGCGTTTCTTTTTTGAAGTTTTAGACGCTATTAAAGAAGTTATGCCTCAAGAAAAAATAGGTGTACGTTTTAATCCGTCATTACATGGATTATTCGGTATTACGATTGATGAGGAAACCATCCCAACATTCGAATACATCATCAAGAAACTAAACGATTATAATTTAGCGTATGTACACTTATCAGAACCATTTACAGATGTATCTGATGTGCCATTTGCAGTTACAGAAATCGCCAAACATTTCCGTCCGTTATATAATGGTACGTTAATGATTAATACTGAATTTGATCAGGAAAAAGGAAATAAAGTACTTGAAGCTGGCGACGCAGATTTAGTAGCTTACGGAAAGTTATTTATCTCTAATCCTGATTTAGTAGAACGTTTTGAAAACAACCTAGATTTAGCAGAATGGGACGAGAAAACATTTTACGTGCCAGGAGAAAAAGGATATACAGATTATCCGAAAGCTTCAAAATAGTACCCGTTTAACTTAAAACAGAATGATATGAAATTTACAAGAAAAGCAAATGCAGAATGGAAAGGGAGTGGTAAAGACGGAACCGGTCATATTACTACGGGAAGTAAAGTTCTAGATAATCAACAATATTCGTTTCACACCCGGTTTGAAGATGGAGAAAAAGGAACCAATCCTGAAGAATTAATAGGTGCAGCCCATGCAGGTTGCTTTGCAATGCAATTAAGCTTCTTATTAAATGAAGCCGATTATACCGTAACATCTTTAGACGTAGATGCTACAGTTAATTTTGAAGACGGCGCCATTACTAAAATCATTTTAAATTTAGAAGGCGATGTTCCAGAAATAGATGCCGAGCAGTTTCAGCAAATTGCACATAAAGCAAAAGAAGTTTGTCCCATCTCAAAACTTTTAAATGCAGAAATCGAATTAAAAATAAACTTAAAAAACACATTATAATGAACACTACAATAGTAAAAGCATATGGTGCAACAGCATCAACAGAAGATTTAAAACCTTTAGATATAGAACGCAGGGCCGTAGGAGCAGACGATGTAAAAATCGATATTACCTTCTGTGGTGTATGTCATAGCGACATTCATACCGTAAAAAACGACTGGAAAGGGTCTACATATCCCGTAGTTCCAGGACACGAGATTATTGGTCGTGTATCAGAAATTGGTTCAGGTGTAAGCAACTATAAAGTTGGCGATTTAGTAGGTGTAGGATGTTTGGTAGATTCTTGCCAAACCTGTTCATCTTGCGAGCAAGACTTAGAGCAGTTCTGTGAAAATGGAGCGACGTTTACTTACAACAGTCCAGATAAACATTTAGAAGGTAAACAAACTTTTGGAGGCTATTCTAATGCTGTCGTTGTAGACGAAAAGTTCGTACTTCGTATTCCTGAAAACTTAGACGAGGCCGCAACAGCTCCTTTATTATGTGCAGGTGTTACGACATGGTCGCCATTAAGTCATTGGAACGTTAAAAAAGGTGATAAAGTAGGTATCATTGGTTTAGGTGGTTTAGGTCACATGGGAGTGAAATTTGCAAGTGCATTAGGCGCTCACGTTGTTATGATTACAACATCGCCTGAAAAAGGAAAAGATGCGACACGTTTAGGTGCTCATGAGGTTTTAGTGTCTAAAGATGCAGAAGATATGAAAAAACACCAAGGCAGTTTCGATTTTATTCTAAACACTATTCCTGTAGGTCACGAAATGGATCCGTATTTAGGATTGCTTAAAATAGATGCCACTATGGTATTAGTAGGTGCTGTAGAGCCCTTAAAACCATTCCATGGCGGAAGTCTTATTGGCGGGCGTAAACGTGTTGCAGGTTCTCTAATTGGTGGGATTAAAGAAACACAAGAGATGTTAGATTTCTGTGGAAAACATAATATTACAAGTGATATCGAACTTATCGATATACAAAACATCAACGATGCTTACGAGCGTGTGATTAAAAACGATGTAAAATATAGATTTGTTATTGATATGAAATCGCTTAAATAAAAGCATTTATCTTAATAAGAATACTGAAACAGCACCTTTGTAAATAAGGTGCTGTTTTTGATTTCAATACTGTGGTCATGAATGTAGTTTTCTAGAAATGATTAATAAAATCAGTGTTTTTATGCATCAAAAAGGAAGTTGCAATTATTTCAACAGTTTTTTTAACGGCTGTTCTAATACAAGAGCAGATGCATTCTGAACCGTTTACAAACGTATCTGATGTGCCGTTTGCAGTACAGACATCGCAAAATATTTCCGTCCGTTATACAATGGAATGCTCATGATTAACAATGAATTCGATAAAGAATCTGGAAATAAGGTGCTAGTAGATGGAGAAGCAGATTTAGTAGCTTAAGTAAAACTATTCATCTCGAATCTAGATCTAGTAGAACGTTTTGAGCAAGATGCCGAATTAGCAGATTGGGATAAAGATTCATTTTACACCGCTGGTGCAAAGGGCTATACCGATTATCTAAACATAATGGACTAGCATGTTTTAGCATCCCAAATATATACAACTTAGATGTATCGTTAAATTAGAGCTATCACTGATTACAGATGATGACATTAAAAACCGTGAGAACTATTCCTGATTATGGATGATTCTCACGGTTTTTTTAAGGGTTAATTAGCCGTTTAAATCTTGTCTTTAGTTGTGCTTTTAGGCGTAACTTTAGGAAATATCACATCAAAACGAATCTGATCTTCTTCAATGAATCTTATGTTTGTAATTTCTAGATGAGACGAAGTACCATCCCACCATTTTGAATTAGGAAGACTTGTATCGTTAAACGATTTACCTGGAACATAAATATCGCCAGCATTACCACGGTTTGTGGGTTTGGCAGGACCGCGTTCCAATTCAAATAAACCGTCCGCTTGTACTATGGCGTGTTTATAATGTTTTTCTGGCGTCATGCCCTGTTCTTTATTACTCGTTTTCACATTTAAATCGGTGTGCCAAAACAGTAAACCAAGATCTACTGGAAATTTCTCATTTCCTAACGTGCTTTGTTTTCGGGCTTCGATAGAGAAATACTCTTTATCATCTAACGGATTCTTATAGACTACCACTGCATCGCCATCTGCTTTTAAAGTAAAGGTTTGCGTTCCTGGTTTAGGTGCGATTTTTATAACACGTCCCCAATTCTTTTCGACTCTAAACGGAGCACCAACCGGTTCTATTAACGACGTTTTTCCACCACTCATAACGGTATACGCACCTGCACCTCCAGAATCGTAACCCGTATCGTAGGTGTCTGGAAATCTAAAAAAGGCGTGTCCACTTTCGTGAATGGGTGTAAATAGGCTAGGTTCTCCATTTCTAATCAGGTACGAGCCATACACAGATTTTGTTTTTACACCATTCGCCAAGGTCCATCCACCATGATGAGCGGCCGCAATCCAAGACACAAAATTATCGCTATTGTAAAACATTACCGATCTCAGATTACCATCCGTATCTGTCGATAACCGATTCCAATCGTAATCCGGATTATTAGCGACTACATGTTCTAACGCTTCTTTCCATAATAAAATACCTTCTTTGTAATTTAATTCTGCATAGTGCGAAGCGGGGAGTGGTGCGCGGTAATAAAAGATATCATGTTTTAATAGCACTTCGCCAAAACTTTGTTCGTACCAGTATTTGCACACAGAACGATGTATATTAGCTTCAGAATATTCCAAATCGTTTAAAAGCGATTCTAAGCGCTCTGGAGTCTCATTTTCTGGTCTTGGCAGATCTGAATAATCGATGTAGACGGTGATACCACGATACTGTTTTTGAGCATGTAAGCTTGTCGCCAAGAGCGCAATGCATAATACAGTTACTAGTTTGAATGTCTTAGAAGCAAGTGCATATAAGGCTGTTTTGAGAACGGAATTTTTCACAGTTAAATTATTTTACTCAATATTAATATAAATTTAATGGGCTTTCGAGACGATATTTGCAACATACTGTAGGATATTAACACTTTTAGTATTTTTTCTAGTGTTTTGTTGGTCAGTGACTAAAAATTACCTGTTTTCGTAAAGAGATTAGATAATATGCTATTTGAGTACCGTCAACGTTTATATCTGATGCATATGAACATTAATTCACGGTATAACGTGCATTATTATTGCGATAGCGTTAAAACTTTATATTAACAGATGAAGTATCGTATCTTTAATTTTTAGAAATTTGCAAAACGAATCCCTAGCACAAAGGGACATCAGATTTAATACTTCAATCCAATTCATTTCATGAAAAATTATTTATTAGTGTGGGGACTAATGCTCTTAGTCTCTCCTTTATTTTCACAAACCTATACCCGAGAAGAAGTCAATAGATCTATCGAGGAAGATGAGCGGTTTTCGATACATGAGGATAATTATATCATTACGGGAATCCCCACAAATGAAACCGTTAATTCATCTACAGCAGATGTGAAGTACCAAATTAGTTTTAAGCAGTTATTAAGTCGGAATCCCATTGTTTGGGACTCGTATTTATATTTAACCTATACGCAAAAGGCCTTTTGGAATTTCTATGAATTTTCTAGTCCGTTCGAGGAATTAAATTTTAATCCTACCGTAGGTCTAAGTAAAGTGGTTTACAACAAGAACGACGAAGCCAAAGGTATTGCCTCGGTGATGTTAAATCATGAATCTAATGGGCGAGACAGTATATATTCTAGAAGTTGGAACAGTATAAACTTTAAGTATTCTATGGCTTTAAGTCGTAAAAGTATATTGAGTTTAGAAGTTTGGGCACCTTTTATATATAAAGAATCTAATCCCGATTTAATGGAATATATCGGAATCTCAGAAGTTTCGTTCGCCTACGATATTGTGCCCGAAAAACTTAATTTTGACATTGCTGTTAAGAAAGGCGTCAATTGGAATAATTGGAATGGCTCTGTGCGTTCACGTTTATATTATAATCCGTTTAAATCTAAAAACCAGTATTTTATGCTTGAATGGTTTGCCGGTTATGGCGAAAGTTTAATCGATTACGAGGTTTTCTACAGTATGGTCCGACTTGGATTTGTTATTAAAACCAATGAGTTGGAGTTTTTAAAGTTTCGGGAAAGTGAATAGAAAATAGATATATAAAAAGCGCAAAGGACTATATAATCCTTTGCGCTTCTTAATGTTTACGTACATAAAGTGCACGTTACTTTCTAGATTTACTCTCTTTCAGATTTTGTAATTCTCTGATCAAGGTTTTCGTTATGCTCACTGCCTAGACTGTGATGCGCATTTTCCTCGTCAGGTGTCGGCTTTCCATTAGATAATGGTCTCGCAGGACTTGCGCCAGGAATATCTAAGTTTTCGGCAGCAAAATCAGGTTCGTTTTTACGCTTTTTAAGCAACTCATCATCGCCGTTATCTTGTCTTAAATTTCCCGATTTATCACCTAATATTTTTTTATCTGCTTCGGTGATTTCTGGATTGTAATCTGTTTTTTCATCTTCCTTTTTCATAATATCATTTATTTACTGTTAACATAAAAGGCATGAATTACTCCTGGTAACCAACCTAAAAGGGTAAGTAAAATACTAACTAATAAGGCTGTTCCTATACCGTGCTTTAAAAATACAGCTACTGGTGGTAAAAGAATACTAAGGATAATGGTAAGTAATGACATGTTTTATGTGTTTTGATTTATTCAAAAGTACGGTGTATCTATGCGGGTGGTTGACTTAAATCATTTAATAATTGATGCTTTTAATGATTGTGATAGTCTCGTCTGCACAGGATGGTATGGCGCACTATTTGGAAATTCGTATACGTTTCCATCATATTAAGAAGTCATGAGGTTCTGAACGTACAATCGCTAAAAGTGTTTTAACTGTGCGTTTAAAACTAAATATTAAATCGATGCGTTTTATATACACTTACAACTAGGCGGAAAGCGATACTTGTATTATATTAGTTAGCTGATAACTAGGACACTCTGAGAATTACTAATGAACCACTTCGGATTGAAATCTAGATGTCGGATTACTGAAACAAACCAACTCAAACCAACTCATTTATGTCTGCAATTGAAACCAATACTGCGATTAATATGAAATTAATTATCGCAGGCTTACTCGTGTTTTTTAGTATCGTGTTTTTTGTCGATTTACAACCCGGAAATCCTGGAGTAACCTATACGGCGGCCATTGCCTTTTTAATGGCGTTTTGGTGGGTAACGGAAGCCTTACCCATTGGAATTACATCCTTTTTACCCATTATTTTATTTCCAGCGCTTGGTGTTTTAGATGGTAAAGACATTTCTGATGCGTATATAAATTACGTAATCTTTCTCTTTATTGGTGGTTTTGTTATGGCATTAGCTATGGAAAAATGGGATCTTCACAAACGCATCGCTTTAAAAATATTGTCGGTAGTTGGAGGCAGTCCGTTTAGAATCATGTTGGGTTTTATGTTGGCATCATCCTTTTTATCGATGTGGATGTCCAATACGGCAACCGCCATGATGATGCTTCCTATAGCTTTTTCTGTAACTAGTGCCTTGGAAGAAGTTTATGGCGAAGGCAAAATAAGTTCGTTTGCTGCGGGCTTGTTATTGTCCATTGCACACGCGTGTTCTATTGGTGGAATAGCCACTTTAGTGGGCACACCGCCCAATTTATCTTTTTTAAGAATTTTTGAAATCATTTATCCTGGGGCTCCAGAAATTTCTTTCGGACAATGGATCTCTTTTGCATTTCCTATAACTGTAATGATTTTTCTATTCTCACTATTAATCCTATATTTTACATACCGCCCAAAAGGGACTATCGAAACCTTAGACAGATCCTTTTTTAATGATAAATACGACGCTTTAGGTGCTGTGAGTGTAGAGCAAAAACGGGTCTTTCTTTTATTTGTGACTTTGGCGCTATTGTGGGTATTTCGATCTAATCTTAATTTAGGATTTATTACAGTTCCTGGATGGAGCAATATATTCCAAAACCCGAAATTTTTAAACGATGGTACGGTGGCTATATTTATAGCGATGTTACTCTTTATTATCCCATCTACTAAAAAGAATGAAGCTTTGGTGGGCTGGAAAATCATGGGGAAATTACCTTGGCATATCGTGTTTTTATTTGGTGGTGGCTTTGCTTTGGCCAAAGGATTTATCGACTCGGGGTTATCTACTTATGTGGGCGGACTTTTAAGTAGTACCGGGAATATGTCGTCTATTAATTTAGTGGGAACGCTAACCGCATTAATGTCTGTGCTTACAGAATTTACGTCCAATACCGCAACCACAGAGATGCTTTTACCTATAGTTTCAGGACTGGCTTCAGAAATAGAAGTGAATCCGTTGTTAATCATGATTCCGGTAACATTAGCCGCTTCTATGGCTTTTATGCTACCCATTGCAACACCTCCAAATGCCATAGTGTTTGGGACTGGGAAATTAAAGATGATTCAGATGATTAAAACGGGACTAATTATCGATGTTTTTGCGGTGATTATTATTGTGCTCATGACCATGTTTTGGGGGACTATTATTTTTGATATCGACCCAAATGTATTTCCAGAATGGGCAGAACAAGCCGAAAAGATAATAGCACATTAATCGATTCCGAGATTCGCTTAGCCATTAGCGTTGAAGCATAAGGATTATAGCTTATGTTTAAATGCCATATTTTTTGTATTTTAATAGATACTAAATCAACTGTTTATGCAAGCATATTTATTTCCGGGGCAGGGCACGCAATTTCCAGGAATGGGGAAGGCGTTATATCATACTTCGAAATTAGCACAAGACTACTTTGGACGGGCCAATACGATTTTAGGATATTCTATTACAGATATTATGTTTGAAGGCTCAGCAACGGACTTAAAACACACCAAGTACGCGCAACCTGCTATTTTTTTACACTCGTATATCTTAACCAAAACCTTAGGGACAGCCTTTCAGCCAGATATGGTCGCCGGACATTCTTTAGGCGAAATATCGGCTTTAGCGGCTATTGAAGCGTTAGATTTTGAGTCCGCTTTAAGACTTATTGCCATCCGTGCTTCGGCCATGCAAAAGGTTTGCGAAGTGGAACATACCGGAATGGCTGTTGTGGTTGGCCTATACGATGTTATTGTTAACGCAGTGTGTAAACAAGTACAGGGCATTGTTGTGCCAGCGAATTACAATTCTTTACATCAGGTGGTGATTTCTGGAGAGGAGCAGGCTTTAAAAGAAGCTTGCGAGAAGTTAAAACCAGGAGCGATTCGTGTGGTGCATTTACCTGTGAGTGGCGCATTTCATTCGCCCTTTATGGAACCTATAATTGAAGAGTATACCGAAGCAATTTCACAAACAACCTTTAAAACACCGCGTTGTCCCATTTATCAAAATATTAAAGGACGTCCTACAACCAATGTCAATTTAATTAAACAAAATCTAATCAATCAGCTTACGCAACCCGTGATGTGGCGTCATGGCATATTACATATGATTGAAGATGGTGCCACCACATTTACTGAAATTGGTCCTGGGAACTTTTTGAGAGGTTTGGTGAATCAGATAGACGGTAGTGTGATTACAAAAGGTGTTTCATAAGCGTATTCTTGTTATGGGGTTCGTTGGAGTATTCTAGAAAGTAAAATGATTTTTGTTCTCGACTCCGCTCGAACACCCTAGAATATAGTGTGTTATGTCCTAGACTTCGTTTGATTCCTTTAGGCCCTTATGTTGATTTTGAATGGTCTTCGAGCATTAGTGAGAAAGAATAGTAAGATTCTTTCGAAACTAGCAAACGAAGTTTGACGAGAAGCTTATATTATTTTCTAGAACAGAAGAATTATTTAGGTATCGTTAATCTTCTTATATGAATATGATATGCATATTATCATGTTTTTTAGTTCTCGACTCCGCTCGAACACCCTGGAAAATAAAACGAGTTATGTACTCGATTTCGTTTGATTACTTTAGACACATGTGTTGTTCTTTAACGGTCTTCGAGCATTAGTGAGAAAGAATAGTAAGATTCTTTCGAAGCTAGCAAACGGAGTTTGGCGAGAAGCTTATATTATTTCCTAGAATGGAAGAATTATTTAGATATCCTTAATCTTCTTATTGAAAATGTGATAAGTATACTATCATGTTTTTTAGTTCTCGACTCCGCTCGAACACCCTAGAGACGTATGTTGATTTTGAATGGTCTTCGAGCGGAGTCGAGAAGCACGTGGTTAATCGGTCTTCGAGCATTAGTGAGAAAGAATAGTGAGATTGTTTCGAAGCTAGCAAACGGTGTTTGGCGAGAAGCATATATTATTTGCTAAAATTGAAGAATTATTTAGATATCCTTAATCTTCTTATTGAAAATGTGATAAGTATACTATAATGTTTTTTAGTTCTCGACTCCGCTCGAACACCCTAGATACGTTTGTTGATTTTGAATGGTCTTCGAGCGGAGTCGAGAAGCACGTGGTTAATCGGTCTTCGAGCATTAGTGAGAAAGAATAGTAAGATTGTTTCGAAGCTAGCAAACGGAGTTTGGAGAGAAGCTTATATTATTTTCTAGAACTGAAGAACTATTTAGGTATCGTTAATCTTCTTAGTAAAATGTGATACGTATACTATCGTACATTCTAGTTCTCGACTCCGCTCGAACACCCTAGAAAATATAGCGTGTTATGTCCTCGACTTCGTTTGATTACTTTAGGCCCTTATGTTGATTTTGAATGGTCTTCGAGAATTAGTGAGAAAGAATAGTGAGATTGTTTCGAAGCTAGCAAACAGAGTTTGACGAGAAGCATATATTATTTGCTAAAATTGAAGAATTATTTAGGTATCCTTAATCTTCTTATATGAATATTATCATATTTTTTAGTTCTCGACTCCGCTCGAACACCTTGGAAAATATAGCGTGTTTTTTCTAGATTTCGCATGAATGTCCTAGAGACGTATGTTGTTCTCGTCTCCGCTCGAACACCCTAGAGAACTTGTTCTAAGATTTCACCATAGGTCCTAAAACATCCCAAACGGTATACGCTACTAGTTTATGACCTTCAACATTAGGATGAATACCATCACCTTGATTCAGTTCTGGTTTGCCTCCAACTTGTTCTAAAATAAACGGAATAAAGGCTAGGTTGTTTTCTGCTGCTAAATCTATAAATAGCTGTTTAAAATCGGTAGTATATTCTATTCCCATATTTGGTGGCAATTGCATGCCGGCCAAAATAATTTTAGTATCTGGACTTTTAGCTCGAACCACATCTATAATGTGTTGTAGGTTGGCTCGTGTTTCAGTTACGGGTACGCCACGCAAACCATCATTGGCTCCTAGCTCTAATAAAAATATGTCTGGGGTTTGTTTAATCACCCAATCAATTCTGCTTTTTCCGCCTGCACTGGTTTCGCCACTAACTCCTGAATTAATCACGGTATACTCCAAGTGTAAAGCATCGATAGTGTCTTGTAAAATCCCAGGATAGGCATCATCTGTATTGTCTAATCCGTAACCTGCAGTAATACTATCTCCAAAACATAAAATGGTTTTGTCTTTTGGCTGTTCCGCTTCAGTCGAGGCTGTTGTAGTGGTTTCAGCTTTTTGGTCTTTGGCTTTTTCCGCTTTGCCATCACCACAAGAATAGAGTGTTAGGGCTAAAATAAAATAACAAAACTTTAAGAGTTTAGAGACCCTAAACCCGGGGTGATTTGATTGCAATTGTTTATTTTGAGCCTCGCACATAAATAGTGATTTAAATTAAAGATTAGATGTCAAAGATATTAAAGATAACTGGGTTAGAAAAGACTTATACCAGCGGTAACAAACAATTAACGGTATTACACGACATTTCGTTTGCTGTCGAGCAAGGTCAAATATTTTCGATTGTTGGCCCTTCTGGAAGCGGAAAAACGACCTTATTGGGATTATGTGCAGGTTTAGATCAGGCGAACGGTGGTACAGTGGAATTATGCGGACAAGATTTAGCGACCTTGAATGAAGATGAACGGGCGCAGTTACGTAATAAAAACGTGGGGTTTATATTTCAGAATTTTCAGCTTTTACCTACGTTAACGGCTTTGGAAAATGTGAGTGTCCCTTTGGAACTGCAAGGCGATAAAAACGCCACTCAGGTAAGTTTAGACTTGCTAGAGAAAGTCGGTTTGGGAAGTCGTGTGCATCATTATCCGTCGCAGTTGTCTGGTGGCGAACAGCAACGTGTGGCTTTAGCGCGTGCCTTTGCGAATAAACCAGCAATATTATTTGCCGATGAACCTACGGGGAATTTAGACGAAGAAACCGGGGAAAAAGTCATCCAATTGCTTTTCGAACTGAATGCAGAACATGGTACCACTTTAGTGATTATTACTCACGATTTAGAGTTAGCCAACCGCACCCAACACATCTTAAAACTTAAAGGTGGAAAAATTATTACGAACCAACCGACTACAGCACTTTGATAGATTCTAACACCTCAAAAAATATACAATTACGATGGCTTTTTAAAATGGCTTGGCGGGATGCCAAAGCGAGTAAAGTCCGTTTACTATTATTTATGGCCTCGATTATTTTGGGGATCGCTGCAGTGGTTTCCATTCAATTATTCAGTTCTAATTTACAGGATAATTTAAAGAGCCAATCTAAAACCTTAATGGGTGCCGATTTTATAATCGACTCCAAACAAGAACCGACAGCGCGAGCGCAAGCCATTATCGATTCGTTACAACCGCAGGCTTCCGAAGTGAACTTTGTGTCCATGATTGCCTTCCCAAAAAGTGGCGGTACCAAATTGGTAAAAGTTCAGGGAATTGCAGGCGATTTTCCGTTTTACGGTGAAATAGATGCCGAACCTGCCTCTGCATCAGCGACGTATCAGTCTTCAGGTGGTGTATTGGTTGATGCCACACTTATGATACAATTTAATGTGAACACGGGTGATTCCATTAAAATCGGGGAACTGACGTTACCTATCGTTGGGGCTTTAAAATCTATGCCGGGGAACTCGGGAATTTCCAGTTCTGTGGCGCCTCCGGTGATTATGCCACGGGGTTTGGTAGACGCCACCAAGCTGTTACAGTTCGGAAGTCGGAAAGAATACCAGTATTACTACAAAGTATCGGACACGGTTAATTTAAAACGTTTAGAAGACCGTTTAGAACCGCTATTAGATTTAGAAAATGCCGATTTAGATACGCATACAGGAACCTCAAAACGTTTAGGAAAGCGTTATGAGAATGTAGGGAATTTCTTAAATCTAGCCGCTTTTATAGCCTTATTACTAGGCTGTATTGGGATTGCAAGTTCGGTACATATTTACATCAAAGAGAAGCTTAAAGCCATTGCCGTTTTAAAATGTATGGGCGCATCTAGATTGCAAAGTTTTTTGATATTCCTCATTCAAATTGGAGGTATCGGGGTTCTTGGTGGTGCTATAGGGGCGTTAATAGGTGTGGGGCTACAGTTGGTATTTCCGTATTTATTACAAGACTTTTTACCCTTTACATTAGAGATTTCCATTTCGGCAGTTCCCATTTTAATTGGAATATTACTCGGCTTGTTTATGTCGGTGTTATTTGCACTCTTACCTTTATTGTGCACCTGGTTTGTGTCGCCTTTAGATGTATTACGGGTGAGCGAAGATGGGGCACAAGAACCATTGTGGGTACGTCTTTCTGTATTTACAGCCATTTTAGTTTTTCTGTTTTTATTCTCATTTTGGCTGATAAAAAACGCACTATATGCCCTGTCGTTTGTAGGTGCTACCGTGGTCACTTTTGCCTTATTAGCAGGTGTTGCCATCGGATTTACACGTTTAATCAAGCGTTATTTTCCAAAGCATTGGAGTTTTACAGCCAGACAAAGTGTACTGAATTTATTCCAACCAAACAATCAGACCGTTGTGCTGGTGGTGGCCATTGGTTTGGGAACATTTTTAATCAGTACCCTATACTTTACCAAAGATATTTTATTAGCAAAAACCGAAGTCGGCGCGCAAACCGAAAGCGCCAATATTATTATTTTAGATGTACAACCGGCCCAGCGTGCGGCCATTTCGGAACGGATTACTGCCAAAGATTTACCTGTGCTTAGCGACATCCCGTTAGTGACCATGCGCATGCAACGGATTAACGGACAATTGGTAAACGAGATCCGCCAAGACAGTACACGCCAAGTCCGCGGTTGGGTACTAAATCATGAATTTAGAACCACCTATCGCGATACCCTAATCGATTCTGAAACCATAATAGCAGGGGAGTGGACGCCGAGATTAGAAGCAGGCGAACCGGTGGTGATTTCCATTTCCGATAACCTCGCCGACGATGCCAATTTAGAGGTGGGCGATCCCGTAGTTTTTAATGTACAAGGTGTACTTATGGAAACTACAGTGGGAAGTATCCGTCAGGTCGATTGGACTCAAGTACAACTAAACTTTACCGTGGTCTTTCCGGCTGGCGTGTTAGAAGACGCGCCACAGTTTAATGTGTTAACCACGTTGGTGCCCGACGAAAACAGTTCGGCCGCTTTACAGCAAGATTTGGTGAGCCGTTTCCCGAATGTCTCTATCATTGACTTACGACAAATATTTACGGTGGTCGAAGACATCTTAGAAAAGGTCTCTTGGGTGATTAGTTTTATGGCATTCTTTAGCATGTTTACGGGGATTATTGTGTTAATAGGATCTATACGCACCAGTAAATATCAGCGTATTAAGGAAAATGTATTATTACGAACACTGGGTGCTAAGAATATCCAAATTTTAAAAATTACCGCCTTAGAATATCTGTTTTTAGGACTTTTAGGAAGTGTGGTTGGTTTACTATTGGCCTTGGTAAGCAGTTTATGTTTGGCGGTACTAGTCTTTAAAGAACCCTTTGTGCCTTCTGTTATTCCGTTTTTAGTCTTACTACCAGGCATTACGCTATTGGTATTAATTATAGGCTTAAGCAACATCCGTACGGTACTAAAAAGCTCGCCATTAGAAGTGTTGCGTAAGGAAGCTTAAGGCTTGTCGATAGTTCCCAATGTAATCTAAAATAGTATTTCATATATAACCGTTTTTAATTCAGGTTCTAGAGTGTGTTACCATGCTTTGGAACCTGTGTTATATATATTATTTTCTAGTTTTTTTAAATAAGTTTTCAGAAGTTTTTAAATGATTATTTGTCAATAACTTATAATAAGAATCTTATAGCAATTTAGTTTACCGGGATATATTTGCCAGATAATATTATTTATTACTAATTAAAAAGGGGTAATAATTAAAAGAAATGGACAGTATATGATAAAAGGTGATTTAAAAAAAATTGAATTTATAATAAATAGACTTGTTAAATATCGCGGTCGAGTAGACATGAATGATTTACAGACTTACAAATTGTATTCCAATAAAATGGATGATTACGATATAATACCTGATTTTGAGAGGATATTAAGGATTATCAGAAAGTATGATTTAGCTAAAGTAATAATAGAGCCTGCAAATAAGTGTGCTTTGTTAAATGACAATACTTGTGAAGTAGAAGAAATTGGTGTCGAAAATTATATAGAAGAATTAAAAAATAAGCAAGAGGCTAAATCGTCAAATAGCGACTTGAAAGGCTCCACTACACAAACTAAAGTCCAAACTACAGACAATGTGCCTAGTACAAAATCTGTCATAGAAATGATTTCTTATCTTATAGGTATTATAACTGGAATCATTCTTATTTATGAATTTATATTAAAACAATACATTTAAAACATTCTTATCACTCTTAACTTAAATTTTAATTTTATGAACTACATTTTAACAGTAAAAAAGACTAAAGAAAGATATGATAATATCACTTTAGATAATTCTACATCTATAAAGGACAGAATAGAATGGAATGGTCAAAAATATTCAATAAAAGAAATAATAATAACTAATCCCGAAGTAGGAATAATTGAACTAAAGTGTTATAATATCAGTGACTCAGGGAAGGAGATTGAATTAACCTCTATTTGGAATTAGTATTCTGAATTTAATATAATCAAAAGACAGTAATTAAAGTACTGTGGTAAAAACCAACTATAACACCTTATTTTATTACCAACATACGTCTAATCGTATCATGATATAACCTCACACTGTCTATATAGAGCAAACCGTTGTAAAGCAAATATATAAGATAACAAAATGTGCTACTGCCTAGAAAGCATAAGTGCTTATAGTTTATATTTGTTTTGATATAACATGCTACCTACAATATTGAAAAAACTACTTCTATTTACAATTCTGACTTTAATCACAGCCTGTGGTTCAATAAAAAACACGAATGATTTAATTGCAGATGAAAAGTTTGAATTATGTACTGCGATAAATTCCGAAAGACGAATAACAAGATTTGGACCAAAAGAAGGAAAACTGATTTACATACAAAATGTACATAGCCTATTAGAAAACTCATTAATACAAGGAAATTATCTTTCTGAAATAAGTAAAAGAGGATATTCAGAATTATTAAAAAAGGCTAATAAGAAGGAAATAAATAGTGATTTTTTTAAGAAATTTAGATCGGATCTAGAATTTGACCCTTTTATGCTATTCAAGCTAAGCCATCACGATCAATGTTACAGTTACTTAATTGAACAATTAAAACTTTTAGATAAATCTAGTTGGCAATATAAATTCAGGGACGCATATTGGAAATTTTCAGCTAGTGGAGATTTGGACTCAAGTTGTGAATACTTAATTAATGCACTAAATAAAATTCCCGATGAAAAATTTGAATTAATTATGTATCGAAAATTATTTTTAGATATAATATATACCCATTTAAATTAAAAAATACTGTAGGTAACTTGGTGTAAAAAACATTGCTTATTTTAGTTAAATCGAAAGGCAGTTGCTTTTTTGCTAACTCTGATTTTCCTGCGGAAAATCCTCACACACAAAACGGCAACGTTCCTTGAAACATAAACGTTGTGAATAATATCCGAACCGAACGTAATGAAAGAAATTATAGATAGAGTTATAATTGCAAGTGATATTAATGAACGTGACGGAATTGGAGTTGAAATCTATCGAAATGACGAATTAATTGCGGAAATTTTTAGGGATGATACAGATAAAATCAGAGCAATACGAGTTTTTAAAGAAAATATTTCTGTTGAATTAATGGAGGAATGTATTAAGATATTTAAAAAAGAGATTCCTTGGGAGTTTATAAAATATGACTAACTATGCACCAAACGTTGTCATTATTTTGAGAAACAAAACGCTGAATGAAAAAAACTACAATCTTTATTGCAATATTTCTTGTAATTGGAATTAAAATCAATGCGCAGGAATTAACTTGTGAAGATTTTAAAATCGGAACTTTCTACATTCCAACGAGTGATGAAATGAAAAAATATAAAATTACTTCAAATGACAGTATAAGTGAAATGACAGCCGAAAGAGACCTAGATGTTAATCGTTATGTTGTTATCCGAGAAAAAAACTCTCAAACCGAATGGAAAAACGGAATCGGAAACGGAAACCCAACTTATGAAATTCTTGAATGGATTGATGACTGTACTTATCGACTAACTTACGATTCTTCCAAAGGAGAAATGGACGAAAGGACTAAATGGGTAAATGAAAATAACGGAATTGTTGTTTCTAAAATTAAAATTGAAGGAAAATGTTTGTTCTACGATGCTACAATGACGACGAATGAAGGACAAAAAATTTCACAAGAAGGAATAATTTGCGTAGAATAAATACTATGCTCAACAAAGTACCGCGGTAAACAACAAGTAAAACTACATTAATTTTTAACTAAAACACTTCTGTAAGCATCATCATGTAATAATCCTGATTTTCCATTAGCAAATGGATGTTTTAATAGGGTGTTACAAACTGCAATTAATGCTAATTTTTTACTTTTCTCTTTGGCTACTATGCGCTCATTAAGTTCCTGACATATACTTATTGGGTTTACATGCATTAAAGTGCTGGAAAAAAAGCAATTAATCTATACAACGACATACCAATTCATTTATCTTTAGATTATAAAATACCAAATATGGTATATCAATTATCTGCCTAAAAACAATTTTAACCTGTAGCCATATTTAAGGAGAAGACATGTTACATATACCTTATATTTGGGTATAATGAAAATAATGTTCATTAATATATTTGTTACCACACATATGAAAAAAACCTTTTTGCTGATTTTAATAATCTCAACATTAATTATAAGTTGTTCGTCTTTAAAAAGATTAAAAACTGTAACACAAGGAGAAGTTGAACAAGAAAATTACATTGAAGAAATTCCCTTTAGATATGTCAAAAAACAAATAGTTTTAGAAATTACGATTAACAAAAAAAAGTATGATTTCATATTTGACACAGGAAATGATTTAACTTTGATTGACAATAGCATAATCAATGATATTAATTACAAATCAAATAATGTAGTTGGAGAAATATCCGATGCTAATGGAATTATTAGTAAAAGTAAATATTTATCAATTGACAACTTAATGATTGGTAAAATTAACTTTCTAAATATTGGAGCATACACTTCTGACCTTTCTCATTTATATCAAGTTTTAGGGCGTGATACTTACGTTGGCATTATTGGAAGTAATTTAATGAGAAAAGCAAAATGGCAAATCGATTATAAAAATAAAGTGATTCGAGTATCTGATAATATTGACAATTTTAACATCAGTAATAACGCACACTTATTTAAAACAAAATCTGGAAAATATGGAGATGCAGAAATTAAAATAGAACTAAATGGTACTGAAGAATTATATACATTCGACACTGGTTTTAACGGAAACATAAGTGCTGACTTATCCCTTTTTAATAAAATAAATTCCAATAAAAACATACCATATATAACTACAACAGGAATAAACAGTATTGGAGCAAATGGAATTACTAAAAGCACTAAATATAGTGCATTACTTTCAGTAAATTTACTCAACAACATTAGACTTTCAAATCAAATTGTAACGTTTAAAGAGAATGAATCAAACATACTTGGAAATCAATTTTTGGAGAAATTTACAATTACTTTGGATTGGGCAAATGAAGTTTTTTATTTAGATCAAAATATCCAATTTAAAGAAGATGTACTATCTGAATATCAAGTTTTCTTTCACCCAAATTATGTAGAAAATAAAATTATACTATATTCTTATGAGAACAATTACCTGCTAGATAAACCAATTGAACTAGGCACACAAATAATAGCTATTAATGGTGTTAATGTTTCAAATTTCAAGACACAAGAACTTTATGATTATTGGGCAAACAAAAACTTAACGAAGAATATTGAAATTCAAATTGAGGAAAAAGGTCTCAAAAGAAAAATAATATTAACAGAAAAACAGTTGCTTCCGAAATAAAAACGTGTGGTAATAACTAAGTATTCGGCTCGCCGATAGGCCAGAGCTGCATATAGTGTTGACGAAGTCGGCAGAATAGATTTAGATGAATTTGAAAAAAGTACTTTGCCTAACACCGGTAACCATTGCACAAGCCAATAATACATAGTTCAACTATAATTAAAACCCGTCTTTAGAGACGGTTTTTATTTTTATATAGTTAATATTTTAGGTGATTTACAAGGTCCTAAAAGCGACCTAATAGCTATTTGTAATCGTGATTTGGTTTATATATAAGATATAGATAACATATGTTACATATACCTTATATTTGGGTGTGTAATGAACATAATGTTTATTATATAATTGTTGCCAGTAATTTGAAAAATGACAGTACTTAAAGCAATCTTACTGACTTTATTCCTGATTTTGGTTTTTACTATAACCCAACTTGCATTTGGATTGTTGGTGTATAAAACTGAATTGGTATCTGAAAGTTACCAAATTCATTACGGAATAACGATTGGTTTGTCATTCATTATTGGATATTTGGTCACGTTCAGAATTTTCTGGAAACCTAGTTTTAGAATTAATAAATCGCTAAACCTTAAAAAAATTGATTTTAAATTAATACCCTATTTAATTTTAATAGTGATTGGACTTCAATTATTGGATAGACCTTTTTGGGATTTAGAAAGAATATGGAATTTTATCAATTACTCTGAATTCCAAGCTGACATTAGCTCGTTTGGTGGGTTTAGACCAGCACTTTTATACAATACAATAACGATTTTAATAATTTCACCGATTTTTGAAGAGTTGTTTTTTAGAAAATTTCTATTGCAAAACTTATTACAGAAAAACAGTAAACTAATCGGAATATTATTTTCAAGTTTATGCTTCGCTATTATACATATTGAAACACCATTGAATTTAGTGCCGACTTTCATTTTTGGAATAATTAGCGGACTAATATTTATTAAAACTAACAGAATAATTTATTCTATAATTTTACATTTTTTGGTCAATTTAATGGTTCAAATATTATATGTATTTAACTTGACTTTTGACAGATGGTTATTAACTTTAGATTTTAATTTTATATATTGGTTAATGTTTTTAATCGGAATAGGAATAACATACTTTACGACCAAAAAACTACCGGCAACAAAGTACTGTGGTAAAAAACAAGTAAAAACTCATTAATTTTCCACTAAAACACTTCTGTAAGCATCATCATATAATAACCCTGATTTTGCAATAGCAAATGGGTGTTTTAATAGGGTATTACAAACTGCAATTAATGCTAACTTTTTACTTTTCTCTTTGGCTACTATGTGCTCATAAAGTTCCCGACATATACTTATTGGGTTTACAGGCATTAATGTGCTGGAAAAAAAAGCAATTAATCTATATAACGACATACCATTTCATTTATCTTTAGATTATAAAACACCAAATATGGCATATAAATTATCTGCGTAAATTCAATCTTAACCTGTAACCATATTTTAGGACAAGACATAAAAAAACAGACCGTAAATGAATAGAATTTTGATTTTGACATTCTTAATTTTAAGTTCTTGTGGAAAAGGAAATTCTTATTCTAAAACTGATTTTAATGAATCTGACTTCACTCAAACGCAAGGAATAATAACTGAAATAGAAAATGTTTTTTCATACTCTGAAAAATTCAAACGGACGTATCATTACGCATACGCAACTGAATCTGACACAAAACTGTACGGAATTGAAAAAAAATCTGATTTGATTCTAAATGTAGACGACCCAATAATTGTTCTGGTAAATAAAACTGACCGAACTAAAACTTATATAGCACAACGTGGAATAATAAATAAAAAAACGTTAACGGAATTAAAAAATATTGACAAAACCGAAGCGGAATAAAAATAACGTACTACAACACCAGTAACCGTTCCACAAGCGAATACTAAATAGAGTTCAACTATAATAAAAAACCGTCTATAAAGACGGTTTCTGTTTTTATACACTTAAAATTTCAGATGATTTACAAGATCTTAAAAGGGGATTAGTAGCTATTTCTAATCGTGATTTCGTTTATATATAAGATATGTTCAGTATACAATTGTTGTAACAGGCTGAAAAAAAAACTCGAACTTCAAAAGAAATCATTGGTAAGCCAATCGTGCTAATAGCACCTTAGTTTTTTTCAATGGCCTTTTATAATACAATTATTTTAAATACTGAATCAGAAACGCAATCACTAAACTGACCGCAAGTCCGATATTTACTTTACCAAAATCTTTGGCAATAATGATGTAAGTGTATTTCATCTTCTTTTTATTCAACAAATAAGTTATCGCCAGTTCCCTTCCTGCCAAAATACCAATAAAAACCCAAGTAGTGCTCATTGGAATCGAATTAAGGTTGCCAAATACAAATAGGAAAATACCATAGATTAAGTCGATGATAGTGGCAGAACGAATATTCTTGGTATTTGATTTTTGATTGACTATTTCCTGAATCTTTCCGCCTCGCTTCCTGAAAATGTATGCCATAATGAGTAGGATGGAGGTTAAAGATATTATGAGTTGCTCGATAGAAAGCTTTCTAGGAAGAAAAACAAAAATATTAGCAAAATCCTGAATCAGCCATTGAGACCATAGAAACCCGGTAGAAAACCATTGCGCCACTAGCCAATAATGCTTGTTTTTCTGTTTGTCTAATTTATCCAAGGAGAAATTCGATTCAAATTGTCTTGAAATAACAACATATATCACTAGGGCAAAAACAAAGGAAATTGCATAACCATATACCGATTTCAAAATCATTTTTTCTATAATCATACTCGATGAAAAAATACTTAAAATCATAAACGTCGTACTCACAGGGATTCCGTATCGAGTAATGGTCAATAGGCCAATAGGTGCTAAAAGATACCACCACTGCAAATTTTCTGGATACGGTATATTGTTAAGTCTGCCATAAGACACATCACCACCGTTAATATACCAACCATAACATAATACTAACGATAATATGCTAATGGCAAAAAGCCAAAGCCACCACCATTTTACTTTAAAATTTGAAGAAATAAACGTGCCAAGAGTTTGAATAACATCGTTTGCTATCACTGAATAAGCCGAAATAATAAAACCAATATAGCCAATGTACAATTCCATAATGCAGTTAATAATTGTACAACAAATGTAGTTATAATTCAATCTAAAAAAATATTTATGAATTTATTAAAATACTATGTTACAAGCATTCTAACTACATTCTAATACCGAAAATCTATGCTTAAAGGCTAATCTCAACTAAAAAAAGCACTAGCCTAACATATGGAATATACTACACCTTGGATTGTACTACTATCTTACGTTATAATTCTTTTACTAATTGATTACTTCCGAAAGTCTTCGCGAACTTTGAACTGCCCCAAAAAAGTTAGACACTATTTGAGGGTATTTTATGGGAAGAAAAGTCAAGTACAATCACGTTAGGCACACATTTAAAAAAAACACTCTACATATTAATTTTAACTTTAATTCTTTTGTCTTGTCAATCTGATAAGAAGTTGAAGGGAAATTGGATTGGAGATTATGCATATTCTTTAGAGGGCAACGAAACAAGAATGATAAAACCTATTAGACGAATTTTGACTTTGGATAATGGACTTTTAATTGCAAGAGGAAGCAAATACGATTACGGAACTGATACTGAAAAAGGTGAATATAATCTGATTTGGAAAACACTGGAACTGGAAGGGGAATATGAAAACTACGATATAGAATTTTTTTGAGAGTGATAGTCTTGTTTTAATAAATAAAGCGAACTCTTATAGATCGGTAACCGTTGCTCAAACCAATACTAAATAGTTCAACTATAATAAAAAACCGTCTTTAGAGACGGTTACTGTTTTTATACGTATTTACTCCATACAGTACCGTAAACGAGAGTAGACGGTCTTCTTTATTTAGCAATAGCAAGGCCTTGTAAAACAGGATTGTAAAAACAACAGAAAAGGTTTGTATTGCTGCTTAATAAGTAATTATCTTATATATTTGCTTTGATATAATGTTGTAGCCAATTAAAAAAAACGAAATGTCAATAACAAAGGAATCTGAATTAATCGGAATGGAAAAAATTAGTGAAGTTGTTGGAACTACGCTAAAATTAATGAGAGAATATGCTAAAGTTGGAATGTCGACCAAACAACTAGATGAATATGGAGGTGAAATTTTAAAGCGTTATGGCGCTAAATCTGCACCTTATGAAACTTATGGATTTCCTGGTTATTCTTGTATAAGTATAAACAAAGAAGCAGCACACGGCATACCATCAGAGAAAAAAATATTGAAAGAAGGAGATTTAATTAATATTGATGTTTCTGCGGAACTTAACGGATTTTGGTCTGATAATGGTGGCTCTTTTGTTCTCGGAAAAGACATTCATAATCACCAACCTCTTGTAGATGCTTCTAAAAATATTTTGCGTAAAGCTATAAACAATATAAAAGGCGGAGTGAAAATTTCTGAAATTGGATATTTAATAGAAACTGAAGCAAAAAAGTCAGGATTTAAAGTTATTAAAAACTTGGCTGGTCACGGAGTCGGTAGAAGTTTACACGAAGAGCCTGAAAATATTTTAAACTATAGAGTTAAAAGCAACAGAGAGCGATTCAAAAAAAACACAACAGTAGCAATAGAAACTTTTATTTCAACAAATTCAACTGTTGCTGTAGAATTGAATGACGGTTGGACATTAGTCGGAAACAAAGGTGGGTATGTAACTCAGCACGAACAAACAATACTTGTAACTGATACATATCCTGTTATTTTAACAGAATCGAATGAAATTTGGAATTAAAGAACTACACCCAAAAGCAGTAATCGATGCACAAGCCCAATAATAAATAATTGCACTATAATTAAAAACCGTCTTTAAGGGCGGTTTCTGTTTTTATACACTTAAAATTTTAAGTGATTTACAAGGTTTTAAAAGCACATTAATAGCCTAAAACATACAGAATATCCAAACGAGTGGTTTTATAAATAAAATTAAGATCTATAGCTATCTGAGACCGACGCTGAAAATGGTCTTCGGGCACACGTCCGCTAAGTCTAAACGGATTGAATAGCTTCACGTGATACGTCTTTTTCTCGTACATATATAAATATAAGAAACCCTCGTTTTTTTAAGGAATTGCTTTACTGCTTTTTTCTTAACTTGTGCAACAGGGACATTAAATATAGGTCGTTTGGCGGATGTTATTAAATTTAAAAATTAGTACATTTAATAAAATATAAAGTGGTTTGATGGGGTGTAGCATTAAAAATGCCAAACGCTTCATGCACAAACACGTTACGTTGCATATAAAAAGTGCTACAAACTTTAAACTGTATCTTATGAAAAAGACAATTTCGCTTTTATTAATTATTTTATCTTTAACGTCTTGTTTGACGGTGAAATATGAGGAAATTAAGAGTCCGCCTAATGCAGATGTGAACAATACTGAGTTAAATAATAACAGAAATCAGTCAACCCTGTCATCGGATGCCTTAAACGACAAAGACAGCGAAGTAAGAAAATTAGCAGTTGAGAAACTGACACTTCAATCGACTCTTGCGTCAGTAGCTCTGAACGACAATAACACTGAGGTAAGAAAACTAGCCGTAAACAAACTTAACCTTCAATCAGCGCTTTCAAGCGTTGCTCTAAATGATAAAGACAGCGAAGTAAGAAAATTGGCCGTTGAAAAACTGACACTTCAAGCGACGCTTTCGTCAGTAGCTCTGAACGACAATAATACTGAAGTAAGAAAATTAGCTGTTAACAAACTAAATCTTCAATCAACGCTTTCGAACGTTGCTCTAAATGAGAAAGACAGCGAAATAAGAAAATTAGCAGTTGAGAAACTAACACTTCAATCGACGCTTTCGTCCGTAGCTCTACAAGACAATGATACTGAAATAAGAAAACTAGCTGTAAAGAAACTAACCCTACAATCAACGCTTTCGAGCGTTGCTCTAAATGAAAAAGACAACGAAGTAAGAAAATTAGCAGTTGAAAAACTGACAGTTCAATCGACGCTTTCTTCCGTTGCTTTGAACGACAAAGACAGTGAAATAAGAAACTTAGCCCTAAAGCGATTAAAGTAGTTAAGAATAGAGTTGTAAATAATTGTAATAAACCTTAAACTTCTAACCAAATGAGACATTTTTATTTAACCTTTCTAATGATTTTAGTATGCTCTATACATGCCCAAAGTCAAGACACCTTAGTAGACATTGGGGGATATAACATGCATTTTAACATCATAAAAGGAGAAGGAACTCCAATTCTTTTTGATGCAGGTGCAGGTAATGATGGTTCCGTTTGGAACGATATTTTGGATAAAATTCATAAGGTTACGGGCACAACATTAATTACATACGACCGCTCTGGATTTGGACAGAGTGAAGTGAATCCAAATTTAAAAAACGATTCAGATTTTGGAATAGTAAATGGAATTAAAGAATTAGAGACAGGTCTTTCTAAGCTAGGTTTTAACAATGAAATCATTCTAGTTCCTCATTCCTACGGTGGATTCTATACAACCTTTTACGCATCACGTCATCCTGACAAAGTGAAATACGTTGTACGTATTGATGCAAATTTAGTTGAAGTTTATACGGATGACGTATTAAAAATTATGGATCAGGAAGAAACGCCTCCTAAAAGCCCAGAAACGTTGGGCATATATTATCTGCTAAAAACATATCCTGAAACAGTTAAAATATTACGTGAAATAGATTTTCCATCGAACATACCTGTAATAGACATTATTTCGCCCATTAACAGAGGGTATCCAGATGAGTACTGGACACTAATAAAAAAAGTCCATAAAGATTTTGTGAATGCTGAATCAAATCGTGTAGAAATTATCGCAGAAGGCAGTGGTCATTACATATTTCAAGATAATCCAGGGCTAATCATAAATACAATTATTAAAGCATACGCTGAAACTCTAGATGAAAAACAACAACATGTTCTCTTAAAAAAGGCTCTAGATAATGCCATTGACTTAGCTATTGAAGCGAAAGTAAATAACCGTTCAGAACATGATTTGAATACGTTAGGATATTCATTTTTGGGAAATGGAGAATTAGAAAAGGCTTTAGAAGTTTTCAAATTAACTACAATTTTATTTCCAGATAGTTTTAATGCGTATGATAGTTATGGCGAAGCCTTATTGAAGGCAGAAAAGAAAGAAGAAGCCATAAAAATGTATGAGAAATCAATCGCATTGCATCCAGAAAATGAAAATGGAAAAACAGTATTACGGCAATTGAAAGAAGAGTAACTATGTGCAACAAAGCTTAAACGTAATGTGGACTTAAGGGTGAAATTTATAGTCTAAGAATATCAAATTACAAAAGAATTGAAAAACTTGAGCTAGCTTTTGGCATAACAGATTTTATATGTTTAATCGGGCGAGGAGCTTCAGGGAAAATAACTATTCTTGACGCTATTCCGAAAGGTCTATCTCCAATGCGGAATCAGACTTTTTATGATACAGATGTACTAAAATATTTCTAAGTAATACTGAGATAAACGATAAAACGAAACACATAAATTGTTCTCCATAAGTATAAAATACAGGCGTAAATTAAATTCCAATACTGAAGGCGACCTTCTATTTGATCACATAGAAAACGAGCTGATAAGATTAAAAATCAACAAAATTGAACGCTCTGATTTACAAATAAGTTTTCGAAATCCGGTTTCTAACATACAAGGAAGATGGTATTTAATGGCTACAATAGATAGAGGGGATTTTAAATTAGATAGGAGGTTTGGAAAGTTAGAATATTCAATTTCTTTAATTAGAACATTTTATATAACGTTAGCAATGAGTTGCTTTTTCGCATTAATATCTCAAAGTTATGGGTTCGGATTAATTTCTTTTCTATGGTTCTTTGGATTGAATTATATAATTACTTTAATAAGACAACGGGTGTTTTTAAAGAAGCTACTCAAATTTAAAAAGCCTGAACCACCAAAAAAATCAGCTATAGTCACCGATGACGTAAAGATGTCTTAAAGCTGACGCTATCGATAGGTTGTTTTGCATGTAATTTTGTGACAACAAATTAAATATAAAACACTCATGAAAAACAATGATCTCTCGAAAAAAGTAAAAGCCTTAAGAACAAGAAAAGGGTTCTCTCAAGAGGCTTTATCGGAACATTCAGGACTCAGTTTGAGGACCATTCAGCGTGTTGAAAACGGAGAAACCAAACCCACAGGTGATTCCCTTAAAAAGATAGCCAACGCCTTACAAATTACCCCAGACGAATTAATAGATTGGACTGTAATTGAAGATTATGGATTTTTAAAAGCCATGAATTTATCGGCATTAACCTTTATATTGTTTCCGCTTCTTGGGGTGCTGGTGCCGTTAATTATGTGGACTTCTAAAAAGGACAAATTAAAAGACATTAATACCATTGGGAAAGCACTCATTAACTTTCAAATTTCCTGGGTGTTGATCCTGTTTTCAGGATTCGTTTTAAATATACTGTGGCTGGCATCAGATTTTAGTGCAGACCAATTTATAACGCCTAGTATTATAATTTCTAGTCAGTTTCGCCTATTCGTATTCATAATCATTATGTATACTTTAAATCTTGTGTTTATTGTATTAAATACGTTTAAAATCGAGAAGCATAACGCGGTATTCTATTATCCTAAAATAAATTTTATTGGGTAATAGGATGTATGGGCGATATGTAAGGAAAATACATGTCCTATTTATATATTAAGTGCTATAGCATTGCACTTTCATTTTTAGAAGATTGATTTTATAAGCTAGAGAAGAGGAGAGAGGTCATCACATAATATACTTGGTCTAAAAACATTATTTATTATATAGTTGCTGTTTTTGTAACTGATATAAAAAAGATATATTTAGTTGAAAATTAAGATTACACGTTTTGTTAACGCATGATATCGTAGCATTTAATTTTATTAAAAGGCATTGTAAACAATTTAAGATATGAAAAAACTTTTAGGAATAATAATAGTCATTACACTGACCTTTTCTTGTAAAAACAAGGAGAATAAGAAGACAGAAACTACGGTAAAAACGGAATTTCAAGAGGTAACAACAACCGACTATGTTTTAAATAAACCTACTAAAAACATAAAAGCAGTTTTAATACTTTTTGGTGGTTATCCAGAAAATGCGAATGACATTAAACGAGAATTTAAAATACTTGAAAACGCCCAAGAAAATAATGTAGCTGTGCTGTATATGAACTACAATCGTAAGTTATGGCTAGAACAACATGAATTATTACAATTGTCTGAACAACTTACAAACATTGTTAAAGAGCATGAATTACCAACAGACAATGTTTACATCGGCGGATTTTCAAGTGGTGGAAATATTGCATTATTAATCAGTAATTTTATAACAAAACAGAATTCTGATATCATTCCAAAAGGTGTTTTTATAGGGGACTCTCCAATTGATTTAGCATCACTATATAATACTGTTGAAAAAAATGTTAAACGCGATTTTTCTGGACCTGTAATGGAGGAGAGTATTTGGCTACTTGAAACTTTGGGTAAACAATTTGGAAACCCAAATAGTAATATTTCAAAATATGAAGCGTATTCTATTTTTACCTCAGAAACAAACAATATTGACAATCTAAAATACTTAAAAAACACCAAAATCAGACTTTATACAGAACCAGATTCTCTTTGGTGGAAAAAAAGAGCAAGGGTTAAATACGAAGAAATGAATGCATACCGTATAAAAGGACTTTCTGAATCGCTAAATACGTTGCAATTTAAAGATGTGGAGTATATTCCAACAGTAGACAAAGGATATCGGTCTAATGGAGAACGAGATCCTCATAGTTGGTCTATTATAGATACACAGAATTTAATAGCTTGGATGTTAAAAAAATAGAAACGATGCGCAACAAAGCGTAGTGAATAGCTTATAGCATTACTCGCTGTTGAATAAGTCGTAAAAAAAGCATGGCATGAGATGAATAAAATAGTCTTTAGAGAATCACCAGTATTGGAAGTTTCTTTTGATAATACACACATTCACATCGTGGATTTTGAAAACGAACTGAATAATGATGTGTTTTATTATGATAACGGAATACATATTGAACGTATTGGAAAAAGGATGACCATTGCATCTGCAGTTAAAAAGATAGGATTTGAAATTGATGAAAATATCATTTAGAACGCTGATAATTTGATGTCTGAAGTGAATAAATTAAAAGGTTCTAAAGAGATATTATACCCTAAAACAGCCTACAAGGAAGAATCTTTTCAGGATTTTACAGCGCGTTATAACGGTTTTGGTAAAAATCTTTATGAAGCACTTAAAGATGAAAACATAGAGCTATTTGAAAAATTAAAGTTTTATCAAATGGTAAACGAAAAAGAAGACAGTTTTGCTGAATATATTCACAATGGAATTTCGTTTACCATACATCTTTGTTTTTATAGTGAATTAATTATTCTTAGTACCAATAAACAGTGTATTGAAATTGGAAGTTGGGAAAAAAATGAAATAGAAAAAGCGGTTCATTTTATATTGAAAACCTTAATAAAATAGAAAAGACATACAACGACGCTCTTTTGAGTGTAATTTTAGAAGGATTAAAATATCTATTATAAGTTATAGCTTTGAAGACACCATTTAAATCAAAAATATGCACCTTAAATATGTTAATTGCAGTTTGTGTTTTAATGATATAGTACTTCATGTTCCGTTATATAAACGCCTAATTTGACTATGATAACACCTTAAATAGAAAGATCATTATGGCAATATAAAAGTGCTGATATCCCGAAGTTGCCCACAATTTATGAAAACCGTCAAATACATTATAATCCTGCTTTTAATAACAAGCTGTTCGGTTGACAAAACTGAAATAGTTCCTGCAAAATTTAATGGAAAATACGGAGCAATAAATCTTAAAGGAAAATGGATTATTGAACCAATATTTGACTCTATAAATAACTTTTACAATGGTTTTTCGGAAACATATAAAAACGGGAAACAAGGCTTAATAGATACCGAAGGAAAATTAATTATTGATTATAAATACGATTTCGTTGGACTAGTTGAAAATAAGAGAGTATTAGTTCAAACAGAAAATCATTATAATTTTGCAGATTTAGAAGGAAATTTAATATCCAAAATATCATTCACAGATGCAGAAGACTTTTCAGAAGAATTAGCTTCTGTCCAGTTTAATGAAAATGGAAAATGGGGATATATAGGTGTTAATGGAAATTTAAAAATAGATACTTTGTTCTCTCTTGCTTACGAATTTAAAAATGGATTTGCCGAGGTCGAAATAGAAACTATTGACACAACAACTGTAAGTCCAGACCTTATCGTTTTAGAACCAAAATTTTATGATTGTATAATCGACAAATCAGGAAAAATCATTGATACAATTCGATATTTAAAGAAACAAAAGAAATTTCCATTAATTGGTTCCGCCAACACAAACACTTTAGGAAAAATAAATAGTCGTGGAGATACAATAATGCAAAAGAAATATAGAGCTTTTGGCTATACACAAGGACAATATATGTGGTATAAAACTTATGGTAAATATGGATTAGCAGATACAACTGGAGTTATATTAATAAAACCGATTTATGAAAATCTTACATATTTCAGCAATAATGGTTTAGCGGTAGCAAAACAAAATAGAAAATATGGTTATATAGATAATAAAGGAAATGTAATTATCGATTTCCAATTTGACGAAGCGAGAGGTTATAAATATGATTTAGCGCCTGTGAAAATCGATGGAAAATGGGGATTTATAGATAAATTTGGTTCTTTCAAAATCAAACCGAAATTTGAAAATATATTAGGTCATTTTAGAAAATCAAATGGAAAAACCGAACGAATTTATGAATACAACGAGGAATAAAAACTGTGGGCAACAAAGTACTGTGGTAAAAAACAAGTAAAAACTCATTAATTTCCCACTAAAACACTTCTATAATTATTATCATAGGTTAATCCTGATTTGGCTATGGCAAAAG